>NZ_JBFAWA010000001.1:0-619796 GCF_040680035.1 Nonomuraea sp. NPDC052116 | reverse complement strand
AGCAGTACCTCGCGCAGCTCGTGGCCGCCAAGCGCGCCAACCCCACCGACGACGTGCTCAGCGACCTCATGGACGGCGACCTGACCGATGAGGAGTTGCAGGGCATGGCCCTGATCCTGCTGTCGGCCGGCTTCGACACCACGGCCAACATGCTGGCGCTGGGCACCTTCGCGCTGCTGCAGAACCCGGAGCAGCTGGCGGCGTTGCGCGCCGAGCCCGCGCTCGCCGAACCGGCCGTGGAGGAGCTGCTGCGGTATCTGACCGTCGCCAAGCAGTTCCAGAGAGTGGCGCTGGAGGACGTCGAGCTGGGCGGCCAGATCATCAAGGCCGGCTCGACGGTCATCCTGTCGTACGCCACCGCCAACCGTGACCCCGAGCGCTTCACCGACCCCCATGCGCTCGACATCCGCCGGCAGGACGGCGGCCACCTGGCCTTCAGCCACGGCATCCACCAGTGCCTGGGCCAGCAGCTGGCCCGCGTCGAGCTGCGCGTCGCGCTCCCCGCGCTGCTCAACCGCTTCCCCACGCTGCGCCTGGCCGTACCGGCCGACGAGGTCGCCCTGCGCCCGGAGACCGCCGACATCTACGGCGTCAAGAGCCTCCCGGTCACCTGGGACGCATGACCGCCGCGACGTAACGCGCCCTCGTCCGTCTCACGCCGCAGCGCCCCGCCGCCCCTTCGCCGCCGGGGCGGGGTGGAGGGAGAGAATGGGCGGCCTCACCTGCGGTCCGCAGCCTTGGAGAGGCCCTGGTGACGAGTTCGGCGACGTGTTCGACCGCTTTCACCCCGGCCTCCATCGTGCGGTGCCGGTGGGGGATGACGGCTATCAGGTACGTGTGCCCGTGGCGGTCTCGTACCCGGCCGATGCTGTTGACCGTCCACCGGCCCCCGTCGCGCGGCCGTGGCAGGCAGCCGTTCTTGAGGGCCACCTCCTCGCGCCGCTCCCGCTTCTACGACACGGAGTTCTACTGGGCGCGGGTCACTGACATCTGGGTCTGGGAGGCGGACGACCACGACGCCTACCGGCTGGTCACCAGGCGGACGGGTTGACCTTCACGTATGGGTCAACCCCTACCGTCGTCGGCATGGACGCACCTTCGAAAAGCCCAATATTCTCCGGCACCGGACTGGAGGTCCGGCTTGTCGCACGCCCGGAGGGCCTGCCCGATCCCGGCGACTTCGAGATCGCCGAGGTCGCCGTCCCTGATCCCGCGGCGGGTCAGGTACTGGTCCGCAATCTGTTCATGTCGCTCGAGCCCGGCATGCTCATGTTGATCGCGGGGACCTCCGGTCTGCCGATGCCCCGCTATGAGATCGGTGAGGCGATGTACGGAGCCGCCATCGGTGAGGTGGTGGCCTCTGCCGACCCGTCACTTGGCGCAGGCGACCTGGTGACGCATCGGTTCGGCTGGCGCGAGTATGCCGTGGCGCGGGCCGGGCTGTTCCGCCGCGTTGACCGCAACGCCTACTCGACGCCTTCCACCTACCTCGGCTCCGGGCTGGTCGCGTACGTCGGGCTCATGGACGCCGCGGAGCTACGGCCCGGCGACACCGTCTTCGTCTCCAGCGGGGCTGGAGCGACTGGGAACATGGCCGGTCAGATCGCCCGGCTCAAGGGGGCGTCCCGGGTGATCGGCAGCGCCGGATCAATCGAGAAGGTCGCCCATCTGACCGGCAAACTCGGGTTCGACGCGGCCTTCGACTATCACGACGGCCCGATCGTGGACAGGCTGCGCGAGGCCGCCCCCGAAGGCATCGACGTCTACTTCGACAACGTGGGCGGCGAACAGTTGCGTGCCGCGATCGAGGTCATGAACCCGCATGGCCGCATCGCGCTGTGCGGAGCCCTCAACCGGCAGGGCAAGAGCCGTCCTGACGACGGGCCGGGCGACCTGCTCAGCGTGATCGGCAAGCGCCTCACCATGCGCGGCTTCACCACGAGCGATCATCCTGACCGTGCTCCGGAGTTCGACACGCAGTTCCGTACCTGGCTGAGCGAAGGCGCGATCGTCTACGACGAGACGGTGATCGACGGGCTCGCGAACGCGCCGCAGGCCCTCCTCGGTCTCGTGAAGGGCACGTACACCGGGAAGACGGTGGTCCGGCTAGGAGCTTGACGTGTACGTGAAGCCGTGCGGTCGGACTCGGAGGTGCCTGCGATGCTCATCGGTGAACTGGCCGCGAAGGCCGGAACCACGACCCGTGCCCTGCGCTACTACGAGGAGCAGGGCCTCCTGGAGCCTGGCCGTACGACCGCGGGACATCGCGTGTACGAGCCCGGCGCGACCCTCCGCGTCCGCAACATTCGTGAACTGCTGGCCTGCGGGTTCACCGTCGAAGACGTGAAGTCGTTCCTGGACCACCTCGACGCTGAGCTGCCCGAAATGTTCTGCGACGCGCCACCGTGCGCCGCCGGTAACGCCGTCGCCGCGCAGCGGGTGGCCGAACTGGAGAAGCGCATCGCCACTCTCACTCGGCTGCGCGACAGCCTTGTCCACCGCATGCCCTGGGTGGCGGCTCCTGGCGACACCGCGGACGGGCGGGCCACCTGATTACGAGGTGCCGGCAGGGCGAGTACACCATCCGACGCGCCGGGTAAGACAGCCCGATCCGGTGGTCGTCACAGGTCGGGCACGCGTCACCCGGTCAGGTCGAGGGCGGGACGGAGTTCGGCCCAGGCCCATGCTCCGAGCGTCGTGTCGGTCGTGGTCAGGGGCGTCCTCGGCAGCTCGGGGACGAATCCCTCCCGCAGTCCGGTCGACATGCCCATGATGGCCTCGACCTGCGCCGGGGACATACCGGCGCCGGCCAGCGTGGCGCGCATGTCGTCGTCGGCGACACGGTGGGCGGTGACCGTGCGGCCCAGGACGTGGCCGACCACGGCCAAGGCATCGTCCCAGGACAGGTCCCGTGGTCCGCGCACGGCCTGCACCCGGCGGCCCGACCAGTCGGCGCGCAGCAGCAGGGACGCGGCCACCGCGGCGATGTCGGCCGGAGCGACCCAGGAGAACGGCATGCCGGTGGGCAGGAGCACGGCCACGCTGCCCGAGCGGATGTTGTCGAGCTCGAACAGCAGGTTGCTGAAGAAGTAGCCGCACCGCAGGTGGGTGACGGCGAGGCGCCGATCAGAACCTCGTGCTGCGGTTCGGCTACCGCGACCGGCACGGGGCCCTCAGCCGGCGGCGGGTGGAGGCGGTGCGGTGCCTCTACGCCCGCGGACGCTGGTACGTTCTCGCCCACGACCTCGACGCCGGCGACTGGCGGGTGTTCCGTCTCGACCGCGTGCGGGAGCCGGAGGCGGGGGAACCGGGGTCCGGCGAGCGCGGCCGGCCGGCCGCGGACCTCGCGACCTGGCTCGCCACGGACTTCGGCCGTCGGCCCGCGGGCTGAGAGCTCAGCTCGGCGAGCCCTTGCCTTCCGGGTCCAGCGGCGTCTGCTTGCAGGTGATGCCGGGCTTCGGGGGCTGAGCGCTGATCAGGTACTGCTCGACCGGCTCGCGGATGCACGTCTCCGTGTTGGTCAGGTAGGCGGTGTGTCCGTCGCCGTCGTAGGTGAGCAGGACGCCGGACGTGAGCTGGTCCGCCAGGCTCTGAGCCCACTTGTACGGGGTCGCGGGGTCCCGGGTGGTGCCGATCACGAGGATCGGCGGCGCTCCGGTCGCGGTCACCGCCCTGGGCCGCCGGGTGGGCTTGACCGGCCAGTACGCGCATGCCAGCCACGGCCACACGACGAACGAGCCGAAGTGCGGCGCGACCTTCCCGGCCCGGTCGGCCAGGTCCTGTACGGCCGCGAGATCGGCGGGAAACGGCTTGTCGACGCAGTTGACCGCCTGCAGTGCCCCGAACGGGGCGATCATCTCCTGCGCGTAACCGAGCTTGAACAGGCCGGTGCCGTCACCGTCGTCGATCGCCTGTATCAGCGCCTGCCGCAGCGTGGGCCAGTAGCTCCGGTTGTAGAGGGCCGTGTAGATCCCCTGAGTCACCCCGTCGTCGTCCACCGGGACGCGGCCGTCCGCCCGGTTCCTCAGGGGTTCGCGGGCGGCCCGTTCCTGCAGGCCGGAGATCTTGCCGACGGCCCGGTCCACGCTCCCGATGCCCAGCGGGCAGCCGGCAGTGCTGACGCAGTAGGCGGCGAAGGCGCGCAGGGCCGTCTCGAAGCCCTCGGCGTGACCGAGGAGGAACTCCTCGCCCGTCAGTTTCGGGTCGGACGCGCCGTCCAGGACCAGGGCCCGCACGTTCCGGGGGAACTGGTCGGCGTAGAAGGCGCCCAGGTACGTGCCGTACGAGAATCCGAGGTAGGTCAGCCGCCTGTCGCCGAGCGCCGCCCGCAGCACGTCCATGTCGCGGGCGGCGTTGACCGTTCCGACGTACGGAAGATCGGCCCCGGACCTGGCCTCGCAGGCCGCCACGAACGCCCGCCAGAACGTGACCTCCGCGTTGACCTGGGCGCGCGTGGTGGGCGGATCGTAGAGGAGGCGCTGCTCGGCCTGCCGGTAGTCGAGGCAGCGCACCGGATCGCTCCGCCCCACGCCGCGTGGGTCGAACCCGACGAGGTCGAAGCGATCTCGCAATGCCTCGCCGAACGCCTGGCCGGAGGTGCGGAGGAAGAGCACGCCGGACGCGCCGGGCCCTCCAGGGTTGGTCACCAGTGAGCCGATGCGCCGGGATCTGTCTTTCGCGGGCAGCCGGATGACGGCGATCTTCAGCTGGTGACCCTCGGGACGGGCGTAGTCCCGTGGCACCTTCAACGTGGCGCACTGAAAGCCTTCTCTGCAGTCCGACCACGACAATTTCTGCTGATAAAACGGCTCAAGGCCGGTTGGCGGCGCGGTCGCCGTCATTGTCAGGCTCTGCGCGCCGGCGCACGCGACCGCGAGCATTCCCGTCGCCGCGGCCACCGCTGCTCTCCGAAGTGCCGTCACCGCCCATTCCCCCTGTTTCGGGCGATTCATTACTCTACGTGAGGCTATGTACCCATTCGGTTATTGTGTAACGCAAAGTGAAGGGCGGAGGCATCGACACCTCCGCCCCTCCGGTCCCTGGGAGTCAGGACCTGCGTCGCGAGGAGCGCCATGGGCATATGGAGAACCTCGCCGGCCCCCGCGACACTAATCCGCCTCCAGACGCCGCGTCTGCGCAGGATTACTCAGAAGCTCATCATCCGCTCGGCCGGTGCGGGGCGCAGCGGCGGCACCATGTGCACCCTGGCCGAGCCGATGTCGAAGAACAGCCCCACCAGCTCCAGCTTCCCGGCGCGCACCTGCTCGTCGACCTTCCGGTACGTGCGCAGGTTCTCCAGCTGCTGCTGCACGTTGACCCGGCACAGCACGTCCAGAGCGCCGCTGTGCAGCCGGTCGCCCTCGGTCTCGATGAACGTGGCCAGGCTGTGGTTTCCGTGCCGCAGCCACCGCCTCAGCCCCGGCAGGCTGCCCGCCTGCACCCCGCCGCTCAGCACCCCGGCCATGGCGCCGCACCCGGAGTGCCCGCACACCGTGATCGTGTGCACGCCGAGGACCTGCGTGGCGTACTCGATCGCCGCCACCACCGAGTCGTCGTGCGGTTCGGAGCCCCGGCGCGGCACCAGGTTGCCGATGTTGCGCACCGTGAACAGGTCTCCGGGCCCGCTCGCGGTGATGAGGCTGGGCACGATCCGGGAGTCGGCGCACGTGATGAACAGGTGCGAGGGCTGCTGCTTGCGGGCCAGCTCGGTGAAGATGGGCCGGACCAGCGGCGCCGTACGCCGGTGGAACTCGCGCGCCCCCGCCGTCAGCAGGCACTCCGCCTCAGTGGAGTCGGGAGCCGAGGGACGGGCGGGATGACGGCGGTGCGACCACGGCAGCCACCAGCGGTCCGGCACCTTGGGCGGCGACTTCACCGGGAACATGCGCGCGCCGCTGGCCGCCAGCGTGTACCACTCGTCGTGCAGCTCGTCGATGTCGACCGTGCCGCCCATGCGCTCGTGGTCCAGCCGCCAGGAGTGGATGGCCTCGAAGGCGGCGTTGTCCATGAAGTCGATGTTCAGGTCGAGGTCCACGGCGGTGGCCGGGGCGATCGTCCGCAGCTCGTGCGTGAGCCTGGGCACCCCCAGGAACGTCAGCGAACCGGACACCGTCACGTGCAGCCGCCCGTCGCCGCCGTCGCGCTTCAGGACCGTGACCCAGGTCAGGCGGCGCAGCGCGAGCAGCGCGGCCAGGATCAGCCCCACCACGACGCCCTCGGCGAGCCCGAGCGCGATCACGGTGAGCATCGTCACCACGTAGACGGGCACCTCGCCGTGGCCGTGCACCTTCCTGATGTGACCGAGGTTCACCATCTGCACGCCGATGAACACCAGCAACGCCGCCAGCGCCTCCAGCGGGATCAGCTTGATCGTCCAGCCGAACCCGATCGCGAACACCAGCACCCACACCCCGTGCAGGATCGCCGACCAGCGGGTGTGCGCGCCGGCCTGCACGTTCGCGGTGCTGCGCACGATCACCCCCGCCACCGGCAGGCCGCCGAGGGCGCCGGTGACCATGTTCGCGACGCCCTGGCCGGTCAGCTCCTGGTCGAGGTCGGCGCGGCGGCCGCCGTGCATCCCGTCCACCGCCACGCAGCACAGCAGCGACTCGCACCCGGCCAGCAGTGCCACCAGCAGCACCGCCCCCACGATCAGGTGCCAGTCGCCGTGCGGCAGGACCGGGAAGGCCCACTCGGTGACGCTGTGGGACAGGTCCACGCGCGTGACGTCCCACTCGAACACCCACGCCGTCACCGCCGCCACGACCAGCGCCACCAGCGGCGCGGGCACGACCTTGACCCGCTTGGGCAGCCGCGTCCACAGCGCCAGCACCGTGATCGTGAGCAGGCCGACGGCGACCTTGTGACCGTGCAGGTTCGCGATCTGGCCGGGCAGCTCGATCAGGTTGGCCACGGCCGAACGCTGCGAGCTGCCGCCCAGCACCACGTGGAGCTGGGCGAGGGCGATGATCACGCCGACGGCCGCCAGCATGCCGTGGATGACCGCCGGCGACACCGCGAGTGCCGCCCTGGCCGCCTTGAACACGCCCAGCAGGAGCTGTACGGCACCCGCCAGCAGGGTGATCATGCAGGTGGCGCGCCATCCGTACGTCTGCACGAGATCCACGACCACCAGCGACAACCCGGCGGCGGGTCCGCTGACCTGAACGGCGGAGCCGCCCAGGACGCCCGCCACGATCCCGCCGACCACGGCGGCGATCAGACCGGCGGCCAGCGGCGCGCCGGAGGCCATCGCGATGCCCAGGGACAGGGGCACCGCGACGAGGAAAACCACGAGCGAGGCTGGCACGTCATGCCGGAGGGTGCTCAGCCAGCTACTCTTCGTGTCGGGGATCATGGAGCAAACCCTATTGCTCCGTCGACCCTGCTTTAGGGGTGTCTCACGCTGGTTTTACCCATTAATGGGCGCGTGCGTTCACCGGTAGTAGTCGTGCGGGTGTTCCTGGTCGGACCCGCGACGGTGGTTGCCGCCGTCGTTGCCGTTCTGGGAGCCGTACGTCGGCCACGAGGTCGCGCTCGACGGCGGCTCCGGCCAGGCGGCGGCCGGGGCGGTGGTGATGTCGCCCGTCTCGTACGCGAACGGCGCGCCCTGCGGTGTCGGGGGTACCGGAGTCGACGTGGACAGCACGTCGTCGTAGGCCGAGACCGCCCTGCCGGGCACGGTCGGGGTGCCGGTGGCGGGGGAGGGGCCGGTGAGCGGGTCGGTGTCGTCGGCCACGGCCCAACCGGAGCGCACCTCGTACGAGGCGGGGTAGGAGGAGCGCGCGGCGGGCTGCTCGAACGCCGGCCAGGACGTGCCCGAGCCGTAACCGGCGGCGGGGGTGGGGTCGTCGAGGATGTCGGGCTGCGCGGGCCAGGAGCCGGACGAGGAGGGCGTCGCGGGCGGGTTGGTCCAGGTGGTCTCGGCCGCGTTGTTGTAGACGGGGAACGGGTCGCTCGTGGGCGCGCCGTGGATGGGGGCCGGCTGGGCGGGGAAGGAGCCGCTCGAGGAGGGGGTGGCGGGGTAGGCGCCGCTCCCGCCGGGCTGGCTCACGGGGCTGGCCGGGAAGGTGCCGTTGGCGGCGGGGGCCGCCGGGAAGGAGCCGGTGCCGCTCCTGGGCGAGTTGTTGGACGACAGGGAGTCGGGGCGGGGGGAGGGGACCGGCTTGGCGCCCGCGCCCAGGATGCTCATCACGTCGGCCGTCGGGGCCGCGAACGTCACCGTACGCTGGTCGGCCATCTCCGACTGGGACGGAGCGGGGCGCTTGGCGGGCTCCACCAGGTCGGCGAGGTTGGCCGCGGCGGGGGTCGGCTGGCGCTGCGGCAGGGGGGCCTGGACGGTGGTCGCGTCGGGGTCGACGGCGGCGGCAGCGGGCCGCGGCTTCGCGGTGCGCTCCTGGCGCTTGGGGGCCGCGGGGCGCTCGGCGGGCTTCTCACGCTCGACCGGACGGGAGGAGGCCTTCCTGGCCGCCACGGTGCCACCCGCGCCGAAGCCGCCCTCTTCCGCGTCGCTGCGGATGTTGGCCCAGAACTCCTCGTCGTCGTCATCCGTGCTCGGGTTGCCCCACTCGTCGACGCCGCGCCTGCCACGCTGACCGGTACGCACCGGTTTGGGCTCGCGCTCGCCGATGGGGCTGAAATCAGGGCTGAAATTGGCCATGCGAGGCTCGTGCGCCGCGAACTCGTCAGTGGAGCGCGCGTGCGTCATCTCCTCTTTCTCGGCCATCTCCTTCAGCCGTTCCGGAGGGAGAGAGCTCTCCCTCCGGCTCATGGAACGCATGCCCAGTGCCACGACGACGAGCACGAGGAGCACGACAGCGACCAAGCTCACTACGACCGCGATCATTGCACCACCCTCAAAGCCATGGCCTCCCTTCGGCGCTGGTGAGATCGCGCGGCCATCGACGCGACCTGCCCCCTTTGATCACCAGTGCCTAACGATTGGATCTGATTGTGTCGGACCACTATGAGCGTTGTCACACCCTACGTGAAGAATAGGTACACCGGACTACCTGCTGTGATCGCTCTCTCACTGGATGTCGACCGCTGTGAGCCGACCCCGGGCGATCGTCTTGTCCGCGATCTCCTTCAGGATGTCGGGGAGCTCGTCACCCTGCTTGAGGTCGACCCGTCCGTTCAACGTGTAGACGGTGAAGCGATAGCTGCCCGGGCTTGTGCAAGGCGGCTCATAGCCCTCCTTGCCGCCGGTGACCTTCGCCTGGCCGGACCCCTCGGGCGGGTCCGCCGCGGCGTTGGGCCCCAGCTCGGTCGTGGTCGCCGGGATGTTGTAGAGCACCCAGTTGACGGCTGAATCGGACGGTGTGTGGGAGTCGACCACGATCGCGATCGACTTCGCCTCGGACTGCGGTTGGCTCGACCAGCGCAGCGGAGGACTGCCCTCGCCACCCCGGCAGGAGTATTCGGCGGGGAGCGGCTTGCCCTCCCCCAACTCCGGGCTCGAGACGTTGATCTCCGCGATGTCCTTGGCCTGAGATCTGCCGATGAAGCTGCCGCAACCGGCCAACGCGAACGCCGCAGTCACCGCCGTCACACTGACGGCGATGCGCCGCATGCGTGTTGCCGCGTTACACAGCCCCATGCCGGACGATGCTACGCGGCTCTCGGCGGTGCGCAGACCGTTTCTCGATGGTCGGTGCTCGGTAAAGGATCCGAAACGGGTCAGAATCGCGGGATCCGTGGAGTGAGGTTGGCCACAGGAGTGGCCTGCGTGTCTGTTGGGGGACCGGAATCGGGTCGCGCCTCGGGACCCGGCCTGGCCTGCTGGTTCGATGCGGTGGGACGGGAGTGGGGTCATGCGCCCGGATCCGACAAAACGGACAGTGTTTTCGGTCGCGGTGATGTCGCAAAAACCAGATGCGCCGGATCGGTCCGTAGATGTAGGAGCTCGTGGTGATTCGGGCGGCTCTGGTGGCCCGAATCGGGCGGTGGTGGTTCGCGGGGTGAGGGATGCCGGCGCGACGGCCGGCGGTGGTTCGGCGGGCGCGGCCGAGACGGTCGGTGGTGACTCGGCGGGTGCGGGAGTCACGGCCGGCGGTGGTTCGTGCGGGTGACGGCGGCTGCCACGTTGCGTGAGGCGCTTGCGCGGTGGTGCGGTCATGCGCTGGCCGAGCCTGGTTGGCACGTACGTGGCGCCGCCGACGTGGCCAAGCTCGACAGCCTGCGGCCGGCCGCCACCGAGCATGGCACCGGGGCGGAGGGGCGCGACGGCCGACACGCCGAGGATCTCGGTCGATCTTTGGCGGCTCGCGGGCTGATCGCCTTGCCTCCGCGCGCCCTAAGCTGGCCTTGTGACGTCAACTGGCCCACTGCGCGATCCGGCGAACCGCGTCTCGCCGAAAGCCGTCCGCCTGTGGCTGCTCGAATCGCTGGTCGCCTTCGTGTTCTTCCTCGGCGGCTCGCTTCTGGTGGCGCGGTGGGTGGGCGGGAGCGGCTGGTCGTGGGTGCCCGGCTGGTTCGCGGACAACTCCTGGCTGCTGCCTGCCGCGGTCGTGCTGCTGACGGCGCCGTTCCTGGTGGCCGAGCCGTTCGTACGGTACGCCGTGCACCGCTGGGAGCTCTCAGGGGACGTCGTCTACGCCAGGTCGGGGTTCTTGGCCAGGGAGTGGGTGTTCGTGCCTGTGAGCCGCATCCAGACGGTCGACAAGGGGCAAGGGTGGATGGAGCGGCTGCTCGGGCTGGCCACGCTTGAGATCCGTACCGCGTCCCACGCCGGGTCCTCGACGATCAAGGGTCTTGACTACGCGGTGGCGGCCGGGCTCGCCGAGCAGCTCGCGCACCGCGCCGAGGCGCTCAGGGACGACGCGACATGACCGACCCCCACCACCCGCAAGGCGACCCGCCTCCTCAGCCAGATCCTCCGCCTCTGAGCGATCCGCGTCCCCTTGCCGGTCCTCCGCAGCCGTACCCCCGGGACGGCGCTTCGCCCTGGGCCGCGCACCCGGGAGGCGGCGATGGGAGCGGGCAGGCGCCCGAGCCGTGGGGCGGTCCGCCCGGCCCGATGGGAGGGCCGTCGGGTCCTCCGGTCCGGGTGCCGCTGCGATTGAGCCCCAAGGTGCTGCTCATCGATCCCGTACGCATGCTGCCCTCCCTCCTCCTGCCCCTCGTCGGCGTGCTGTTCGTGGGCGGGTTCTCGGCCCACTCGTACGTATGGGCGGCCCTGGGCGTGGCGGGCACCGTGGTGTTCGCGATCATCAGGTGGGCCACCTTCAGCTACGAGATCGTCGGCGATCGGCTGGAGACCAAGCGGTCGTTGATCAGCCGTTCCGTCCGTGCCATCCCGCTTGAGCGGATCCGCGGCGTCGACGTGTCCACGCCGCCCCTGCACCGCCTGCTCGGCCTGACCGTGCTCAAGATCGACACCGGGGCCAGCGGCGGCGACGAGGAGGCCGAGCTCGACGGGGTCACGCCGGAGGAGGCCGACCGCCTCAAGTCGGTGCTGCTGCGGCGCGCGCCCCGGCCCGAGGCGCAGGTGTCCGAGGCGGCGGTCCCGCACGAGCGGGTGATCATCGGGGTGCCGCGGAAGTGGCTGCTGTACGGGCCGCTGTCCGGCGCGTACCTGCTCACCCCCTTCGCCCTCGCGGGCGGCGCCGTGGGCCTGGCGTTCCAGTGGGGCGACGACCTGGGCCTCGACCAGGACGCCGCCTGGAGCGCCGGTGAATGGGTCTGGGACCATCCCTACCTGCTGGTGGCCGTGGCGGTGCTGCTCGTGCTGGCGATGCCGGTCGTGGGCGGGCTGATGTACGCGGTCTTCAACTGGGACTTCAAGCTCAAGCACCGCGACGGCTACCTGGTCGCCGAACGAGGGCTGATCAACCGGCGCAGCGTGTCGCTGGAGTCCGCCCGGGTACGCGGCTACGAGATCGTGGACGGGCTCGCCGAACGCTGGGCCGGGGTCGTACGGGCCTGGGCCATCGTCACGGGGCTCGGCGACTCCGAGACGCGCGGGCAACTCCTGCCCGACGTGCCCCGGGCCGTGGCGTACCAGGTGACCGCGGAGGCCATCGGCCCCCACCAGGCCGAACTCCGCCGCCACCCGCCCGTGGCGCGCAACCGCCGCCTGTTCCGCGCCGTCTTCCCGTGGGCCGTGCCGGCGGTGGCGAGCGCCGTGGGGATCTGGGCGACGGGGATCGTCCTCTGGTGGGTCCTGCTGGTGCTCGCGCTGCTGCTGGCCGGGGCCGGGATCCCGCTCGGGCTCGACCGGTACCGGTCACTGGGACACGGCTACGACGGGGTACGCGTGGCGGTGCGGTCGGGGTCGCTGCGGCGCTCCCACGCCGTGATCGAACGCCGGGCCGTGGTGGGGTGGCGGCTGCGGCAGACGTGGTTCCAGCGGCGGGCCGGAGTGCTCACGCTGATCGCCGGGGTCGGGGCGGGCAAGGGGGGCTACTCGGCGATCGACGTGTCGGTGGCCCAGGGGGCGGCGTTTCCCGGCGAGGTGACGCCGGAGTGGCTCGCCCCCTTCCTCGAGTCCCCCAGCACACCACCCGCACCCTGACCCCCGGCGCCGCCCCCTCTCTTCTGGATGGTGGACCGGGAGGTCAGTGCCGAAGCACTGATCTCCCTTCCCTCGCGGCGGACCGGGAGGCCCCGTCCTTCGTCGCGGCCCTCGCGTCGGTGTGGTGCCGCTGAAGTCGTGGCACCGTGGCCGGGCGGTGGGCCGCCGAGGTCGGTCTCCGCGCCTGAAGCGGGTCAGTCCTGGCGGCGGGCGCCGAACATGATCTCGTCCCAGGTCGGGACCGAGGCACGGCGGCCCCGCGAACCCTTGCGCGCCTGGCGGGCCGCCGGAGCGGGCGGGGGAGACGGCACCGGCACGGGCGGCTCCTCCTTGGGCGCGTCCTTGCCGGAACGCGCCGCCGGGACCGCCGGGGCGGCCTTGGGCTCCGTGGGCTTGGGCTTGGGAGCGGGTGCCGGCGGCTTGGCCTCCTGAGCGGGCTGCTCGGGCTCGGCCGCGCTCTTGGGCTTCGGCGCAGCGGGCTGAGCCGCGGGCTCCGGCGCGGCGGCGTCGGCAGGCTCCGTCGTAGTGGTGGTTGCGGCTTCCTTCGCGGCGGCACTGGCGGGCTCCGCCGTGGCGGTGCCGGCGGCCTCCGTTGCGGCGGCCTCAGGGGCCACCTCGGGCTGCGGCTTGGCGTCCGGTATGGCCTGGGTCGCCTTCTGCTCGGGCATGGCGGCCGTCGGCTCGGCGGTGGGCGCGTCTGCCGCCGGCTTGGACGTCTCGGCCTTCACGGCGTCGGCGGCCTGGGCCTGCGTGGTGTCCCCATCGGCGGTCGCGTCGGCGGGCGCGGACACGGCCTCGGAGACCGGCGCGGGAGCGGGCTCAGGAGTGGGCTCGGCGTCGCCGGCCGACGCGACCGGCTCGCTGGCCGACGACGTGTCCGACTCGGTGGCCGAGGACGCGACCGGCTCAGGCGCCGAAGAAGTGACCGGCTCCGTGACTGGTGCCGACTCGGTGACCGTGGTCGGTTCCGCGGACGCCACCGGTGCCGCAGATGCCGTCGACTCGGTGGCTGCCGCCGACTCCGAGGCGGCCACCGGCTCGGTGACCGTGGTCGGCTCCGAGGTTGCCGCAGGCTCGGCGGCTGCGGTCGGGTCCGTGGTCGCCGTGGGCTCGGCGACCGGGGCCGGCTCCGCGGATGCTGCGGGCTCGGTGACCGTGGTCGGCTCTGCAGTAGTCGCTGGCTGGGTGGCCGACGTCGGCTCGGTGGTCGCTACGGCCTCCGCGGGTGCCACGGAGTCTGCGGACGTCTCGGGCTGCGTGGCCGCCGTCGCCTCATCGGCCACGACCGGCTCAGGGGCTGCGGTCGGCTCGGGGGTCGCGATCGGGGCCGGGGTCGTGCTCGGCTGGCTGGTCGCGGCGGAGTGGGCGTCCTGAGCGGGCTCCGTGGGCGACTCCGGTGCGGCAGGTCGCTCCACCGCAGCGGGCGTTGCGGCCTCGGGCTGCGCGGGCGACTCCACGGCGGCGCTCGCCTGGCCCTGGCCGACACGCTGGGCCTCAGCAGCGAGCTGGGCGTCAGCGCCGGGCTGGGCCTCAGCAGCGGGCTGAGCCTGGGCTGCGGGCTGGGCCTGGGGCGCGGGCTGGGACTGAGAGGCCGGCGGGTCCTGGGAGACGGGGCGCTCGGGAGCGGCCAACTGCTCCCCGGAGACGGGCCGGTCCGGAGCGGCGAGGTGCTCACCGGAGACCGGCTGGTCCGCGAGGGCGGGCCGGTCCTGGAGGGCAGGCTGGCCTGAGGTCGCGGGCCGGTCGTAGGAGGTGGGCTGGTCCGCGGCGGTTGGCCGGTCCTGGAAAGTGGGCCGGTCCTGGGAAGCGGGCTGGGCCGGAGTGGTGTGTCGGTCGTGGGTGGTGGGCTGGTGGTGGGGCTCGGTGGTGGGCCAGGGCTGGGGCGTGGGCGGTGTGGCCGCGGCGGGCTGGGACGGTGCGGGGGCCTGCGGGGCAGGGCTCTGCTCGCGCCAGGCCACAGGGCGCTCCTGGGCGGGCGGCTCCTCGACGGCGGGCGGCGGTGAGGTGCGGGAGTCCGCGGGCGTGCCGGCCGGGGCGTAGATGGAGGAGTCGGCCTCGCGCCCGGCAGGACGGCCGGAGCCGAAGTCGGGCAGCCACGGCGAAGACCCGCCGCGGCGGGACGAGGTGTCGCCGGGGCGGGCATAGCCGGTCTCGCGGGCGGGCGGCTCCGGCCGGTGGTGCTCGCCGGAGTCGGGCGTGTCGTAGGACACCTCTCTGGAGGTGTCAGGCTCACGTGGAGGCGCGCCCCGCTCGAACGGGGGCGCCGCCTCCGGAGCGCGGCCGTACGCCGTCTCCGGCGACCTGGGCGGCGGGTTGTAGCCGACCGCCGGCTCCTCCGGCTCGCGGCGCACCACCGACGGGAACGGCAGCGGGTCGGAGGCGAGCGGCGGCACCGGCTGCAGCTTGGCCACCCGCGGCGTGAACGGCGTCACCGTCGTGTCCTCCACGACGACGGGATCCGGGTCGAAGTCGGCCGACGACAGCCGCATGGCCTCGTCGTCATGGGGCGTCACGTGCCGCTTGCGCGGGTCGAACAGCCATTCGGCGTGGCGCGTGTGACCGTTCCACACGTAGCCGAGCTTGACACGCCACAGCCCGTCGTCGCGCTTGGCGGAGTCCCAGTCGATCTCGTCGGTGGGCACGCCCCGCCTGGTCAGCCGCTCGGCGACGAGGTCGCCCAGGGTGGGCCCGGGCGCCGACTCACCGGGCATCCGGACGGCCACCCGTTGCGCCTGCTGGGCGACGTACTCCCGCTCCTGCAGCACCGGACCCTCGAACCAGCGGACACGCTCGACCGGGATCCCGGCGGTCGCGGCTATCTCCTCCGCCGTCTCTCCGGCGCGGATGCGAGCCTGGATCTCCTTGGGACGCAACGGACTCTCCACTTCGATCTCGTACTGGCCGAGACGGGAGAAGTTGCCGCGGACGGCAGCACGGAGCCGGTCGTCCACGGGAAGCGTGAAGCGCGTACCTCGCCCGGCAGTAGCCAGCACGAGATAGGTGCCGTCCTCACTCACCGCGACGAGTCGGAGCTCCTGCATGCGAGTCCCTTCGTCAGCGTCGCCATTCTTCCCCCGGACCCTTGAGTCTCTCGCGTGTGCCGGTTGCCTGCCAGCACCGTACCCGGCATGTCCGAACATCGCCTTCCTGGGATACTCCCGGGACGGTGTGACGCCGGTCACATTTGTCGAATCCATCCCTCTAGAGCCCGCCGTTGTGCAAGTGGAGGTTAGAGGCCCCTGACGGATTCTGACGAATCGCGGCGCGTGGTGTCGTGCACTTGAGCCAAGAGGCCAGAACGGATGGGGCGGCGCCAGGATGGCGCTCCAGGTATTGGGCGGCGACCCCGGCCAGATACGGGGCGTGAGCGGAGAAGGCCTGAGCGCCGGGCACGGTCCGGCAGGCGCCGGAGGACGCCGCGCCGACCACGAAGACGCCCGACCGCACCAGCGACCGCGTGGCGGTGTCGAGCGCGGGGGAGTCGGACCCGTCGACGGCCAGGTTCGCGACGGAGGGGCCGTGAGCGTGCCGGCCGATCCAGTCCAGCCCGGCGAGCAGGTCGGCCAGGGTGCCGTAGCCGGCGCAGCCGAGCACCCGCACCGAGGCGATCCTCGCCTTGGGCGCCATGACGTTGACGCGCCGGGCGGCCTCGGTGCCGTGGCCCGCGCAGTCGTGCCCGGTGCCGCCCGTGGCGTCGAAGGCGCGCCAGGCCCGGTCGCCGAGCTCGGCCCGGGCCGCGTCCAGGCCGCTGTCCACGACGTACACGGTGGCGCCGGCGCCGCTGGCCCAGCGGGAGCGCGGGCGGGATCTCCCGAGCGCCATGGGGCGGATCTCGCGGTCGGGCTCGACCGCGAGCACCCGCGGGTCCGACCGGAGCTCGGCCAGCTCGGCGGCGGTGAGGAAGGTGGCGAAGCCGGGCAGTGCGGCGGTGTAATAGCGCCGCACCCGCCACCGCACCTCGCCGACGAGATCGCGGGCGGCGCCGCGGCTGCGTGCCGTGACGATGAAGGGCCGGGTCGGCTCGGTGGGGGCGGGCCGCAGGGCGAGTCCTGACGCGGGCGTCATGGCGAGAGGAACGGCGGTCGTGGCGGCGGTGGCCACGGCCGCGGCGAGGTACACGGAGGGCAGGCCGAGTCGTCGGGGCACGAGTTACGAGGATGCCCGCCACGCGGCCCGCGCGGATCCCAGGACACGTTTTCGAGCAAGCTCTTTACCTAACGATGCGTTAGCCGAGCACTAGATCCAGGTACTCATTGCCGAATAGGCGACCCGGGTCGAGCCGGTCACGCAGGGCCGTGAAGTCCGCGAAGCGGGGATAGACCTTGTTCAGGTAGGAAGCGTCCCTGGTGTGCAGCTTGCCCCAGTGCGGCCGCCCGTCCAGCCGCGTCATGATCTCCTCCACGCCCTCGAAGTACGCGGGGTTCGGCGTCGGCCGGTAGATGTGGCACGCGATGTACGCCGACGAGCGTCCGTACGCGGTGGACAGCCACGCGTCGCTGGGCGGCGTGACCCGCACCTCCACCGGGAACGTGATCTTCCAGTCCATCCGGTCGATCAGGTCCCTGGTCTCGCGCAGCGCCTGGCCGAGGCGTTCGCGCGGCACCGCGTACTCCATCTCGAGGAAGCGCACGTCCCGCCGCGCCGTGAAGACCTTGTACGACGTGTCCACCGACTCCGAGTCGCCGAGCGCCGCCGCGCTGACGGCGTTGATCCGCGGGATCAGGTCGGGGAAGCGGCCCCCGAGCGCGCAGGCCGCGCCGAAGACGGTGTTCTCCAGGAAGACGTTGTCCAGCCAGTGCCGCAACGCGCCCGGCGGCCGGGCCGGGCCCGGGCTGCGGTTGTTGGTCTTGACCAGGCAGGCGTCGGTGTGCGGCAGCCAGAAGAAGTCGAGGTGCTCGTTCTCCGAGGTCAGCTCGTCGAGCGAGCCGAGCACCTCGCTGAGGGACAGCTTGCGCCGCCGGTTGTGCAGCAGGAACGCGGGCTCCACCCGGAGCGTCACGGCCGTCAGCACCCCGAGCGCCCCCAGCCCGACCCTGGCCGCGTCGAACAGGTCCTCGCCCGGCCCGGCCGTCGTCACCGAGCCGTCAGCCAGCACCAGCTCCAGCTCGGCGACCTGGTCGGCGAGGCCGCCGCTGTCGCGGCCGGTGCCGTGCGTGCCGGTCTGGATCGCGCCCGCGACGGTCTGCTCGGTGATGTCGCCCATGTTGGCCAGGGCCAGGCCGCGCTCGTCGAGCAGCTCGTTCAGCACGCGGAGCGGGGTGCCGGCCAGCACGGTCACGCGGTCGTCGCCCCATGACCTGATCCCGGTGAGCGCGCCGGGGCGCAGCATGACGCCGTCGATGAGGGCCACCCCCGTGAAGGAGTGGCCCGTGCCCACCATGCGGACCCGCCGCCCGGAGGCGGCGGCGTCCCGCACGGCGCGTACGACGTCCTCGACCGAGGCCGGCGTACGCACCTCGGCAGGGGTGCCCGACTGGTTACGCGCCCAATTCGCGAACGTCATGAGCACCCCTCCAGAGCATCGTTCGGTTAAACGCGAACGATACTCACTTCTCCCAGCCGGCGGGAACCGGGAAGATGTCGCCGGGCTGCAGGTTCTGCTGCTTGACGATGTCGGACACCGTCACGAGGTGGTAGCCCTTCTTCTGGAGCGACTTGACGAGGGCCGGCATCGCGTCCACGGTCTGCTTCACCCAGTCGTGCATCAGGATGATGCCGTTGGGCTGCGCGACCTCCATGGTCTTCTTCTTGATGGCCTCGACGTTCTTGCTGGACCAGTCCTCGGAGCCGGCGGTCCACAGGACCATCGGCATGCCGAACTCCGTGGCGACGTCGGCGACCTGCAGGTCGGCCAGCCCGTACGGCGGACGCAGCAGCTTGGGCTCGACGCCCGAAGCCTTCTTGACCGCGTCCTGGGTCTTCTTGATCTCGTTCCTGATGGTGCCCGCGTCGGACTTGGTGAAGTCGGGGTGGCTGTAGCTGTGGTTGCCGACCTCGTGGCCCTCGGCCACCATGCGCTTGACGAACGCGGGGCGGCTCTTGACGTACTGGCCTTCGAGGAAGAACGTCGCCTTCGCGTCGTACTTCTTCAGCGTGTCGAGGAGCGTTCCCGCGTACTTGCCGGGCCCGTCGTCGAACGTCAGCGCGAGGCACTTGACCTGCTCGCAGTCGACCGGCGCGGCCTTCTTCGGCGCCTGCGCGAAGGCGGGCGCCGGGGCCAGAGTGACGCAGACAGCCGCGATAGCTAGAAGTGAATTGATTTGTCGGGACATAGGTAATGCTTCCAATGAGATGGGTGTTGCGAGGGATGTCCCGACCGTAGCGGATCAACTCTTGGCGGGTGAAGGAGCCTCGGGAAGTCTCAGCAAACCCGAACCTCCGACGCCCACGGCCGCGGCCAGGATCGCCGCCCCCCAGGAGAAGGCGTACGCGTTGGACGCGCCGAACATCTCGGTGAGCCGCCCGCCGGCCCACGCCCCGACCGCCACGCCGAACCCGATCGACGTCGAGATCCACGCCATGCCCTCGGTGAGCAGGGACGGAGGCACCAGTCGCTCGGTGAGCGAGAAGCCCGTGATGAGCGTCGGCGAGATGGCGAATCCGGCCAGGAACAGCGCCGGCGCCATGACCCGCGCGTCACCGATGAACATGATCGGTATGAGCCCCACCACGAACAGCGCGAGCGTCCGCACGAACCGCCCGCGCAGCGAGATCTTCCAGTCCCGCGACCCGAACCACAGCCCCGACACCATCGACCCGCCCGCGAACGCCGCCAGCAGGAACCCGGAGGCGCCCTTCACGCCGTGCTCCTCGGCGAAGGCCACCGTGATCAGGTCGACCGAGCCGAACACGGCGCCCAGCGCCAGGTAGACGCACGCCAGCAGGGCGATGCCGGGGATCAGGATGGGCGTGCCCGACGCCGACCTGACCGGCTGCACGGGCGGCTGGGTGCGCCGCTGGGCCGCCAGCGCGAAGGTGCCGAGGAGCATGCAGACCAGGGCCACGACCAGCCCCGCGTACGGGTTCACGGCGGTGGCCAGCACCGTGACCAGCGCGGGCCCGGTGACGAAGATGACCTCGTCCACCACCGACTCGAAGGCGAACGCGGTGTGCAGCTTGCCCGACCCGCCGTGGATGACCGACCAGCGGGCCCGCACCATCGAGCCCAGCGACAGCGAGGTGCCGCCCACGAGCAGGCCCGAGGCGTACAGCGTCCAGTCGGGCAGCCCGAACCCGGCGCACAGCATCAGGGCGACCAGCGCGAGCGCGTTGACGACGGCGAACGGCGGTATCACCCGGCCCTGCCCGAACCTGTCCACGAGGCGGCCCGACATGGGGGCGGCCACGGCGAAGGCCAGGTTGGTCATGGCGGCGACGCCGCCGGCGGTGGCGTACGACGAGGTGAGCGCGGAGACCAGCAGCACGACCCCGATGCCGAGCATGGACATCGGCATCCGGCCGATGAATCCCGCCAGGACGAATCCCTTGACGCCGGGCCCGTCGAACAATCCCCGGTAAGGCCCGACCACGCCGTTTCCCCCTTACTTGAGCCAAGTAACCATGGCGCACCGTATGTCCGTATGGCAAGTGATTTAGCGGCCGAGTGGGTTAACGTGTCCCGAGTGTCCGGTCTTCCCTCGTTCCGCGCGGTCATCCTCATGGTCGCCGCCGTGCTCGTGGTCACGGCCGCGGCCGGCGGAGTCGTCGTGATCCTGGGCGACGACCTGGTCAAAACCGCGAACGAGCCGGTGCGCAGGAAGCCCACGCAGCGGCCGCAGCAGCCCTCGCCGCGCCTCGACCAGCTCGTGCCCACGGCCGCGCCGGTCAAGGACTTCGGCCAGGGCGGCGCCGGGGTCACCGCGACGCCGCCGCGCGTGCTGGCCATCGCCGCGGGCACGGTCCCCAAGAGCACGAGGTTCGCGCTCAGCGGGCTGAAGTACGTGCAGAAGGTGGCCGTGGTGGACGCGGGCGCGGTCAAGGTGGCCGGCACCGGCCTGAACCTGCTGGCCGTCGATCCCGCCGACTTCCGCTCCTGGACGCCGCAGCCCGTCGCCGACCAGCCCGCCGTGTGGAGCGCGCTGGCCAGGGGCGAGCTGGTGGCCGACGCGGGCGCGATGCGCAAGTTCGGGATGATCCTGGGCGGCATGTACCAGGTGGACGGCGGTCCCCGGCTGCGCGTGGCGGCCTCGGCCACGCTCGGGCTCATGGGCGTGGACGGGCTGGTGAGCGCGGACCTGGGCAGGTCGCTGGGGTTCGCGCCGGGGGTCGCGGTGCTGCTGCACGGCAAGGCCGGCAAGATCAGCGAGGCGGGGGTGCGCAAGGTGCTCGGCAAGGGCTCGCAGGTCGTCATGCTGGACGCGGCGCACCGCACACCGAAACAGCAGAAGCCCCAGACGACGGTGAACGTGGGCCGCCCGGGCAGCTACCTGGACCTGTACAAGGCGTCGGCCACCCGCTGCCCGGGGCTGTCGTGGACGGTGCTGGCGGCGATCGGGCAGGTGGAGAGCAGCCACGGCCGCAACAACGGCCCGTCCAGCGCGGGCGCGCTCGGGCCCATGCAGTTCATGCCCGCCACCTGGAAGCACTACGGCGTGGACGGCGACGGGGACGGCAAGTCCGACATCTGGAGCCCGTACGACGCGGTGCCCGGCGCCGCCAACTACCTGTGTGCCAACGGCGCCGGCCAGGGCGGCGAGAAGCTACGCAAGGCGATCTGGTTCTACAACCACTCGTGGGACTACGTGAACAAGGTCATGGGGATCGCCCAGGCCTATGCCCGTACTTACGCCTGAGGGCGTCTGCGGGGTGGGGGGCAGCACGTGAGCGCGCAGGGGACGGGCTCGGGCTCGTCCATCAGCTCGCGCACCATCTGGACGAAGCGCGGGTGCGTGCCGGCGGTCGCCGCCCGCTCCATGGGCAGCCCCAGCTCGGCGGCCACCTGCCTGGCCTCGGTGTCGAGGTCGTAGACGACCTCCATGTGGTCGGAGACGAACCCGATCGGCACCAGCACGACCGAACGGGCGTCCGTCTTGCGCAGGAAGTCGCAGACGTCCGGCTCCAGCCACGGCACCTGCGGCGGGCCGCTGCGCGACTGCCACACCAGGTCCCACGGCTGCGTGCGGCCGAGCGCCTGGCTGACCAGCTCGGCGCTCCTGCGGAGCTGCGCCTCGTACAGGCCGCCCGAGGGGCCCGCGGTCTCGGCCATGGAGACGGGGATGCTGTGGGCGGTGAACACCAGCCTGGCGTCGTCGCGGCCGAGCCGTCCGAGCGCCGCCCGCGTGTGGTCGGCCATCGCGGCCACGAACCCCGGGTGGTCGCCGAAGTGGCGCATCTTGACCAGCTCGGGGCCGTCCTCGACGGAGATCCTGGCGATGTCCTCGTAGTACTGGCGGCAGCTCGAGTAGCCCGCGAACGC
Organism: Nonomuraea sp. NPDC052116; assembly: GCF_040680035.1. NCBI lineage: Bacteria > Bacillati > Actinomycetota > Actinomycetes > Streptosporangiales > Streptosporangiaceae > Nonomuraea > Nonomuraea sp. NPDC052116. The sequence continues at coordinate 597,867 of NZ_JBFAWA010000001.1, read as the reverse complement.
CGAGGTCGCGAACACGGCCGCCTTCCTGATCCCGTCGGCCTTCATCTGGCGGACGGTGTCCTCGCCGAACGGGTGCCAGTTGCGGTTGCCCCAGTAGACGGGCACGCCGGCGATCGGGCGCAGCGCCTCGACCAGGTCGCGGTTCTGCCGGTTGATCGGGCTGACCCCGCCGAAGCCCTGGTAGTGCTCGGCCACCTCGAGCAGCCGCTCGCGCGGCACCCCCCTGCCGCGCACCACGTTCTCCAGGAACGGCAGCACGTCGTCGGGCCCCTCGGGCCCGCCGAACGACAGAACCAGCAACGCGTCGTATGTTCCCACGTGACCACAGTATTCAGGAGTGCGGGAGGTCTCTGCAGCGAGGGAAGGCAACGGCTCCCGAGCGACCGGGCACAGCCTCACGGAGTGAGGCCATGAACAGGTAGGTTCGATTGAGTGAGCGCATTCAATGACATACGCGACTACGTGGCCATCCCCCGGGTTCTCTCGCTGAAGCTCTCCCCCGACGGCTCCAGGTTGATCTCCACAGTCCAGTCACTCAACCCCGACGGCAAGTCTTACGGCACCGCGCTCTGGGCGATTCCGGTCGACGGCGAGCCCTACCGGCTGACCCGCTCGGCCAAGGGCGAGTCGGCCGCTGTCTTCACGGCCGCAGGCGACGTGCTGTTCACCTCCGCCCGCCCCGACCCCACCGTCAAGGACTCCTCCGACGAGGTGCCCGCGCTCTGGTTGCTGCCCCGCGCGGGCGGTGAGGCCCGCCAGGTGGCCACCCGCCCCGGCGGCATCGGTGCGGTGCGTACGGCCGCCGACGTCGTGGTGTTCTCCGCCGACGTGCTCGACGGCGAGGAGGCGGCCGACGAGGACAGGCGCAAGGCCCGCAAGGACGCCGGGATCAGCGCCATCCTGCACGAGGGCTACCCGATCCGCTTCTGGGACCACGACCTCGGCCCGGGCCGCACCAGGCTGTTCACCGCCAGGCTCGGCGGCGACCGCCTGGAGGACGTGCGCGAGCTGACCCCCGACGCGGGGGAGGCGCTGCGGGACGCCTCGTTCGAGCTGAGCCCGGACGGCGCCACGGTGTTCACGACCTGGCGCACGTACCTGCCGAAGGGCGAGAGCCGTACCGACCTGGTGGCCATCGACGTGGCCTCGGGCGAGCGGCGCACGGTGCTCAGCGAGGACGGCTTCGACTTCACGGGCCCGCTCGCGATCTCGCCCGACGGCTCCAAGGTGGCCTGCGCCCGCGACCGGTTCACCGGGCTGGAGGTCTCGGCGCGCAGCGAGCTGTGGATCGCCGACGTGGCCACCGGCGAGGGCGGCGCGTACGCGCCCGACCTGTTCCCCGCGGACATCGCGTGGGCGCCGGACTCCTCTGCCGTCTACATCGTGGCCGACCACCAGGGCCGCCGCCCGGTCTTCCGCGTCCCGCTGGACGGGGAGAGCACCAGGCTCACCCTGGACGACGCCGCGTACACCGGGCTCAACGTCTCCTCCGACGGCGGCTCCGTCTACGCGCTGCGCAGCGGCATCGCCCTCGCCCCCGGCCCGGCCAGGATCGACGTGGCCGGCGGCGAGATCGTCGACCTGCCCTCGCCCGGGCCGCGCCCCGAGGCGCCGGGCACGCTGACCGAGATCTCCGCCACCGCCGACGACGGCGCCACGATCCGCGGCTGGCTCGCGCTGCCCGAAGGCGCCTCGGCCGACGAGCCGGCGCCGTTCGTGCTGTGGATCCACGGCGGCCCGGTCGCCTCGTGGAACGACTGGCAGTGGCGCTGGCAGGTGTGGCTCATGACCCAGCGCGGGTACGCCGTGCTCATGCCGGACCCGTGCCTGTCCACCGGCTACGGGCAGGAGATGATCGACCGCGGCTGGGGCAACTGGGGCCCGCGCACCCAGGCCGACCTCGACGCGATCGTCGACGTGGCCCTGGCCAGGGACGACATCGACAGCGAGCGCATCGGCGCGATGGGCGGCTCGTACGGCGGCTACATGGCCAACTGGCTCGCCGGCCACAGCGACCGCTACAAGGCCATCGTCACCCACGCGTCCCTGTGGAACCTCGACCAGTTCGCCGGCACCACCGACGCCTCCATGTACTGGCAGCGCGAGTTCGGCGAGCCCGGCTCCGAGCGGTACCAGCTCCTGTCGCCGCACAACGCGCTCGACAAGATCACCACCCCGCTCCTCGTCATCCACGGCGACAAGGACTACCGCGTGCCGATCGGCGAGGGCCTGCGGCTCTGGTGGGACCTGCGGCGCAGCGAGGTCGAGTCGAAGTTCCTGTACTTCCCCGACGAGAACCACTGGATCCTCAAGCCGGGCAACATCGTCGCCTGGTACGAGACCGTCTTCGCCTTCCTCGCCCAGCACGTGCTCGGCGAGGAGTGGAAGCGTCCGGACTCGGTGGCCTGATGACGGATTTCCTGAGACTGGCCGAGGACATCGCGCGCGAGGCGGGCGACATGCTGCTCGCCAAGCGGCCCACGATGTCCGAGGAGATCGAGACCAAGTCCAGCCCCACCGACGTGGTCACCGCGCTGGACAAGGCGTCGGAGGAGCTCATCCGCGAGCGCATCCTGGCCGCCAGGCCCGGCGACAGGATCCTCGGCGAGGAGGGCGGGGAGAAGCCCGGCGATTCGGACGTGCGCTGGATCGTCGACCCGATCGACGGCACCGTCAACTTCCTGTACGGCCTGCCGGAGTGGGCGGTGTCGATCGCCGTCGAGGTGAACGGCCAGGTCGTGGCCGGGGTCGTCAACCTGCCGGCGCGCGGCGAGGTCTACACCGCGGCGCTCGGCGAGGGCGCCTGGCTCGGCGCGGAGCGGCTGCGCTGCAACACGGGCGTGCCGCTCGCGCAGGCGCTGGTGGCGACCGGGTTCGGCTACGCGGTGAGCAGGCGCGCGGTCCAGGGCCAGGTGGTCGCGGCGGTGCTGCCCCGGGTGCGGGACATCAGGCGCGGCGGCTCGTGCGCGATCGACCTGTGCTCGCTCGCGGCCGGCCGCGTGGACGCCTACTACGAGCGCGGCATCAACCCGTGGGACTACGGCGCGGCCGGCCTGGTGGCGACCGAGTCGGGGGCCAGGCTCGAAGGCCTGCACGGCAGGCCGGTGAGCCCGGAGTACGCGCTCTGCGCGGCGCCGGGGCTCTTCGAGGAGCTGCACGACCTGCTGGCGGCGCAGAACCCGGAACGGGACGCCTGAACGCGAACGGCCGGAGCCCCCGCGGGCTCCGGCCGTCCGCGCTTGGTCAGCGGGGCAACGGGATGCCGTGATCGTCGGCCAGCCTGCGCAGGTCCTCGATCTCGGCGGTGAGCGTGTCAGCGAGATATTCGTCGCCGACGCTACGGGCCTCCCGAAGGCCCTTATAAGCCTGGTCGAGGCGGTGTTCGATCGTAGTCGTGAACTCGCCCATCTCACCTACTCTCTGGGGTCCGATCCATGCTCTTGGGCGAAGCACGCCCATTGCCGGGTGATGTCCGGGCGATGGGTGTCCCGCAGGCATACCCCGGCCCGTCGCACCCCGAAACATGAATTTTGTGCTCCTCTCCCTGACCGGGGGGTCACCCACCTCTGAACATGCCTTACCGTGCGCTTATCGGGGCTGTGGACAGAATGAGTGACCAGAATCGGAGAGAGGTGCATCAGGCGTGCGGGTGCTGGTGGTTGAGGATGAGCGGGTGCTCGCCGACGCGATCGCGACCGGGCTACGGCGCGAGGCCATGGCGGTCGACGTCGCCTACGACGGGGGCGGCGCCCTCGAGCGGACCTCCTACATCGACTACGACGTGATCGTGCTGGACCGCGACCTGCCGGTGGTCCACGGCGACGAGGTGTGCCGTCGCCTGGTGGAGCAGCGGAGCGCCTCGCGGATCCTGATGCTGACCGCGTCGGGCGACGTGGACGACAAGGTGGAGGGTCTCGGTCTGGGGGCCGACGACTACCTGGCCAAGCCGTTCGTGTTCATCGAGCTGGTCGCCAGGGTGCGCGCGCTCGGCCGCCGCTCCGCGCCCGCCCTGCCGCCCGTCCTGGAGCGCGGCGGCATCCGGCTCGACCCGGGCAAGCGGCTGGTGGAGCGCGACGGCAAGGAGGTCGTGCTGACCAAGAAGGAGTTCGCGGTGCTCGAGGAGCTGATGCGGGCCGAGGGCGCCGTGGTCAGCCAGGAAGACCTGCTGGACAAGGCATGGGACGAGAACATCGATCCCTTCACGAACGTGGTCCGCGTGACCATGATGACGCTGCGGAAGAAGCTGGGCGAGCCTCAGGTGATCGAGACTGTGCCCGGGGTTGGGTACAAACTGTGAGAAAACGGCGATCCATTGAACGCCGCACGGCCGTCGCGGGGGAGGCCCCGTGATGGAGAGGTCGGAGGAGCTCCAGTCGGGGCCGACGCATCCGATGATCAGCCCGCATTCGGCGAGGAAGGCGACGCGCGTGCAGCAGGCGCCACCACCCAGCGGGCCGCCCGCCTGGGACGGCCCGCCACCGCCCGGGCAGTCGCCGGTGCAGCGCACGCCGATGGAGCGGATGAGGGAGCTGCCCGCCAAGGTCAGCATCCGGTGGCGGCTGACGCTCACGTACGGCGCGCTCGTCTTCGCGGCGGCCGCCGTGCTGCTGGGGTCGGTCTACATGATCGTCGGATCGGCGATCACCTGGGCCTGGCCGACCATCGATCTGGGACTGCCTCCCAGCGCGGACGAGCAGCTCCAGAACGCCTGGCACAACATGCAGGCGCTGGCGATCCAGCGTGCGCGGGACGCGCTGTTCGGCAACTCCCTGCTCGCGCTGATGGGCGTCGGCATCCTGGCGCTGATCATCGGCTACTTCGTGGCCGACCGGGCGCTGCGGCCGGTGGCCCAGATGACGGCGACGGCGCGCAAGCTGTCGGAGAGCACCCTGGCCCACCAGCGCATCGACCTGCAGGGCCCCAACGACGAGCTGAAGGAGCTGGCCGACACGTTCGACGCCATGCTCACCCGGCTCAACGTCGCCTTCGACACCCAGCGCAGATTCGTGGCCAACGCCTCCCACGAATTGCGAACTCCCCTCACGATTAACCGGACCGTCCTGGAGATCGCCCTGTCCGATCCCGAGGCGTCCGAGGATCTCAAAGCGCTCGGCCGTACCCTTCTCGAAGTCAACGCGCGTAACGAGAAGCTCATCGAGGGACTGCTGTTGCTGGCGAGGAGCGAGCGCGAACTCGCCGTACGCAAACCGGTCGATGTCCGCGAAGTCGCTCAGACGGCCGTGGAACAGGTGACGGCCTTCGCCGAGGAGCACGGGGTAACCGTGACGGCCGAACTGGTCAGCGCGCCTACCATAGGCGATCCGGTGCTCCTGGAGCGGTCGGTCAGCAACCTCCTGGAGAACGCGGTCAAGTACAACATTCCCGAAAACGGAAAAGTATGGATCCAGACGGGAATGGCGGACGGTGCCTTGGTTGTTCAGGTGGCCAACACAGGGCAGCATGTCCCGGCGTACGAGGTGAACAGCCTGTTCGAGCCCTTCAGGAGGCTCCACGCGGACCGCGTGGATTCGGCGAAGGGATCGGGGCTGGGGCTGTCCATCGTTCGTGCGGTGGTTCAGGCTCACGGTGGAAATGTGGCCGCGGTGCCACGTGATGGTGGAGGGCTCGTCGTGACCATTCGGCTCCCGAGACGCTGAGATCGTCTTGCTCCGGCACGTTCGTCCGTGTGTTGGTGCCCGTGTTGAGGCGTGGGGGGCGTCTCATTCACGCCGCACATGTGGTTGGATGTGCCGTCGAACACGGTGGTGCATGGCGCCAAGGCTGTGGGTTTCGCCATATTTGGCTAACCATTGCCGACGGCAGCAGGCCCTGACGTGTTGGGAGGTTCGTCGTCCGTTCCCGCGGGGTACCCATGGGAAATCTCCCCGGCGGAACGGGCACAAGATGGGCTTCCTGGACGTTAGAAGACGCGCGATGAGCGCGAGGACATATAGATGAGGGGGATGGAGTAAGCACAATGGCTACCGACTACGACAGCCCACGCAAGACAGACGACGACCTGGGGGAGGACAGCCTCCAGGAGTTGCAGGCGCGGCGCACCGACAAGTCGTCTGGCAGCATCGACATCGACGAGACCGACCTGGCCGAGTCGCTCGAACTGCCCGGTGCGGATCTGTCGAACGAAGAGCTCTCCCTGCGGGTGATCCCCCGTCAGGCCGACGAGTTCACCTGCTCGCGCTGCTTCCTGGTGCACCACCGTAGCCAGCTGGCCTCCGAGAAGAACGGCCAGCAGGTCTGCCGGGAGTGCGCCGCCTAATCGACTGGAGCGAAATGCTCGGGGTAGGGAGACGAAGCCCGACCTTGAGCGATCGCGACCATGAGGACGGAGGCAACGCGTGGCCGTACCTGAGCAGGACAAGCAACCAGACAACGAGGTCGCCGGCCCCGAACGCGAGGTCGGCGAGCTCGTAGGCAAGCTCACCGCGCCCGGCGAGCTGGAGCCGGCCGAGCGCCGCAGGCTGCTCGGCCGACTAGCCCGCGCGCTGTCCGAGGGGGCCAAGAAGGCACGCGCCACAGGCGCCGGCCGGGGCCGCTGGCTGGCGGACGTCTTTCTCAACATCGCGCCGCGCATCCCGATCAGGGACCTGCACACCCTTTCCGAGCACCATCACGGCCTGACCGGCGAGCAACTCGCCGACGACCTGGTGCGCACCGCCCAGAAGGCCACGATGACGGTCGGCGCCATCGGCGGAGCGCTCGCGGCGGCAGAGTTCGCCGCACCGCCCCTTCTGCTCTCCGCCCCCGCGCAACTCGTCGCCGAGACCATCGTCGTCGCCGCCATCGAGGTCAAGCTCCTGGCCGAGCTGCACGAGGTCTACGGCGTACGTGTCGAGGGCTCGGGCACCCAGCGCGCGGTCGCGTTCACGGCCGCATGGGCCAGACAACGTGGCATCGACCCCCTCACGCCCACGTCCGTCTCGCTGGCGCTCGGCGCGGCCACCAAGACCGCCCTGCGCAACCGCCTCCTCCGGACGCTCGGCCGCCACCTGACCACGCTCGGCCCGTTCCTCACGGGAGCCATCGCCGGCGGCGCGCTCAACCGCATCGCCACCAAGAAACTCGGCGAGGCCGTACGCAACGACCTGCGCGTCAAGCTGCCCCGCGGCGCCGAGACCCCCCAGGTCGATCCCCCGCGGCGGGACGCGTTAGACCCGTAGGCCGGTGAAGGTCATCTTGAGCAGCGCGTCGGCCAGGTCGTCCGCCGAGGCCCCGCGCGCCGGCCTGTACCACTCGGTGATCGAGTTCACCGCGCCGAACAGCAGCCGCGTCACCAGCGCCGGGTCCACGTCCGGCCGGATGCCGCCCTCCGCCGCCGCCTCCTTGACCAGGCGGCTGATGAACCTGTCGAACTCCCGCCGCCGCTCCAGCGCCGCCTGCTCGGTGCGGCTGTTGCCGCGCACCCGCAGCAGCAGCGTCACGTACGGCAGCCGGTCCACGAGGATGCGCACGCTCTGCCGTACGGCCCACTCCAGGCGGTCGATCGCCGGCCCCGAGGCGGCGCGCTCGTCGGTCACCACCGCGAACAGCCCGTCGAGCGCCCGGTCCAGCGCCCGCGCGAGCAGTTGCTCCTTGCCCGGCACGTGGTAGTAGATGGCCGACTTGGTCACGCCGAGCGCCCTGGCCAGGTCCTCCATGCTCGTCCCGTCGTAGCCCCGCTCGTTGAAGACGCCGACGGCGGTGGACAGCACGGACTCCGGGTCGTGTCCGCGCTTGCGCTGGCGGGTGGGGGTCGGAGAGGCCATGTCTTAATTATCCCGCTTGTCGATGACTCGTTTGAGCTTGCCGACCGAGCGCTCCAGCGTCTCCGGATCCACCACCTCGACCTCCACGCTCACGCCGACGGTGTCCTTGACAGCCTGGCGCAGCGCCTCAGCGGCCTCCCCACGGGTAGCGAGGCCCGGCCGGGCCTCGACCCTGACCGTCATCACGTCGAGCCGCCCCGGGCGGGTCAGGTGGAGCCGGAAGTGCGGTGACAGGCCCTCCACGCGCAGCACCAGCTCCTCGATCTGGGTCGGGAACACGTTCACGCCGCGCAGGACGATCATGTCGTCGGTGCGGCCCGTCACCTTCTCCATGCGCCGGAACGCGGGCCTGGCGGTGCCCGGCCGCAGCCTGGTCAGGTCGCCGGTGCGGTAGCGGATGACCGGCATGGCCTCCTTGGTGAGGCTGGTGAAGACCAGCTCGCCCGCCTGCGCGGGCTCCCCGGTGAGGGGATCGACGGTCTCCGGGTAGAAGTGGTCCTCCCAGACGTGCAGGCCGTCCTTGGTCTCGACGCACTCGTTCGCGACGCCGGGGCCGATCACCTCCGACAGGCCGTAGATGTCCACGGCGTGCAGGTCGAAGCGGTCCTCGAGCTCCGCGCGCATGCGCTCGGTCCAGGGCTCGGCGCCGAAGATCCCGATCCGCGGGGAGGACGCGCGGGGGTCCAGGCCCTGCCGCTCGAACTCGTCCAGCAGGGCCAGCATGTACGACGGCGTGACCATGACGATGTCGGGCCGCAGGTCGGTGATGAGCCGGACCTGCCGGGGCGTCATGCCGCCGGAGACCGGCACCACCGTGCAGCCCAGCCGCTCGGCCCCGTAGTGGGCGCCCAGCCCGCCGGTGAACAGGCCGTACCCGTAGGCCACGTGCACGATGTCGCCCGGCCGGCCGCCGGAGGCGCGGATCGAGCGGGCCATGACGCCCGCCCAGACGTTCAGGTCGTGCCGGGTGTAGCCGACCACGGTGGGCGTGCCCGTGGTGCCGCTGGAGGCGTGGATCCTGGCCACCTGCTCGCGCGGGACGGCGAACATGCCGAACGGGTAGGTGTCGCGCAGGTCCTGCTTGGTGGTGAAGGGGAACTTCGCCAGGTCGCCGAGCTCTTTGCAGTCGCTCGGATGCACGCCCACCTGGTCGAATTTTTGCCGATAAATCGGGACTTTTAGGTAAGCATGGGTGAGTGTCCGCTGGAGCCGCTCCAGCTGGATCGACATGAGCTCGTCGCGGGACGCCCGCTCTATGGGATCGAGATCTTCCGGCGCGGGGGGATCGCCAAGTCTCATCAGCCCTCCACCTGTCTCAGCTCTCTGCTGCGGCCGCGGAACTCGGCGACCACCCGGCCGGCCGCTCCGCGCACCGTGATGTCGTAGATGCCGCTGCGGCCGTAGCGGGTGCGCTCGGCGGCCTCGGCCTCCAGCACGTCGCCCGCGTGGGCCGGGGAGACGAACGTGATCTCCGCGCCCGCCGCCACCGTCACCGGGCCGTGGCTGTTGCAGGCGCACGCGAACGCGGTGTCGGCCAGCAGGAACACGTAGCCGCCGTGGCACAGGTCATGCCCGTTGATCATCTGGTCGGTCACGGTCATGCGGCACACCGCCCGGCCCTCGCCGAGCTCCGTCAGCTCGATGCCCAGGGCGGCGGAGGCGGTGTCGGCGTCCATCATGCGACGCGCGCTCTCCAACGCAGGTCTCCCTTGTCAACTGACCGGATGTTCGGTAAACACTTCACCGTCCGGACCATCCCTGTCAAGAGGGTGAACACCATGTTCGAGCAGCACCGCGAGACTCTGGAGAAGGCGCTGTCGGCCATCGCCGAGCGGGGCTACTGGAGCGCGTATCCCGAGTCGCCGAGCCCGCGCGTCTACGGCGAGGGAGCGGCCGAGCGGGGCAAGGAGGCGTTCGAGTCCTACCTCGGCAAGCCGTTCCCCCTCGACCAGCCGGACACCGGGTCCTGGATCGGCGCCGAGCGCTCCCCGTACGGCATCGACCTCGGCGTCACCTACCCGGAGCCGCTCGTGGACGACCTGATCGCCGCGGCCCGGGCGGCGCTGCCCGCCTGGCGCGACGCCGGGCCCGAGGCCCGTGCGCTGGCCTGCGTCGAGATCGTCGACCGGATCAACCGGCGCAGCTTCGAGCTGGCCAATGCGGTGCAGCACACGACCGGGCAGGCGTCGCGCTGGTGATCGGCTGCAACACGTTCCCGACCTGGAACGCGTACCCGGGGCTGTTCGCCTCGCTCGTCACGGGCCCGGACGCGGTGGTGCGGACGCCGGTGATCGTGAAGGTCTCGCCGGACGACTCCGACGTCTACGGGCTGGAGCATTTCGGGCCGATCGCGTTCGTCATCCCGACGGGGTCGACGCAGGAGAGCCTGGAGGTGCTGCGCCGCACGATCAAGGCCCGCGGGGCGCTCACGGCCGCCGCCTACTCCACCTCCGACGAGGTGCTCGACCAGGCCGAACGGGCCGCCCTCGACGCGGGGGTGAACCTGTCGTGCAACCTGACGGGCGGCGTCTTCGTCAACCAGTCGGCGGCGTTCAGCGACTACCACGGCACGGGCGCCAACCCGGCCGCCACGGCCTCGCTCACGGACCCGGGCTACGTGGCGGGCCGCTTCCACATCGTCCAGACCCGCCGCCCGGCGTGACATGGGGAGGCGTTGGGAGAGGGGCCGTCGGAGGGGGAAGGGGTCCTGGCGGGTGCTGACCGCGTCGCGGGAGGAGTGGTGATGGCCAGAGCGTTCGCCTCGTCGGCCGATCTCGGCGAGAAGAAGCAGTCCCTGGAGGTGCTGGCCGAGGGCGTGTACGCGCTCACGGCAGAAGGCGACCCGAACGTGGGCGCCATCGAGGCCGAGGACTTCCTCGTCTGCTTCGAGGCGCTCGCCACGCCCGTGGCCGCCCGCGCATGGCTGGCCAGGCTGCGGGAGCACACCGACAAGCCGATCAGGTACCTGGTGCTGTCGCACTACCACGCCGTCCGGGTGCTGGGCGCGTCGGCGTTCGGCGCGGACGTGATCGTGACGCACGACAAGACCCGCGAGCTGATCGCCGAGCGCGGCGAGCAGGACTGGGCCAGCGAGTACGCCAGGATGCCCCGCCTGTTCAAGGAGCCCGGGTCGATCCCGGGGCTGACGTGGCCGACGGCGACGTTCAGCGACACGTTCACCATCGACCTGGGCGGCGACCGGGGCGACCTGGTGCTGGCCCACTGCGGACGCGGCCACACCGAGGGCGACCTGGTGGCCTGGCTGCCGAAGCGGCGGATCATGTTCGCCGGCGACCTCGTCGAGTCCCAGGCCGCCCTCTACACCGGCGACGCCTTCCACCTCGACTGGTCCGCCGCGACGCTCGACAAGGTCGCGTCGTTCGGGGCGGAGACGCTGGTCGGGGGCAGGGGAGCGGTGGCGCGCGGCCGGCAGGGGGTGGACGCGGCCATCGCGCAGACGCGTGACTTCCTCACCGTGATGCTGCGCGAGGTCGGCGCGGCGGGCTCGCTCAAGGAGGCGTTCGAGCGCACGCACCGGGCGCTGGCGCCCCGGTACGGGTCCTGGCCGATCTTCGAGCACTGCCTGCCGTTCAACGTCTCCAGGCTCTGGGACGAGCTGCACGGCGTCGAGCGCCCGCGCATCTGGACCGCCGAGCGCGATCGCGAAGTCTGGGACCAGCTCCAGCCATGAACGCCCCAGCCAGTGCGCAGGTCATCGTGGTCGGGGCGGGGCCGGTCGGGCAGAGCGCCGCGCTGCTGCTGGCCCGCTGGGGCATCCAGGTGCTGCTGCTCGACCGGCGGGCCGGGCGCGACTCCACCGGGTCGAAGTCCATCTGCCAGCAGCGCGACGTGCTCGACATCTGGACCGCCGCCGGCGCGGGCAAGATCGCCGAGGAGGGGCTGGCCTGGACCACCGCCCGCACGTACTACCGCGACCGCGAGCTGTTCTCCTGGTCGTTCGAGCGCGAGGGCCCGCTGCCGGCGTGCGTGAACATCTCCCAGACCCGCACCGAGCAGATCCTGGACGAGGCCATCGCGGCGCAGCCGCTCATCGAGGTGCGCTGGGACCACGAGGTCACCGGCCTCGACCAGGACCCCTCGGGGGTGACGGTCCGCTGCGGTCAGCGGTCGCTGCGCGCGTCCTACGCGCTGGTCTGCGCGGGTGCCAGGGCCCAGCAGGTACGCCAGGCGCTCGGCGTCTCGTTCGACGGGGAGACGTTCGACGACCAGTTCCTCATCTGCGACATCAGGGCCGACCTGCCCGGCTGGGAGAACGAGCGCCGCTTCTACTTCGACCCGCTGTGGAACCCGGGCCGCCAGGTCCTGATCCATCCCTGCCCGGGCGGCACGTTCCGGATCGACTGGCAGATCGCGCCCGACTTCATCCCAACAAAAGCCGATATTTCCGGAAAAATTGGGCAGATCATCGGCGGCCGGCCCTATGACCTGCTCTGGCACAGCACGTACCGCTTCCACTCCCGCATCGCCTCCCGCATGCGCGTCGGCCGGGTCCTGCTGGCCGGCGACAGCGCCCACCTGGTGGCCCCGTTCGGCGCCAGAGGGCTCAACTCCGGCGTGCCCGACGCCGAGAACGCGGCCTGGAAGCTGGCCTTCGTGCTCAACGGCTGGGCGGGGGAGGGGCTGCTGGAGTCGTACCACGCCGAGCGGCACGCGGCGGCGCGGGAGAACCTCGAGATCACCGCCGCCACGATGCGCTTCCTCGCCCCCAGGACCGTGGCGGAGCGCATGCGCAGGCGGGCCGTGCTGGAGGGCGGGCTGGTGGCGGAGGTGGACTCGGGCCGGTTCGCGGAGCCGTTCTGGTACGTGGACTCGCCGCTGACCACCCCCGAGCCGACGCGGCCGTTCGGGGGCAGGCCGCCCAAGGGCGCGCTGTGCGTTCCGGCGCCCGGCGTGATCCTTCCGGACGTGGGACTTTCGGGCGGCAGGTTGCGGGAGTTCTGTCGTGACGGTTTTCTCGTGTTGTTGGGTGATATGTGCGATTCGCGTTTGTTTGCGCAGGTCTTGGGCAAGGTCATTACGGCGCCGCTCGCCGTGCGCGGGCTCGCGGAGATGGATGGGACCGGCTCGCTCGCTGAAAGGCTCGGCGCCGGACCGGATGAGGCATGGCTCATCAGGCCCGATTCCCACATCGCCGCGATCATCCCCCATGCGGGTCCGGACTCGATGGTGGACGCTGTCCGCCGCGTGCTCGGTGAACAATAGGAGGAACTGCGTGACTGGCCGTAGCTCGTTTCTGATCGTCGCGAACCGGTTGCCGGTGGATCGGATGCTCGAGCCTGACGGAACGGCCTCGTGGCGCAGAAGCCCTGGCGGGCTCGTGACCGCGATCGCACCGGTGATGAAGCGCCGCCACGGAGCCTGGCTCGGCTGGCACGGAGCCCCCGACGAGAAGCTGGAGCCGTTCGAGCAGGACGGCATGAACCTCATCCCGATCCCCCTGTCGGCCGGCGAGGTGGAGCTGTACTACGAGGGCTTCTCCAACGCCACCCTCTGGCCGCTCTACCACGACGTGGTGGCGCCGCCGGTGTTCGACCGGGCGATGTGGGACACCTACCGCGCCGTCAACGAGCGCTTCGCCAACGCCGCCGCCGACGCCGCCGAGAAGGGCGCGGTGGTCTGGGTGCAGGACTACCAGCTCCAGCTCGTCCCGGCCATGCTGCGCAGGCTCAGGCCGGACCTGCGGATCGGGTTCTTCCTGCACATCCCGTTCCCGCCGACCGAGCTGTTCTGGCGGCTGCCGTGGCGCAAGGACCTCGTCGAAGGGCTGCTCGGGGCCGACCTGGTGGGCTTCCAGCTGCCCGGCGGGGCCTCCAACTTCCGGCGGCTGTGCCGCAGGCTGCTCGGGCTGCCGTACAAGGGGAACGAGATCTTCCTCGACGACCGCGTGGTGACCACGCAGGCGTTCCCCATCTCGGTGGACTTCGGGCAGCTCGACTCGCTGGTGCGCGACCCGCAGATCATGGCGCGGGCCAAGGAGGTCAGGGCGGAGCTGGGCGATCCCGAGCACGTGCTGCTCGGCGTCGACCGGCTCGACTACACCAAGGGCATCGGGCAGCGGCTGGAGGCGTTCGGCGAGCTGCTCAAGGACGGGCGGCTGAAGGCGAACGAGGCCGTGTTCGTGCAGATCGCCACGCCCAGCAGGGAGCGGGTGGAGGAGTACAAGCGGCTGCGCGACGACATCGAGCTGCAGGTCGGGCGGATCAACGGCGAGCACGCGCAGCTCGGCTACCAGCCGGTCCAGTATTTCCACCAGTCGTACGACCACGCCGAGCTGGCCGCCCTCTACCTGGCCGCCGACGTCATGGTCGTGACCCCGCTGCGCGACGGGATGAACCTGGTCGCCAAGGAGTACGTCTCCTGCCACCACGACCTGCACGGCGCGCTGGTGCTCAGCGAGTTCGCCGGGGCGGCCGACGAGCTGCGCCAGGCCTACCTGGTCAACCCGTACGACGTGGAGGACGTCAAGCGGCAGATGGTGGCCGCGATGCGGGCCACGCCGCACGAGCTGGCCCGGCGGATGCGCACGATGCGCCGCCGGGTAGCCACCTACGACGTGGACCGCTGGGCCAACGAGTTTCTCACTGCCCTTGAGTCACCTGCTTCACAGACTTCCACGCGTCGTAACGCTTCTTGGCGGTCCGGTTGACCACGATCTGCGCCACCGACATGCCCACGCCCATGAGCACGGCGTAGCCGATCGCCTCCCCCATGCTGACCTCGGGCGAGTCTGTGTCGACCGGCGGCTCCTTCCCGGTCGCCTTCACCCAGACGAACCCGAGGACCTTCCTCGCCGCCCAGCCGGTGGCCAGACCGACCAGGCCGCCGATCACACGCCAGGCGACATCGGGCTTGTCCTCCGCCATGTCGATCTCCCTTCCCCTCTGTAACGAACACTAGTCTGCACCGCTTGCCGGGCCTGCGAAGCCGTACCATATGGAGGCATGACTCAACAGCGACTACGCCATGCATCCATGCCGGAAAAGCCGACCCTCGACGGCTTGGAGCAGGTATGGGTAGCTCGCTGGGAGGACGAGGGCACCTACCGTTTCGACCGGTCCGCGTCGCGCGAGCAGGTTTACGCCATCGACACGCCGCCGCCGACCGTGTCCGGCTCGCTGCACGTCGGTCATGTCTTCTCCTTCACCCACACCGACATCATGGCCCGCTACCAGCGGATGATCGGCAAGTCGGTGTTCTACCCGATCGGCTGGGACGACAACGGCCTGCCCACCGAGCGCCGAGTGCAGAACGTCTACGGCGTGCGCTGCGACCCGTCGCTGCCCTACGACCCTGACTTCGTGCCACCGGACAAGCCCGGCAAACGTGAGATCGCCATCTCGCGGCGCAACTTCGTGGAGCTGTGCCACAAGCTGACCGCCATCGACGAGCTGGCGTTCGAGGAGGTCTGGCGGCGGGTCGGCCTGTCGGTCGACTGGTCGCTGCTCTACACCACGATCAGCGACGAGGCGCAGGCGGTCTCGCAGCGCGCCTTCCTGCGCAACCTGCTGCGCGGCGAGGCCTACCTCGCCGAGGCGCCGACGCTGTGGGACGTCACCTTCCGCACCGCCGTCGCCCAGGCCGAGCTGGAGGACCGGGAGTGGCCGGGCGCGTTCCACAAGATCTCGTTCTACGGCGAGAAGGGCCCGGTCTTCATCGAGACGACCAGGCCCGAGCTGATCCCGGCGTGTGTGGCGCTGGTCGCCCACCCCGACGACGAGCGTTACCAGCCGCTGTTCGGCACGTCGGTGCTGACGCCGCTGTTCGGGGTGGAGGTGCCGGTGCTGGCCCACCGGCTGGCCGAGCCCGACAAGGGCACCGGCATCGCCATGATCTGCACGTTCGGCGACATCACCGACGTCACCTGGTGGCGGGAGCTGCACCTGCAGACCCGGCCGATCATCGGCTGGGACGGGCGGCTGCTGGCCGAGCCGCCGGAGGGCGTGGAGGCGGAGCCGTACAAGGAGCTGGCCGGCAAGACCGTGCACAGCGCCCGCGAGCGGATCGTGGAGCTGCTGCGGGAGTCCGGCGACCTCGAGGGTGAGCCGAGGCCCGTCTCGCGCACGGTCAAGTTCTACGAGAAGGGCGACCGGCCGCTCGAGATCGTCACCACCCGCCAGTGGTACATCCGCAACGGCGGGCGCGACGAGGAGCTGCGCGAGCGGCTGCTGGGGCGCGGGCGCGAGCTGACGTGGCACCCGCCGCACATGCGCGTGCGCTACGACAACTGGGTCGAGGGGCTCACCAGCGACTGGCTGATCTCGCGCCAGCGCTTCTTCGGCGTGCCGTTCCCGGTGTGGTATCCGATCGACGAGTCGGGGGAGCCCGTCCACGACGCGCCGATCGTGCCCACGGAGGACATGCTGCCGGTCGACCCGTCCTCCGACGTGCCGCGCGGCTACACCGAGGACCAGCGCGGCGTGCCCGGCGGGTTCATGGCCGACCCCGACGTGATGGACACCTGGGCCACCTCGTCGCTGACGCCGCAGATCGCGGGCCGCTGGGAGACCGACGACGACCTGTTCAAGCGGGTCTACCCGGCCGACCTGCGGCCGCAGGCGCACGAGATCATCCGCACCTGGCTGTTCTCGACCGTGGCCAGGTCGCACTACGAGTTCGGCCGGCTGCCGTGGAGCGACGTCGCGATCTCGGGCTGGATCCTCGACCCCGACCGCAAGAAGATGTCCAAGTCCAAGGGCAACGTGGTCACCCCGCTCGACCTGCTGAAGCAGCACGGCTCCGACGCGGTGCGCTACTGGGCGGCCAACGGCCGCTACGGCGTGGACACCGCGTTCGACGCCGGGCAGCTCAAGATCGGGCGGCGGCTCGCGATCAAGATCCTCAACGCGTCCAAGTTCGTCCTCGGCCTGGCTATGAACGACGGGCCAGGATCAAACACGGTCACCGAGCCGCTCGACCTGTCGATGCTCGCGGGCCTGTCCGACGCCGTGCGCGAGGCCGGCCAGGCGTTCGAGGCCTACGACCACACCAGGGCGCTGGAGGCCGTGGAGCGCTTCTTCTGGGCGTTCTGCGACGACTACCTGGAGCTGGTCAAGGCCAGGGCCTACGAGTCCGGTCCGGCCGCCGCCTCCGCCCACGCGGCGCTGCGGCAGGCGCTCGACGTGCTGCTGCGGCTGTTCGCGCCGTTCCTGCCCTTCGTGACCGAAGAGGTGTGGTCGTGGTGGCGCGAGGGGTCGGTGCACCGGGCCCCGTGGCCCGCTCCCTCGCGCGGGGCCGGCGACCCGGCCGTGCTGGCTGTGGCGTCCGAGGTGCTCGGTCAGGTGCGCAAGGCCAAGTCCGAAGCCAAGCAGTCGATGCGGGCCGAGGTCTCCAGGCTGACCGTTTGGGCGCCCGAAGTCGGGCTTGTCCGCCAAGCTCAGGACGACCTTTGTGCCGCAGGCACTGTGGAGGAGTTCGTCTTGGAGTATGGTGACGAGCTGAAAGTCGAGGTCCACCTGGGCTGACGTCCGGATGGCAGGACGCCGGGCGCCCCCCTCTGCGGGGCGCCCGGCGTCCGTGCGTTCAGGGGTCCTCAGGGGTCCCGGGTGACGTCGCGGTGCATGGCCAGGAAGATCGAGTACGCCTGCCCGTCCGGCGGCGCCTGCCGCCCGCGAAACTCCTCGAACAGCTCCTCCAGCCGCCTGCGCAGCTCCGCGTGCCCGTCGGGGGTGAGCCGGAGCCCCAGCCTGACGAGGTCGGCCCGCTCGATGTCGATGAGCTTGCTCTCCTGCAGGAACGCGTCGAGCATCGCCGCACTGCCCCCGCTCACGCCGCTCTCGCGGACGTCCATCTCCCACGACTTGCCGGTGGCCCGGTAGGGGATCTCCGTGGAGCCGCGCGGCCCCGGCCGGCTGGGCTCGGCGGCCAGGAAACCCGTCTCCACGAGCTTGCGCACGTGGTGGAGGGTGGTGGCGGGGTTGGCGTCGAGTCGGCCGGCGATCTCTTTGTTGGTGAGCGCCTGGTCGAGACAGAGCCGCAGGATGCGCAGCCGTACGGCCGAGGCCAGCGCGCGGGCCTCGTCCTCGGTGGCGGGGCGGCGTCGGGTGCCCATGGACCGCCACCCTATAACCGGTTGATTTTTCTCAATCGGTCAGGGATGCTCTGACGGGTGAGCTTGTTACGCGATCACGACTTCCGCCGGTTGTTCCTCGCCGACGTCGCCAGCCAGGCGGGCAGCCAGCTCCTGGTGCTGGCGCTGCCGCTGGTGGCCGTGTCGGCGCTGCGGGCCTCTGCGTTCGAGGTGGGCCTGCTGGCGGCGTGCCAGACGCTGGCGTTCGTGGTGATCGGGCTCCCCGCCGGCGCCCTCGTCGACCGGCTGCGCAAGCGCGTGGTCATGGTGGTCAGCGATTGGGCGAGGGCGCTGGCGCTCGCGTCCGTGCCGGTCGCGTGGTGGCTGGACGTGCTGACGATCCACCAGCTGTACGCGGTGGCGCTGGTGCTGGGCGTGTTCACCGTGTTCTTCGACGTCGCGTACCAGAGCTACCTGCCCTGCCTGGTCGAACGCGAGCGGCTCGTCGAGGGCAACTCCACGCTGGAGATCGTCCGCACGGTGGCGCAGGTCGGCGGGCCGAGCGGGGGCGGCTACCTGATCCACCTCCTCACCGCGCCGTTCGCGCTGGTCGCCACGGTGGCCGGGTTCGCCTGGTCGGCGCTGTGCCTGGGGACGATCTGCAGGCACGAGCCCCGCCAGGAGCCCGGCCGGGCCAACCTCGGCCAGGAGATCGCCGAAGGCGTGCGATTCGTGCTCGGGCACCGGCTGCTGCGCCGCATCGCCGGCTGCACCGCCACCGCGAACTTCTTCGTCTCCGTGGCCCAGCCCATGCTCCTGCTGCTCCTGGCCAGGGAGCTCGGCCTGGACGCGGGCACCATCGGGCTGCTCACGGCCTCGGGCGGCCTGGGCGGGATCGTCGGCGCGCTGGTCAACGCCCGGGTCGTCAGGCGGCTCGGACAGGGGCCGGCGATGTGGCTGGGCATCGCCGTGCCCGCGCCGCTGACGTTCGTGCTGCCGTGGATGGCGGCCGACTGGCGGCTGGGGCTGCTCGTGGCCTACGAGTTCTGCGTCGGGGCGGGAGTGGTGATCTACAACGTCACGCAGCTCAGCTTCCGCCAGGCCATCACGCCCGAGCCGCTGCTCGGGCGGGTGAACGCCACCATGCGTTTCCTCGTGTGGGGCACGCTGCCGCTGGGCGGGCTGATCGGCGGCGCTCTGGGCGGGGCGATCGGGGTGCGGAACACGCTCCTGGTCGCGGCGGCCGGGGCCTGCCTGGCGTTCCTGCCGCTGGTCACCTCGCCCCTGCGCTCGATGCGCGAGTTGCCGGTCAGTAGTCGCACACTCCGGTAGGGAAGATCTGCTTCAGCCTGGCCCGCTCCTCCTCGGTCGGGTGCCAGGAGCCGTACAGGCCCCTCGCGACGGCCCGATCGACCGGCTGGAGGCGGCACTGGTAGACGCCGCCCGCCAGCGGGCCGCCCGCCACCACGCGGCTCGTCGAGTAGAGCGGGAAGCGCTGCGTGCAGGCGCCGGGGGAGCGGCGGTCGAGGATGCCGTCCCAGACGTGCGGGCCGGCCGCGATCTGCGTGCCGTCCGTGGCGAAGCAGCGGTCCACCGCTTCGGGCGGCCTGTTGCCGACCACGCCGCGCGCCGGATATTTCCGGATGTTGGCCATCCAAGCGTCCATCACCTGCAGCGCCTGCGGAGTCTGGTCGGACTTCGGCCCGTCGGGCCGCGCGTCCGTGAACCAGATGACCTGGTTGCCCGCCCGGCCGTCGTGGTCGAGCATCCGCTGCCTGGAGGCGAACGACTGGTGCGAGTCGTGCATGTCGAGCCGGTCCTCCAGGTAGTGCCGCCAGTCGATGATCGGGATGTCGATGTCGCCCCTGAACACCAGGCCGCTGCGCCGCACGTTCCTGATCGCGATCGGGTCTCCCGCGCGTCTGGGCGCCGGGTCGCCCAGGTTGACGTTGCGGGCGCTCCAGGGGTCGAAGTCGGCCGGGCAGGCGGACGGCACGAACGGGCAGCCCTCCTGGACCATGTCCGCCGCCTCCTTCCACGAGCCCGCCTTCGCGTTGACGTCCAGGAACTCGGCCGGGGTGATCACGCCGTCGGCCAGCGCCTTCAGCCCGTACTGGACGCCCACGTTGTCCCAGGTCGAGCGGGCGTACCCGTGCTCGTCCACGCCGTAGACGTTGCGCGCGTCGTCCCAGTGCGTCCACTGCACGGTGTCCTTGACGCCCGGCGGGTCCATGCGCTGCCACTCGGGGTCGTTGTTCGAGGTCCACCGCGGGTTCATGGTCAGCGGGGTCAGGCCGCGCCAGCCGTTGACGCACTCGTCGGAGCCCTGTTTGCCGGTGTAGGGGTTCGCGACCGTGTCGCTGGCGTTCATGCCGATGAGGGCCGTCCTGTCGTCCCACCGGGCCCAGCGCGGATTGTGGTCCATGTAGCGTTCGAGCAGCTCGCAGTCGCCCACGTGGATGGTCTGGGTGACCATGTCCGGATAGGAGTACTGCGGGATCGCGGCGTCGATCAGCCGGTCGCCCAGGTTCTGGCCGTAGATGTACTGCTGGATGGCCCCGCCCGAGCCGCCCACGCCCACCGTGTAGAGCGGGACGCCGTACTGCTCGATGAAGCGCTCCTTGACCATGAGGGCCGTCTCGCCGCCCAGGATCAGGTTGTAGTGGGTGGAGGTGCGGGTGCCCGACGAGTACATGATCGCGTAGCCCTGGCCCAGCCCGTACGGGTCGAGGGCGTTGCCGCCGAGCGTGCCCTGGTCGTGGCCGATCCCCACGCCGCCGTCGAACCGGTAGATCGCCCGGCCGGTCCAGCCGTCCTCGACCATGGCGATGGAGTAGAGGAAGCGGTTGATCACGCCGCGCTCCCTGCGTACCACGAAGTCGACCGTGCGGCCGTCCGGCAGCGTGGTCGTGGACATGTCGGCGGGCCGCCCAGTGGATCCGCTCGCCGGCATGGGCTTGAACGTGCCGTCCGTGGACCGGTAGAGGCGGTCGGTGACGGCCGGCGCGAAGCAGTCCCTGCTCCAGCCGCCCGCGACGCGCATGCCCTGGCCGTCCTGGTTGTCCGCCGCGGGCGGGCCCAGCCCGCTGCGCTCGGTCTTGCACAGGAACGGGTACTGGTGCGGACCCGAGAAGACCGGGCCCTCGATGGGATGGTTGCGCAACGTCAGCGTCCGCCGCTCCCCGCCCGCCGTGGCGACGATCGTGTTCGCGCCCGTCCGCAGGCCGGTGACCAGGGCCGTGAGGCCGTCCCCGGTCTGCTTGAAGGCCGCCGTGACGTCCTCGCCGTCGCGCGTGACCCGGAGCCGCGTGCCCTCGCGGTGGCGGACCCTGAGCAGGGCGTCACCGCCGGTCACCTGGTCGGGGCGGCTGGAGAGCACGTCCAGCGCCAGATCGGCGCGGGAGGCGTACGCGGGGGCGGGCAAGAGCGACGCGAGCACGGCGAGGACCACCACAGCCTTCATGACCATGACGGTGACACGCCGTCCATCCCTTGCACAGGCCCGACCTTGGTGAGGTGGGCTTGTGCTGGTCGCGCGGCCTTCGTGTCGCCCTGTTGTCAGCCGCCCCATGATTTATGGGCGCGCATCCGGGCCGCGGACGTGCCAGTCTTGAACACGTGTTGCCCGACCGCCCAACCAAGCTCGTGCCGCCCGTGCTGGCCAAGATGGCCGCGTGGTGCGCGTGCCTGATCCTCGTCGGCGTGGTCGTCTACTTCTTCGCCCTCGTCATCGCCCGGCTCACGTTCGTGGCGCTGCCCGTGGCGATCGCGCTGCTGCTGACCGCGCTGCTGTTCCCGCTGACCAACAGCCTGCGCCAGACGGGCATGCGGCCCATCTACGCCACCTGGATCACCATGCTGGTGGCCCTGGCCGTGCTCGCCGGCACCGGGTGGCTGGTCGGGGCGCGGGCCAGCGACGAGTTCCCCAACCTCGTCCAGCAGGTGCAGGTGACGGCCCGATCGGTGCAGGACTGGCTGATCACCGGCCCCCTGCACCTCAAAGAGGCGCAGATCACGAGCTACGTCGACGAGATCGCCACCATGGTCAACACGCAGCGCACGGCCATCACCGGCACCGTGCTGACGGCCGGGGCGGTCGCCTTCGAGGTGCTCGCGTCCATCGTGCTGCTGCTGTTCGTGACGTTCTTCCTGCTCAAGGACGGCGAGCGCATCTGGTCGTGGGTCCTGCGGGGGTTCGGCAACGTCGCGCCGCGCGTGGACCGGGCCGGGCGGGCCGCCTGGGCCACGCTCTCCCACTACGTGCAGGGCACCGTGGCCGTGGCCGCCGTGCACGGGCTGATCATGGGCATCGTGCTGGCGGGCATGGGCGTGCCGCTGTGGGCGCCGCTGGCCGTGCTGATCTTCTTCGCCAGCTTCATCCCCATCGTCGGCATCTTCTTCGCCGGCACGGTCGCCACCCTCGTCACGCTGGGCGCCAAGGGCCTCGTCTACGCGCTGATCTTCCTGGGCATCCTCATCGTCGAGCAGCAGCTGGAAAATCACGTGCTCCAGCCGCTGATCGTGGGCCGGGCGCTCAACTTCCATCCGCTGGCGATCATCCTGGTGCTGGCCATCGGCGGCATCCTGGCCGGCATCGCGGGGGCCGCCGTCGCCGTGCCGGTGGCCGCGGTGATCTACCGCGCGCTGCCCGAGCTCATGCATCAACCACCCGCCCTGCCACCGCCCGGCCATGGTCCCGGCGAGGACAAGGGGCCCAGAGGGGACGCCGGGGGAGGGCCCGGCGAGGTTCCCCGTCCGCGCGGCGAGGGGGCCACTCCCCGCGACGACGTATCCGGATCGCGCGGCGCGGAGCCCGGGGGCAGAGGCGCCGAGCCCGGAAGCCAGGGCGAGAACGGCCGGCGGGTGGACACCGAGTAACCTCGTCAGCCGTGACTCCCTGTCTCCTCTCCGCTCCCGTGGGCACGACACTCCACTTGCGTGCCGGGTGCGACGGCAATGCGGGCGGGAAGGCGTACCTTGAGGCTGAGGGGCGAAACAGCCCTCCGACGGTCCGTCCGCCCGTCCGCGCGGCGGCGCTGTTCGTCGAGGTGAGCATGGGACACTTCGCCAAGCACGCCACCGTACAGAACACCCAGGACTACGAGGTGAACCCTTGAGCAACGCAGAGGTCCTCATCCAGCGGCTCGACGCCGGGCTGCCGATGCCGTCCTACGCCCACGCGGGAGACGCGGGCGCCGACCTCTACGCGGCCGAGGACGTCGAGTTGCTGCCCGGCGAGCGGGCCGTCGTCGGGACGGGTGTCGCGATCGCCCTGCCCGACGGCTACGCCGCGTTCGTCCACCCGAGGTCCGGGCTGGCCGCCAAGCACGGCGTCACGCTGGTCAACGCGCCGGGCACCGTTGACGCGGGCTACCGCGGCGAGATCAGGGTGACGCTGATCAACACCGACGCCAAGGAGCCGTTCCGCCTCCAGCGGGGCGACCGGGTGGCCCAGCTCGTGGTCCAGCGGGTGGAGCGCGCGGCCTTCTACGAGGTGGAGAGCCTGCCGGGTTCGGTGCGCGGCGCCAACGGGTTCGGATCTACAGGACGATGAGCATCGGGCCGCGCTGACGGCCCGGCGAGCGAGGAGAGTGAGGAACGTGTTCCGACGTCGTCGTCGTGAGCAGCCGGAGCAGGTCGTCGAGCAGGATCCTGCCGCCCTTGCGCGAGATTCCGGCCCGTGGGACGCCGACGAGCCCCACCCGGAGACCGACAGGATCGACCTGGGCGGCCTGCGGTTGCCGCACAATCCCGACTTCGACGTGCGGCTGGCCTCCGTCGGAGACCAGCACGTCGGTGTCGTCGTGCTCTACGAGGAGAGCTCGCTGCAGCTCCAGGCCCTGGCCGCACCGCGCAGCTCGGGTCTGTGGGACGAGGTCAAGACCAAGATCCTGGCCCAGGCGCAGCATCTGGAGGAGCGGGAGGGCCCGTTCGGCAGCGAGCTGAGGGGCGAGATGAAGGTCGAGGACGGCTCCCGCCCCGCCCGATATCTCGGCATCGACGGGCCCCGCTGGTTCCTGCTCGCCGTGATCTCCGGCAAGGCGGCGCTGGACGAGGCCGTGGCGGCGGCGTACATCGACTTCGTCAAGGACGTCGTGGTGGTCCGGGGCGGCGACCCGATGGCCCGCGAGGAGCCCATCCCGCTGCGCCGGCCCAACGACCAAGCAGGCGAGACGGCCGACGATCGGCCCGGGTTCAATCCGTTCAAACGGGGACCCGAAATCAGCGAGATTCGCTGAGGGCTGACATCGCGCCGACATCACATAGGCTGATTCATCATGAGTACGGCAGAGCCTCCGAAACGCGGGGGATTGCGCGGGTTCTTCAGTCGGCTGGCCTCACCCCAGTCCGAGATCGAGGCCCAGGAACTGCGAGAAGACGCCGACGAGGTCGGCGCGACCCCCATCGTCTCGTGTGGCGGCCGTCGGCGCTTCTGCGTGGCAGGTACGCTACGTACGGTGACACTCCGTCCGAGGGGCGGCGCCCCCGCCCTCGAGGCCGAGCTCTACGACGGGTCCGACGTGATCGACCTGGTCTGGCTCGGCCGCCGCAAGATCGCGGGCATCGAGCCCGGCCGCACGGTCAAGGCCGAGGGCCTGGTCAGCATGCAGGACGGACGCAAGGTGATGTTCAATCCGCGTTACGAGCTGCGCCCAGGGAGTTGACACGTGAGTGCTGAGGCGGAAGAGGTCGCCCACGACACCGTTGAGGCGGCGGTGCGAGCCCAGCTCGCCAAGGCCTTCGGCGGGGTGCGCGGCATCATCGAGGCGGCGATCCCGACGATCGCGTTCACGGTGTGCTGGGTCACCACCGAGGAGCTGAAGCTGTCGCTCATCGTGAGCGTCTCGATCGCGGTGGTGCTGCTGCTGGTCAGGATCGTGCAGCGGTCCACGCCGCAGTTCGTGATCAACAGCCTGATCGGCATCGCGATCGGCGCGTTCTTCGCCAGCCGCACCGGCGACGCGAAGGACTACTTCCTGCCCGGCATCCTGTGGAACGCCGGCTACATGGTGGCGATGCTGCTGTCCATCGTCACCCGGTGGCCGGTGGTGGGCTTCCTGATCGGCTCGGTCACGGGCGACCCGACCGCCTGGCACAAGGACCCGGGCATCGTGAAGCTGTGCACGCGGCTGACCTGGCTGCTCCTGCTGCCGTGCGCGGTCCGGGTGGCCGTGCAGGGGCCGGTCTACTGGTTCGGAGGCGGCAACGAGGCGGTCGCCGCCCTCGGCGTCGCCAAGATCGCCATGGGCTGGCCGCTCCAGGTGGCCGCCCTCGGCGCCATGCTCTGGGTCCTGGGCCGCGGCCGCACCCCGATCAAACCCCCGGTGGCCCCCGCCTGACGACCCCTGGTAAAGATCTCCGGATCATTTCCTAGAAGAGCTGATCCACTTGCGCGGGTACGAAGGCTGGCGAAGGATCACTTCGAGCCAATCGGGGGCCCCAATGTACGCACGTGCCGTCACCGCCCTGGCCACGACCGCCGCCGCCCTGCTCCTGGCAGCGGGGCCGGCCGTCGCCGACGACGACTGGAGGGGGCCGGATGACACTCTGTGCGAACGGTTCCTCGAGAGCCTGGACAGGGGCTCCGTCGTGCTGCCCATGAATGTCGTCTTCAACTGCATGGACGCGGATGACGCCAGGCGCTTCAGCGTGACCTTCGACTGAGCGCCGGTTCCTGGTTGTCGGGCACCGCCATGGTGATGACACCGAAGGATTCGCCAAGAGGGCTGGAAACCCTGGGTTGACGGGAGAACACAGCCCTGAGGTGTGGGCCATCGAGGGCCGTTACTGAGGCTGAGGTTTTCTGTCACGACGCGCTTCCTGCCCGGGCTCTTGGGACCGGGCAGGGGGCCACCGCTTCGGCGCTGTGACGAGGAGTCGGATGGGACCGCGAGGGGTGGCGCCGCGCTGGTCACGTGCAATCGACCCGGATGCCGGTCCGGCGCTCGCCAGGGGCGGCTTTGCCGTCGTCGTGCCGCTCGGCGGTGGGCGCCGGTAGGGAGTTAAGCCAGATGGAAACGGTCAGCGGGTCGCCGGGGTCCTGTCGCTGCCGGCGCATGACATGGGACCACCCCCGCCGCCCCTCTACGGCGAACAGCGCCGCCTAGCCGAGCTCCCCTTCGTCCTCGCTGGATTCCTGGAGTGCCGCCTGGACCTGACGCGAGTCGGCAAGCCGCGACCTCGCCGGACACGATCTGGCTGATCAGTTGGGCCGATGGGATGGCCGAATGCCGTGTCGAGGTACTGAGGTACTGAGGTACTCTGGTGCAGAGGGACAGGTGATTCCCATGGCTATGCCTAACCCGGGTGGCAAGCGGCAAGCGCCGTTGAAGGTCGATCTGGCAACAGACAAACTCATCACGCAAGGTGCACACTTCCTCGGGATGACCAAAAAGGATCTTGTGGATGTCGCGGTCCGTGCCTATCTCGATCGGCAGCGCGAGGAGATCCGTCGAGGCATGATCGAGTCCATGAAGGTCCTCGATGGCTCTCTTGCCTCTGGCGTGTCCTTGCTCACGGGGCTTTCCGCCGAGAGGATCGAGGAACTGGGCGGCGTCGGAGGCTGGGAGGAATAGCCTCACAATGGCACACGTCGGACCTACGATCCGGGTCCTTCGCCATGACCTGGGGATCCCCATTCCGCCAGCAAGCCTGCCGCTGGAGAGCGTTGAGCATCCGCTCTTGGACAAAGCCTCGCGCCAGTTCGCTGACCCTGACATCGCTCATGAGCGGATACGTGCGATAGACGACACGGTTATGTTCAAGGTCAAGGTGCAGCGATGGCGAGGAGCGGTGTGGAGGGATGAGCCTTCTGCGGACGTCGAGGCATGGCTAGTGGCTGGGGGAATGCGTGAGGAGGGTTCCGGGGACGACTTCTATTCCGCCCTCACTGCCGAAACCCGAGCCGCCCGTGCCCGCTACAACGCGGAGCACGACAAGCCACTGATCACTGACGCCTATAGTGCTCACCTGCTGCCCGGCCCCGATGATCATGACCGGTATCGCCTGGAAAGTGCGACACGGTTCGCATTGCGCCTTAATCGCACTGTTCGTGAGCTGGTCTGCGGCTCGCTGCGTGACGGACATGAGCACGCGGCCGACTTCTCAGGCTTCAGGCTGGGCATCTTGGTCAGGGCCGAGGACGGGCACGAAACTTATGTCGCGATCCGTATCACCGGTTCCGTTCCGCGCGACCTGGTCACGCTAATCCTGAGCCGGATGCCTGGCTGTCCCCCTGAAGCATGGTTTCCAGAGGTAGCTCTACCTGAACGTGACCTGCTGCCTGCTGAGCAAGTGTGGTCCAACCTGATGGATCCCAAAGCGGCGGCCCTTCTCCTTGACGAGGAGTAGGGCCGGCTCCGCCC
Organism: Nonomuraea sp. NPDC052116; assembly: GCF_040680035.1. Lineage (NCBI taxonomy): Bacteria > Bacillati > Actinomycetota > Actinomycetes > Streptosporangiales > Streptosporangiaceae > Nonomuraea > Nonomuraea sp. NPDC052116. The sequence continues at coordinate 570,712 of NZ_JBFAWA010000001.1, read as the reverse complement.
GGCAACGCTGCCGCCGTGGCGCTCGGCGGGACGAATCACGTGGTGGGCAGGGACGCCATCGTCCACTGTCTCACCGTGGACTTCCCGCGCATGCTCGTCGCCGATGTGGCGCTTGATTTCCGCGGGTTTACGCCGAACAGCGATCTGGTCGTGGTGGAGGAGACCATGCGGGCTACGCTGGCCAACGCCCACGACTATCGCAACGACTACTGGTTCGTCTTCGCACTGCGAGGCGGGCTGATCCATAGGGTGCGCGAGTACATGGACACCGTCAACGGGCATCGCATGGTATTCGATGGGGCGTGAGGCGGGAGCCTCTGACAGTGTCGTCGTGCCTGTTGCGGTGCTGCATGTCTGTCGAAACAACCTTGCGCCCTGGCGCATGCCGTTGATGCGTGAGTAATCGGGGTCGCGTCCGGGGGCGCGGGGGCCGGCAGGTCCCCGCCTGGGGGTGTGGGGGCCTGCCCCCACAGGGCGCTGCCCGAGCTCTCGTCGCGCGCAGCGCGCCTTCAAGCGAGGACCGCGCCGTTGCGGGGTCGAAGGGGCGGAGCCCCTGGGAGGCGGGGCTCGAGTGCTTGCATGGCGCGAAGCGCCTCCCGGTGCGAGGACCTTGCCTTTCGGCCCCGGAGCCTCCAAGGGGCCCGGGTTCGTACCGGCTAGTGCTGGGAGAGGAGGTGGGCGAGCTCCTGCTCCACCTCCTGGTTCGCGACGAACAGCAGCTCGTCCCCCGCCTCCAGCGGATCGTCCGCCGTCGGCACCAGGACCCGGCCCTCCCTGAGGATCGCGACCAGGGCGGAGTCCACCGGCCACGGCACCGAGCCGGCCCGCTGGCCCACGACCGGGGCGTCCTCGGCCAGCGTGAGCTCCACCAGGTTGGCCTGGCCCTGGCGGAAGGTCATCAGGCGTACGAGGTCGCCGACGCTGACCGCCTCCTCCACCAGGGCGCTCAGCAGGCGCGGGGTCGAGACGGCCACGTCGACGCCCCAGGACTCGTTGAAGAGCCACTCGTTGTTGGGGTGGTTGATGCGGGCCACCACGCGAGGTACGCCGTACTCGGTCTTGGCCAGCAGGGAGACCACCAGGTTGACCTTGTCGTCGCCGGAGGAGGCGACCACGACGTGGCAGTTGTTGAGCCCGGCCTCGTCGAGGGAGGCGATCTCGCAGGCGTCGGCGAGGAGCCATTCGGCGCGCGGCACGCTGTCGATCTTGATGGCCCGGGGGTCCACGTCGATGAGCAGGACCTCGTGGCCGTTCTCCAGGAGCTCGGCCGCGATGGAGCGGCCCACGGCGCCCGCTCCGGCGATGGCGACGCGCATCACTCGTCCTCTTCCGGTGCCGCGGCGAGCACCTTGTTGATCCGGTCCATGTCGTTCTCCGCGGCGATGACGTGGAGCACGTCGCCCTCCTGCACCACGGTGTCCTCCGTGATGGTCAGGGCCTCGCCCATGCGGTTGATGAAGGCCACGCGCGTCTTGACGCGGTGCTCGAGGTCGACGACGCGGGTGCCGATCCACTCGGGGTTGGCGGTGACCTCCGCCAGGATGATCGTGCCCGTGGGGTCGCGCCAGAGTGGCTCGGCGCCCTCGGGGAGGATGCGGCGCAGGATCTGGTCGGCCGTCCACCGTACGGTCGCCACCGTGGGGATGCCGAGCCGCTGGTAGACCTCGGCGCGGCGGGGGTCGTAGATGCGGGCCACCACGTTGTCCACGCCGAACGTCTCGCGGGCCACGCGAGCGGAGATGATGTTGGAGTTGTCGCCGCTGGAGACCGCGACGTACGCGGCGGCGGACTCGATGCCGGCCTCGGTGAGCACGTCGCGATCGAAGCCCACGCCCGTCACCCGCCGCCCTCGGAACCCGGCGCGAAGCCGCCGGAACGCCTGCGGGTCGCGGTCGATGATGGCGACGGAATGGCCGCTGTCCTCGAGGATATGAGCGAGAGTCGAACCGACCCGGCCACACCCCATGATCACTATATGCATTTCCCCCCGCACTTTCGCGGTCGGCCCATTGCTGGACACCAGTATGGCCCGAAGGGGGAGCGGCTCGTTTAAGGCCTCGGCATGGGGCTAGCATCTCGTTACGTGGCGAAGGTAACGGATCTTGTCAAACGCTTGCTCGTGGGGCGCGCCCTGCGTAGCGGGCAGCTTCACGAGCAACTCCTCCCAAAACGGATAGCACTGCCGGTTTTCGCGAGTGACGCGCTCTCTTCTGTGGCGTATGCGCCCCAAGAGATTCTGGTCATCCTGTCGTTGGCCGGAGTCTCCTTCTACACCTACAGTCCCTGGGTCGCGATCGCCGTCGTGGTCGTGATGCTCACCGTCGTGGCGTCGTACCGGCAGAACGTGCACGCCTATCCGAGCGGCGGCGGGGACTACGAGGTGGCGACCACCAACCTCGGCAAGAACGCCGGGCTCACCGTCGCCAGCGCGCTCATGGTCGACTACGTGCTCACGGTCGCGGTGTCCGTCGCCAACGGCGTCGATTACGTCGGCGCCACAATTCCGTTCGTGGGCCAGCACAAGCCCGCCATCGCCATCGCCATCGTGATCCTCCTCACGGTGATCAACCTGCGCGGCATCCGCGAGTCCGGCGCCGCCTTCGCCGTTCCCACGTACGCGTTCATGATCGCCGTTCTGGCCCTGATCGCCTGGGGCGGGTTCCGGCTGCTGGTGCTGGGCGAGCAGCTCCAGGCGCCGAGCGCCCACTTCACCATCGAGGCCGAGCAGACCAACCTGACCGCCTTCGCCGCCGCGTTCCTGATCCTGCGCGCGTTCTCCTCCGGTTGCGCCGCCCTGACGGGTGTCGAGGCCATCAGCAACGGCGTGCCCGCCTTCAGAAAGCCCAAGAGCAAGAACGCCGCCACCACGCTGCTGATGATGGGCCTGGTCGCGATCACCATGTTCGGCGGCATCATCGCGCTCGGCCTCGCGTCGGGTGTGAAGATCGCCGAGCCGTCCGTGGTCGCCACCGACCTGCACCTGCCCAACGGCAACCCCGTCGGCCCCGGCTACTACCAGCAGCCGATCATCTCCCAGGTGGCCGACGCGGTGTTCGGCGGGGGGTCGCTGCCGTTCGTGGTGATCTCGGCGGTGACCGCGCTGATCCTCTTCCTGGCCGCCAACACGGCCTTCAACGGCTTCCCGGTGCTCGGCTCCATCCTGGCGCAGGACCGTTACCTGCCGCGCCAGCTCCACACCCGCGGCGACCGGCTGGCCTTCTCCAACGGCATCATCATCCTCGCGCTCGGCGCGTGCCTGCTGCTGTGGGGCTTCCAGGCCGACGTCAGCCGCCTGCTGAACCTCTACATCGTCGGCGTCTTCGTCTCGTTCACGCTCAGCCAGATCGGCATGGTCATCCACTGGACCCGCCACCTGAAGACCGAGACCGACCCCAAGGTGCGCCACCAGATGCACCGCTCCCGCGTGATCAACTTCTTCGGCGGGATCATGACGGGGCTCGTGCTGGTGGTCGTGCTGCTGACGAAGTTCCTGGTCGGGGCCTGGATCGTGTGCATCGCGATGCCCATCCTGTTCCTCATGATGAAGGGCATCAGGCGTCACTACGACAACGTGGCGGCCGAGCTGGAGATCAGCGAGGAGTACGAGCCGACCATGCTGCCCGCGCGCAACCACGCGATCGTGCTCGTCTCCAAGCTGCACAAGCCGACCATGCGCGCGCTGGCCTACGCCCGCGCCACCAGGCCGTCCACGCTGGAGGCCATCACGGTGGGCGTCGAGGGCGAGGACGCGCGCAAGCTGCAGGAGGAGTGGGAGCGGCGGGGCATCCCGGTGCAGCTCAAGATGCTCGACTCGCCGTACCGCGAGATCACGCAGCCCATCCTCGACTACGTCAAGACCCTGCGGCGGCGCTCGCCGCGCGACGTGGTGACCGTGTTCATCCCCGAGTACGTGGTCGGCCACTGGTGGGAGCACGCGCTGCACAACCAGAGCGCGCTCAGGCTGAAGGCACGGCTGCTGTTCAAGCCGGGGGTCATGGTGACGAGCGTGCCCTGGCAGCTACACTCCTCCGACCGCCTCAAGGGCAGGCCGGAGCCGTTCGCGCCGGGCGCGGTGCGACGTCCCTGGGACCAGACCGCAAAGGATGGAGAGCAGGCTCGGGCATAGGGTGTCCCTGTGGAACAGGCATCTCTCGAGCTGACGGTAGGTCCGGTCGCGCACGGCGGCTGGTGTGTGGCGCGCCACGAAGGGCGCGTGGTGTTCGTACGCCACGCCTTGCCAGGCGAGCGGGTGATCGCCGACGTCACCGAGGAGACCACCAGGTTCCTGCGTGCCGACGCCGTGGAGATCCTGGAGCCCTCGCCCGACCGCGTCGTCCCGCCCTGCCCGTACGCCGGCCCTGGGCGGTGCGGCGGGTGCGACTGGCAGCACGCCACGCTGGAGGCGCAGCGGCGGCTCAAGGCGGAGGTCGTGGCCGAGCAGCTCAAGCGGCTCGCGGGCCTGTCGCGCGAGGTCGTGGTGGAGGAGGTGCCGGGCGCCAAGGACGGGCTCGGCTGGCGCACCCGCGTCCAGTTCGCCGCCCGGCCCGGCGGTGAGCTGGGCTTCCGCCGGCACCGTTCGCACGACATCGAGGTCGTGGACGCCTGCCTGATCGCGCACCCGGAGGTGGAGGCGGTCGGGGCGGAGCAGCACTCCTGGCCGGGCGCGGCCGGAGTCGAGGTCATCGCGTCCTCGTCCGGCGACCGGGCCGTGGTCGTCTCGCCCAGGCCGCGCCGCAGTGTCACCGTGCCCGAGCTCGAAGCGCCCGCCTCGATCCTCCTCGACCAGGGCAAGGGCCGTACGGTGCCGCGCCGCGGCTCGGGAGTGCTGCACGAGCAGGTCGGCGACCGCGGCTTCCGGGTCGCGGGCAGCGGCTTCTGGCAGGTCCACCCGGGCGCCGCCGAGACGCTGCTGGACGCGGTGCTGGCCTACGCGGCGCCGGAGCCGGGGGAGTGGGCGCTCGACCTCTACTGCGGGGTGGGGCTGTTCGCCGCCGGTCTGGCGGAGGCCGTGGGGGCCGAGGGGGCGGTGTTCGGGCTGGAGTCGGAGGCGGCCGCCGTCCGCGACGCCCGCGCCAACCTCCGCGATCTGCCGCAGGCCCGGGTGGAGCGGGGACGGGTCGAGGAGGCGCTGGACCGCTTCCAGATCGAACGCGCCGACCTCGTGGTCGTCGACCCGCCCCGTTCCGGGCTGGGGCGCGAGGTGGTGGAGCGGATCGCGGCGCTGGACGCGCAGCGGATCGTGTACGTCTCCTGCGACCCGGCCACGCTGGCGCGGGACCTGGCCTGGCTGGCGGAGCTCGGTTACCCGCTCTCCGACCTGCGGGCCTTCGACGCCTTCCCGATGACCCACCACGTGGAGTGCGTGGCCCTGCTGGCCAAGGCGTAGATCATGGCTCTGACCCGCAGCGGATTCGCAAGATCATGACGCACGATCACGAATCGCCCCGCCACCGAAAGCGGTGACGGGGCGTGTTCGTCGAGGGCGCGCGATCAATCCTCGGCCAAGTCCTCATCCGCGAACAGCGCTCCCAGCTCCTCACGGATCCTGATCGCCTGGCCTCAGTTAGCGATCTGTACGGTGTGACGTGAATGAGTATGTGGCTACCGGGCCCGTCAGTTCGTGGCGGCGTGGGGAGCGTCGGTGTTGGGATGACGGGGCAGACGGCAAAGATCGAATCGCGTTGTGATGGTGCGGGGCACCCTGATCCGCCAGGTGAACCAGTTCATCGACTGCGGGCAGCTGTGGTGGGATGCCGAGGCCTCCTGCACGTCCTGCGGTGATGGCTGGTGCGAGTATCCAGATTCAGGCAAGCCGCCGGAAGATGTCCGCAGTGCCCTCCTGGCGGCGCATGGCCCAAGCCGACTGCGTGTGGTCGGTCCGGTGCCGAACCTGGGCTCGGTCTTGAAGGTTCTGCGGGAGATCTGGGAGGTGCCACTTCCCCAGGCTCGTGAACTCGCCGACGAACTCACTCACGCCGGCTTGGTCGGGACGCTGGCGGAGATGGAGTTTCTGCGCACCCGGCTGAGGAGCCGTGGCGTCGCAGCCGAGGTGAGGTCCGATGCCGGCCCGGAGGGTGAGCGGATTCCCTCGTAAGCAGTGTCTCCGCTTGGAGGAGACGGGGGCGTTCTGCGTCCAGGGCGGGGCCGCGGGTCACGAAGGGTCCGCGGGGTAGCGGTAGCGCAGATTCCACTGGTACGTCGGCATGACGTAGGTGGTGACCTTGACGGCCTGGTCGCTCGCGGTCCATCCGATATGGAAGATCTCGTACACCCACTGATCTGGGATCATGCGAAGGAAGCGAGCTTCGTCAGGCGTGGGCGGCCGGATACTGATGTTCTCCTCGAGCTCGACCTGCGCGTACCCGAGTTCGGCCAGGCGGCTGCTGATCCCGCCGACTCCCGGGTCGAGTTCGGCTATCGGTGTCCCATCGGCGATGGAGCGCGGGATGTAGCTGATGGCGATCTGGATGGGGACGTCTTCGGCCTTCATCCGTCGCGCGCGGATGATGACACTGTCGGTGTCGGCGTCGACGCCCAGGACGTCGGCCACATCCGGTGGAGGATGGCCGGGGCCGACCGTGTTGGCGGAGTTCAACTCGTAGCCGAACTGGGCGAGTTCGCTGGCCAGGGAGCCTCGAACGCCCCCGCGTTCGCGGTGGGCGCGGCTGTGCCGTACGGCGGCGTCGCGCAGCAGGGGCGGCAGCTTATGGACGTAGGTCCCCACGCCCATGTGCACGTAGACCAGTCCTTCGCCTTTCAAGATTCGCAAGGCCTTGTTCACGGTGGCCCTGTTCACGTGGAGCTCTTCGGCAAGCTGATCTTCGTTGGGGAGCAAAGAGCCGCGGGGGTAGACGCCCTCATGGATGGCCTGGCGGAACGGCTCGGAGGTACGAGCCGCCACAGCCGCCCCAGCCCGGGCGGCCCTCAACCCCTGTCGGAGGACGACGTGCCTACCGATCCACCCATGCCTCGATTCGCCGGCGGCGGCGCCGACTTCGCTCGCCGCGGCGGCCAGCTGCGCGTCTCGCTCACCCCGCGCTGCCAGTTGGGCTGCTGGTTTTGCCACAACGAAGGCGAAATCCCACCCAGAATCACCCACCACGACCGCACCATTCAGCCCCGCCGCCGGGCACTGGACGCCAACGACTTCCTGTCCGCGATCAACGCGATGACCGCCGCCGGGATCAGCCGTGTCTTCTTCACAGGCGGTGAACCGCTGCTGTCCCCGCTCGCCCGCCCGATCCTTCAGGGCCTGCCCCGGCACCAGATGAGCGACTACACCACCACGCTGATCACCAACGGGCTCACGCTCACCAAGGACCTCGACTGGCTGGCGGCCACCGCACTGGACCGGATCAAGGTCTCGCTGCACTACTTCTCCGACACCTCCGTCGCCACCATCGCCTTGAGGGCAAACCCGGCGACATCGCCAAGATCAAGGCCGGGATCGAGGCCGCCACCGACGCCATCCCGATCGTCGAGTTGAACCTGCTGCTGCAAGAGCAGAACGCCCACGAGGTGATGGACATCATCGCCTACACCCGCGAACTCGGAACGGGCCTGCAGATCATCGAACTGGTCGGCACCGACCACAACGCCGACCTTGGCGGCGTCAAGGTTGCTTCCGGTGACATCAGCGCCTACCTGCGCTCCATCGCCACCGCCGAGAGGGTGGTCACCTCCGGCACCGGGCAGGGCCGCCGCGTCTTCACCGTCCCCGGTCGGCGCGGGGAGATGACCATCGAGGTCATCGACGCCTCCCTCGGCCGCCACCACATCGGCCAGTGCGCCACCTGCCCCAAGCGGGCGCAGTGCATCGAGGGGTTCTGGGCGCTGCGCCTGGACTCGGCCGGCGAGCTCAGCCCGTGCCTGCTCCGCCCCGATCTCCGCCTGGACGTCACCCCGTACGCGCAAGACCCGGCCGGCCTGCTGGCGGCCGTCTCCGCCCACCTGGACGCCTTCACCGAAGGGACGCTGCAATGACCATCGCCGCCCCCCGCCCCGGCATCGGCAACCAGCTGCCCGCCGCCTACCAGCCGGCCGAGACGCCACGATCGGGCGTCTTCGTGGTCCTGGAAGGGATCAGCGGATCAGGCAAGTCCACGCTCGCCCGGAACCTGGCCGAGCGCTTGGACTGCCGCTTCTTCCACACGGTGCCCGCCCCGGTGTCGGACCTGCAGCCGTACATCAACGCCCGCGCCCAGGCGCTGCCGCAGCTGGCCTTCTACCTCGCCGGGGCGTTGCACGCCTCTGACCTGGCCCGCCAGGCGCTCCAGAGCGGGCACGTGGTGGCCGACCGGTACGTCAACTCCGTCATCGCCAACCACTCCGCCGTGCACGGCCTGGACAACGCCACCGTCGAGGCGACCATCGCATCCTTCGTGGGCTACCTGGCCCAGCCGGACCTGACGGTCTACCTGCACACCGACCTGGACGAGCTGACCGCGCGGATGACCGCCAAGCCCGATCAGACCGCTTCCGACCGCGACCTGATCGCCGACCGCGCCCTGCTGCGACGGCTGCAGGAGCACTACGACCAGATCGCCGGCAGCGACCCCACCGCGTACCACCTGCACACCGACGGCCGCACCCCGGAGCAACTCGCCGTCCACCTTGCCGACATGGTCCACGCGATGACCGGCGTCCAGCAGCCTCGCACCGACGCCTAGAAGTTCGTCCTGGCAAACAGACCCGTGCTCCCCGTGCGGCCGCGTAGCGTGACACCCACGACGCATCGCCCACTGCGGGAGCACGGCCATGGCCACACCATCCGAACCGTTCCGGCCCCACGTCGGCGTCCACCTGATCCTCATCGCGGCAGGCAAGGTCCTGCTGTTGCTGCGAGCCAACACCGGCTTCGCCGACGGCTCCTGGTCGGTACCCGGCGGCTGCCTCGACGCCGGCGAAACCCTGCCTGAGGGCGCAGCGCGTGAGGCCCGCGAAGAGCTCGGCATCGTCATCGACCCCGCAGATCTCGCATTCGCGGGCATGTGCCATCACGCCGATCCAGACGGCCAGGCCCGCATCGGCGTGTTCTTCGCGGCCACCCGCTGGGCAGGCGAGCCCACCAACGCCGAACCCGCCAAGTGCGACAAGATCGACTGGTTCGCGCTCGACGACCTTCCCGACGACGTCGTCACCTACATCCGTACTGGCATCGACGCGTACCGCCATGACCGGGCATTCAGCCTCGACGGCTGGCAGGCACAGCACATAGCCTGACGCCCCGCGGCGTCCGCTTTGGAGCACTTCCGGAGGCGTAGACACGACGAAAGCCCCGCCCCGCCTCACGAAGAGGCGCAGCAGGGCCCAGAGGATCGTCAATGCGGCGACGGTGTAGGCGAGCCGATCGTGGATGGTCCACGCCTGTCCGAGGCAGAGGATGCCCACTGCGAGCCAGATGAGGCAGGAGCTACGCCAGCTCAGGCTTGTCAGCGGGGACCGACGCGGCTACCTCCAGGGGCGGCTGTCGCGGCTTGAGGGGTGCCGCCCGCCGGCACCCTCGACACGGCGGGCGGCACGACAACGCGTCCGGATGCGGACATGTGATCTACGTCAACCGAGGGAATTCTTGGAACGTCCCACAGCGGACCTCAGGCGACGCACGGGTACGGGCACCAGCCGCCCACGAGCCCGCCGCCTCCGCCGCGCCGCAGCAACGTCGGCCTGATCCTCCTCCTCGCCATTGGACTCCCGCTCCTCCTGATGCGGTGGAGGACTGCCCTGCTGGCCAAGCGGTGATCCGTCGTCCCGGCCCGCCTCGCGGGTGAGCCGGGTCCTCCTCGGCCCGCGGCGCAAGATGCGCCGCAGGTTTCTTCGTGAACCCTCAAGCGATCCTCCGCGTACCTCTAGGTGGCTCCCATGGGGGCCATGGGGCGTGCAAAGCCCGGTGGGACAGGAGTTTCGGGCCTGTGGCAGCGGGGGGACGGACGCCTCAGGTGGCACTCTGGTTTACCCGAGTTGCGAGATTTATGTCGCAATTTAGTGACAAGTCGGTCTCGTTCCCGACAGAATGCCTTGCCATCCAGCGTCTATGGCAACTGGAGGGAATCCCCTATGCGTAGACCCATTGGGGTATTTGCCGGGCTCATCGGCCTGGCGGCGCTCTGCGCGCCGATCGGTGCGGCCGAGGCCGCGGCGCAGAGCTCGGTCGAGGCGCAGGCCTCGTGCCGCGTGAACGTGGCCAAGCCCAGCCTGACCAACGCATTGAAGATCAAGTCGTTCGCCACCCGTCGCAACTGCGACGACTCCGCACTCCTGCGTATCCGCATCAAGCGCGCCGTCCCGGGTCCCGACCCCGTCGTCAAGAGCGGGGCCTCCAAGGACGGCCGCATCACCTTGACACTCGCCTGCAAACCGGGCACCTACTACGCGGTCGCGACCGACTATCGCGGCGGCACCGCCAAGTCCCGGGCCGTCCGGCTGACCTGCACCCCTGACAGCACGCCGACGCCCACTCCCACCACTCCCAGCCCCAGCGGCACGTCGACCCCGACGCCCACCGCGCCGCCCCCGTCGTCCGGAGGGACGGTCGGCACGGCCGAGGAGAACGAGGTCCTCAGGCTGACCAACGCCGAGCGGGCCAAGGGCGGCTGCCAGCCGCTCAAGCACGACCCGCAGCTCCGCACCGCCGCGTTCGGCCACTCCGACGACATGGCGAAGCAGGGCTACTTCGACCACACCTCCAAGGACGGCCGCAGCTTCATGGACCGCATCCGGGGGGCCGGCTTCAGCGGAGGCACGGCCTTCGCCGAGAACATCGCCTTCGGCCAGCCCTCCCCGGCCTCCGTGGTCCAGGGCTGGATGAACAGCGAGGGCCACCGGGCCAACATCATGAACTGCCGGTACAACCTGATCGGCGTCGGCGTGGCCAAGAACTCCCAGGGCCGGATCTACTGGACCCAGGACTTCGCGGCCAAGTAGGTCAAGTAGGCCAAGCAGCCCAGGCAGCCCAGGCAGCCCAGGCAGCCCAGGCGGCCCAGGCGGCCCAGGCAGGCCGATCAGGCCAAGTGGCCGCGCAGCCGTCCCATCTCGTCGGCGATGGTGGCCAGGGTCCAGTGGGCGTTCAACCCGCTCGGGTTGGGCAGCACCCACACCCTGGCCCCACCGACGAGCTCCTCCTGAGGGCCGATGCGGGCCTTGGGGCGGGCGAAGGCCATGCGGTACGCCGAGATCCCCAGCACCGCGAGGACCGCCGGCGCCGCGGCCGCCACCTTCGCGGTCAGGGCCAGGCCGCCCGCCACCAGCTCCTCCCGGGTCAGCTCCGACGCCTTGGCGCTCGGGCGGGCGACGATGTTCGTGATGCCGAGGCCGTACGAGGGGAGGAGGTGCTGCTCGGCCGGGGCCAGCAGGCGCGGGGTGAAGCCGGACAGGTGCAGCGCGGGCCAGAAGCGGTTGCCGGGCCGGGCGAAGTGGTGGCCGGTGGCCTCGGACAGGAGGCCGGGATTGATGCCGCAGAACAGCACGTCGAGCTCGGGGGCCAGGACGTCGTCGATCACGTGCCGGAGATTAGCCCATCTCTTCGAGTTTGCGGCCCTTGGTCTCGCGCACCCACCTGACGACGAACAGGAACGACAGCACCGCGAAGAACGCGTACATGGCGTAGGTGAGCGGCAGGTTCCAGGCCGCCATCGCCGGGAACGTCACCGTGACCGCCCAGTTCGCGATCCACTGGGCCCCGGCGGAGACGCCCAGGGCGGCGGCGCGGATGCGGTTCGGGAACATCTCCCCCAGCAGCACCCAGACCACGACGCCCCAGGACAGGGCGAAGAACAGCACGAACACGTTGGCCGCCACGAGCGCGATCAACCCCTGCGGGTCGGGCAGCGTGACCGTCTTGCCCACCTCCCTGGCCGCGCTGAACGCCCACGCCGCGGTGGCCAGCGAGACCGCCATGCCCGCGGAGCCGATCAGGAGCAGCGGCTTGCGCCCGATCCGGTCCACCAGCGAGATCGCGATGAACGTGCCCACGATGTTGATCATCGAGCTGGAGAAGCTGATCAGCAGCGAGGCGCTCTGGTTGATGCCGACCGACTGCCACAGCACGGACGAGTAGTAGAAGATCACGTTGATGCCGACGAACTGCTGGAAGACCGACAGGCCGATCCCGATCCAGACGATCGGCAGCAGCCCGAGCGCGGGCCCGCGCAGGTCCTTCAGCCCCGGCACCCGCTGGGTGCGCAGCACGTGCTGGATCGCCGCGATGTGGGCCTCGATGTCCACGTCCTCGGGCTCGATCTCGGACAGCACCTCGCGGGCCCGCCTGGTACGCCCCGACATGATCAGGTAGCGCGGCGACTCGGGGATGATCAGCGCGAACGTCAGGTAGAACAGGGCGGGCACGACGCAGGCGCCCAGCATCCACTGCCACGCCTGCAGGCCCCAGAGGGGGTTGTTCACGTTGCCGCCGGCCAGCTGGACGATCACGTAGTCGACGAGCTGCGAGACCGCGATGCCGAGCACGATCGCCAGCTGCTGGAACGAGCCCAGCCGTCCCCGGTAGGCGGGCGGGGCCACCTCGGCGATGTACGCGGGCCCGATCACCGACGCCATGCCGATGGCGAAGCCCGCGATCACGCGCCAGAACGCGAGGTCCCAGATGGCGAACGGCAGCATCTGACCGATCGAGCTGACCGCGAACAGCAGCGCCGCCACCTGCATCGTCCTGGTGCGCCCCAGCCGGTCGGCCAGCCCGCCGCCCGCCCACGCCCCCACGGCGGACCCGAGCAGCGCGATGGCCACCACGAACCCGATCTCGACCGGCCCCACGTGGAAGTACTTCTGGATGCCGACGACGGCGCCGTTGATCACGGCGCTGTCGTAGCCGAACAAGAACCCCCCGATGGCCGCGGCCGCCGTGATGAAGATGACGTGGCCGAGGTGCTCGTGGTGCGCGAACTTCGTTGCCATGCAGGTCCTTCCCCGTGGTGGGGGACATACCCGCAGGTCATGGCGTTAGTCAGAGCCGGGGATCCACGGGCTCCGACTCCAGGGCCAGCACCGCGAAGACCGGCTCGTGCACCCGCCAGGCCGCCTCGCCGTCCGCCAGCCGCGACAGCGCCTCCAGTCCCAGCGCGTACTCGCGCAGCGCCATCGAGCGCTTCTTGCCCAGGAAGCGCCGGCGCAGCACGTCGAGCGACTCGGTGTAGTCGGGGCCGTAGATGATGCGCAGGTATTCGCGCCCGCGCACCTTCACCCCGGGCTGCACCCGCCCGGGAGCGTACGCGGCGGGCTTGACCACCATGCCCTCGCCGCCCGCCGCCGTCAGGGACTCCCACCACTCGGTCGCCGAAGCCCTCGACCCGGGCGAGTCGAGCGTGACGGAGACGTGCCGGGTGGGGGCGATCAGCGGCGAATCGAGCAGCGCCAGCGTGGACAGGTGCCAGGCGTGCGGCTCCAGCGCCGTGGCCCGCCCCTCGCAGGCGAGGATCTGGAACGGCGCCACCCGGATGCCCTCCAGGCCGTCGACCGGCCAGCAGTAGCGTGCATAAGCGTCGCGGAACAGGGCAGCGTTGTCGGAGCGGCGCCGGGTGCGGGTCAGCAGTCCGCCCACGTCCATTCCCCGCCCGGCCGCCGCCTCAAGGGCCGCGACCGCCTCGGGCAGCGCGGCGCGGGCGGCGGCGCCGACGGAGGCGTACTGCGAGCGGATCAGCGCGCCGGCCTTCGCCGACCAGGGCAGCAGCTCGCAGTCGAGCACCACCCAGTCGGAGTCCAGCTCCGCCCAGAGCGGCTCGCACGCCTCGTGCAGCCGCGCGACCAGCGGCGCCGTGTCGTCGAAGAACGGCCGCCCGGTACGCGTGTAGACGGCGCCCGTGCTGCCGTCCGTCACGCCGAACCTGGCCGCCGCCGCCTCCGGCGTCCTGGCCAGCACGGCGACGGCCCGCGAGCCCATGTGCTTCTCCTCGCACACGACCTCGCGCACCCCGGCGGCGGCGAACTCCTCGAACGCCTCGTGCGGGTGCTCGAGGTAGCCGTCCAGCCGGGACGTCTCCGGCGGCGCCATGGTGGGCGGCAGGTAGACCAGCCAGCGCGGGTCCACCGCGAACCGGCTCATGACCTCCAGGGCCGCGGCCGCGTTCTCCTCCAGGACCTTGACCCTGGTGCCGAACCTGGTCTCGACGTGCCGGGTGCCGGTCACGTCGTTGATGTCCAGCATGCCGGGATCGCGGGCCGAGCCGGTGCCGAGGGGCTTGGCCGGCTCGTACCAGACCTTCTCTGCCGGGATCTGGACGATCTGCCGCTCCGGGTAGCGCAGCGCGGTCAGGTGGCCGCCGAAGACGCAGCCGGTGTCGAGGCAGATCGTGTTGTTCACCCACTCGGGGCGGACCGTGGGGGTGTGGCCGTAGACGACCATCGCCCGGCCGCGGTACTCGTCGGCCCACGGGTAACGGACGGGCAGGCCGTACTCGTCGGTCTCGCCGGTCGTGTCGCCGTACAGGGCGAACGCGCGCACCCGGCCCGAGGCGCGGCCGTGGTAGGCCTCCTTCAGCCCCGCGTGCGCGACCACGAGCCGGCCGCCGTCGAGGCGGTAGTGGCTGAGCAGGCCGTCCATGAACGTCCTGGCCCGCTCCACGAACTCCGGCTCCTGCGCCGCGAGCTGGTCGAGCGACTCCTGCAGGCCGTGCGCGACCGTGACCTTGCGGCCGTTGAGCGCGCGCACCAGCTTCTGCTCGTGGTTGCCGGCCACGCAGATCGCGGTGCCGGCCTCGACCATGTCCATCACCAGGCGCAGCACGCCGGGGGTGTCGGGCCCGCGGTCGACCAGGTCACCGACGAACACGGCCGTGCGCCCCTCCGGGTGCGTGAGCCCCTCCCAGCCGAGCCTGCGCAGCAGCGTCTCCAGCTCCGAGCGGCAGCCGTGGATGTCGCCGATGATGTCGAAGGGGCCGGTCAGCTCGGTCCTGTCCGACCAGGCCCTCTCGTACGTGATCTCCGCGTCGTCGATCTCGTCGAGGCCGCGCAGCACGTGGACCCGCCGGAACCCGTCGTTGGAGATCTTGCTCAGCGAGCGCCGCAGATCCTTGCGCTGGCGGATGACCACGCCGGGGCCGAAGTCGCGGTCGGGCCGGGCGGCGTTGCGCTCGATGGCCACCTCCTCGGGCGCGTCGAGCACGATCGCGTCGCACAGCACGTCGTACTTCCTGGCCAGGTCGAGGAGGCTCCTGCGGGCCGCGTACTGGACGTTGGTGGCGTCGACCACGGTGAACAGGCCCCTGGCCAGCCGCACGCCGACGATGTGGTGCAGCAGGTCGAACGCCGCGGGCGTGGCCGACTGGTCGTTCTCGTCGTCGGAGACGAGGCCGCGGCAGAAGTCGGAGGAGATGACCTGCGTGGGCTTGAAGTGCTTCCTGGCGAACGTCGACTTGCCGCTGCCCGAGACGCCGACGAGCACCACCAGCGAGAGCTCAGGAACGCTGATCACGGGTGAACACTCCCATCTGGGTCGGCGGGCCGACCTCGGGGTCATCGTCGCCGACCGGCGCGAAAGCGACCTGGTAGCCGTACTCGCCGGCGACCCTGGTGGCCCAGGCGGCGAACTCGGCACGGGTCCACTCGAAGCGGTGGTCGGGGTGGCGCAGGCCGGTCAGGAACTCGTAGCGGACGTTGTGCTCGACGTTGGGGGTGGTGACGAGCACGTGCTGGGGCCGGGCGCGGCCGAACACGACGCGTTCGAGCGCGGTCAGGCGCGGCGGGTCGACGTGCTCGATCACCTCCATGAGCACCGCGGCGTCGTAGCCGGACAGCCGCTTGTCGGTGTACGTGAGCGCGCCCTGGAACAGGGTGAGCCGGGCGCGCTTGCTGTCGGGCATGCGGTCCAGCCGCAGCTTGCGGGCGGCGATGGTGAGCGCCATCGACGAGACGTCCATGCCGCCGACCCTGGCGAACCTGGGCCTGGCCAGCAGCGCGCCGACCAGCTCGCCCTGGCCGCAGCCCAGGTCGATCACGCTGACCGCGCCGAGCTCCTCCAGCTTGGCCAGCACCGCCTCGCGCCGCCGGAGGTTCAGCGGCTTCGCCTTGGGCGCCGCCTCCTCCTGGGGGGCGTCCCCCTGGGCCTCGGCCTCCGCGGCGGCCGCCTCGTCGGCGGCGGTCTGCCCAGCGGGCGCGTCCTCCTCGACCGCGGGCTCCAGCTCCTCCTCGGTCTCGTCGCCCAGCTCGGCCAGGCGCGCCAGCGCGGTGCGGGCCAGCGCCCAGCGCCGTCCCAGGTAGCGCCGGGTGATCAGGCCGCGCTCCGGGTGCCCGGCCAGCCAGCCCTCGCCCGCCCTGATCAGCTTGTCGACCTCGTCGGGCGCGATCCAGTAGTGCTTGCCGTCGTCGAGCACCGGCAGCAGCACGTACAGGTGGTTGAGCGCGTCGGCGAGGCGCGCCGTGCCGCGCAGGGTGAGCCGGACATAGCGCGAATCACCCCACTCGGGGAAGCCTTCGTCGAGCGGCAGGGCCTGCGCGTCCACCTCCCACCCGAGCGGCTCGAACAGCCTGGTGGCCAGCTCGGGGCCGCCCCGGCAGGGCAGCGCGGGCAGCCGCAGCTCCAGCGGCAGCGGCGTGCCCGCCAGCTCGGGCCTGGCCGCGCACCGGCCCGCCCGCGCGGTGCGGAACACATCGGCCAGCGCCACGGCCAGCAGCGAGGAGGCCGCGTAGGGGCGGTCGTTGACGTACTGCGAAAGGCTGAAGTCGGGCGAGCTCTTGCCGCGCGACCTGACCAGCGCGATCGGATCGACTTCGAGCAGGAGCGCCGCCGTGCAGCGCTCTTCCTCGGCCTCGGGGTAGAACACCGTCGCCGTGCCGAACGACCGGCCGAACTCCTGCACGCGCCCGGGATGCTTGTGCAGGAGGAAACCCAGGTCAGTGGCGGGCCTCGCGGTGGTCGTGATCGTCAGCAGCACGCCCCAAGTCTGCCGTACCGCCACGAAGCGCCGCCAATGATTACTTACACGTGCGGCAGCACCTCAGCGGCGATCAGCTCCAGGTGCTCGAGGTCGTTCAGGTCCATGATCTGCAGGTAGACCGTCTCGGCGCCCAGCTCGGCGAACTTGCCGATCTTCTCCACGATCTCGGCCGGGGTGCCGCACAGTCCGCCCACGGGCAGGGTCTCGGGGTTCTCGCCGATGGCGGCCGCGCGCCGCTCGACCTCCGCCCGATCCGCGCCCACGACGGTCGTCTGCGCCACCGAGTACGTCAGGTCGCGCCCGGTCGTCTCGCAGGCCGCGCGCACCCGCGCGAACGCCTGCTCCGTGTCGGCCAGGGTGTGGAACGGGAGGTTGTACTCGTCGGCGTACGCAGCCGCCAGCCTCGGCGTGCGCTTGGCGCCGAACCCGCCGATGATGATCGGCGGCCTGGGCCGCTGGACCGGCTTGGGCAGCGCCGGCGAGTCGGCCACCCGGTAGTAGCTGCCCTCGAACGAGAAGCTCTTCTCCGCGGTCCACAGGCCCGTGATGATCTCGAGCTGCTCCTCGAACCGCCCGAACCGCTCGTTCTGCGGCGGGAATGGGATGCCGTACGCCGCGTGCTCGGTGTCGAACCAGCCCGTGCCGAAGCCGAGCTCGACCCGGCCGCCGCTCATCTGGTCGATCTGCGCGACGCTGATCGCCAGCGGCCCGGGCAGCCGGAACGTGGCCGGCGTCACCAGGGTGCCCAGCCGGATCCTCGAGGTCTCCCTGGCCAGGCCGGCCAGCGTGATCCACGCGTCGGTCGAGCCGACCCCCGGGTCGCCGGGGCCGATGCGCATGTAGTGGTCGGAACGGAAGAAAGCGTCAAAACCCAGTCGTTCGGTGGCCTGGGCGACGGTGAGCAGGTCGTCATATGTCGCGCCCTGCTGGGGCTCGGTGAAGATCCGCAGCTTCATGACGACATTATCCGCACACAACGGACGCGTGCCGGAAAAGGACCGCACAGCGGCTCGCGCGCTTGCTACCGTTCGAGTCAGCGCCGGAAAGTAGCCGAATGACCACGTGGGGTGGCCTATGCCGCGGCACAAGAGGGAGCCGGGCGTGCTCCCGCGCCCGCTCGCGATCCTCGGGGCCCTCGCTCTCACCGGCGCCACCGGAGCGATCGTGCGCATGCTTCCCGCGGGTGCCACGCTCGCGCCGAGGCCGCCGGTGGTGAGGCACACCCCTGCCGTCTCGCCCCCGGTGGCGGTGGAGCCGCAGGCGGCGTTCGTGGAGTTCGTCGACACCGCTCGGGAGCCCGAGTTCGACCTGCCCAAGGAGACCCGGCGCACCGGTGTGCGCCGGTTCGCGCTCGGCCACCTCGTCTCGGGCGACGACGGCTGCGCGCCCAAATGGAATGGCCCGTCCCAGTCCGACCCGCTCGATCCCGGCAACAACCCCGTGGCCAACCGGATCGGCCGGCTCAGGGCGCTGGGCGGCGACGCCGCGCCCGTGTTCGGCGGCCCGGAGGGGCGGGAGCTGGCCGACACCTGCACCAGGCCGGGCGGGCTCGCGGCCGCCTACCGCAGGGTGGTCGGGGCGTTCGACGCCGACACCATCGACTTCGAGGTCAGCGACAGCCGGGACGAGGCCGCCGTGCTGCGCCGGGCGCGGGCCATCTACGCCATGCAGCGCGAGCGGCCGCTCCAGGTCAGCTTCACGCTGCCGCTGAAGTCGGACGGGCTGGGCTCCGGCGACGTGGCGATGCTGCGGGCCACCCGCCAGGCGGGCGCCGAGATCGGCACCGTCAACCTGCTGGCCGACATCGAGCCGCGCGGCGCCCCTGACGGCCGCCTGCGCCGGGTGGCGGAGGCCGTGCTGGCGGCCAGGGACCAGATCGCGCGGGCCCAGGGCCTGGACGACCCCGAGGAGGCGTGGCCGCACATCGCGCTCACCCCGGTGCTGGTGGGCGAGGGCGATCTGAACGAGGTCGACGCCCGGACCCTGGCCGCCTACGCCGCCCGCCACGGCCTGGCCTGGCTGTCGCTGCGCGGAGTCGCCCCGAAGCCGGACGTGTCGCGGATTCTTTGGCAGACCTCTCCCTGACTATAGGATTTCCGCGACGGGCGAGGTTTCCAGCGGCAGGGGGATGGCGTGATGGCGGCGCGTCCGGAGACGGCGCGAAAGATCCTGCTCTACTGGATGGACGCCGCGGTCATGCTCCTCGGCGTCATGTTCGTGGTGGTCATCGTCATCTACCTGGCGGACGGCCGGATCTCCACGCTCCACGCCGCGGCCGTCCTCACCTGCCTGCTGGTCTGCTTCGGCCTCTTCCCCTCCCTGCTCAGGGACGCCTACGACGTCAGGCCGCGGCCGACGCCGAAGCTGGTGGTCGCGGGGCTGTCCGCGGCGGTCGCGGTGGCGCTGGTGCCGCACCAGCCGCTGGAGAACGTGCCCACCTGGCTGGAGATCGGCGTCCTGTGGCTGTCGATCGCCGCCCTCTACCTGCCGTGGGCCGTGACCCTCTGCCTCGGCGTGGCCGTGGTCGGCCTGGCCGGCGGCTATGTCATGGCCGTGACCGGCGAGCCGTGGTACGGGGTGCTCGTTCCCGAGACGTTCAGCGCCGTCGCGCTGACGGTGGCCATGCTGGTCTGGCGCTGGATCTGGTGGACGATCAGGGACGCCCACGACAGCAAGGAGGCCAAGGCCCGGCTGGCGGTGTCGGAGGAGCGGCTGCGCTTCGCCCGTGACCTGCACGACCTGCTCGGGCACAGCCTGTCGGTGATCACGCTGAAGAGCGAGCTGGCCGCCAAGCTGGCGACCAAGGACGCCGGGCGGGCGGACGCCGAGATGGCCCAGGTGCACCGGCTGGCCGGCGAGTCGCTGGCCGAGGTGCAGCAGGCGGTGCACGGCTACCAGACGCTCGACCTCGACGAGGAGCTGGCCGGCGCGCAGGTGGCGTTGGAGGCGGCCGGCGCGCGCTGCCTGATCGACGCCAGGGCCGACGGGCTGTCGCCGGCCGCCCGGACGCTGCTGGCCTGGGCGGTCCGTGAGGGCACCACCAACGTGCTCAAGCACAGCGCGGCCACCCGCTGCGCGATCACGATCGACGGCGGCGTGCTCGAAATGATCAACGACGGCGTGGACGGGCGCCCCTCCGCCTCCGGCAGCGGCCTGCGGGGCCTGTCGGAGCGGCTGGCCACGGCGGGTGGCTCTTTCTCCGCCCGGCCGACCCCGGCGGGCGAGTTCCTGCTGCGAGCGGCGGTGCCCGCGTGATCCGCCGTGCGACGAAGCTGGACAAGATCCGCTGGGTGATCGTCTACTCGACCGACCTCATCAATCTGTTCTCCTTCTTCGGCTATTACGACCTCTATGTCCGCTGGGACAGCGGACTCCCGTGGCCGGTGGTCCTGGTCGGCGTCGCCCTGCTGGTGGTCTTCAACGTGCTCGCGACGCGGCCGCACCGGGTGGCCATGAGGGGCGGCAGGCGGCCCACCGCGATCCTGTCGGTGACCGGCGTGATCATCCTGGTCATGTCCGCCGCCTTCTTCATGTGGGCCGTCCCGACGTGGCTGGGCATGCTGGGGCCCTTCGTGCGCAGGCGCACCATCGTGATCCTGTCGGTCCTGTCCGTCGTGCTCTTCAACCTCTACGTGGCGGTGCAGGGCGTGCCCATCTGGGGCACGCTCCTGGTGCAGTCGGTGTTCACCGCCGTGAGCGTGGTCGGCGTGCTGACGAACCTGTGGCTCTGGCGGGTGGCCAAGGAGGCGTACGAGGGGCAGGAGGCGCAGGCCAGGCTGGCGGTCTCGGAGGAGCGCCTGCGCTTCGCCCGCGACCTCAACGACCTGCTCGGGCAGAGCCTCACCGACATCGCGGTCCGCACGGAGGGCGCGTCGCGCACGCTGCCGGTCGACCCGGCGGCGGCGGCCGAGGAGATGTTCGCGGTGCGCGACCTGGCCCGGCGGTCGCTGCGCGAGGTGCGCTCCGTCGTGCAGAGCTACCGGGCCGTCGACCTGGACGAGATGCTCGCCGGCGTGCGGGCCGTGCTGGAGGCGGCGGACGTACGATGCACCGTGCGCGCCGAGACGGGCTCGCTGTCGCCGGAGACCCGCACGCTGCTGGCCACGGTCGTGCGCGAGGGGACCACCAACGTGCTCAAGCACAGCACGGCCGGACGCTGCACGATCACGATCGAGGATGGAGTGCTGGAGATGTCCAACGACGGGGTGAGCGGACCGGCGGGCGAGCACGCGCCGAACGGCCTGGCGGGGCTGGCCCAGCGCGTACGCGCGGTCGGCGGCACCCTGGAGGCCGCGCCGACGCACGAGGGCGGCTACCTGCTGCGGGCGGCGGTGCCGGCATGACGACCAGGGTGTTGCTGGCGGACGACGAGCACCTGATCCGGGGCGCCATCGCGGCCCTGCTGGACCTGGAGGAGGGCATCGAGGTCGTCGCCCAGGTGGGCAGGGGCGACGAGGTCGTGGCCGCCGTGGCCGAGCACCGGCCCGACGTGGCCGTGCTCGACATCGAGATGCCCGGCATGGACGGCCTCAGCGCGGCCGAGCAGATCAGCGCGCAGTGCAAGATCGTCATTTTGACGAGCCTGGGCCGCCCCGGCTACCTGCGCAGGGCCATGGCGGCGGGGGTGAGCGGCTTCCTCGGCAAGGACGCCTCGGCGGAGGAGCTGGCCATGGCGATCCGGAAGGTCCAGGCGGGCGGCCGCTATCTCGACGCCGAGCTGGCCGCCGCCGCGATGGCCGCCGGCGACAGTCCGCTGACCGAGCGCGAGCGCGACGCGCTGCGGCTGGCCGGCGACGGGGCCACGATCTCGCGGATCGCGGCCGAGCTGCACCTGACCGAGGGCACCGTACGCAACTACCTGTCGAGCGCGATGACCAAGCTCAACGCCCAGAACCGGCTGGAGGCCATCCGCACGGCCCAGCGCATGGGCTGGCTCTGAACCCGGCCGGGGACCTCACCGCAGCAGGTCGCGCACCTTCGCCAGCAGGTCCACCTGGGTACGCCAGTCGCCGCCCGCTATGCCGATGACCGCGTGGCCCGCCCCGGCGTCGCGGTAGGCGGCGAGCGCCTCGGCGGCCCGCTCCGGCGGGCCGGTGAGCGGGATCGGCAGGACCTCTTCCAAGGGGCGGCCGTAGGCGGCGGCGACGCCTGACGCGATCTCCTCCCGCGACGGGACGCCGTCGCCGCTCCCCAGGGCCGCCGTGCCGCCGATCGCGACGACCGGTACGGGACGGCCCCGGCCCGCGGCGAGCTCCGCGAGCCGGGCCCGGCCCTCGGCCACCTCCCGGGGCGGGACCAGGGACGGGAACCACCCGTCGCCGAGCAGCGCCGCCCGCCGGATCGCCGCCTCGGACGCGTTGCCCACCCACACCGGCGGCATCGTGGCGGCGGGCGCCAGCCGTACGGGCGGCTCTCCGGGCTCGTCCCGCAGCCGCGTCTCCTCGCCCGCCAGCAGCCGGGGCAGCAGTTCCAGGGCCGTGTCGGTACGCCGGCCGCGCGAGCGGTAGGGCGCCCCCGCCGCGGCCCACTGCCCGGGACCGCCGCCCGAGCCCACTCCCAGGACGAGGCGGTCGCCGGTGACGTGCTGCAGGGTCGCGATCTGCTTGGCGGCCCACGCGAGGGGCCGGATGGCGGGGACGAACACGCTCATCCCCACCTTGATCCGCCGGGTGCCCGCCGCCGCGGCGGCCAGGGCGATGGGCCCGTCCAGGGTCGGCCCGCCGATGGCCAGGTG
This sequence comes from Nonomuraea sp. NPDC052116, assembly GCF_040680035.1. Taxonomy (NCBI): domain Bacteria; kingdom Bacillati; phylum Actinomycetota; class Actinomycetes; order Streptosporangiales; family Streptosporangiaceae; genus Nonomuraea; species Nonomuraea sp. NPDC052116. Next base: position 548,095 of record NZ_JBFAWA010000001.1, on the reverse strand, counting down.
GTCGCCGTGCCACACGCCGTCCAGCCCGGCGTCCTCGGCGTGCCGCGCGGCGGCCGGCAGGTCGATGCCGTCGCGCCGCTGCACGGCGACCCCCGGCAGGATGACGCCGATCGTGAAGCTGTTCATGCGCTCCACCGTGCAACCTCAATCGCGGTCGAGGTCAACCGGTGAGAGCGTTTGCGGGCGCGTCTCGAAAACGTCACGGGTATTGACGGCACGGACATCGTGAACTTACGTTCGCGGTACTTATCCGGTTCAGCAGGCCCTCGCGGCCTGTGACTACTCCTCAGTGAATCGCTCACCGGTCTCCAGGGCGGGAGCGCGTTCTGCGTTCTTCCTGGGAGCGCTCCCAGGTGGGAGCTCCCGCCGCCCGTTCGAGAGCAAGCCGGCCCATCGGGGGTCGATGGAAGACGTGCGAACCTTCGCGCCTCGCGCGGAGGAAGGAGAGAAGCGATGCGAAACCGGGCTCGGATCATGATTCCGCTCGTGGCGGCGGGCCTGCTCGCCGCGGCCTGCACCGGCGGCGGAGCCACGCCGACCCCTCCGGCCTCCCAGCCGCAGAGCCAGGGCGCGGTGGCCAGCGCCAACCCCGACTCGCTGCCGCGCAACGAGACGCTCTACACGACCGGCACCCAGTGGGGGCCGCCCGTCAACTTCAACCCCATCAGGGAATGGGACCACGCCACGGGCACCAAGGGCCTGGTGTACGAGACGCTGTTCCACTATGACGCGACCGCCGGCAAGCTGACCCCCTGGCTGGCCGAGAGCGGCTCGTGGGCCGACGACAAGACGTACCAGATCAAGCTCCGCCAGGGCGTCAAGTGGGCCGACGGCCAGCCTCTGACGGCCAAGGACGTGGTGTACTCCTTCGAGCTCGGCAAGATGGAGACGATCCCGTACCACAACCTGTGGACCTGGCTGAAGAGCGTCGAGGCGGTCGACGACCAGACGGTGAAGTTCAGCTTCTCCACGGCCAACTACCAGCAGTGGGACTTCAACCTGTACGGCCGCTCGATCGTCCCCGAGCACATCTGGAAGGGCCGCTCGGAGAAGGACGTGCTCGACGGGATCAACGAGAACCCGGTGGGCACGGGCGCGTACACGTTCATGGCCAAGGACCAGGACCGCGTCGTGCTGCAGCGGCGCGACGACTGGTGGGGCAAGACCGCGCTGAACATGGAGCCCAAGCCCCGCTACATCGTCGACATCGCCACCCCGAGCAACGAGGTCGCGATGGGCCTGCTGCTGCAGAAGGGCATGGACCTGAGCAACAACTTCCTGCCCGGCGTGGCCAACCTGGTGAAGGGCAACTTCGGCCTGACGACCTACTACAGCGAGCCGCCGTACATGTTGTCGGCCAACACCGCGTGGCTGGTGCCCAACACCACCAAGAAGCCGATGGACGACCCCGCCTTCCGCAAGGCGCTCGCCGCCTCGATCGACGTCAAGAAGATCGTCGAAGGCGTGTACGGCAACCTCGTCAAGGCCGCCAGCCCGACCGGCCTGCTGCCGCAGTGGGAGCAGTACGTCGACCAGAACGTGGTGGCCAAGTCGGGGTTCGCCTTCGACGCGGCCAAGGCGAAGAAGGCGCTGGCCGACGCCGGTTACAAGGACGCCGACGGTGACGGGTACGTCGAGAACAAGGACGGCTCCAAGATCAGCCTGACCATCATCGTGCCGTCCGGCTGGACGGACTGGATGGAGTCGGCCAGGTCCATCGCCGCCAGCGCCAAGACCGCCGGGATCCAGATCACCCCGGACTTCCCCGACTTCAACGCCCTGGTGGAGAAGCGCGCCAAGGGCGACTTCGACCTGCTGATCAACAACGAGCGGCAGCTGTCCAACTCGCCGTACACCTACTACGAGTACCTCTTCCAGCTCCCGATCCAGAAACAGCAGAACACCGTCAACTTCGCCCGCTACGAGAACAAGCGGGCCTGGGACCTGACCAAGCAGCTCGACCAGGTCAAGACCGACGACGTCGAGGGCATGAAGAAGATCATCTCCCAGCTCCAGCAGATCCACCTGGACGACCTGCCGGTGATCCCGCTCTGGTACAACGGCCTCTGGGCGCAGTCGAGCAACCAGGTCTGGAAGAACTGGCCGGCCGCGGCGGGCAGCACGCCCAAGACCCCGGCCGTGATGTGGCACAACTGGCTCGAACTGGGTGGTTTCGAGACCCTCACGCAGCTCCAGCCCTCCGGCTCCTGACCCCATCGTCCCCCGCTCCCGCAGGAGCGGGGGACTTTCACGGCTCTCACGGAGAAAGCATCACGTGCGTCGATATTTCGGCAGAAAACTGCTCATATACGGGCTGACCTTCTTCGTCGCCGTCACCGTCAACTGGCTGATCCCGCGTTTCATGCCCGGCGACCCGGTGGCGAGCATGGTGGCCAGGGCCAACGTCACCCAGCCCGCCGCCGCGGAGGCGATGCGGGTCTACTACAGCAACCTCTTCGGCTTCGACCAGCCGTTGATCACGCAGTACCTCAACTTCTGGGCCGCGCTGTTCAGGGGCGACTTCGGGATCAGCATCTGGCTGTTCCCTTCCCCCGTCAGCTCCGTGATCATGAGCGCGGTGCCGTACACGCTGGCGCTGATCATCCCGTCGGTGCTGCTGAGCTGGGTGGTGGGCAACTGGTTCGGCGCGTACGCGGCCCGGCGCAAGCTGCTCGACAACACCGTGCTCCCGGTCGGGTACGTCCTGACCGCGATGCCGTACATGTGGCTGGCCGTGCTCCTGGCCTGGGCGCTCGGCGTGATCGCCGGACTGTTCCCGGTGGCCGGCGGCTACAGCTTCTCGATGCGGCCCAACTGGTCGTGGGCGTTCCTGCTCGACCTGCTGCACCACTGGACGCTGCCGTTCCTGTCGCTGTTCCTGGTGGCGCTGGGCGGCTGGGCCATCGGCATGCGCAACATGATCATCTATGAGCTGGAGTCCGACTACTCCAACTACCTGGCCGCGCTCGGCGCGCCGGCCAGGCTCATCCGCAGGTACGCCTTCCGCAACGCCGTCCTGCCCCAGATCACCGGCCTGGCCCTGCAACTCGGCGTGATCGTGGCCGGAGCCCTGGTCACCGAGATCGTCTTCGCCTATCCGGGCCTGGGCAGCCTGATACTCAACGCCATCAAGAACAAGGACTTCTTCCTGCTCCAGGGCACGTTCCTGTTCATCGTGCTCGGCGTGCTGATCGCCAACTTCATCATCGACATCGTCTACGTCGTGGTCGATCCGCGTACGAGGGCGGGAATGGCGGGTGCGCGGGCATGACGGCACTCCAGGAAGTCGCCCCGCGCGAGCGGGCCGGGGTCCGGCGCGAGGCGCTCTACTTCGCGGTGCGCAACGGGAAACTGATGTTCGGCTTCGGCCTCGTGCTGGTGCTGCTCCTGCTCGGCCTGATCGGGCCGGTGCTGACCGGCGGCACGCCCAACGAGTACGGCCCCCAGCCCATGAGCCCGCCCTCGGCCGGGCACTGGCTCGGCACCACCACGTTCGGCCAGGACATCTTCCTGCAGTTCGTGCACGGCCTGCGCAGCACCTTCGCCGTGGGCGTGGTCGGCGGCGGCATCGCGGCGGCCATCGGCATGCTCGTCGGGTTCGTGGCCGGCTACCGCGGCGGCATCGTCGACGAGGTGCTCAACATGCTGACCAACGTCATCCTCGTCATCCCGACCCTGGCCGTGCTGCTGATCATCAACGCGTACCTGGGGATCAGGAGCGTGGCCGTGCAGGGCCTGTTCATCGGCCTGACGCAGTGGCCGTGGGCGGCACGGGCGATCAGGGCGCAGACGTTCTCGCTGCGTACGAGGGAGTTCGTGGACCTGGCCAGGATGAGCGGCGCGAGCACCTGGAAGATCATCACCAGGGAGATCGCGCCGAACATGAGCTCCTACCTGTTCATGACCTTCATCCTGCTGTTCGGCGGCTCGATCCTCATCGCCTCCTCGCTCGACTTCATCGGCCTCGGCCCGACCGAGGGGGTCTCGCTCGGCCTGATGCTGCAGAACGCCAACCAGTGGAGCGCGCTCCAGCTCGGCATGTGGTGGTGGTTCGTGCCGCCGGGCGCGGCCATCACCGCCATCGTGGGCGCCCTGTACGTGGCCAACGTCGGCCTCGACGAGGTCTTCAACCCGAAGCTGAGGGAGACATGAGCCTGCAGGTCAGCGAGCTGAGGGTGCACTACCGCACGCTCAGGGGCGAGGTCCGCGCCCTCGACGGCATGTCCTTCGAGCTGTCGGACGGCGAGATCCTCGGCCTGGTCGGCGAGTCCGGCTGCGGCAAGAGCACGCTGGGCAAGAGCCTCATCCGCATGGACGGCCGCATGCGCCACGTCGGCGGCCGGGTCGTGCTCGACGGCCGGGAGCTGCCCATCGCCGACGACCGCGGGATGAACGACTTCCGCTTCAAGGAGGTCTCCCTCATCCCGCAGTACGCCATGAGCGCGCTCAACCCCACCCGCAAGATCCGCAGGATGGTCGGCGAGCTGCTCAGGTCGAGGGGCGCGGAGGTGGACGCCGCCGAGCTGGAACGCCGGATGGACCAGGTCGGCCTGCCCCGGGAGGTGCTCGACCGCTACCCGATCGAGCTGTCCGGCGGCATGAAGCAGCGCATGGTGATGGTCATCTCGACGCTGCTCGACCCGTCCCTGCTGATCGCCGACGAGGTCACCTCCGCGCTCGACGTCTCCACCCAGAAGGCCGTCGCCCGCGCGCTGCTCGGCTTCCGCGAGAGCGGCTACGTCAAGAGCATGATCTTCGTCACCCACGACATCGCGCTCACCCACCACATCGCCGACACGATCATGGTCATGTACGCGGGCAGGCTCGCCGAGAAGGCGCCCGCCGACGTGATCGTCAAGGCGCCCCGCCATCCGTACACGAAGCTGCTGCTCGACTCCCTGCCCGAGGTCGGCGTCCGCTACGCCGACCGCAGGCTGGAGGGCATCGCCGGCAGCCCGCCGTCGCTGCTGGACCCGCCCGCCGGCTGCCGCTTCCGCGACCGCTGCCCGATCGCGGGGGACGAGTGCGCCGAGGAACCGCCCGTGGTCGCGCTCGCCTCCGACCATCACGTCGCCTGCTGGAAGGCCTGATGCTGAAACTCGACGACGTCACCAAGGAATTCAGGATCGGCGCGTTCGGCGGCAAGAGCGTCGCGGCCGTACGGAACGTGAGCTTCGAGGTCGTGCCCGGCGAGGTCGTCTCCCTCATCGGGGAGAGCGGCAGCGGCAAGAGCACGATCGGCCGGATGATCCTCGGCCTGAACCCGGTCACCAGCGGCACGATCACCTTCGACGGGCGGCCCGTGCGCGGCGGCAAGGAGTACTACCGCCACATCCAGGGCATCTTCCAGGACCCGTTCAGCTCGTTCAACCCGGTGTTCAAGGCCGACCGGGTGTTCGACCTGGTCAAGGAGGCGTACCACCCGTCCGTCCCGGCGGCCGAGTGGGCAGGACGGGTCGCGGCGTGCCTGCGCGACGTGCGGCTCAACCCCGACCAGGTGCTCGGCAAGTATCCGCACCAGCTCAGCGGCGGCCAGCTCCAGCGCCTGCTCATCGCCCGCGCGCTGCTGCTCGACATCAAGCTGCTGGTGGCCGACGAGATCACCAGCATGCTGGACGCCTCCACCCGCATCGACGTGCTCAACCTGCTCGCCGAGCTGAAGACCCGGGGCCTCGGCGTGCTCTACATCACGCACGACCTCTCGCTCGGCAACTACCTCGCCGAGCGCACGGTGGTGCTGCGCCAGGGGAGCGTGGTCGAGACGGGGCCGACGGACAAGGTCTTCGGCGATCCGCTGCACCCCTACACCCGCGAGCTGCTGTCCGCCGTGCCACGCCTGCACCAGGCCTGGGACGACGCCACGCCCGTGGAAACCTGCCTCTACCACGAGCGCGGCGGCACGGGAGCGCTGCTGGAGGCCGAACCCGGCCATCTCGTGGCGTGCGCCCGGCTCCCGGCCTGCCGAGAAATGTGAAGGGGGCGCTCAGACCCGGAACTCCTCGGTACGGTGCGCGTAGGCGGGCAGCGCGGCCCGCATCTCGTCGGTGACCTGCGGCGGCGGCAGCGGCACGATCTCCCGCTCGTGGAAGTCGAGCACGTTCTCCCCCTCGGCGAACAGCTCCTGGACCGTCCGCAGGCACGGCCCCACGACCGCGGGATCGGTGATCCGCCGCCCGCCCATGCCCCCGCCGTACCGGTCGTACAGCACTTCGTACATCAGGGACGGAGAGAAGATCACCAGCTCCGGCATCGGGTCGAGCCCCGCCACCCGCTCGGCCGGCACCACCCGGCACGGGGAGCCGGCCCTGGCGCGTAAGGCCAGGATGTGCATCTCCCACTGCAGGTACGAGGTGATCGGGAACTCGACGACCCGCACCCGCTTGACCGGGACGCGGTGCCGGAAATAGTCGGCCACGGTCGCCGCCATGTGCGCGGTCAGGGCCAGCGAACGCTCCCAGTCGCCGTCCATCATGGCCCGCCAGCTCGCCACGTCCGGCTCGTAGAAGTGCTGGGCGCGCTCCAGCTTCCACATCGGCTCGGGGCAGATCGCGTGGTCGCGGTCGAAACCGGTTTGGTACTCCGGCACGTCCAGGGCGAGGCCGTCGGCCGGGGCGACGGCGGCGAACGGGTTCGTGCGGCGGGCCGGAGCGCCCTGCTGGGTCATGCGGCGTCCCTTCGACTCTGAAGATCCGCCCTGATCATGAAATGAGCCCCTGACAGGGTCAAGGCCCAAAACGATCCGGGCGGACCGTCAGCGCCGGTGGTGGAAGCGCCGGTGGATGAGGCTGAACACCATGGCTCCCAGCCACACCACGAAGAGCACCTTGAAGATCCCGAACCCGCCGAAGATCAGCCCCAGCAGCAGGAACACGAACAGCACGCCCATGAACGGGTGCGGCCCGCGATGGCGCCGCCACGGGTGGTTGCCGCCCTGCTCGCGCCACTGGCGGCGCATCTCCCGGCGGGCCTGGTGCATGGAGTGACGCATGTCATGGTGGGACTGGTGCATGGACTGCATCTGCCGGCGGTGCGCCGACATCGCCTCCCGCCAGCCGTCCATGTCATGGTGGGGGTCATGGTGGGGGTCGTAGTGGGGTGCGGGCTCGCGGTAGCCGGGCGCGGGCTGCGGCCCCGGCAGGTCGGCCGTCACCTTCGACAGGTCACGGGCCGTCTTCGAGGCCAGCGCCTGGTCGAGTCGCTCGTCGAGCTCCTCGTGGGTCAGGCGGCCCTGCGCGAAGTGCTCGCGCAGGACGGCCATCGTCTGCTCACGCTCGGCGTCGCCGATGCGAAGGTCGTGCGAGTCCATACCTGATCCCGAATCCTTCCGGAAGCTCGCGCTCACTCCTCGCCCGGTTCGTCGTCCGCCAGGATCTGGTAGAGCTTGCGCCGGGTCTCTATAAGAGTCTTACGCGCTTCTCGGATTTGTGCGTCGTTCCCGGTCTGCAAAACCTGCATCATGGCGAAGGCCGACTGCCGGGCGATGTGCCAGAGATCGGCGGTGTTGTCGTCGATGTCGGGGCGCATCTCGTCCCACGGGGCCCGGACCTCGTCCGCGTGCGACTCGATGTAGTTGCGCCCCGCCTCGGTGAGGCGGAAGGTCTTGCGGCCCTCGCTCTCCTCCGAGATCACCAGGCCCTCGTCGGTGAGCTGCTGCAGCGCCGGGTAGACGGCGCCGGGGCTGGGCTTCCAGCCGCCCTCGCTGCGCTCGGCGATCTCCTGGATGATCTGGTAGCCGTTGCGCGGCTCCTCCAAGAGCAGGGCCAGGATCGCGGCGCGTACGTCGCCCCGCTTGGCCTTGCGGCCCCGGCCGCCCCAGCCCCGCTGGCCGCCCCACGGCCCGCCGGGGCCGCCCCAGGGGCCGCGCCCCCAGTCGAACGGGAACGGTCCGGGACCGCCGCGCCTGCCGCGCTGGCGGTGCTCGTGGTGGTGGCCGCGGCCACCCATGTCGTCGAAGGCCTCGGAAACGGCCCTGAACGCCTCGCGGGCGGCGTGCTTGGCCTCACGGGCCGCCTGCCGGTACTCGTGCGCGCCGGGCCAGTGCCCGCCTGCTGCCTGTGCGGAATCCATTTCTCCCCCTATATCGTGATCTGTTCTCGATGCGTCAACGATATATCGATAGTGTGTCGTTCGCAAGGGCGGTGCGGGAGTGAGCCAGATCACGAAAAAGTTGCGGAATCCGGGAACAGGATTGAGGAAAGGCTCGTTATCTAGAGCAGACGAGGTCGTTCCGCGTCGGCAGGGCTGGGGGGTGCTGTCGCCGCGGAGACGGCCTCGTCTGCGTTTGCGGGGACTTTTCGGGACCGCGCACCCACTCCTTCCCCGCTCGCGTGCGCGGGGGAGCGGGTCGGTCGCGAAGACCGTGCGTGATCACGTATCCCCCATGTTTTCGCCAAGCAACGCGTCGCGGATCGGCCCCAGGTCATCGTGAAGGCCCCGCCAGGCGGGTCTCGGCGCGTAAAGGACTTCTTTGCCGTACAGTCCGGATCATGATGGGGCACACGCACGCGATGACCGGGGCCATCGCCTGGCTGGGGCTGGCGCCGCCCCTCGCCGCACTTCCGTTGCTGAACGAGTCGTCCCGGTTCGTCGAGACGGGAATCATGGCCACCGCGCTCAGCCCGGCGGAGCTGATCGCCGGTGCCCTCATCTGCGCGGGCGCCGCGATGCTGCCCGACCTCGACCATCCGAGCGCGACGATCGCGCAGACCTTCGGGCCGGTCACGTGGGCGCTCAGCAAGGCCGTGAGCTGGGTCAGCGGCGGCCACCGCGGGGCGACCCACTCGCTGGTGTTCGCGGCGGCGCTCGGATTCGGGGCCCACTGGCTGGCCAACACCTATCCCATCGGGCGCGACATCATGGTCGTGCTGCTCATCGGCCTGGCCCTGCGGGCGATCGGCGTCGGGATCCCCGGCAACAAGGCGGGTTCCGCGATGATCAACATCGGGCTGACCGCCGGGCTTTACGCCGTCTTCCTCTCGCTCGGCGTGGGCTACGCCTGGCTGGGGCTCGCGGTGGCGATCGGGTGCCTCATCCATGTCGTGGGCGACTGCATGACCGAACGGGGCTGTCCGGTGCTGTGGCCGCTGGGGGCCAAGTTCGTGCTGCCGTGGAAGATCGGCATCAAGACCGGCAAGACGTTCGAGCAGAAGATCCTCGCGCCGATCCTGTCGGTGGCCATCGTCGGCCTGCTGTTCTGGCGACTGGCACCCGGTTAACTTGATGTCGAGATAACCTAGGGATATCTTGACGTCGAGACATCCGCCGCGGAGCTCGCCAGTTAGGGTCACCTAACGTGCTGGTCGTGCGAAGAGTGCGGCAGGATTTGGTCTGAGAAAATGTCTGATGGAGGAGGCGAATCACCGTGTCCGCGAACAGCTTCGGCAGCCGTGACACGCTACGCGTCGGCGACGCGTCGTACGAGATTTTCCGGCTGGACGCCGTCGAGGGCGCCGCACGCCTCCCGTACAGCCTGAAGATCCTGCTGGAAAACCTCCTCCGCACCGAGGACGGCGCGAACATCACCGCCGACCACATCCGGGCGCTGGGTGGCTGGGACCCGAAGGCGGCGCCGAGCGTGGAGATCCAGTTCACGCCCGCGCGCGTCATCATGCAGGACTTCACCGGCGTCCCCTGCGTGGTCGACCTGGCCACCATGCGCGAGGCCGTGCGCGACCTCGGCGGCGACGCGGCCCGCATCAACCCGCTCGCGCCGGCCGAGATGGTCATCGACCACTCGGTCATCGTCGACTTCTTCGGCCACCCCGACGCCTTCCAGCGCAACGTCGAGCGCGAGTACGAGCGCAACCGCGAGCGCTACCAGTTCCTGCGCTGGGGCCAGACGGCCTTCGACGAGTTCAAGGTCGTCCCGCCCGGCACCGGCATCGTCCACCAGGTCAACATCGAGCACCTGGCCCGCGTGGTGATGATCCGCGACGGCAAGGCGTACCCCGACACCTGCGTCGGCACCGACTCCCACACCACCATGGAGAACGGCATCGGCGTCCTGGGCTGGGGCGTCGGCGGCATCGAGGCCGAGGCCGCGATGCTCGGCCAGCCGATCTCCATGCTCATCCCGCGCGTGGTCGGCTTCAAGCTCAACGGCAAGCTGCCCGCCGGGGCCACCGCCACCGACCTGGTGCTCACGATCACCGAGATCCTGCGCAAGCACGGCGTCGTCGGCAAGTTCGTGGAGTTCTACGGCGAGGGCGTCTCGTCCGTGCCGCTGGCCGACCGGGCCACGATCGGCAACATGAGCCCCGAGTTCGGCTCCACCTGCGCGATCTTCCCGATCGATGGCCAGACCGTCGACTACCTGCGCCTGACCGGCCGCTCCGAGGAGCAGATCGCGCTCGTCGAGGCGTACGCCAAGACCCAGGGCCTCTGGCTCGACCCGTCCGCGCCCGAGCCGGTCTTCTCCGAGTACATCGAGCTCGACCTCGGCACCGTCGTGCCGTCCATCGCCGGCCCCAAGCGCCCGCAGGACCGCATCGCGCTGTCGGCCGCCAAGGCCACCTGGCGCCACGACGTCCAGAACTACGTCGAGGACGGCGTCGACGAGGCGGGCCAGGAGACCTTCCCGGCCTCCGACGCGCCCGCCTCCAACGCCCGCGCCAACGGCGGCCGGCCGCACAAGCCGGTGGCGGTCACGCTGGCCGACGGCACCTCGTTCGAGATCGACCACGGCATCGTCTCGATCGCCGCGATCACCTCGTGCACCAACACCTCCAACCCGTACGTCATGCTCGGCGCGGCGCTGCTGGCCCGCAACGCCGTCGAGAAGGGCCTGACCCGCAAGCCGTGGGTCAAGACCTCGCTGGCCCCGGGCTCGCAGGTCGTGACCGGCTACTTCGAGCGCTCGGGGCTCCAGCCGTACCTCGACAAGATCGGCTTCAACCTCGTCGGCTACGGCTGCACCACCTGCATCGGCAACTCGGGCCCGCTGCCGCCGGAGATCTCCGAGGCCGTGCAGGCCAACGACCTCGCGGTCACGGCCGTGCTGTCGGGCAACCGCAACTTCGAGGGCCGCATCAACCCCGACGTCAAGATGAACTACCTGGCCTCGCCGCCGCTCGTGGTGGCGTACGCGCTGGCCGGGACCATGGACGTCGACCTCGACACCGAGCCGCTGGGCCTGGGCAACGACGGCAAGCCCGTCTACCTGAGGGACATCTGGCCGTCGCCGGAGGAGATCTCCGCGGTGGTCAACTCCTCCATCGGCCGTGACATGTTCGAGCGCGACTACGCCGACGTGTTCAAGGGTGACGACCACTGGCGCTCGCTGCCGATCCCGACCGGCGACACGTTCGAGTGGGACCCGTCCTCGACCTACGTGCGCAAGGCCCCCTACTTCGACGGCATGCCGTCCAAGCCGGAGCCCGTCACCGACATCGCCGGCGCCCGCGTGCTGGTCAAGGTCGGCGACTCGGTCACCACCGACCACATCTCGCCGGCCGGCTCCATCAAGACCGGCACCCCGGCCGCGCAATACCTGCAGGCCAACGGGGTCGAGGTGAAGGACTTCAACTCCTACGGCTCGCGGCGCGGCAACCACGAGGTGATGATCCGGGGCACGTTCGCCAACATCCGCCTGCGCAACCAGATCGCGCCGGGCACCGAGGGCGGCTACACCCGCGACTTCACCCAGCCCGACGGGCCGGTGTCGTTCATCTACGACGCCTCGGTCAACTACGCCGCGGCCGAGACGCCGCTGGTGGTGCTGGCGGGCAAGGAGTACGGCTCCGGCTCCTCGCGCGACTGGGCGGCCAAGGGCACGGCGCTGCTGGGCGTGCGCGCGGTCATCGCCGAGTCGTACGAGCGCATCCACCGCTCCAACCTGATCGGCATGGGCGTGCTCCCGCTGCAGTTCCCCGAGGGCGCCACGGCGGAGTCGCTCGGGCTGACCGGCGAGGAGACCTTCGACATCACGGGTGTCGAGGAGCTCAACTCCGGCGGCATCCCGAGCACGGTGCACGTCAGAGCCGGCGAGGTGGAGTTCGACGCGGTCGTGCGCATCGACACGCCGGGTGAGGCCGACTACTACCGGCACGGCGGGATCATGCAGTACGTTCTTCGCTCGTTGCTCGCGAAGTGACTTCCCGGGCTCGCGCGCGGTCATGAGCCGCGCGGGGGCCGGGATCCCTTGGCCGCTCGTCGAAGCCGGGGGTGGGGCGTGATCCTCACGCGCCCGTATCGGGGGAACCACCCGACACAAAGAAGAGCCGCCCGGCGGGACAACCCCCGCCGGGCGGCTCTTCGTCATCGGGACATCGTCCGGTAGCGGTGGACGGACAGCGGCAGGAACACCGCGAGGATCGCCACCGACCAGATCAGGCTCGCGGCCACCGGGTGCTGCAGCGGCCAGGCCGAGGAGACCGAGGTGGGGTTGCCGAACAGGCCGCGGGTGGCGGCCACGACGGCGCTCATGGGGTTCCAGTCGGTGATGGGCTTGAGCCAGGCCGGCAGTCCCTCGGTGGGGACGAACGTGTTGGCCAGGAACGTCATCGGCATCAGCCAGCCGAAGGTGGCCGCGTCCGCCTGCCCGCCGCTCTTGACCCACAGGCCGATGTACGTGCCCATCCAGATCATCGCGAACCCGAACAGCGCCAGCAGCCCGAACGCCCCCGCCGTCGCCCCCAGGCTCCCGTGCGCCCGCCACCCGGCCAGCAGCAGTCCGGTCAGCACCATGGCGGACAGCGACAGCAGGTGCAGCGACAGGGCGGCCACGCTCCGCCCGACCAGCACGGCGCTGCGGGCGATGGGCTGGGCGCGGAACCTGTCGGTGATCCCGCGGGCCATGTCCTCGGCCACGGTGGTGGCGGCAGAGGTGGCCGTCATGGCCATGACCTGCATGAAGATGCCGGGCATGAGGTAGTCGCGGTAGTCGCCGCCGCTCGGCAGGGTGATCGCGCTGCCGAAGACATAGCCGAACAGCACGGTCATGATCACGGGGAACACCAGGAATCCCGCGATCTCGGCCGGCTGGGCCTTCAGCCGCGAATAGGTGCGGCCCGCGATGGTGAGGGAGTCGTTCAGGGTCCAGCGCAGCGTCTCGTACATCTCTCCGGCTCCTTCTCAGGCTGTCAGGTGGAGGAAGACCTCGTCGAGGGTCGGCCGCCGCAGCGCCAGGTCCTCCACGGGGATGCCGGCCGCGTCCAGCGCGCCGGCGATGCGGACGAGCGACTGCGCTCCGTCGGCCGCGGGGACGGTCACCTGCCGCCCCTCGGCACTCTCGATCTCCGGGGATCCGGCGCCGCGCAGCAGCCGCAGCCCCGCGTCCACGTCCCCCGGCTCCCGGAAGACGACCTGGACCCGGTCGCCGCCGACCTGCCTCTTCAGCTCGGCGGGTGACCCCGCCGCGGCCACCACGCCCTCCCTCAGCACCACGATCTGGTCCGCGAGCCGGTCGGCCTCGTCCAGGTACTGGGTGGTCAGCAGCAGCGTCGTGCCCTCCTTCACCAGGTCGAGCAGCAGGTCCCAGAGCTGCATCCGGCTGCGCGGGTCGAGCCCGGTGGTCGGCTCGTCCATGAACAGCACCGGCGGCGACACGATCAGGCTCGCCGCCAGGTCGAGCCGGCGCCGCATGCCCCCCGAATACTCCTTGACCGGCCGCTGTCCCGCCTCGGCCAACTCGAACCGCTCCAGCAGCGCGACCGCCCTGCGCCGCGCCTCGGCCCTGCTCAGGTGGTAGAGCCGCCCGAACAGCTCCAGGTTGCGCCGCCCGGTCAGCAGCTCGTCCACGGCCGCGTGCTGCCCGGCCAGGCCGATGCGGAAGCGCAGCGCGGCCGCGTCGCGCACGACGTCCAGCCCGGCGACCTCGGCGTGGCCCGCGTCGGGGCGCAGGAGCGTGGCGAGGATGCGTACGGCGGTGGTCTTGCCTGCCCCGTTCGGCCCCAGCAGGCCGCAGACGGTGCCGGCCGGGACGTCGAGGTCGATGCCCTTGAGCGCTTCGGTGGCCGCGTACCGCTTCCGTAATCCTTCCGCGTGGATCATGAAGATCCTCCTTAACGCTGTTAAATCTAACAGCGTTAAGGGTGCATTGAACGTTGTTAAGCTGTCAACCGTGGCACTCGAAAAAGGCACCATCGTCGCGACCGCGCTACGGCTCCTGGACGAGGTCGGGCTCGACGGGCTGACGCTGCGCCGGCTCGCGGGCGAGCTGGGCGTGCAGGCCCCGGCCCTCTACTGGCACTTCAAGAACAAGCAGGAACTGCTGGACGCGATGGCGGCGGCGATGATGTCCGCGCACACGTCGCGCCCCACGCTGACGGAGCCGGGCAAGTGGCGGGAGTGGGTCGCCGGCTACGCGCATGCCGACCGCGCGATGCTCAACTCCTATCGCGACGGGGCCAAGCTGGTGGCGGGCACGCGGCCGTCGTCGGAGCTGTTCGCCGTGGTGGAGCGGGCGCTGGCAGGGCTGGAGACGGCGGGGTTCGGCGCCGGGGACGCGGCGCGGGGGCTGTTCACGGTGAGCGGGTACGTGGCCGGCTTCGTGCTGGAGGAGCAGGCCGACCGGGCGCGTACGGACGAGGAGCGCGGCATGCCGGACATGGAGGAGTTCCAGAAGACCTATCCGCGGCTGATGGCGGGCCTGGCGGAGCTGGGCGACCCGCAGGGCGACCGGTCGTTCGAGGGCGGGCTGCAGCTGATCCTCGACGGGATGGGGCTGCGCCTGAAGGCTCAGGACACCTTGGCGGCGGGCGCGGACCAGGTGTCGCAGGCGGAGGGGGAGACGGCGCGGTAGCCGCGCTGGAGCCAGTAAACGCGGGTGGCGCCCTTGCCGTGGCTGCGGTAGCCGTCCTCGTCGCCGCTGGCCCGGGTGGCGTCGAGCAGCGCCGCCCAGTCGTCCTTGCCACGCCGCAGCGACCCCCACACGCTGCCGAGGAACACCCCGGACAGGCAGTCGGCCTGCAGTTCGAAGCGCCGCTTCAGCTCGCCCTGGCGGTCGGCCGCGATCTTCGCCTTGTACTGCCGCCAGACGCCGAGCCGGCTCTGCAGGTGGTGCCCGTACTCGTGGGCGGCCACCTTGAACGGATAGAGATCGGTCCTGTCCTCGATCCACCGGCCGGTGAGAGGGAACACCAGGGTGCCGCGTTCCATGCAGTAGAAGGCCGCCGCCTGCTCGGGCCACGGCACCCCGCACACGGTGCTCTCGGGCTCCTCGTAGTACCGCACGACGGGCTTGCCGAAGGCCCATCCGGCCCGCCCGAAGTAAGCACCCCACGACGTGTCCAGACATTTCACGACTGCTGTGAGGTACTGCCGGGCCCGCGGAATCCCCCCGTACGTGATCGCCGTCTCGGGACAGGCGGTGTCACGCAGCTTCCCGGCCTTCTTGGCGAACGGGCTGGTGACAGGGGCGGCGTGGGCGATCTGAGCGGGCACGCAGACGGCCGCGAGGACCGCGACGAGGGCGAGGGCGCGCTTGAACGGGAGGGACTGCACGGAGGGCAGCTTAACGATCAGCGGCGGTGTGGCACGATGGAGGTGCCACCCGGCGAACTTCACAGCATCCGGTTGAACGCGGTGATCGCTTCTGCGACGACGTCGTCGGGCACGCTGCCGATGAAGAAGTCGAGCCGGTCGGGCGAGATCGCGCGCACTTGCTCGATCATCGCCCAGCTTGTCCTGGTCAGCCCGGTGCCTTTCCGGTCGATGCGGATATGTGAGGGATATCCGCGGTCGCGGCTGGTCAGCGGCACCGCGACGACGAGCCCCAGCTTCGATTGGTTGAACTGGTCGCCGCTGAGGATCATGGCCGGGCGATCGAAGCCTTGCTCGCAGCCGACCGGATGATGATCGAACTGCGTGAACCAGATCTCACCTTGGCTTGGTTTCATCCTTCTCCTTGGGAAATGTGATCAGTCCCTCCCACTCGGGCGCGATCCGGCGGGAGCGTGGCCGTGGCCCCAACCAGGCCTCGCGCTCGGCGAGGTAGTCGGCCCAGCCTTCGGGGTCTTCGCGCTGGGTCCGCTCGACCTGCTCGTTTACGGTTTGCCAGAACAGCTTCTGCTCGTAGTCGGCGATGGCTTCGTTAAGCACCTCGGTCATGGTTCGGCGCTCCTGCCGGGCGATTGCGGCTAGTCGGTCTCGGGTCTTGATGGTGACGCGTATCGACGTCGCAGCGGCTTTGGGTCTCATGGGCATACTCCAGACACTACGTCGACGCCGTGAGGAGCACAGTACACCCGCTCAGTCACTCTCGCAGTACGAATGGCAACAGAGGGTAAAGGTGATTGACTCGCACCATGACTGATGTGGCGTTGGTGCTGATTGTTGGCGGTTTGGCGGTCTTCGTTGGGGCGATTGTCCAAGGTGGTGTGGGTTTCGGTCTCGGGCTGGTCGCCGCTCCCGTGCTCACCATGCTCGACCCCGACCTCATGCCCGGCGCCATCCAGGTCGTCAACGTGACGCTCCCGCTGTTCACGCTGGCCGCCGAATGGCGGACGGTGGACTGGCGCGGGCTCGGGTTCGCGGTGCTGGGGAGACTGCCCGGGAGCGTCATCGGCGCAGTCATCGTTGTCTACGTTTCCGCATACTCCAGAGGCGTCTTCGTCGCGGTCATGGTGCTCGTCGCGGTGGCCCTGACGGCCAGGGCGCTGAGCGTGCCGCGTAACGGGGTGACGCTCGCCTCCGCCGGGTTCGTCTCCGGGATCACCGGGACGGCGACCGGCATCGGCGGGCCGCCCATGGGGCTGGTGTACCAGCACGCCAAGGGGCCGCAGATCAGGGCGACGCTGGCGATGTTCTTCTTCCTGAGTGCCGCCCAGTCGCTGGTCATCCTCGCGGTCGTGGACGAGCTCCCGGCCCGGGCGCTGACGACCGGGGCGATCCTGATCGTGCCGATGGTGCTCGGCTTCCTGGTCTCGGGGCCGCTGCGGCGGTATCTCGACGGCGGCAAGGTGCGGGTGGCCGTGCTCGTGGTGGCCGCCGCCTCCGCCTTGGCGCTGCTCGTACAGAACGTGATCGCGCAGCTCGCCTGAGACCGTGACTGCGCACCCGAAGGGCGCTGATCGAGGCCGCGCAGGAGACCTACGCCGAGCGCGGTGACTTCGAGGTCAGCATCCAGCAGATCACAGATGCCGCCGACGTCGGTTTCGGTACGTTCTACAATCACTTCTCGTCCAAGGCCGAACTGCTCGACGCGGCGATCGCCGAGGCGCTCGAGACCCACGCCGCCTGGCTGGAGCAGTTGCTCGCCGACGTCGACGACCCGGCTGTGGTCTTCGCGACGTCGATGCGACTCACCGGCCGGCTCGTCCGCACCCGCCCGCGGCTGGCGCAGGTGATGCTGAACAGCAGGGGTGCGCTGCTGGAAGCGCCGTACGGCCACGCGGTGCACGCCCGCAACGACATCGAGGCGGCCATCTCCGCCGGCCGCTTCGTCATCGACGACGTCGGGGTCGCGCTCGCCTGCACCGCGGGGTGCCTGATCGCCACGATGCACCTCTGCTTCACCGACCCGAAGGACTCGGTCGACGACGTCGCCGACCAGACCGTGCTCGACGTCCTGCGGATGTTCGGCATGGCCGAATCGGAGGCCCGCCGCATCGTGGCACTGCCGCTCCCGGCCGACGAGCCTCCGCCCGAATCGATCTGAGCGACGGGACGTACCGGCGGAACTCATGGGTCATTGGGGTTGCGTGATGCGTTCGAGCCATCGCCGCAGCAGGGCGGTCTCCGCCGGTTCGAGGGCGTCGGTCCCGACGAGATCGAGTTGCGCGTGAAGGCGTAGTGCGGCGGCGCGCACGGGGTCGGCGTCGTTGTGAGCGGTCGTTTCGGTGAGTACGTACGAAAACACGGCGTCTCGCATGCGGTGGGACAGCGCGGGGTCGTCGAACAGGGCCGGTCTGGAGATGTGGTCCAGGGCGGTCCCGACGTTCGCCGCCAGGATGAGCTGAGCGGCGGTCCGCGGCGCGACCGTCAACGCGCCCGCCGCCGCGCACCGGGTGAGCGCCGCCACCAGCAGGTCCATCACGCGATCTCGCGCCGTTGAGTGGGACCACGGCCGGGGAGCGAACATGAGCTGGTAGAGGGCCGGGTTCTCCTTCGCGAACGCCATGTGGCCGTCCCAGCCGGCGTGCAGATCGGCGACCGGGTCGTGCGTCTGCTCCTGAGCGGCCTTGATCGCGGCGTACCGCTCGTACCCGTGGTCGGCGACGGCGTCGAGCAGCCCGTGCTTGTCGCCGAACAGCCGGTAGAGCACGGGCTGGCTCACGCCGACCGCCTCGCAGACCGCGCGCGTGGCGATCTCGTGGTTCGCGGACGTCGCCAGTTGCCGCACCGCGGCTTCGATCATCGCCGTGCGAAGCGGGTCTGTCGCTGCCATGGAATCAATGCTACTGCCATTCGATAGCGGTGATACGGATCTGTGCTATGGTCGCTCCGTAGCATCGATATGGAAAAAACGTATCGAAGATAAGGAGCTTCCGTGAGTGATCAGCATGTTGCCGTCGTCACCGGCGGCTCTCGCGGGATAGGCAAGGCGATCGCGATGGCGTTGGCGGCGCGGGGCTGCCAGGTCGCGGTGGGGTTCCAAGGGTCGGCCTCCGCCGCGGCGCAGGTGGTCGAGACGATCACGGCGTCCGGCGGCCGGGCGATCCCGGTTCAGGCCGACGTGGCGGACGAGCACGCCGTCGCGGCGATGTTCGACACGGTGGAGAAGACCTTCGGCGGGGTCGACGTGGTCGTCAACTCGGCAGGGCGGCTGTCGCTGTCCCCGATCGCCGACCTCGACCTGGACGATCTGGACGCCCTGCACCGCACCAACATTCGCGGCGCCTTCGTCATGGCGCGGGAGGCCGCGCGTCGCGTGCGCGCCGGTGGCGCGATCGTCACCCTTTCCACCTCCGTGGTCGGTCTGCAGTTCCCGAACTACGGGGCGTACGCCGCCAGTAAGGGGGCCGTCGAGGCGATGACGCTCGTGCTCGCCCGTGAGCTGCGAGGGCGGGACATCACGGTCAACGCGGTCGCGCCCGGCCCGACCGCCACCGAACTGTTCCTCGACGGCAAGGACGAGGCCACCATCGAGCGACTCGCCAAGCAGCCGCCGCTGGAGCGGCTCGGCACCCCCGAGGACATCGCCGAGGTCGTCGCCTTCCTGGCGAGCCCGGCGGGGCACTGGGTCAACGGGCAGGTCGTACGCGCGAACGGCGGGATCATCTGACGATCGCCGCCGACCGCCTCCGCGCCGAGTTCTGCCAACCCTCCGAATTCCCGATACGAAAGGAAACCGACATGCCGTTCGCCAACCTCAAGGTGCCCGCCGACACCCTGACCCCCGAGTCCAAGAAGAAGCTCATCGACGCCGTCACCGACGCCTACGCCGACGTCTACGGAGAACGAGCCCGCGCCACCACCCTGGTCCTCCTGGAGGAGGTTCCGGACGGCGGCTGGGGCCTGGGCGGCAATATCCTCACCGCCGACATGCTCGGCCGGAACTGACCCGTCCGGGGCCGGGCCGGACGCCCGGCCCGGCCCCGGGCCCGAGGTCCGGCGGGGCCGCCCCTTCAACGGCCGCCGACTGGCCGACTGAAGCGCTCGGTCACAGGACCGGAGCCCCCGAAGATTCCGGTGGCGTTTCTGGATTGTTACCCGAAACAACAAACTCCCGGCCCACAGGGTCTTCCAAAGCAGGCCATCCCGGAATACGTTGCCGCAAACAACATTCATCCGGGCGCCTCCGGAAGAAAGGACCCTGCACCATGCGCAAGGGGATCCTCAGCCTGACCGCCGCGGCAGCCACGCTCGCCCTCGGTCTCACCGCCTGCGGGGGCAACAGCGGTCAGAACACGGCGTCGACCTCGTCGACCGCGTCGGCCACGGCCTCAGCGGCGAAGGCCGGGAAGATCGGCGTCATCCTGCCGGACAGCAAGTCCTCGGCCCGGTGGGAGACGGCGGACCGCAAATACCTCGAAGAGGCGTTCAAGGCCGCCGGTGTCCAGTACGACATCCAGAACGCACAGAACGACAAGACGGCGTTCCAGACCATCGCCGACCAGATGATCACCAACGGCGCCACCGTCCTGATGATCGTGAACCTGGACAGCGGCAGCGGCAAGGCGGTCATCGACAAGGCCAAGTCCCAGGGCGTGGCCACGATCGACTACGACCGGCTGACGCTCGGCGGCGGCGCCGCCTACTACGTCAGCTTCGACAACACCAAGGTCGGCACCCTGCAGGGCGAGGGCCTGAGCAAGTGCCTGACCGACAAGAAGGCCAGTAAGCCCATCGTGGCCTACCTGAACGGCTCGCCGACGGACAACAACGCCACCCTGTTCAAGCAGGGGTACGACGGGGTGCTCAAGCCCAAGTTCGACTCCGGCGAGTACGTCAAGGGCCCCGACCAGGCCGTGCCCGACTGGGACAACACCCAGGCCGGCACGATCTTCGAGCAGATGCTCACCCAGCAGCCGAAGATCGCCGGCGTGCTGGCCGCCAACGACGGCCTCGGCAACGCCGCCATCACCGTGCTGAAGAAGCAGAACCTCAACGGCAAGGTGCCGGTCACCGGCCAGGACGCCACCGTCCAGGGCCTGCAGAACATCCTCGCGGGCGACCAGTGCATGACCGTCTACAAGGCCGTCAAGAAGGAGGCCGACGCGGCGGCCAAGCTCGCGGTGGCGCTGGCCAAGGGCGAGAAGCCCACGGCGAGCGGCAGCGTCAAGGACCCCGAGAGCGGTCAGGACGTCCCCTCCGAGCTGCTCGAGCCACAGGCCATCTACCTCGACAACGTCAAGGACGTGGTGGCCGACGGTTACGTGACCAAGGAGGAACTGTGCACGGGTGACTTCGCCAAGAAGTGCACCGAGGCAGGTATTCAATAAGACCAAAGGGGGCGCGGCCGGACCGGTCGTGCCCCCTTTTAGGGAGCCCCATGACCCCCCTCCTTGAAGTGCGCGGGATCGACAAGAGCTTCGGCCCGGTGAAGGTGCTGCACAAGGTCGAGCTCGAGGCGTACGCCGGCGAGGTGACGGCCCTGGTCGGAGACAACGGCGCGGGCAAGTCGACCCTGGTCAAGTGCGTCGGCGGCATCTATCCGATCGACGCCGGCGAGATCCTGTTCGACGGCAGGCAGGTGCACGTCCACAGCCCCCGCGACGCGGGCGAGCTCGGGATCGAGATCGTGTACCAGGACCTGGCCCTGTGCGACAACCTCGACATCGTCCAGAACATGTTCCTCGGCAGGGAGCGCAAGAACGGGCTCCTGCTCGACGAGGACAGCATGGAGGAACTGGCCGAGAAGACCCTCAGCGGCCTGTCCGTACGCACGGTGAAGTCCATCCGGCAGCAGGTCTCCAGCCTGTCCGGCGGGCAGCGGCAGACCGTGGCCATCGCCAAGGCCGTGCTGTGGAACAGCAAGGTCGTCATCCTCGACGAGCCGACCGCGGCGCTGGGCGTGGCCCAGACCGCGCAGGTGCTGGAGCTGGTGCGCAGGCTGGCCGACACCGGCCTGGCCGTCGTGCTCATCTCGCACAACATGAACGACGTCTTCGCCGTCTCCGACCGGATCGCGGCGCTCTACCTCGGAAGGATGGCCGCCCAGGTCAAGACCGCCGACGTGACGCACGCCCAGGTCGTCGAACTGATCACCTCAGGCCGCAGCGGGGAACTCGGCCTCAAGAACGGGGTCACCCCATGAGCAAGGTCAAAGAACTCCCCGGCGAGGCCATCGCCGCCGCGACGCAGTCGCCGTCGATCGGCAACAGCTTCCTCGCCTACGTCGAGCGCGTCCGCGGCGGCGACATGGGCGCGCTGCCCGCCGTGCTGGGGCTGGTCGTGCTCTGCACGGTCTTCGCCGTCGCCCGCCCCGCCTTCGTCACCTCGATCAACTTCGCCAACCTCTTCACCCAGGGCGCCGCGATCACGCTGATCGCGATGGGCCTGGTGTTCGTGCTGCTGCTCGGCGAGATCGACCTGTCCGCCGGCTTCGCCAGCGGCGTGTGCGCGGCGGTGCTCGCCGTCACGCTCACCAGCCTGGGCCTGCCCTGGTACGTGTGCGCGCTGGCCGCCATCGTCACCGGCGTGATCATCGGCACGGTGCTCGGCACGCTCGTCGCCAAGGTCGGGATCCCGTCGTTCGTGGTCACGCTGGCCGCCTTCCTCGCCTTCCAGGGCCTGGTCCTGGTGCTGGTCCAGGAGGGTACGAACATCTCCATCCGCGACAGCGTGATCGTCGCCATCGCCAACAAGAACCTGGCGCCCTGGCTGGGCTGGGTGCTCTACGCGGCCGGCGTGGCGGTCTACGCCGCCGTCCAGCTCCTGCGGGCCAGGAAGCGCACCAAGCGCGGGCTGGTGGCCGACCCGATGTCGCTGATCGCCGCCCGCGTGGGCGCGCTGGCGGTGCTGGCCGGGCTCGCGGTCTACGTGCTCAACCTGGAGCGCAGCCGCAACCCGGCGCTGGTCTCGCTCACCGGCGTGCCGATCGTGGTGCCGATCATCCTGGTGCTGCTGGTCGCGTGGACGATGGTGCTGCGCCGTACCGCGTTCGGACGTCACATCTACGCGGTCGGCGGCAACACCGAGGCCGCGCGCCGGGCCGGCATCCCGGTCGACCGGATCAGGATCAGCGCGTTCGTGATCTGCTCCTCGATGGCCGCGATCGGCGGCATCGTCGCCGCGTCCAGGGCCAGCTCGGTCGACCCGAACACGGGCGGCAGCTCCGTCCTGCTGTACGCGGTCGGCGCGGCGGTCATCGGCGGCACGAGCCTGTTCGGCGGCAAGGGCAGGGTGCTGGACGCCGTGCTCGGCGGCGCCGTGGTGGCGGTCATCGAGAACGGCATGGGTCTGATGGGGTATGGGGCCAGTGTGAAGTACCTGGTCACGGGGTCCGTCCTGCTGCTCGCCGCGGGCGTCGACGCCCTGGCCCGCAAACGGGCGTCGGCCGCTGGTCTAAGGTGATCAGCGACTCTCAGCCCCCGAAGGAATACCAGACGATGCGTGCCGGCCCTTCCCAAGAGGACATCAGGCGCCACAATCTTGGCGCGCTGCTTCGCCATGTCCATCTGGGCGGGCCGATCTCGCGCGCCGAGCTGACCTCGAGGATGGGGCTCAACCGCAGCACGATCATGGCGCTGACCTCGGATCTCACCGCGGCCGGGCTGGTGCGCGAGGAGCTGCCCCGCGAGACGGGCCGAGCGGGACGGCCCTCGCTCGTGGTGCGGCCGGAGTCGGCCCGGGTCTACGTGTTCGCGTTCGACGTGGGCCCCGACCGGCTGGCGGTGGCCCGCGTGGGGCTGGGCGGGGTGATCCTCGACCGCCGTGAGACGACCCGCGAGCGCGGCAAGTTCGAGCTGGACGAGCTGACCGGGGTGCTGTCCGGCTTCGCCCGGCAGATGCGGCGCAAGACCAGGGACGACACCGTCTGCGTGGGCGCGGCGGCGGCCGTGTCCGGCGGCGTGCGCAAGGCCGACGGCGTGGTGCGGTTCTCGCCCAACCTGCTGGCCGAGGAGATCCCGTTCGGCGAGGAGCTGGGCCGCCGGCTCGGCCTCGGGCTGCCGGTCAGCGTGGGCAACGACGCCAACCTGGCCGCCCTCGCCGAGCACAGCCGGGGCGTCGGCGCCGCCGTCAGGGACCTCATCTACCTGCACGGCGACGTGGGCATCGGCGGCGGCATCATCGCGGGCGGCCATCTGCTCGGCGGTCACGACGGCTACGGCGGCGAGGTCGGCCACATGGTCGTCAACCCCGGCGGGCGCGCCTGCGGCTGCGGGTCCCACGGGTGCCTGGAGGCGGAGGTGGGGGAGCGGGCGCTGCTGGAGGCCGCGGGCCGCATCGGCCCCGGGCAGCACGGGCGCGACGCGGTGCGCGCCGTGGTGGAGGCCGCCGACCGGGGCGACATCGAGGCGCAGGACGCGCTCAAGAAGGTCGGCGACTGGCTCGGCCTCGGCGTGGCGAACCTGGTCAACATCTTCAACCCCGAGATGGTCATCTTCGGGGGCATCCTCCGGGAGATCTACCTGGGGTCCGCCGCGCGGGTGCGTTCCCAGCTCGCGCTGCACGCGATGGCGCCGCAGCGGGAGCGGCTGCGGCTGCGCACGGCGTCGCTCGGGGACGCCGCCCCGCTGGTGGGCGCGGCCGAGCTGGCCTTCGCCAACGTCCTCGCCGACCCCCTGGAGGTCCTCGCCCGCGCCACCGCCTAGACCTCGTCAGCCGACCTTCGACGTGGCGGCCGTCCAGGTGTTGCAGAAGCCCGTGGCCCCGCCGCGGTAGCCGCGCTCCTGCCAGAAGGCGAGGTTGCGGGGCTTGCCGTGGATCTCGCTCTCGTCGGCCCTGCGCACCGCGTCGATCCAGTCGTCCCAGTCGATCCCCGGCTTGATCGACTTCAGCGTGGCGCTGTACAGGACGCCGGCGAAGCACTCGGCCTGCATCTCCAGCCGGTGGCTCAGCAGGGTCCGCGCGCTGCCGGACGCCTGCCAGGACAGCGCGTTCTGCGCGTCCAGCACCCCGATGAGCTGCTGCACGTGGTGTCCCCACTCGTGGGCGACGGAGTGCGCGATGTTCATCCTGAAGGGGTCGCGCAGGTCGTGCTTCATGATCCGGATGGCGATCGTGCGCTGCTCGGGGCAGTACTGCGCGCCGTTGCTGGTGATCTCTCCGCAGACGGAGTCGCTCCCCGTCGTGATCGTGACCTCGGGCGGCGCGTACGGTAGCCGGGCCTGCGCGAACCGCCCGGCCCAGAAGCGGTCGGCGCAGCCGGCCATCGCCCGGTAGAACGTCCTGAGCGAGGCGACGCTGCCCGGACGGATCTCCGGGACCTCGCAGGTCTGCGCGACCACGTCCCCGCCCATCTCTCCCAGAAGGCCGGCCTGCGCGAAACGCGACGCCGCCCGGGCCGGCCCGGAAAACTGCCCGGAGAACAGCAGTAAACCCGCGACCATGCCCGCTAAGAGGGATATGCGCACGATCGCGGATCTTAGAGGAGTTTTACGACACTTGGGACTTCGGAGCCTTCCAGGTGTTGCAGCCGCCGGCCGACTCGGTGTCGAAGCCGCGCTTGAGCCAGGCGCCGGTGTTCTTGGCGTTGCCGTGCGTCTTCTCGCCCCAGTTGTCGACCTTCACGCCGAGGGCGGACAGGTCGAGGCCGGTGCCGCCGTTCCTGACCCAGTAGTCGAACTCGGACTGCTGGCGGCCCAGCGAGTGCCAGACGCTGCCGGTGAACACGCCGGACAGGCACTCCGCCTGCAGTTCGAGCCGCCGGCTCTCGTCGAGCACCCGGGCCTCGTTCTTGCGGTTGTACGGCGTCAGGGCCTTGAACATGCCCGTCGTCTGCTGGATGTGGTGGCCGTACTCATGGGCCAGGACCAGCATCAGCATCAGGTCGTTCTGCTCCTCGACCAGGTTGGAGCTGGCGAAATAGGTGATCTTCTTGTTGGTCGAGCAGTAGAGCGCCTGCACGCCGCCCTCGGGGAACTTGCCGCACCCGGTCTGTGCGCCGGGCTTGGTGATCACCTGCATGGTGGGCTTGGTGAATGTGAAGCCGGCCTTCTTGACCTTCGGCTCCCAGGCGGCGTTGAGGCAGTCGAGCACGACGTCCAGGTAGCCCTTGACCTCCTCCAGGCTGCCGGACTGCACCTTCGGCTCCGGGCACGAGTCGAAGCCGAGCTTGCCCGTCTTGTAGATCGGGCTTTTCGCCAGTACAGGCTTGTATGCCGGCGCAGCGGTGGCCGCGTGGGCCGTTCCGGCGAAGAGCAGGCTCGCCATGGTGCCTGCCATAAGCGCCAATCGGGTGATACGCATGAGAAGGCACCCTATTGAATAGGGAGTTCCAGGTAAAGGAAGATTAAAGCGTGTTGCGGGCCGTGGCGGACCAGGTGTTGCACGCGCCCGGACCGCCGCGGTTGAAGCCCCGCGTCATCCAGGCCGCCTGCGTCGGGCCCTTGCCGTGGTCGTTCTGGGGCCAGCCCTTGGCGCCGTTCTTCCTGAACCAGTCGACCGTGTACGCCCAGTCGGCGTCGGTGACCAGTTCCGTTCCCTTCATCGTGCTCATGAACACCGACGAGAAGCACTCCGCCTGCAGTTCCGAATTGCGCGAGAGTTGCAGCCGCTTCGCCTTGCCCGCGACATTCCTGGCGGTCCAGTAGTAGTTCCAGATGCCGGAGATCTGCTGGACGTGGTGCCCGTACTCGTGGGCGATCAGGCGGGTGATGCCCAGCGGGAACGGGTTGCGCAGCTGGTCCCTGCTGATCATCAGGTACATCGTGCGGTCGGTGGAGCAGTAGACGCCGTCGGCGCCGGTGTTCCACGTGCCGCAGGGGGTCCTGACCTTGGTGGTGATGATGCGCAGCCGCGGCTTGGCGAAGGGCAGCCCGGCCTTGCGGAACTGGGCGGCCCACGCCTTGTTGAGGCAGTTGGTCACGCGGGTCAGGAAGCGCCGGTACGCGGTCATGCTCCCGGCCGGCAGGTCGCCGGGCGCGCAGTTGACGTCGGCCAGGCGTCCGGTCCGGTACAGCGGGTTCGCCGTCGCCAGCGCCCGGCCGATCGAGGGCCCCTTCTTCGACTCGCTGGAGCCCTTGGCCGGCGGGGAGGAGAGCTGCTGGGCCGCCCCGTTCAGCGATTCCGACGAGGGGGTGGCCACGCCGGCCAGCACGAGCACCAAACCGGCCGCTGCCAGGGCAAGCGCCACCATGGCGACCGCCAGCGCCGCGAGTTTGCTTTTGGGGGCAGAGTTCATATGTTCCGAAAAACTATCCCAAGATCAGACATATGTGGGTGGATTTGACTCGATGGAGTCAGTGAGGCGGGAGCGAACTAGACTCGGGTCAACGGCGCACAAGAGCAGAGGGGAGTCGGATCCGTGAGCGGGTTGCTGGGCTCGATAGAGGGACCGCACGACGTCAAACGGCTCACTGTCGAGGAGCTGCCGCGGCTTGCGGGGGAGATCCGCGACCTGCTGGTCGACTCGTGCGCCAGGTTCGGCGGCCATCTGGGCCCCAACCTGGGGGTGGTCGAGCTCACCATCGCCATCCACCGGGTCTTCGACTCCCCGAACGACCCCGTCGTCTGGGACACCGGCCACCAGTCGTACGTGCATAAGGTCCTCACCGGACGGGCCTCCGGCTTCGAGGCGCTCAAGCAGGAGGGCGGTCTGTCGGGCTATCCGAGCCAGGCCGAGTCGGAGCACGACTTCGTGGAAAACTCCCACGCCTCGACCGCGCTGTCCTACGCCGACGGCCTGGCCAAGGCGTTCAAGCTGCGCGGCGAGCAGGACCGCACGGTCGTGGCGGTGATCGGCGACGGCGCGCTGACCGGCGGCATGGCCTGGGAGGCGCTCAACAACATCGCCGCCGGCAAGGACCTCCGGCTCGTGATCGTGGTCAACGACAACGGCCGCTCCTACTCGCCCACGATCGGCGGCCTGGCCTCCCACCTGTCCAACCTGCGGGTCAACCGCAGGTATGAGGACTTCCTCGACTACGTCAAGGACAAGTTGGGGAACGTTCCCGTGCTCTACGACGCCCTGCACGGCTTCAAGAAGGGCGTCAAGGACGTCCTGGCCCCGCAGGTGATGTTCGAGGACCTCGGGCTCAAATACGTCGGCCCCATCGACGGCCACGACGAGCAGGCCATGGAGGCGGCGCTGCGCAAGGCGCGCGACTTCCGCGGCCCCGTCATCGTCCACGCCCTCACCCAGAAGGGCCGCGGCTACACGCCCGCGGAGAATCACGACGAGGACCAGTTCCACTCGCCCGGCGCCTTCGACCGGGCCACCGGCGCGGAGAAGCCCAAGCCGCGCATCTGGACCAACGTCTTCAGCGAGGAGCTCGTCCGGCTCGGCAAGGAGCGCGAGGACCTCGTCGCGATCACCGCGGCCATGCTCCACCCGACGGGTCTCAATGCCTTCGCCGACGCCTACCCCGAGCGCATCTACGACGTCGGCATCGCCGAGCAGCACGCGCTGACCAGCGCCGCCGGTCTCGCCCTCGGCGGCATGCACCCGGTCGTGGCCGTCTACGCCACGTTCCTCAACCGGGCCTTCGACCAGCTCCTCATGGACGTCGCGCTGCACCGGCTGCCCGTCACGGTGGTGCTCGACCGCGCGGGCGTCACGGGCGACGACGGCGCCAGCCACAACGGCATGTGGGACCTGTCGATCCTCCAGGTCGTCCCCGGGCTGCGGGTCGCGGTGCCGCGCGACGGCGACCGGCTGACCGAGCTGCTGCGCGAGGCCGTCGAGGTCACCGACGGCCCGACCGTGCTGCGCTTCCCCAAGGGCCCGGTCGCCGAGCCGGTCGAGCCGGTGGGCAAGCTGGGCGAGATGGACCTGCTGCGCGCCCCCAAGGGCGACCCCGATGTGCTGCTGGTCGGCGTGGGCCCGATGGCGCAGCTCTGCATGGACGCCGCGGTCCTGCTCGACGCCCAGGGGATCGGGGCCACCGTGGTCGACCCCCGCTGGGTCAAGCCGCTCGACGAGGCGCTCGTGCTGGCCGCGAGCGCCCACAAGCTGGTGGCCGTCGTCGAGGACAACGGCCGCGTGGGCGCCGTGGGCGACGCCGTGGCCCGCCTGCTGCGCGACGCCGACGTCGACGTGCCGGTGCGCACGTTCGGCATCCCGCAGGAGTTCCTCGACCACGCCAAGCGGGCCGCGATCCTCGCCAAGATCGGCCTGACCGCGCAGGACCTCGCCCGGCAGGTCACCGAGGCGGTCGCGAAGCGGACCTCCCACGAGGTGCCCGCCCGCCACTGAGCACCCGGCGCACCACGGCGGTGATCCCCAGCGCGGCGATCACCGCCGTGTCGCGTTCCTATCCCTGAGGTGAGACTGGATCCCGACCATGCATGATCACTCAGGGCGTGGGAAGGATCACCGGGCGTGGACATCTTTCGCACGAAGAGTGTCGAGCAGTCGATCCGTGACACCGAGGATCCGGAACATCAGCTGCGCAAACGCCTGACGGCCACCGACCTGACGGTCTTCGGCATCGGGGTGATCGTCGGCACCGGGATCTTCGTGCTCACGGGACAGGTCGCCAAGGAGGTGGCGGGCCCGGCGGTGGCGCTCTCGTTCGTCGTCTCGGGCATCGTCTGCGGCCTGGCGGCCCTGTGCTACGCAGAGTTCGCCTCCACGATCCCGGTCGCCGGCTCGGCCTACACCTTCGCCTTCGCCACCCTGGGCGAGTTCCCCGCCTGGGTGATCGGCTGGGACCTGACCCTGGAGCTGGCGCTGGCCGCGGCCGTGGTGGCGGTCGGCTGGTCGGGCTACTTCGCCTCGATGCTGGCGTCCGTCGGCATCCATCTGCCCGCCTCGATCGCGGGCGAGAACCCCGTGGTGAACGTCCCCGCCATCCTCATCGTCGTCCTCCTCACCGTGATCCTGGTGATCGGGATCAAGGTCTCCTCGCGGGTCAACCTCATCCTGGTGATCACGAAGATCACGGTCGTGCTGCTGGTGATCGTGGCCGGGCTGTTCTTCGTCAAGGGGGCCAACTACACGCCGTTCATCCCCGAGGCCGTGTCCACGCCGCGGGTGGAAGGGCTGAAGGCGCCGCTGATCCAGGTGCTGTTCGGCGTCACGCCGGTCGCCTTCGGCGTGCTGGGCGTCTTCTCCGCCGCGGCGATCGTGTTCTTCGCGTTCATCGGCTTCGACATCGTGGCCACCGCCGCCGAGGAGACCATCCACCCGCAGCGCGACGTGCCGCGCGGCATCCTCGGCTCGCTGGCCATCTGCACGGCCCTGTACGTGGCCGTCTCGCTCGTCGTGGTCGGCATGCAGCGCTACGACCGGCTCAGCACCTCGGCGCCGCTGTCGGACGCGTTCACCTCGGTCGGCTACGGCTGGCTGGCCACGATCATCAGCGTCGGCGCCATCGCCGGCCTGACGACCGTGGTGCTCGTGCTATTGCTCGGCCAGACCCGGGTGCTCTTCGCGATGTGCCGCGACGGGCTGCTGCCGCGCCCGCTGGCCAAGGTCCACCCCCAGTTCGGCACGCCGGCCCGGCTCACGATCATCATCGGCGTGGTGACGATGGGGCTGGCCGGGTTCGTGTCGTTCGGCGAGCTGGCCGAGCTGGTGAACATCGGCACGCTCTTCGCGTTCGTGGTGGTCTCGATCGGGGTGGTCATTCTCCGGCGCACCCGGCCCGACCTGCCGAGGGCGTTCCGCGCGCCGTTCGTCCCGGTGCTGCCGGTCCTGTCGGTGCTGGCCTGCCTCTACCTCATGCTCAACCTGCCGGTGCAGACGTGGCTGAGGTTTCTGATCTGGATGATCGTCGGCGTCGTCATCTACTTCGTCTACGGCTACCGCCACAGCAGGACGGTCAAGGTCCGCGTCAAGAGCGGCGGCTGAGGGGGCGGGCGCCCGCCCCCTCGTGGCCGGTCAGAACGAGACGACGGCTCCCAGCGCGGCCTTCATCGTGCAGCCGTTGCCGAAGACCTTGGCCCACTGCACCGTCGCGCCCTGCCACTGGCCGGCCACCACGACGACGTGCGGCTGCAGCTCCTTCGTGCAGATGGCGTCCGGTGTGACGTTGAGCCGCTCGGGGTGCCCGTCGACCTTCTCCAGCAGCCGGCAGGCCGCGCGCGCGTTGGGATGGGCCCCTCCCGCGGGCCCGCAGTTGAGCCAGACCGTCTTCGTCACGCCGTCCTTGACGGCATCGACGATCTTGAGCTGCGCCTTCGGGTGGGGTGCGGCCACCGCGGGCGACGACGCGCCCACCATGAAGGCTCCGCAGAGCGCGATGGCACCGAATGCTCTCATCATGACTACTCTCCGTTCGTGGAACGGTGCTCAACGCTACGACGGAGGCCGGTGAGGATAAAAGGAGGCCCGCCGAGGCGGGCCTCCTTCAAAGGATTCAGGCGGGCAGCGAGGCCACGCCGGGCGACAGGAACCGCGGCCGGGCGATGCCCGTCCTGTCCAGGTACGGGGTGATCCCGCCCAGATGGAACGGCCAGCCGGCCCCGAGGATCATGCACAGGTCGATGTCCTGCGGCGCGGCGACCACGCCCTCGTCCAGCATGATGCGGACCTCCCTGGCCAGCGCCGCCAGGACGCGCTCGCGCACCTGCTCGGCGGTGGACGGTGACGTGCCGCCCGAGAAGAGGGCGACCGCCTCCGGGTCGAGCGTGAAGTCGGGCCGGTAGACGCCCGGCTTGCCCGCGGCGACGAGCTTGGCCATGTTCTCCGAGACGCCGAAGCGGTCGGGGAAGGCCTCGTGCAGCGTCTCGGCGACGTGCAGGCCGACGGCCGGGCCGACGAGCTGCAGCAGCGCGAACGGCGACATCGGCAGCCCGAGCCCGTCCAGCGCGTGCTCGGCCACCTCCAGCGGCGTGCCCTCGTCCACGGCCGTCACGACCTCGCCCATGAAGCAGGTCAGCAGCCGGTTGACCACGAACGCCGGGGCGTCCTTGACCAGCACCGACGACTTCTTCAGCGACTTGCCCACCGCGAACGCCGTGGCCAGCGTGGCGTCGTCCGTCGCGGCGCCGCGGATGATCTCCAGCAGCGGCATGACGGCGACCGGGTTGAAGAAGTGGAACCCGACCAGCCGCTCGGGGTGCGCCAGCCCGGCGCCCATCTCGGTCAGGGAGAGCGAGGAGGTGTTCGTGGCCAGCACGCACTCGGCCGAGACCACGGCCTCCACCTCGGCGAACACCTGCTTCTTGACCGCCATGTCCTCGAACACGGCCTCGATCACGAAGTCGGCGTCGGCGAAGGCGTCCTTCGTCAGCGACCCGGTCACCAGGGCCTTGAGCCGGTTGGCCTGGTCGGCCGAGACGCGGCCCTTGCCCAGGAGCTTGTCGACCTCGGCGTGCACGTACCCGACGCCCTTGTCGAGCCGGGCCTGGTCGAGGTCGGTCAGCACGACCGGCACCTCCAGGCGGCGCGCGAACAGCAGCGCCATCTGCGAGGCCATCAGCCCCGCGCCCACCACGCCGACCTTGGTGACCTTGCGGGCCAGCGACCGGTCGGGCGCGCCCGCGGGTCGCTTGGCACGGCGCTGCACCAGGTCGAACGAGTAGAGCCCGGCCCGCAGCTCGTCACCCATCAGCAGGTCGGCCAGCGCCTCGTCCTCGGCCGCGAAGCCCTCGTCGCGGGAGGCCGTGCGGGCCTGGGCGATCAGGTCGAGCGCGCGGTAGGGGGCGGGCGAGGAGCCGCGCAGCTTCATGTCCACCAGGAAGCGCGCGTCGGCGACCGTCTTGTCCCAGTCCTCGTCGTGTGCGGGACGCTCCACGGCCAGCTCGCCCTTGACCACGCGGGCGGCCCAGCGCAGCGACTCCTCCAGGAAGTCGGCGGGCTCGAACATCGCGTCCGCGACGCCCAGCTCGTACGCCTCCTTGCCCTTGACCATGCGGTTCTGCGAGAGCGGGTTCTCGATGACGAGCTTGATCGCCTTCGCCGGGCCGATCAGGCGGGGCAGGAGCTGCGTGCCGCCCCAGCCCGGCACCAGGCCGAGGAAGCACTCCGGCAGCGCCACCGCGGGCACGCCCGAGGAGATGGTCCGGTACGTGCAGTGCAGCGCCACCTCGAGCCCGCCGCCCATCGCGGCGCCGTTCACGAACGCGAACGACGGGATCGCCAGCTCGCCCAGCCTGCGGAACACGTGGTGGCCCAGCGCGCCGATGGCCAGGGCCTCCTCGCGCGTGGACAGCGCGGCCGCGCCCTTGAGGTCGGCGCCGACGGCGAAGATGAACGGTTTGCCCGTCACGCCCACCGCGGCCAGGTCGGTGCGCTCGGCGATCTCCGACAGCGCGCCGTTGAGCGCGAACAGGCCGTTCGGGCCGAACGTGTTGGGCTTGGTGTGGTCGAAGCCGTTGTCCAGCGTGATCAGTGCCATCGTGCCGGCGCCGTAGGGGAGCTGGACGTCACGCACGAGCGCCTTGGTGACGACTTCGTCGGTGTTGCGCCCGCCCAGCAGCGCGCGCCAGTTCTCGACATTGCTCATGCGAGGTTCTCCCAGATCACAGTGCCGCCCATGCCCATGCCGACGCACATGGTGGTGATGCCGTACCGCACGTCGGGACGCTCGCCGAACTGCCGCGCGAGCTGCGTCATCAGCCGCACGCCCGAGGAGGCGAGCGGGTGCCCGTAGGCGATCGCGCCGCCGTACTGGTTCACGCGGGGATCGTCGTCGGCGATCCCGAAGTGGTCGAGGAACGCCAGCACCTGGACGGCGAACGCCTCGTTGATCTCGAACAGCCCGATGTCGGAGATGTCAAGTCCGGCCAGCCGGAGCGCCCGCTCGGTGGACGGGATCGGTCCGACGCCCATGACCTCGGGGTCCACGCCCGCGAACGCGTAGGAGACGAGCCGCATCTTCGCGCCCAGCCCCAGCTCGTCCGCGACCTCCTTGGCGGCCACGACGCACCCGGTGGCGCCGTCGTTGATGCCGGAGGAGTTGCCCGCCGTGACGTTGCCGTGCGGCCGGAAGGGCGTCTTGAGCGTGCTCAGCCCGTCCATCGTGGTGCCGGGCCGCGGCGCCTCGTCCTCGACCGCCAGGCCCCAGCCCTTCTCGGCCGTCCTGATCGCGGTCGGCACCAGGTCGGGCTGGATCCGGCCGTCGGCGTACGCCTTGGCCGCCCGCTCCTGCGACAGCACCGCGTACGCGTCCGCGCGGCCCTTGGTGATGTGCGGGTAGCGGTCGTGCAGGTTCTCCGCCGTCATGCCCATGACCAGCGCGCTCGGGTCGACCAGCTTCTCCGACAGGAAGCGCGGGTTGGGATCGACGCCCTCGCCCATCGGGTGGCGGCCCATGTGCTCGACGCCGCCGGCGATGGCCACGTCGTACGCGCCGAACGCGATGCCGCCCGCGACCGTGGTGACCGCGGTCATCGCGCCCGCGCACATGCGGTCGATGGCATAGCCGGGCACGCTCTTGGGCAGCCCGGCCAGCACCGCCGCCGCCCGGCCGATGGTCAGGCCCTGGTCGCCGATCTGCGTGGTCGCGGCGATGGCGACCTCGTCCACTCGCTCGGGGGGCAGGTTGGGATTGCGCCGGACGAGCTCGCGGATGACGCGGACGACCAGGTCGTCGGCGCGGGTCTCCGCGTACAGCCCTTTCGGTCCTGACCTGCCGAAAGGCGTGCGCACGCCGTCGACGAACACGACGTCACGAGAGGAAGGCACGGATTCGCTCCTCGTTGATAGGGTTCCGTGCCTATGCTACTCGTCAGTAACTACTCCGCAGACGAGGGCGGCGGTCAGCAATGTGTAAACGACCGCCGTGGCCGGCTCCCAGAGATGGGCGCGGGCCCCGACCAGGGCCGCGACCGCCACGGCCGCGCCCGTCCAGAGCGCCGCGCCCTCTCGCCGGCGCGCGCCTCGGCCGGGGTCCCACGGATCGCCAGGTGACCCGCCCGACCGCAGGGCGCGCGCCAGTGTCCCCAACGCGTCGCCTGCCCACCAGAGGACGAACAACACCCCCGTCGCGAGACTCATCAGCGCCAGCGCCTCGGTGGCCCGGCCCAGGGAGTCGGCGAAGCCGTACAGGGCGGCCTCCCGGAACAGGCGCGGCGCCGTCCAGCCGAGCAGCAGCGTCACCGCCCAGCAGCAGGCCACGGCCAGCCTGCTGAGGGGGCGCACGCGTCCGGTGCGGGGGGCGGCGTACAGCTCGCGCTCCTTGCGGTGGACGTGCCGGGCGTGGGTGCCCCAGACGTACTGGGTGATCGCCTGCGCGGGCACGGCGGCCGCGAAGACTGCCAGCGACAACACCGCCAGCGGCAGCGTCTGCTCCCTCGTCTGCGCCCGGTCGGCGAGCAGCTGGGCGGTGGCCAGCAGCGCGATCGAGGCGGAGAGCGCGACGAAGGCCCGGCGGCGGGCGGTTCTGGCTCTGGTCCGCAGCCCGGCCAGTTCCTGGGCGCCTGGAGGGGGCGCCATCTCGGTCAACAGCATGAATGTCATCATGGCGTCACTCTGCGTGGTGACGCCCCGGATTCCCGTGCTTTGGATGGAGCTCCTCGCCCGGCACGCAACAGTGGCAGCCCCGAGGATTGCCACTTTTATCTGCAAGGCGCGACAGTCCTGGAATCATCGGTAACTCGGTGAGCTACGCGCCGCCACCTGGCGGTACGCGTTTCTCTTGTGGGGTGGGTGAAGGGGGGCGCGTGAGGCAGAGTCCGGAACACGTGGGGGAAGCTCCGCCGCGGCGCAGGAGACGGCGCGAGCGGGGCCCGCGATGGCGGGTCTCGGTGCTGGGGTGGGTCGGCATCGGGATGACGCTGGTGCTGGTGGTCGTCTCGGTCGGGGCGTACGCGTACTACCGGCACATCGAGAGCGAGATCCCCCGCGAGCCCATCGCCGTCGGCGAGAGCCGCCCGCCGGACACCGGCGCGCTCAACGTCCTGCTCGTCGGCTCCGACTCCCGTGAGGGCGACAACAAGAGGTACGGCCCCCACCTCAAGGAGATCGGCGAGCGCACCGACACGATCATGCTGCTGCACATCTCCCCGAACCGGGACAAGGCCACCATGATCAGCTTCCCGCGTGACTCCATGGTCCTGATCCCGGAGTGCAAGAGCCGTACCGGCGCCCTGATCCCCGGCGGCCTGCGCCAGATCAACGCCGCCTTCAACGACGGCGGCATCAACTGCACGATCAAGACCCTCGAGTCGCTCACCAACATCAGGATCGACCACTTCGTGAAGGTCGACTTCACCGGCTTCAAGGGCATCATCGACGCCATCGGCGGCATCGAGATCTGCCTGCCCAAGGCCGTCAACGACCCCAAGGCGAAGCTGGTGCTCAGCGAGGGCCGGCACGTGGTCAGCGGCGAGCAGGCGCTGGGGTACGTGCGCGCCCGGTACTCGCTGGGCGACGGCAGCGACCTGAGCAGGATCCAGCGCCAGCAGGTCTTCCTCACCAAGGTGCTGCAGGCGGTCACCGACGGCGGCCTGCTCACCGACCCGGTCAAGCTGAACTCGTTCCTGCTGGCCGCCACCAAGGCCGTCACGCTGGACGACCAGCTCACCCTCGACCGCATGGTGGACATCGCCCTCAGCGTCAAGGGCCTGACGGCCAAGGAGCTCAAGGGCATTACGGTGCCCACCGAGCCCTACCCGGCGGACAAGAACCGGGTCCAGTTCAGCCAGCCGGCCGCGCGCGACTTCTTCGAGAGCGTGCGCAACGACGTCGAGGTCACCGCGGCTCCCACGCCAGGTAAGTCCGCCGGGCCCAAGATCGAGAACAAGCAGGTGCGCGTCCAGGTGCTCAACGGCACGGGGGAGCAGGGCAAGGCGCTCAAGGTGGCCGACGAGCTGGCCGCCCAGGGCTTCGTGATCACGGAGGTCGGCAACGTCGCCGCCACCCCGAAGACCGCGCTCCGGTACGCCAAGAAGGACGCCGACGGGCCCGCCTACGGGGACGCGGTGGCGTCGCGGCTGTCGAAGGAGAAGAAGACGCCCGTGGCCGGCAAGGTCAAGCCGATCACCACGCAGCCGTACAAGTCCAAGGCCGGTGTCGAGGTTCCCGGCGGGCCGATCATCCAGGTCGTCATCGGGGCGGACTGGCCCGGCGTGCGTGTCGTGTCGGCGATCCCCGACTCGCTCAAGGACAAGGTCGTCGACTCCACCACCAACCCCTGCCTGTGACTCCTGACTGTGCTCTTGACAGGCCGCCCGGACCCGGTCCGGGCGGCCTTTCGTCCGCCGTGCCCCGTGACGCCGGAGCGTGCCCGCGCGGGTGAACTCCGTGGTCAAAGGGGGTTCTGGAGGGCCGATCGGCTCACCAACAGCGTGCCTGTGATCTCTTAGAGTGACGAATGTTACAGAGAGTGTTTTTAGGGAAACATGTGAAATTTCCGGACAAGTGATGGTCGGGTCTGTTAAGAAGGGCGCGGTCCGAATTCGAACTAGAGAGGTTCATCGTGGCGCGCGACGAGAACGACAGGCCTTATGAGGACGGGCAGGGGAGGTCGTTAAACCCGGATCTGACGGGCGACGTGCTTTCCCCACGGTGGAGCACCGATGACACCGACGAGCAGCCCGCCATCCAGGTCGTCGGCAACGAGACCTACATCCTCCCCCTCGACAAGAGCGAGCCCCAGCTCATCGGGGGCCGTGACCTGCTCGACGACGGCCCGCACGATGTCCTCGGCGGTCAGAGCGGCCCGCACGATGTCCTTGGCGGCCAGAGCGACCCGCTCGACGCGGGCCGGCGCGACGTGTACGGCGACCCGCTCGACGTGGGGGGCCAGCGTGACATGTACGTGGCCGGCGACCCGCTCGACGGCAGCAAGCGCGACATGTACGCGGCCGGCGACCCGCTCGACGGGAGCCACCGCGACCTGTACGGCGGGGCCAGCGGTCCCCATCACGTCCTGGACGACAGCGACCTGGGCGGACCCAGCGGCTCCCACCGCATCGACGACGACAACCCGTACCTCCCGCTCGACCGCAGCTACGACGCCGGGATCGACGACGACCACGACGACGACAAGCCCAAGCGCGGCTTCCTCGGCTCGGGCTGGACGGAGGACTCGGACGACAAGCGCCCGAAGGACAGGCGCTCGGGCGGCCGTTCCGGCGGCGGCAACGGCGACGACGGCGGCGAGGTGCGCCGGCGCACCAGGAAGCTGCTGGTGGTCGCGGCCGCGGTCGTGCTGGTCGGCGTGGGCGCCGGCTTCATGCTCACGGGCAACTCCTCCGACGACCCCTGCAAGGGCGGTCAGTGCGCCAGCGCGGGCGAGGTGACGCGCCCCTCGGAGAGCGCGGCCCCCGAGGACACCACCTCGGAGGAGGAGTCTCCCGAGACCGAGGATACGGACACCCCGGAGCCGACCGAGTCCGAGTCCGATACCCCGACGACGACCGCGCCCACGCGGGCGGCCCGGCCCACGCGCGAGCCCTCGGCCCGTCCGACGAACACGCGCATCGGCCAGCCGACGACGAAGGCGAGCACCAGGCCCACCCGCGCCCCGCAGAACCAGACGAACGACAACGACGACCGCCCGGGCACCACGAACGACACGGACAGCAGGGACAACACGGTGTCGACCAAGGCGCCGGAGTCGAGGTCCACCCAGGCTCCGTCCACGCAGGCGCCGCCGCAGACCCAGGCGCCCGTGCCCGCGCCCACGCCCACCAAGGAGAGCAAGGGAATTCTGGACATCCTGTTCCCCTGGGCCTGAGACGTGCGAGGATGCGGATCCAGGTGCTGATCTGGCAGACTTGGAAACCGCTTTCCAGGGAGGTCTCGTGGTCACGCTTGAGGACGTCGCCAAGCAGGCGGGCGTCTCGCTCGCGACAGCCTCGCGGGTGCTCAACGGCAGCACCCGCCAGGTGGGCGCGACTCTGCGGGCGCGTGTCGAGCAGGCCGCGGACGAGCTGGGCTACCGCGCCAACATCGCCGCCCAGACGCTCGCCCGCGGCGCCAGCAACGTCATCGGCATCGTCGTCCACGACCTGACCGACCCCTACTTCGCGGCCCTGGCCGACGGGGCGATGCGGGCGGCCGCCACCGAGGGCCTGCTGGTCATGGTGGGCACCACGCATCGCGACCCCGAGCAGGAGATCGCCTACGTGGCCACGCTGAACGCCCAGCGCGTGCGGGCGGTGCTGCTGGTCGGCTCGCGCGTCGCCGACCACGCCGTCACGGGGCGCCTGCGCGACGAGCTCGCCCGCTACCAGTCGGGCGGCGGCCGCGCCGCCTGCGTGGGCCAGGACCTCCTCGGCGTCGACACCGTCGCGCCCGCCAACAGAGCGGGCGCTGCCGAGCTGGCCCGCGCGCTGGCCGGGCTCGGGCACACGCGGTTCGCGGTGCTGGCCGGGCCGCCGCACCTGGTGACGGCGGCCGACCGGTGCGCCGGGTTCGCCGGGGCGCTGGAGGAGCTGGGGCTGCCCGCGCCGCACGTCATCCACGGGCCGTTCGACCGCGATGGCGGCTACGCGGCGGCCCAGCAGGTCAAGGACGCGACCTGCGTGTTCGCGGTCAACGACGTGATGGCGGTCGGGGCGCTGGCGGCCTACAGGGAGCGCGGGGTCCGGGTGCCGGAGGACGTCTCGGTGGCCGGGTTCGACGACATCGTGACGCTGCGGGACCACGTGCCCGCGCTGACGACCGTGCGGCTGCCCCTGACGGACATGGGCGCGCGGGCGCTGGAGCTCGCGCTGGGTGAGACGGACGAGGTCGTGGTCGAGCAGGTCGCGGGCGAGGTCGTGCTGCGAGAGAGCGTACGGAGGATGGCGTGAAGCTGGCCGTCAGCACCCTGGGGATGCCCGGCGAGGGGCTGGACAGGGCGATCGGGATCGCGGCCGGAGGCGGTTGCCAGGGCCTCGAGCTGCGCCTGCATCCGGACACCGGAGTCCACGCCGGCCTCGACGCCGCGGAGCGGCGCTCGGTGCGGGAACGGGTCGAGCGGGCGGGCCTGGAGATCGCCGCACTCGCCGGATACGTCAAGATTTGTGCGCCCGAACCGGACGAACCGATCATCGAGGCGCTCCTCGCCGACCTCCGGCTCGCCGCCGACCTGGGCGCTCCCGCGGTGCGGGTGTTCCCGGGCGGCGACGATCCCGCCGTCGGCGCCCGCCGGCTCAAGGCGGTCTCCGGTACGGCCTCCGCGCTCGGCGTCCGCGTCCTCGTCGAGACGCACGACCACATGGCCACCGGCGCCGCCGTGGCCGGGCTGCTGGCCGAGGCGGGCTGCCCCGAGACCACCGGCGCGATCTGGGACCTGCTGCACCCGTGGCGCCACGGCGAGCCCCCGGCCGAAACGCTGGCCGCGCTGGGCCCGTACCTCTCCTACGTCCAGGTCAAGGACGCGGTCTCGGCCGAGGACACCACGCCGGTGCCCATGTGGACGGGCTCGGTGCCCTTGGAGGAGTCGGGCGAGCTGCTGCGCGCGGCCGGTTACGACGGATGGGTGTCGCTGGAGTGGGAGCGTACCTGGTATCCGCAGGTCGCCCCGGTCGAGGAGATCCTCCCGGGGGCGGCTGACTGGGTGCGGCGTTTCGCCCTTTAGATACCTTTCGCCGCTTAGATAGGGGGATGCCCCTATCTAAGCGGAACAAGGTGCTGGTCGTCGGGATGGACGGCCTGCGGTTCGACCGCCTCCAGGCTCTGGGCGCGCCCGTGCTGGGCTCGCTCATGTCCTCCGGCGCGTACGGCACCAGCAAGCTCCCCTACGGCGAGGCGGGAACGCCGCGTACGGAGTCGCCCGGCCAGGTCGTCCCCAAGGACCCCGAGTCGGGCGGTCGCGTCATCGCCTCGCGGACGGACTCGGGTCCCGGCTGGTCGTCGATCGCCACCGGAGTCTGGCCGGACAAACACGGCGTGGTGGACAACGGCTTCGCCAACCCCCGATTCATGAAATATCCGGACTTCTTGACTCGTGCGAAGCATGCCCGGCCGGAGCTGAGCACCGCCGCGTTCTTCTCCTGGGCGGCGCTGGACGAGCACGGCGCGTTCGGCCCGGCGATCGACCACCGGTTCGTCCTGGACGGCTACGGGTTCGGCTCCTGGGCCGAGGCCGACAAGCAGGTCGCCGCGGCCGCCGAGCGGCACCTGGCGGCGGCCGAGCCCGACGCCGTCTTCGTGTATCTGGGCGACACCGACGAGGTGGCCCACGACCTCGGCCCCCATTGCCCCGAGTACTCCGACGCGCTCCAGACCCAGGACGCCTACCTGGGGCAGCTGCTCGACGCGGTGCGGGGGCGGTCCTCGTACCTCGACGAGCGATGGACGGTGCTGATCACGACCGACCACGGGCACGTGGACGAGGGCGGTCACGGCGGGACGTCGGACGAGGAGCGCACGGTGTTCGTGATCGCGAACCGGCTGGAGGAGGACCTGGGCGGCCGCTCGCTCGGCGAGCCGCGACTGGTCGACGTGGGACCGACGGCGCTGGGCGTGCTGGACGTCGGGGTCGATCCCGCCTGGGAGCTGGACGGCGCGGATCTTTTCATCAACCGTTGAATTTCTCTCCCGGAAGAGCCACACTGAGTGACAGGAAGCTGAACGGCAGGGGAGCAGACGATGAAGACGGCACTGGCCTTCTCCGAGATCGACGCCGGGATGCTCGCCGAGGTGGGCGGCAAGGCCGCGAACCTCGGCGAGCTGGCCAGGGCCGGCCTTCCCGTCCCACCGGGATGGGTGCTGACCACGGAGGCGTACCGGCGGATCGCGGAGGGCCTGGAGACGAGCGGCGACGGGCTCGCCGAGCGGGCCAGGCGGCACCTGCTGGAGGCGCCGGTGCCGGACGACGTGCGCGAGACGATCGTGACGTCCTACGCCGCGCTCGGTGACGACGTGGCCGTGGCGGTGCGCTCGTCCGCCACGGCCGAGGACCTGCCGTTCGCCAGCTTCGCCGGACAGCAGGACACCTACCTCAACGTCGTCGGCGCCGAGGCGGTGGTCGAGGCCGTGCGCCGCTGCTGGGCCTCGCTCTGGACCGACCGCGCGGTCG
The DNA here is from genome assembly GCF_040680035.1 of Nonomuraea sp. NPDC052116. Lineage (NCBI taxonomy): Bacteria > Bacillati > Actinomycetota > Actinomycetes > Streptosporangiales > Streptosporangiaceae > Nonomuraea > Nonomuraea sp. NPDC052116. The sequence goes on along the minus strand of NZ_JBFAWA010000001.1, from coordinate 506,765 downwards.
CCTACCGCGAGTCCAACGGCATCGACCACGCCGCCGTCCGGCTGGCGGTGGTCGTGCAGGAGATGGTGGACGCGCGGGTGGCGGGCGTGATGTTCACCGCCAACCCGGTGACCGGGCGGCGGCGCGAGGCCGTCATCGACGCCAACCCCGGGCTCGGCGAGGCCGTCGTCTCCGGCGCCGTGAACCCCGACCGGTTCGTCGTCTACGGCGGCGAGATCCTCGAACGCCATGCCGGCGACAAGCGCCTGACCATCCGTTCCGTGCCCGGCGGCGGCACGGAACGCGTCGAGACCACGCACGACGGTCTCTGCCTGACCGACGACCAGGTGCGCGCGCTGGCCGAGCTGGGCGCCCGCGTGGAGGACCACTACGGCGCGCCCCAGGACACCGAGTGGGCCGTCGACGGCGACGGCCGGCTCTGGCTCACCCAGGCGAGACCGATCACCACCCTCTACCCGCTGCCCGAGCGGACCCGGCCGGGCCTGCGGGTGTACTTCTCGGTCAACGTCGTGCAGGGCGTCATGGGGCCGCTCACCCCGATGGGCCTGTCGGCGTTCCGGCTGATCTCCTCCGGGGCGGCGGGGCTGCCCGGCTACGGGCCGGCCGACCCGCGGGACGGCGCGCCGTTCATGACCGTGTCGGGCCAGCGCCTGTGGCTGGACCTGACCACGGCCGTACGCAGCCGCTTCGGCCGCGCGGTCCTGCCGCGCATGCTCGCTCTGGGCGAGGCGCGCACCGTCCCCGTCTTCGAGCGGCTGGTGGAGGACCCGAGGCTCTCGGTGGTGCACACGTCCCCCCGCCCGGTCCTGCGCGGCCTGCGCAGGTTCGCCCGCCGCATCCACGCGCCCTCCCGGGTCCTGCTCGCCCTCACGCGGCCGAAGGAGGGCCTCGCGTACGCCGCCCGCCTCGGCGAGCAGCTGGACCGGCGCCTGCGGCTCCCCGAAGCGGCCACCCCCGCCCAGCGCCTGGACCACGCCGAACGCCTGCTCGCCGCCACCTTCCCGGTCATCCTCTCGATCATGCCCATGGTGCTCACCGGCTACGGCCTGTTCGCGCTGGCCTCCAGGCTCTCCGGAGTGCCGATCGCCGACATGCAGGACGTCCTGCGCAGCGTCCCGCACAACCCGACCACGGAGATGGACCTGGAGCTGTGGCACCTGGCCACCCGCATCGAGCCGGAGCCGTTCAGGAAGGAGCCGGTGGCCGAGCTGGTCCGCCTCTTCGAGGCCGGGAAGCTCCCGCCGGTCGCCCAGCGCGAGATCACCGCGTTCCTGGACGAGTACGGCCACCGCGGCGTCGCCGAGATCGACCTGGGCGTGCCCCGCTGGTCGGAGGAGCCCGCGCACATCCTCGGCGTGCTGGCCAACTACCTGCGCATGGACGGCGGCGCCGACCTCGCGCCCTCCGCGCTGTTCGGCAAGGGGGCCGAGGCGGCGCGCTCCGCCATCGCCCACGTGGCGTCCGAGGCCCGCCGTAAGGGCCGCTGGCGGGCCGCGGTCGTGCGTTTCGGGCTCCGGCGAACCAGGGAGTTCGCGGGGCTGCGCGAGCTGCCCAAGTTCTACCTGGTCAAGACCCTCGCCGGGGTGCGGCGGAGCATGCTCGCGGTGGGGGAGCACCTGGTGGGCCTCGGGGTCCTGGACTCGGCGCGGGACGTGTACTTCCTCGGCTTCGACGAGGCCAGGGCCGCCCTGGACGGGGGCGACCTGCGCGCGGTCGTGGCGGAGCGGCGGGAGACGTACGAGCGGGAGTCGCGCCGCAGGCACGTCCCGAGGATCCTGCTGTCCGACGGCACCGAGCCCGAGGCGCTCGCGACCAGTGCCGTGGAAGGCGCGCTGACGGGCACCGCCGCCTCGGCCGGCACCATCAAGGGCGTGGCCAGAGTGGTGCTCGACCCCATCGGCGCGCACCTGGAGCCCGGCGAGATCCTGGTCTGCCCCTCGACCGATCCCGGCTGGACGCCGCTGTTCCTGACGGCGGGCGGGCTGGTGATGGAGATGGGCGGCGCGATGTCGCACGGCGCCGTGGTGGCCAGGGAGTACGGCATCCCGGCCGTCGTCGGCGTCCCCGACGCCACCCACCGCATCACGACGGGGCAGGAGATCGAAGTGAACGGCGCCGCGGGGACCGTGACGCTATCGTGATCAAATGTCCGAGACCTACTGGAATCACAACGTTCATTACCAGAGGCTCGTCCTGAAGCTCGTTCCCGAGGACTGCGCGCACGCGCTCGACGTCGGATGCGGTGACGGACTGCTGGCGGGCAAGCTCGCGGCCCGCGTCCCCTACGTGACCGGCGTCGACCGCTCCGCCGCGGCGATCGCCATGGCCCGCGAGCGCCGCCCCGGCAACGTCTCCTTCCTGGAAGGCGACTACCTCGACGGCCGGCTCCCCGAGGGCAAGTACGACCTCGTCACCGCCGTCGCGGTCGTCCACCACGCGGACTTCGGCGAGGCCATGGACACGCTGGTGCGGCTGCTGGCGCCGGGCGGCCGGCTGGTGATCGTCGGCAACGCCAGGGACCGCACGCTCCTGGACGGGGTCGTCCGGCTCTCGGGCCAGGCGGTCTCGCACGTGCTCAAGCTGTTCCACGGCGGCAAGCGCGGTCCCGGCGTGCCGGCCATGGACCCCGTCATGTCGTGGGGCGAGGTGGGGCGGGCGGCCCGCCGGCTGCTGCCCGGCTGCCGCTTCCGCCGCCTCCTCCTGCGGCGCTACCTGCTGGTCTGGGACAGGCCGAGGTAGCGCCGGACGTCACCGTACGGGGAGCACCACGTCCTCGTAGCGAGTCTTCATCGTGGCCACCACCTCGTCGGGGTCGGCGGCCCAGACGTCGGCGTTGAAGATCTCCACCTCGACGTCGCCCGCGTAACCGGCGTCCAGGACGGCCTGCGTGATCGGCCGGAAGTCGATCACGCCGTCGCCCATCATGCCCCGCCCGAGCAGGATGTCCTGCGGCAGCGGGTGCAGGTAGTCGCACACCTGGTAGGAGGCGATCCTGCGGCCGGCCCGCGCGATGTCCTCGAACACCCTCGGGTCCCACCACACGTGGAACGTGTCGACCACCACGCCGACCTGCTCCTCCGGGTGGGCCAGGCTCAGGTCCAGCGCCTGGCCCAGGGTGGACAGGACGGCGCGGTCGGGGCAGTAGATCGGGTGCAGCGGCTCCAGGGCCAGCTTGACCCCGCGCTCCCCGGCGTACGGGGCCAGCTCGGCCAGCGCCTCCGCCACGCGCTCGCGCGCCCCGGCCACGTCCCGCGAGAACCCGCTCGGGGGCAGGGCCTCGCCCGGCTTCACCCCGGGCAGGCCGCCGACCACCATCACCAGGCAGGCCGCCGACAGCTCGGCCGCCTCGTCGATGGCCCGCCGGTTGTCGTCCAGCGCCTGCGCGAAGGCCCGCCGGCCCTCCTCGCCGGGCAGCCCGCCCGCCGTGAGGAAGCCGCCCCGGCACAGCGAGGACACCCGCAGGCCGGCCTCGCGCACCAGCTTCACGCTCTCCGCGAGGCCCTGCTCGGCGACCTTCTCCCGCCACAGCCCGACCGCCTCCAGGCCGTGCCGCACGCACCCGTCCACGGCCTCGGCCACGGACCACCGCCGGGTCGTCCACTGGTTCAGCGCCAGGCTCACAGGCCGTTCACCGCCAGCAGCGCCTTCATCCGGCCCATGGCCAGCTCCTGGTCGGACAGGAGCCCGGCCTGGTCGGCGAGGCGGAACACCTCAGCCAGGTGCCGCAGCGAGCGGGCCGACTGGGCGCCGTTCACCATGGCGAACGCGTCCTGGTGGCCGTTCAGCCAGGCCAGGAAGACGATGCCGGTCTTGTAGTTGTACGTCGGCGTCTCGAAGATCTTCCTGGACAGGGGGACGGTCGGGGCGAAGATCTCGTCGTAGCGGGCGAGCTGCCGGGCGGCCTCCTCCTCGTCCTGCGCCGCCTCGGCCGCGTCCAGGGCCTGGAGCGCCGCCGTCGCCGCCGGGGCGATGGCGTCGAAGATGCCCAGCAGCGCGTGCGAGCCCGACTTGATCAGCGACGGGTAGTTGAAGTCGTCCCCCGTGTACAACCGGACGCCCTCGGGGAGCGCGGCGCGCAGCCCCACCTCGTGCTCCTCGTCCAGCAGCGACACCTTGACGCCGTCCACCATCGCGGCGTGCGCGTGGATCAGCTCCAGGAACGACTCGGTGGCCGCCGCCACGTCGCCCGAACCCCAGTAGCCGGCCAGCTGCGGGTCGAACATCTCGCCCAGCCAGTGCAGGATCACCGGCCGGTCCGCCAGGCCGAACAGCTTGCCGTACACCTGGTGGTAGTCCTGCGGACCCGCCGCCACCCTGGCGAGCTGGCGGGAGGCCATGACGATCACCCCGGCGCCGGCCGACTGGACGGTCTCGATCTGCTCGGCGTACGCGGCCGTGATCGTGTTGAGGTCGGCGGCCTGGGGCGCGTGGTCGGTGCCCGCGCCGCAGGCGACCAGCGTCGCCGGGTCGCCGTACGAGCGGGCCTCGGCGGCGCTGCGCCGGATGAGCTCCTTGGTCGCCGCCCAGTCCAGGCCCATGTTGCGCTGGGCGGTGTCCATGGCGTCCGCGACGCGCAGGCCGTGCGTCCACAGGTGGCGGCGGAAGCGCAGGGTCGCGTCCCAGTCGACGGCGGCGGGGGAGCCGGGCGTGTTGTCGCCGAGCGGGTCGGCCACCACGTGCGCGGCCGCGTACACGACGCGGCCGGCGGGCGGGCCGCCGGGCACCTCCCATGTGACGGGCTCGCGCAGGGTGTAGGCGCCGATCCCGGGCAGGTCGATCGTCGTCACAGCTGCGGCACCTCGATCCTGCGGCCCTCGGCGGACGAACGCAGCCCCAGCTCGGCGAGCTGCACGCCGCGGGCGCCGGAGGCGAAGTCGTTCGGGAAGGGCGCGTCCTCCAGCACGTGCTTGATGAACGCCTCCCACTGCACCTTGAACCCGTTGTCGAACTCGGCGTTGTCCGGCACCTCCTGCCAGCCGTCGCGGAAGCGGGCGGTGGCGGGCAGGTCGGGGTTCCAGACGGGCTTGGGGGTGGCGGAGCGGTGCTGCACGCGGCAGTTGCGCAGGCCGGCCACGGCGCTGCCGTGCGTGCCGTCCACCTGGAACTCGACCAGTTCGTCGCGGTTCACGCGAACGGTCCAGGAGGAGTTGATCTGGGCGACGATGCCGCCTTCGAGCTCGAAGATCCCGTACGCGGCGTCGTCCGCGGTGGCCTGGTACGTGTTGCCCTGCTCGTCCACCCGGGCGGGGACGTGGGTCACGGCGCGGGCGTAGACGGACTGGACGCGGCCGAACAGGTTCTCCATCACGTAGTGCCAGTGCGGGAACATGTCGAGCACGATGCCGCCGCCGTCCTCGGCCCGGTAGTTCCACGACGGGCGCTGCGCCTCCTGCCAGTCGCCCTCGAACACCCAGTAGCCGAACTCCCCGCGCACCGACAGGATCCGGCCGAAGAATCCGCCGTCGATCAGCCGCTTCAGCTTGAGCAGGCCGGGCAGGAACAGCTTGTCCTGCACGACGCCGTTCTTGACCCCCTTGGCCGTTGCCGCCTCGGCCAGCGCCATCGCCTCCTGCGTCGACTCGGCGGTGGGCTTCTCGGCGTAGATGTGCTTGCCCGCCTCGATGGCCTTCAAGACGGCCTTGACGCGGGCGCTGGTGACCTGGGCGTCGAAGTAGATCAGGTTGTCGTCGTCGGCGAGGGCGGAGTCGAGCTCCGTAGTGAAATCCGAAATCCCATGCTTCGCCGCGATATCTGCCAATTTATCGGCATTTCTGCCGACAAGTACTGGCTTGATCTTCACCCTGCCGCCGTCCGAGAGCGTGACCCCGCCCTGCTCGTTGATGGCCAGGACGGAGCGGACCAGGTGCTGACGGTAGCCCATCCGCCCGGTGACGCCGTTCATCACGACGCCGATGGTGCGCACGCTCATTGAGGATCCCTTCAGGACAAACATGGGGAAAGCGCTTTCCCGAACCGTACGGCCGCCCCACCAACCCCGTCAAGTAGCCCCAACCCCGACACACCCGAAAACCCACCCCCGAGCCCAATACCTGGGCCCGCAAGGACGCTCGGGCACGGTGTGTTCGGACGCGGTGCCCGGCGGCGCAAGGGCATTCGGACGCGGTGCTCGGTCGGGCATTTGGGCGCGAGGCGGGTGTCGGCGTCGTGGGTCGTTGGCGTCTTGCGGCGCGCTGATGCGTTGGCGGGCCGTGAGCGGAGCCGGACGGGGGTGTGCGACGCGCCCCGACCCTCCCGGGTTCGGGTGGGTCGGGGCGCGTCGCGGTGAGGCGTGGGGTGTTAGAGGTCGCCGCGGGTTTCGAGGCGGCCCAGGGCCTTGGTGATGGGGTGGGCCGTCAGGGAGAGCTGCCACTCGCGGGCCCCGAGCTCGCGCAGCCGCTCCGTCACCGTCTCCTCGGTGACCTCCTCCGGCGGCTCCCAGGTGAGCCGCCGTACCGCGTCCGGCTGGAGCAGGTTCTCGGTCGGCATGTGGTGCTGCTCGGCCAGCCCCGCCACCACCGCTCGCGCGGCGGCGAGGCGTTTGGCGGCGGCCGGGTCGCGGTCGGCCCAGCGGTTGGGCGGTGGCGGTCCGTCGCCCGGGGTGCTCGGCTGCGGGAGCTGGTTGTCCGGCAGTCCGCGGGCCCGGGTGACGGCGGCGAGCCAGTCGCCCATGTGGCGGCGTGCGCTACGCCCGGTGAATGCTGATATTTCGGTCAAGGCCTTCTTGGTACGGGGTCCCTCCAGCGCGGCGGTGACGATGGCCGCGTCGGGCAACACCCGACCCGGCGCCAGGTCGGACTCCCGGGCGATCCTGTCGCGCATGGTCCACAACTCCCGCACGATCGCCAGCGCGCGTACGTTCCGGACCTTGTGGATGCCCGACGTACGCCGCCAGGGATCGGACCGCGGCACGGGCGGCGGAGTGTTGAGCACGGCGGCGAACTCCTCGCGCGCCCACTCCAGCTTCCCGCTGTCGGCCAGCTCCTGGTGGAGCACGTCGCGGAGCTCGACCAGCACTTCCACGTCGAGGGCCGCGTACCGCAGCCAGTCTTCCGGCAGCGGCCGGGTGGACCAGTCGGCGGCCGAGTGTCCCTTCTCCAGGCGTAGCCCGAGCACCGTCTCGACCATCGTGCCGAGTCCGACCCGTTCGTAGCCGAGCAGCCGCCCCGCCAGCTCCGTGTCGAACATCTCCCGTGGCCTGAACCCCACCTCGAGCAGGCACGGCAGGTCCTGGGAGGCGGCGTGCAGCACGATCTCCGCCTCGGCCACGGCCGCGTCGAGCGCGGACAGGTCGGGGCAGGCGATCGGGTCGATCAACGCGGTCCCGGCCCCGGCCCGGCGCAGCTGTACGAGGTAGGCGCGGTTGCCGTACCGATAGCCGGAGGCGCGTTCGGCGTCGACCGCCACGGGACCCTTGCCCGCGGCGAAACGCGAAACGATTTCAGTCAGCGCGTCGGCGTCCGCGATGACCGCTGGAATGCCCTCGCGCGGCTCCAGGAGCGGCACGACGGTACCTTCTTCTGTCACGAGTTCACCGACCTCATGACGCTTGTGCTGTCTTGACTGGTGCCCTCACTTCGTACGGTCACTCTCCGGATCATCACGGCGGCGGGGAAGGGCGGCCACGTCGGGCGGGAGCGGCGGGATCCCCGCCGCCAGGCACATGAGGTCGCACCAGGCGGCGACGTGGCCGGAGAGGTCCTCCTGCGCGGGTGACCAGGAAGCCCGCAGCTCGAGCTCGGTCGTGACCGGGTCTTCGGCTTTGTTGCCGAACCCCTCTGACACGGCTCTTGTCACGGTACCGCCAGCGGCGGAGTAGTCGGCTTGGTGGGCCTCCAGAGCTTCCGTCAGCCAGCTCCAGACGACCGGCCCGAGCAGCGGGTCGGAGGTGATCTCCGGCTCCATGTCGGCTCTGACGTAGGCCACCAGCCGGAACGGGCCCTCCCACCCGCGCTGGCCGTCAGGGTCGTAGAGCAGGATCAGCCTGCCCACCGCGAGCTCTTCGTCGTCGCGGTAGACCGACGCGCCGATGGCCGACGAGTAGGGGGCCAGCCGCTGCGGCGCGGGCAGCTCCTCCAGCTCGATCTCCGGCCTGACCTCGGTCAACCGCATGCTCTCCGCCGCGCGCGTGAACGCCGCGGGCGGAGGAGGCTGGTCACTGAGTGTCATAGCGGAAGCGTAGGTCGAAGTCGGACGGAAGGGGACCACAGGGGTGCTCATCCTTCGTGATCAAGCCGCTGCCGTAACCAGCTGGCGAACCTGTCGGACGGACTCGGCGGTGCCGATGACGATCGCGTGACCGCACTCGACGCAGGCCCACTCCGGGCAGTGGCCGGGCTCGTGCCCGTCGAGGCACGGCGGCTGCTCGAACAGCCGCTCGCCGGCACAGGACAGGCAGCGCTCATTGCGGCGCTCTGGGGAAGTCCACAACGCGGTAGTCGCACGAGTCATCGAACCGGGGCCTTTCTTCGGGTCGTGGCTCCGACGTTGGCACGAGCCGCTGACATTTCCCCGCAACGCGCTCGGCGTGTCCCGAAAGTGGTCTCTGAATCGATGCCGCGCGGGGGGTTGGTGAACATTTGGCCCAGTCGAGACCGGCACTCTGGCCGGGCATGGGGTGTGTTCGACCCTCGTGCGATGCCGATGCCGAGCAGACCGGTAAACCTTCATCTGGCTATCTGATCATGACTTGGGGTGTTCGATCGATGTTTTTCCGACACCTCGCACCAGTGTCGGGACCGCCGCCCGGACATGGCACCCTTGTGGGGTGAACCTCGCCGACTCAGCGTTCCTGCGTGCCTGCCGCCGCCAGCCCGTCCCGCACACCCCGGTCTGGTACATGCGCCAGGCCGGGCGGGCGCTGCCGGAATACCACAGGGTTCGCGGGGGCGTGCCGATGCTCACCGCCTGCGCGACGCCCGATCTGATCGTCGAGATCACCATGCAGCCCGTGCGCCGCTACGGCGTGGACGCGGCCGTCTTCTTCTCCGACATCGTCGTCCCGCTCAAGGCCATCGGCGTCGATCTCGACATCAAGCCGGGCGTCGGCCCCGTCGTGGCCGACCCGATCCGCGACGCCAAGGGCATCGACGCGCTGCGCCCGCTGGAGCCGGACGACGTGCCGTACGTCACCGAGGCCATCCGCGCGCTGACCGGCGAGCTGGGCGGCACGCCGCTGATCGGCTTCGCCGGGGCGCCGTTCACGCTCGGCTCCTACCTCATCGAGGGTGGCCCGTCCAAGAACCACGATCACACCAAGGCCATGATGTACGGCGAGCCGAAGCTGTGGCACGCGCTCATGGAGCGGCTGTCCACGATCGTGCTGGAGCACCTGCGCATCCAGATCGACGCGGGGGCCTCGGCGGTGCAGCTCTTCGACTCCTGGGTGGGGGCGGTGGCGCCGGCCGACTACCGGGAGTTCGTCCTGCCGTACACGCGGCGGATCTTCGAGGGAGTGACGGACGTGCCGCGCATCCACTTCGGCGTCGGCACGGGCGAGCTGCTCGGCGTGCTCGGCGAGGCCGGGGCCGACGTGGTGGGCGTGGACTGGCGGGTGCCGCTCGACGAGGCGGCCCGCCGGGTCGGCCCCGGCAAGGCGCTCCAGGGCAACCTCGACCCGGCCGTGCTCCTGGCGCCGTGGGAGGTCGTCGAGCGCAAGGCGCGCGAGGTGCTGCGCCAGGGCCGGGCGGCCGAGGGGCACGTGTTCAACCTGGGGCACGGCGTGCTGCCCTCGACCGACCCCGACCAGCTCAAGCGCCTCACCGACCTGGTCCACGAGGCGAGCGTCACCGGCTGACGCCCGGCCGCAGATCCGAGGCCTGTCCCGCAGCGCGCGGGGCAGGCCTTTTCGCATGTCACGGAAGGTTTCCCGGCGCGTCACTAGACTTGGATCATTCATTATCTTGTATAGTTCGTGTTTATGAAGACCACCGCCGAGGAGCTGCGCGGTGTAGGCCTGAGAGTGACGGCCGCCCGCGTCGCGCTGCTCGAGACCGTCCGGGAGGGCGATCACCTCGATGTCGAGGCGATCGCCTCCGGGGTGCGCGACCGTGTCGGCCATGTCTCCCTTCAAGCCGTCTACGAGGCCCTGCACGCGCTCACCGCAGCGGGACTCGTACGTCGTATCGAACCGGCCGGCAGCCCGGCCCGGTTCGAGGGACGCATCGGCGACAACCACCACCACGTCGTGTGCCGCTCGTGCGGTGTCGTCGCCGACGTCGACTGCGCGGTGGGCGAGGTGCCCTGCCTGACCGCGTCCGACGCCCACGGCTTCATGATCGACGAGGCCGAGGTCATCTACTGGGGCCTGTGCCCCGCATGTTCCACCGCCCGCAGTTCCTGAGCACCGTGATCAAGTCCGGAAGGATTCCCATGTCTGAGAACCATGATGCAATCGTCACTGACGCGAAGGCGGAAGGCGCAGGCTGTCCGGTCGCGCACCAGCGCGCCCCGCATCCGACTCAGGGCGGCGGAAACCGCCAGTGGTGGCCGGAGCGGCTCAACCTGAGGATCCTCGCCAAGAACCCCGCCGAGACCAACCCCCTCGGCCAGGAGTTCGACTACGCCGAGGCGTTCAAGAGCCTGGACCTCCCGGCCGTCAAGCGGGACATCGCGGAGGTGCTGACGACCTCGCAGGACTGGTGGCCGGCCGACTTCGGTCACTACGGCCCGTTCATCATCCGGATGGCCTGGCACAGCGCGGGCACGTACCGGATCAGCGACGGCCGCGGCGGCGCCGGGGCCGGGCAGCAGCGCTTCGCCCCGCTCAACAGCTGGCCCGACAACGGCAACCTCGACAAGGCCCGCCGCCTGCTCTGGCCGGTCAAGAAGAAGTACGGCCAGAAGCTCTCGTGGGCCGACCTCATGATCCTCGCCGGCAACGTCGCCCTGGAGACGATGGGCTTCGAGACCTTCGGCTTCGCCGGCGGCCGCGCGGACGTCTGGGAGCCCGACGAGGACGTCTACTGGGGCCCCGAGACCACCTGGCTCGGCGACGAGCGCTACACCGGCGACCGTGAGCTGGAGAACCCGCTGGGCGCGGTCCAGATGGGCCTCATCTACGTCAACCCGGAGGGCCCGAACGGCAACCCCGACCCGCTGGCCGCGGCCCGCGACATCCGTGAGACGTTCCGCCGGATGGCGATGAACGACGAGGAGACGGTCGCCCTGATCGCCGGCGGTCACACCTTCGGCAAGACCCACGGCGCCGGCCCGGCCGACAACGTCGGCGCCGACCCCGAGGCCGCCCCGATCGAGGCGCAGGGCCTCGGCTGGAAGAGCAGCTTCGGCACCGGCAAGGGTGGCGACGCGATCACCAGCGGTCTCGAGGGCATCTGGACGAACACCCCGATCACCTGGGACAACAGCTTCTTCGAGATCCTGTTCGGCTACGAGTGGGAGCTGTTCCAGAGCCCCGCCGGCGCCAACCAGTGGCGGCCGAAGGACGGCGCGGGCGCGGACACCGTCCCCGACGCCCACGACTCGTCGAAGAGCCACGCTCCGACGATGCTGACCACCGACCTGTCGCTCCGGTTCGACCCGGTCTACGAGCCGATCTCGCGGCGCTTCCTGGAGAACCCCGCCGAGTTCGCGGACGCCTTCGCCCGCGCGTGGTACAAGCTGACCCACCGCGACATGGGCCCGATCGTGCGCTACCTCGGCTCGGAGGTCCCGTCCGAGACGCTGCTGTGGCAGGACCCGCTGCCCGCGGTGACGCACGAGCTCGTCGACGCCGCCGACATCGCCGCCCTCAAGGGCCAGGTCCTGGCCTCGGGCCTGTCGGTGTCGCAGCTCGTCTCCACCGCGTGGGCGTCGGCCGCGTCCTTCCGCGGCAGCGACAAGCGCGGCGGCGCCAACGGCGCGCGCATCCGCCTGCAGCCGCAGAGCGGGTGGGAGGTCAACGACCCCGACCAGCTGGCGGCGGTGCTGGGCACCCTTGAGGGGATCCAGAAGACGTTCAACGGCGCCCAGACCGGCGGCAAGCAGGTCTCGCTGGCCGACGTGATCGTGCTGGCCGGTGCCGCCGCCGTGGAGAAGGCCGCCAAGGACGCCGGCTTCGACGTCCAGGTGCCCTTCACGCCGGGCCGCGTGGACGCCGCGCAGGAGCAGACCGACGTCGAGTCGTTCGCCGCGCTCGAGCCGGCCGCCGACGGGTTCCGCAACTACCTCGGGAAGGGCAACCGGCTGCCGGCCGAGTACCTGCTCATCGACCGGGCCAACCTGCTGACCCTGAGCGCTCCCGAGCTGACGGTCCTCGTCGGCGGCCTGCGCGTCCTGGGTGCGAACTACCAGCAGTCGCAGCTCGGCGTCCTCACCGCGGCCCCCGGGGTGCTGACCAACGACTTCTTCGTCAACCTGCTCGACCTGGGCACGACGTGGACGGCGACGTCGGAGGACGCGAACACGTTCGAGGCCAAGGACGACGTCACCGGTGCGGTCAAGTGGACCGGCAGCCGGGCCGACCTCGTCTTCGGGTCCAACTCCGAGCTGCGCGCGGTCGCGGAGGTCTACGCGAGCGACGACGCGAAGGAGAAGTTCGTGACGGACTTCGTCGCGGCGTGGAACAAGGTCATGAACCTCGACCGGTTCGACCTGGTCTGATGATCGACGTCCGGGTCGGCCCACGCCGGGCCGGCCCGGACGGCGTACCCGGCCTCTGGGCGGTCAGGCCGTCTCGGGGCCGGGGCCGGGGCCCGGCGGAGGCGTGGGGACGGTGGGACGCCTGACGCGATTGCGCCGCGCCAGGTAGATCACCAGCGCGATCAGGGGCAGCGACGCGATCAGCCACGGCAGCAGCGCGCCGAGCACCGTCAGCGCGATCTTCGTGAACGACACCAGCGCCTTCCAGCCCGCCTTCAGCCCGCCCAGGAAGCCCGCGGGCTCCTCCTCGGGATCCTGGACCTCGGTGACCGGCCCGACCAGCCGGAGCGTCAGCGTGGCCATGGCGACCTGCGTGGTCAGCTCCTTCTGCTGCGCCTGCAGCGACTCCAGGTCGGCCTCGCGCGTGGAGATCTCCCGCTCCACCTGCAGGACCTGCCCGATCGTGTCGGCCTTCTTCAGCAGCGTACGCAGCGAGTCCAGCGACTGCTGCGCCGACTTGAGCCGGCTGTTGACGTCGGCCATCTGCATGGTGACGTCCTGGGTGCCCTGGTTCATGGACAGCTGCTTGCCCAGGTCCTTGCCGAGCCGGCCGAGCACCTCGGCGTACTTGTCCGGCGGGACCTTGAACTCCAGCATGGCCGTGTCCTCGCTGTCACTGGCCGAGCTGGTCTCCTCCTTGGACAGGTAGCCGCCCGCCGACGTCACGATCTGCTTGGCCTGCTGCACGGCGGCGGTGACCTGCTTGGCCCGCACGGTCATGCTGCCGGTGTAGATGACCTGGCGGTCCTGCTGGGTGAGCTTGACATTCGAGACCAGGCCGCCGTCGTCGTTGCGCTGGGGTCTCGGCTGCTTGCCGACGTCCTGCTCCTGTGCCTGACCCGACGCCGCGGAGGCCGCGGCCGGTGCGGCCGCCTCGCCGCCCGCGTCGCTGGTGAGGACGTTCGGGCTGCTGCCGCTGCCGCAGCCGGCCAGGAGTAAGGCTGAGCAGGCGGTCGCGAGTGCGATTCCGTACCGGATTCTCCTCATGCCCATAAGACGGACGCCGGATAGCCCCGGTTTGACGGGATGAATCACGTTAAGGTCACTGCGTTTATGGAGGCAGGGCGCTGAGGCGGTAGCGTCAGGAGGCGTGGAAGGGAATCGGGCCCACGTGGTCGTCATCGGCGGGGGGATCTCGGGTCTCGCCGCCGCGTGGTATCTCCGCCAGAGCGGGGGCGAGCGGGTCAAGGTGACCGTGCTGGAGGGCGCCTCGCGCATCGGCGGCAAGCTGTACGCCTCGGAGGTCGCCGGGGTGAGCGTGGACGCGGGCGCGGAGGCCATGCTGGCCAGGCGGCCCGAGGGCAAGGAGCTGGCCGGAGCGGTGGGGCTCGGCGACGAGCTGGTCTTCCCAGGCGCCGCCGGCTCGGCCATCTACAGCAGGGGCACGCTGCGGCCGATGCCGAAGGGCCAGGTCATGGGCGTGCCCGCCGACCTGACCGAGCTGGCCAAGTCCGGCATCGTCTCGCCCGGCGGCCTGCTGCGCGTGCCGCTCGACCAGATCCTGCCGGCGACGCTCGTCCGCACCGACGTGTCCGTGGCCGCGTACATCCGGGCCAGGATGGGCGCCGAGGTCGTGGAGCGGCTGGTCGAGCCGCTGCTCGGCGGCGTCTACGCGGGCCGGTCCGACATGTTGTCGCTGGAGGCCACGATGCCGCGGGTGGCGGCGGTGGCACGCTCCGAGCGCTCGCTGCTGACCGGGGCCAGGCAGCTCGTCGAGGAGGCGCCGAAGGACGCCGGGCCGGTCTTCACGACCCTCAAGAACGGCGTCGGCAGCCTCGCGGAGGCGGTCGCCAAGGCGTCGGGCGCGGACATCAGGACCGGCGTCACCGTACGCGAGCTGCGCAGGACCGGCGACGGATGGCAGCTGGTCACCGGCCCGGTCCCGAGGCCCGAGGTCGTCGAGGCGGACGCGGTGATCGTGGCCACGCCGGGGCCCGCGGCCTCCCGGCTGCTCAAGGCCGAGGTGCCCAAGGCGGCGAGCGAGCTGGCCAGGATCGAGTACGCCAGCATGGCCATCGTCACGCTCGCCTACCCGATCGACGCCTTCCCCGAGCCGCCTTCCTCCAGCGGCTACCTGGTGCCGCCCGTGGAGGGCCGGGCGGTCAAGGCGGTCACGTTCAGCTCGGTCAAGTGGCCGCACCTGACCAAGGACATGGTGATCCTGCGCTGCTCGATCGGCAGGGTCGGCGAGGAGCACCTGCTCCAGCGGGACGACACCGAGCTGGTGTCACTGGCCGCCGCCGAGATGGCGGAGGTGATGGGCACCAGCGGGCTGCCGCTGGACACCCGGGTCACGCGCTGGGGCGGCGCGCTGCCGCAGTACAACGTGGGTCACCTCGACCGGGTGGCCAGGGTGCGCGCGGCGGTGGCCGTGCAGCCCGGGCTGGCCGTCTGCGGCGCCGCGTACGACGGGATCGGCATTCCGGCCTGCATCGGCACGGCGCGTACGGCCGCGGCCCGGATTCTGGACCACCTGTCCCTGAGAGGACAATAGAGGCTATGACAGAGGCAGCCCCGCGGCCCAAGGCCCGCGATCTCAACCAGGTGATCCGTTACACGATGTGGTCGGTCTTCCAGGTGACCGAGCCGTGTCCCGCCGACCGCGAGGGCCTGGCGGGTGAGGTCGAGGAGCTGCTGGACCAGGCCGCCGGCAAGGGCGTCGTGACCAGGGGGGTCTACGACGTGGCCGGGCTGCGGGCCGACGCCGACTTCATGTTCTGGTGGCACGCGCCCACCGCCGAGGACCTGCAGGACGTCTACTCCAGGTTCCGGCGCACCGAGCTGGGCCGCCACAGCAGGCCCGTCTGGTCGGCCATGGCGTTGCACCGGCCGGCCGAGTTCAACAAGTCGCACATCCCGGCCTTCCTCGCGGAGGAGGAGCCGCGGGCCTACGTGAGCGTCTATCCGTTCGTGCGGTCGTACGAGTGGTATCTGCTCGAGGACTCCGAGCGCCGGGCCATGCTGGCCGAGCACGGCAGGATGGCGCGCGACTATCCCGACGTGCGGGCCAACACGGTGGCGTGCTTCTCGCTCAACGACTACGAGTGGATGCTGGCGTTCGAGGCCGACGAGCTGCACAGGATCGTCGACCTGATGCGTACGCTGCGGGGCGCCCAGGCCCGCCGCCACACGCGCGTGGAGATCCCGTTCTACACGGGCGCCCGCAAGCCGGTGCGGGAGCTGATCGCGGCCCTGCCCTAGGGTGCGGTGGTCGCGGTGCGGTAGAACTCGGCCGCGGTGAGGGTGGCGGGGACGCCGAGCTCGGCGGCGACCGCGGTGATCGCGGCGGCGCCGACGGCGAGGTCGGCTTGGCCCTCGGTGGTGAAATACGGGGCGATGAACGTCTCGTAGTGGGCTCGGGCCTCGTCCGCGGTGTGCCGGCCGAGGAACGTCCGGATGTGCCGCACCGCGGTGTCGGGGTCGTCGTGGATCACCCGCAGGGCGCGCCGGTGGGCCCGTACGACGGCCTGGACCGCGGGGTCGTCCGGAGGGATGTGGGTGGGATCGACGGCCACCCCGACGGTGGGGATCTGGAAGTGGTCGCCGACCCAGGCCGGCACCCGCCAGCCGTTCTCGGCGGCCACCGCCTCCGGTGCCATGGTGCTGCCGACCAGGGCGGCGTCGATCCTGCCCGCGTGCAGCCGGCGCAGGTCCATGCCGTAGTCGCCGGGCTGGCGGACGACGGCGCGGATGTCGAGATCCGGGTCGAGGCCGGCCCGGCGCAGCACGATCCGGGCGAAGCACCCCGGTGCGGTCTGCGGGGCGTGCACCGCGACCCGCCGACCGGCCAGATCGGCCAGGGAGGTCAGACCGGCGCGGGCGAGGAACCAGAACAGCGGGCGGTGGGTGTTGACGTTCAGCGCGACCCAGGGCACGCCGTCGGCCAGCCGGGACAGCAGCGCCCGGCCGAGCCCGATGGTGGCGACGTGGCGCAGCCGCTCCTCGTCCCAGGAGCAGCCGTCGCGCAGCGCGACGTGGACGCCCTCGTCGGCGTAGTAGCCCTGCTGGTCGGCGATGTAGGCGACCAGTTCCTCGTGCAGGCCGCGCCCGACGTAGGCGAGATCGATCGTGTACATCAGTACATGGCCATCCCGCCGTTGACCGCGGCCGTGGTGCCGGTCATGAAGGCGTTGTCCTCGCCGGCGTAGAAGGCGACCACTTGGGCGACGTCGCCCGGGTCCGCCAGGCGGCCCAGCGGGGTGGCGGCCACCTGCCGCCGTACGAGCTCCTCGTCGAGCACGTTCGCCATCCGGGTGCCCGCGACCGGGCCGGGCTCGACGACGTTGACCGTGATGCCCCGCGGGCCCAGCTCCTGGGCGAGGTAGCGGGCGAACTGCGCCAGTGCCGCCTTGGCCGTGCCCAGCGCGACCATGCCCTCCCGGGGCCGGCGGCTGAGGCCGGTGCCGAGATAGATGATGCGTCCCCAGCTCTGTTCGGTCATGGCGGGCAGGACGGCCTTGGTGACCGTGAACGCCGCACGCATCTCGTCGTCGAGCTTCCCGCCCAGTTCCTCCCATGTCATGTCCTGGAAAGGCTTGATCACATATGGGGTGAGCGCGTTGTGCACGAGCACGTCGATGCCGCCCCATGCCGCCTCGGCCTGCCGGACCATGCGCCCGACCGCCGTCGCCTCCCGTACGTCGGCCTGCGCGGCCATGGCCCGGCCGCCTGCGGCCTCGATGCCGGCCACGACCTCCTCGGCCGCCCCGGCACTGCGGAGGTAGTTGACCACCACGCGCATCCCTCGCTCGGCCAGAAGCCGTGCGGTGGCCGCGCCGATTCCGCTGCCGGCCCCCGTCACCAACGCCACCCTGCCGGTCGCCTCAGCCACGGGCCCACCCCCTGCCCCTCCTGCGGCCTGGACTGTCCCTGCTCTTCCCTGATGCCCCCAGGGCTGTCCGGATAACGGCAGAAAGAGCGAGGCCGAAGTTGGCGATCCAGGCGACTTGATCTATCCGCTTTGTCACAATCAGGGAAATCCTCTGTTCGTACGGGCGGCTTGCGGTGGCACGTTCCAAGGCGCTCCGGGCGCTTGATGGCGGCGTCCCACGGTGGCGGGGAGGGCGGGGTGATGGGTGGATCGGGAAAACGGGGGAGCCGGCGGCGCGGGGCCGGCCGTCATGCGGCGACGCGCTCGCGGCGGCGCAGTCGGGGCCGGCGGTGGGTGGTCGGCGCGGTCGGGGCCGTGGCGCTGGCCGGCGGCGTGGCCGCGGTGCTCGGCGCGAACGGGACCTTCGGCGGGGCGCTGACCGCCGCCTCGTCCCAGCAGGCGCGATCGGCGCCGCAGGCCCGGGTGGAGCCGGAGAACGGCTCCGCGGCGCTGCCCGGAAGGGGCGGCGGCACCACCAGCGCGGGGGTGAGCGCGGAGGTCAGGACGCGTGCGCTGCCGAAGTCGCCGTCCCAGGCCGCTCCGAGCCCGGGTGCGGTCTCTCCCGGTACGGTCGAGCAGGGGCTGGTGCCGGGCACCACCGACGCGGAGGACCTGTTGGCGGGCGGTCCCGACCCCGGCGAGGCGGAGGGGTACAAGGCGAACGGCCCGTCGCGGCACACCGATCAGCAGGCGGCCGAGTATTTCCGTACGCACTGGGGCCCGGACGACAAGGCGTTGAAACGCCTCAAGGACATCCGCACGGTCGGCGGATATTTGCGCATTTACACGGATCTACCGGAAACGGCGGGGAACTCGTCCCAGGCGATCACGCTGTGCGAGCGCGGGCTCGCTTACCTGCGCGCGCGGGGAGTGGCCCATCCGGTCGTCTTCGTACAGGCAGAGTTCGGCGAGAACGGCAATCCCGTGCTCGCCAACATCCTCGGCCCGTCCGACCCCAGCTGTCGCGTCACCCACCCCGCCCCTGACTAACGGACCCGGACGCGGGTCTTGGCGCACACCTCACACCGTTGCGTCACGACCCGCCCGATGGCCTCAATTGTCACCCAGCGATGGCGCAGATGGACAAAGCGCACACAAAACTCCTACCCGAGGCAGGTGATCAGTACGCGCTGTCGCTGGCCGATCACCCCTTGGGTTCAAGCCTAAGGGAGATCGAGTTGATGCAGTAACGATCGTCGGTCGGAGTGGGATATCCCTCTCCGTGGAACACGTGCCCCAGATGCGAGTCGCACCGCGCGCACCGCACCTCCGTACGCACCATTCCATGGCTGTGATCCTCGATCAGCCGGACCGCGTCGGAGTCGCCCGGCGCGAAGAAGCTCGGCCACCCGCAGTGCGACTCGAACTTCGTGTCCGACCGGAACAGCTCCGCCCCGCACGCGCGGCACGAGTAGACGCCCTCCGCTTTGGTCTCCACGTATTCGCCCGTGAACGGGCGCTCGGTCCCGGCCTCCCTGAGGACGTGGAACTCCTCAGGCGAGAGCTGGACCCGCCACTCGGCCTCGCTCTTGACCACCTTCTCCATGCGTCCAGCGTACGAGATCGGAGGCGATGAGAGATCAGGCAAAAAGAGATCTTCGCAGGCTGAAGCATCTGTTCTGGGGTGAATTCGCGTCTTTGTAGGCAAGGGGGTGTCATCGCCTCCTGTCAGGGGTGAGATCATCCGCAGATCCCGCCAGGCGGCACAGCCCACGCCCGTGCTGGAGCCGCTGGGGATCGCCACGGCCGGCCGGGTGGCGCGCCAGCGCCCGGAACGGCGGCGGGTGATCTAGCGGCCCGTCCCGTCGAGCCCTCGGTCCCGCCACCGAGGCGGCTCCGGGACGGGCCCACCTCGGCCGTGGCGCGCTCCCTCCACGAGTGGAGAGTATGTTCGGTGCATGGCATCGCCGTACATCGAGCTGCAGGTGGGGGAGCGGACCGTCAAGGTCACCAACCCCGACAAGGTCTATTTCCCGGAGATCGGCGCCACCAAGCGGGAGCTGGTCGAGTACTACGTGAGTGTCGGCGAGGGCGCCCTGCGCGCGCTCAAGGACCGGCCCACCAACCTCAAGCGCCACCCCGACGGCGTACAGACCGAGGCGATCTATCAGAAGCGGATGCCGCCCAAGCACCCCGACTGGCTCCAGTCGGTGACCGTGCGGTTCCCGAGCGGCCGTACGGCGCAGTCGCTGCGGGTCACCGAGGTGGCGGCCATCGCCTACGGCGCGAACCTCGGCACCATCGACTTCCACCCCTGGCAGGTGCGGGCCTCCGACGTCGAGCATCCCGACGAGCTGCGCGTCGATCTGGACCCGCAGCCGGGCCTGGACTTCGACGCCGCCCGCAAGGCCGCGCTGCTCACCAGGGAGGTGCTGGGGGAGCTGGGGATGACCGGGTTCGTGAAGACGTCGGGCAACCGCGGCGTGCACATCGCCGTGCGCATCGAGCCGCGCTGGGACTTCATCCAGGTACGTCACGCCGGCATCGCCCTGGCCAGGGCCGTCGAGGACCGGGAGCCGGGGCTGGTGACCACGGCGTGGTGGAAGGAGGAGCGCGGGGAGCGGGTGTTCATCGACTTCAACCAGAACGCCCGGGACCGTACGATCGCCAGCGCCTACTCCGTCAGGGCCCAGCCGCACGCCCCCGTCTCGGCCCCGCTGACCTGGGACGAGCTGGTCGACGCCGACCCGCGTGACTTCGACATCCGTACGGTGCCGGCCCGGTTCGCCGAGGTGGGCGACGTGCACGCGGCCATCGACGACGTGGCGTACTCGATCGAGCCGCTGCTGGAGCTCTACGCCAAGGACGACCGGGGCGACATGCCGTACCCGCCCAACTATCCGAAGATGCCGGGCGAGCCCATGCGCGTCCAGCCGAGCCGGGCCCGGAACGCCGACTAGCGGACGAGGTGGTGCGGGGCGAGTTCGCGGATCTCGCCTCGCCGCATGTAGACCACCCGGTCGGCCAGGCCGTTCTGCTGGATGTGGTGGCGGAAGTCCTCCAGCGGTGAGCTGAAGGCGGCGTAGTCGTCGTAGTGCACCGGTACGACCGCGTGCGGGTTGATCAGGTCGCACCACGACGCGCCCTGCTCGCCGTCCATCGTGACGAGCAGGAGGCCGAGCAGCCGGGTGCCGCCCAGGTGCACGATGGCCAGGTCGATGTCGGGGAAGCGGCGCGGGATCGCGTCCAGGCGGCGGTCGAGCAGCGTGTCGCCGCTGATGTGCACGGTCAGCTCCAGCCGTTCGTCCAGGTTGCGGAACTCCAGCATCGTGCCGATCACGGGCGGCAGCAGCGCCTCGGCCGGGCCCGGCGCGTGCTTGGCGGGCAGGGCGGTGATCGTGACCGTGCCGTGCGGGCCGCGTAGCTCGTGCGTGTGCCATTCCTCCAGCCCCACGCTGCGGCGGAAGCCCTGGAGCCGGAGTCTGCGGGCCGCCGCGGTCGTCGTGACGATCACCGTGCCCTTGTCCAGTTTCCTGCGGGCGACCCGGTCCCAGTGGTCACCGGGCAGGTGCGACAGCACCACCCCGTCGAGTGGCGGCAGGTCCTCGATCTCCAGGGCCGGGTCGATGAGGCGGCGTGAGGACAGGCCGTAGCCCAGGTACGCGCGCTGGCCCCGGTGCAGGAAGTTGGGATCGGTCAGCAGCGTGAGGCCGTTGTAGCGGATCAGCGTGGTCGCGTTGCCGATGAACTGCAGGCTGCCTTTCACCTCGGCTCACCCCGGGTACGGCGAGCGCTGGTCGGGAGGCACGCCTCCGCCCTTGCCGCCCCCCTTGTTGCCCTTGTCCGTGGAGTGCGGGTGGTCGGCGCGCCTGGCGCCGCGCTGCTTGTCGGAGACGAGGTGGGTGGACTTGAACTCGGTGGGCGATTTGCCTGATCTGCGAATCTCGGGCTGCTGTGGATTGCTCATGGCATTTGTCCCCCTTTATGCGGTTATTTCCTGCCACATTGGGACGTGCTTAAACCCTCCGTGTCTGGCTGGTTTCACTTCGATCACATTACTTGACTCGTTATCTAATAATTCGCAAGGCTCTCTTGTGTATCGGGGGCGACAACTGATTCTGGAGCCTTCTCTCATGGCAAAAGCGCGACATCTCGCGGCGCTGGTGGCCGTCTTCGTGGTCGGAGGAGTGACCCTGGCGGCGGGCCCGTCCCACGCCTCCGCCCGCACCGGTCCCGACCTGCCCGTCGACCTACCTGTCGATCTGCCCACCTGCCTGCTTCCACTGCCGCTGCTCTGCGACGAGCAGCCCGAACCCGAGCCTGAGGAGCCGAGCCCGCCGCCCTCCGCCGAGCCCGGTCCCGGCGAATCCTGGCCGGGGCCGGAGGAGTCCGCCCAGCCGTGGCGGCCCGCTGCCGAGGACCAGCACCGGGTGCCGAGGGGGCATCCGGAGACCGGTGGCGGCGGGCTCGTCCCGGACGACCCGATATGGCCGTTCGCGCTGGGTGGGGTGGCGCTGCTGACGGGCGCGGGGCTGGCCGGAGCCGCGGTACGACGCCGCAGAGGTGTCGCCTAGCTTGGCCGCAGCGAAAACCCCGAGCCGGGACCCATCCGCGCGTCGGGACCCATCCGCGCGTCGAGAGCCCACCGCGCGCCGGGACTCTACCGCGCGCCGGTACCCAGTCGAGCGTTGGGGCTCGGCTGAGGACCAGGTATCGCGCAGGGGCCGGAAGCAGGCAGGTGGCGGGCCGGGTGGCCGCTGAGGTCGGGAGTCACGCATGAGTCGGGAGCCTGGTGAGGGGCGGGACCTGGGCGGTGGCCGGAGGTCCGGGCAGCGGGGAATGCTGATCGTGGCCGGTGCGGTGTCGTTGGCCGGGGCGTTGCTGGTCGGGCTCGGGCTGAGCGGCATCGTGGGTGGGGAGCCCGAGCCGGAGCCCGTCGCCGCCACGCGGCGCGGACCCGTCGAGGGCGCGGCCCCGGTCACCGGCCTGCCGCTCGGCAAGGTGGCCGCGCCCATGCGGGCCGCCAAGCCGACCGCCGTCTACATCCCGTCCATCGGCGTGGCCGCCTCGCTCATGGAGCTGGGCCTGGACGCGGCGGGCGCCATCGAGAACCCGCCGTTCGACCCTCCGGACCTGGCCGGCTGGTACCGCTACGGCCCCGTACCCGGCCAGCGGGGCGCCGCCGTGATCACCGGCCACCTGGACACCAGGTCCGGCCCCGCCGTCTTCGCCAACCTCAAGAACGTCAAGCGCGGCGACCAGGTGCAGGTGCTGCGTGCCGACCGCTCGGTGGCCGTGTTCGTCGTCGACAAGGTCGAGCACACGCCGAAGCGCAGCTTCCCCGTCAAGAAGGTGTACGGCAAGCTCGCCTATCCCGGGCTGCGGCTGGTGACCTGCGGCGGGACGTTCGACCGGCAGGCGCACAGCTACCGGGACAACACGATCGTGTACGCGCACCTGGCGGCGCCGTACTACCCCAAGAGCTGATCACGGGTCGCGCGGCAGACCGAGGGCGCGTTCGGCGATGATGTTGAGCTGCACCTCCGTGGTGCCGCCGCCGATCGTGAACGCCCGCGTCGCGAGGATCATGCGGTTCCAGCGGCGGCTCGCCGGGGCCAGCGACCAGCAGAACTCCGAGATCGCCTGAGCGTGCCGCATGCCGAGCAACTTCCGCACGCTGGACGCGGTCGCGGCGTCCGCGCCGGACAGCTTGGAGAGCGTCACGCGCAGGCCGAGTGCCGAGATGGCCTGGCCCTCGGCCCACAGCCGACCGGCCTGCTCGCGTTGCGACTGCCGGAGCGGGGGCAGCGTCGCGATCAGCTCGGCCATGTCGGTGTGCTGCGAGCCGGGGCCCCAGGAGTCGCCGAGCGCGACGCGTTCGTGGGAGAGCGTGTCGCGGGCCACCCGCCAGCCCTCGTCCACCGCGCCGACGACCAGGTCGTCCGGTACGAAGACGTCGTCGAGGAAGACCTCGTTGAACACCTCGTCCCCGTTGATCTCCTTGAGCGGCCTGACGGTGACCCCCGGGGACGCCATGTCCACCAGGAAGTACGTGATCCCGTTATGTTTCGCTTTTTCGGGAGAAGTCCGGGCAAGGCAGATGCCCCAATGGGCGAACTGCGCGAGGGATGTCCAGATCTTCTGACCCGTCAGCGACCAGCCGCCCTCCACCCTCGTGGCCTTCGTCGCCAGCCCGGCCAGGTCGGACCCGGCGCCGGGCTCGCTGAACAGCTGGCACCACACGATCTCCCCGGTGAACGTCCTCGGCAGGAACCGCTCCTGCTGCTCCCGCGTGCCGTACCGGACGATGGAGGGGACGGCCCAGGCCGCGATGCCCAGGTTCGGCCGTTTGAGGTCGCGGAACTCCTGGTGGATGATCACCTGCTCCAGCGGCGAGGCGTCCCTGCCCCAGGGCCTGGGCAGGTACGGCATGATCCACCCCTCCCTCGCGAACCTGCCCAGCCGGGCCAGCGGCTCCTCGGCCCGCAGCGACCCGGCCTCCGCCCTGATGGCGTCCCGGACGGCGGCCGCCTCCTCGGGCAGGTCCGGCTCCATCGTCCGCCGAACCCCGGCCACCGCCAGCCCGGCCACCTCCTCGGCCCACGGTCCCGGATCGCCGGCCAGCATGCGGTCGGACAGGGCCCGGCGGTAGTAGCGGTGGGCGTCGTGCTCGAAGGTGTAGCCGATGCCGCCGAGCACCTGGATCGCATCCGCCGCGCACCGCACGGCCGCCTCGGTCCCCAGCACCCCGGCCACCGCCACCGCCAGCCGGGCCTCGCCCCCGAGCCCGCCTTCGGTGACGTCCTCCGCCCGGGCCTTGTCCCCGAGCCCGCCTCCGGTGGCGTCCTCCGCCCGGATCTCGCCCCCAGGTCCGCCCCCGGGTACGGCGTCCAGGGCCCTGGCGGCGTCCCATACGGCGGCGCGTGCCTGTTCGAGGGTCACGAGCGCGGCGGCCACCCGGTGCTTGACCCCTTGGAACTGCCCGATCGGCCGCCCGAACTGCTCGCGTACCTTGGCGTACTCGGCCGCCGTCCGCACAGCCCACGCCGCCACGCCGCACGCGTCCGCCCCGAGCAGTACGGCGGCGAGCTCCCGTACCGGCACCTCGCCGAGGATCCGGTCGGCGGGCACGGTACGTGCGGTGACGGAGCAGAGCGGCCGGTCGGGGTCGACGCCGTCGGCGGGCTCGGCGACGACGTCGGCACGGTCGAGCACAGCCCATCCCCGGCCGTCCACCGCCACGAGGAAGAGGTCGGCCTCCGGAGAGCCCAGCGCCAGGACGCGTCCCGGATCGCCACCCTCGGCGGGGAACGCGACGGCGGCGGTCATTGACCCGTCGGCGAGCCCCGCGATCAGCGACGCGCCGACTGCGGACGACCGGCCCACCCCCGGCCCGGCGACCACAGCGGCTCCGGCCGGGTGGGCCGCTTCCGGCTCAGGGAGCGCGGTCGGGTGGGCTGGTCCGGGCCAGGTGAGCGCGGCCGAGGTCAGGACGGTCGGCAGGTACGGGCCCGGGACCCGCCGCTCACCCAGCGCCTCCAGCGCGACGCACAACTCCAGCAGCCCGTACCCCTGCCCGCCGCCCTCCTCGGGCAGATGCAGCCCCAGAATCCCCTGCCCCGCCAGGGCCGCGTGCTCGGTCGTGCGCGTGGCGAGCCCCCGTGCGGAGTCGGCCAGCGCCTGGTGTTCCTCGGTGGTCCCGATGCCCATACGTCCGAACCTAGAAGATCGTTCGGTCGATGGCCAGGAAAACCAGGCGGCCAGGAAAACCATTGGCGGCCGCCGGACTCGCCCCGCTAATCTCCCTGATGTCCTGACGATGGAACTCGTGATCTGGGGAGGGGTGGATTAATGCCTGGCACCGCGCCTTGCGCGCCTCGTCGTGCCGTGGGCGGATCCTGCCTCTGAAACACCACCCCTGACAGGCCGGACCGCCTGCCGCACCAGCATGCCCGCATACACCGCGAGGCTCGCTCGGCGCTCTCTTGCTGCCTTTCGACAAAGTCATTCCGGCAAGGAGTACCCAGGTTGTCCACCAACGGCAAACCTCGTTCCATCGTGAACACCGACACCTTCCCGTGCGTGCGCTGCGGCCTGACCGTGGCCGTGACCGCACCGGACGGCACCCGCCGCAACCACTGTCCGAGTTGCCTGCACTCGCAGCACGTGCTCGACCGTGCCGAAGGCGGCCCCTCGGAGTGCGGGGCGCGGATGATCCCGATCTCGATCGCGGTCCTGCGCACCGGCGACTGGATGCTCATCCATCGCTGCACCCGGTGCGGTGAGCTGACGTCCAACCCCATCTGCGGGGACGACAACCAGCTCATCCTCATGCGCATGGCCGTACGGCCGCTGGCGCAGCCGCCGTTCCCGCTCGAGGCGTTCGGCGGTCTGTGACATGCCCAGGAGGAATCCGGCCCGGGACAGGGCCCGGCAACGCAAGAAGGCGCATCACCCGGACGCGTTCCGCTGTGTCTCCTGCAGGCTGGACGTCCCGATGATCGCGCCGGGCACCGCCCACCGTAACCACTGCCCGCACTGCCTGACGAGCCTGCACGTCGACCACCGGATCCCGGGGGATCGCCGCGCGGCCTGCCGGGGCAGGATGGCGGCGCTGAGCATCACCGTCCGGCCGGACGGTGAGTGGCTGATCATCCACCACTGCCAGTCCTGTGACGAGCTCAGCGCCAACCGCATCGCGGGCGACGACAACGCGCTGGCCCTGCTCCGCATCGCCATGCGCCCCCTGTCCGCGCCCCGCCTCCCCCTGCCTGCCTGGGCGGGGTAGGCGACCCGACGGCCGTCCGGGGTCACACCCGGACTGCCCGATGTCCGTCCGGGCAGCCCCCGGACGGACATCGGGTCAGCGCAGGCGGCCGTCCTGGTGGAGGTCGTCGAAGATGATCTGGTCCACGGGCGCCACGCGGTCGCGGTCGGCGTAGGTGAGCCAGACGACCTCCTCGATCTCGCTGCTGGGCGTCGGCGTCCCCTCGTGGTCGGCGGTGTAGCAGGTCATCTTCACGATCACGCCCTCGGCGTGGCTGTCCGCCTGAGCCTGGTACGTGCCCAGGTGGACGGCGGTGGCGGGGACGATGGCGACCGACAGCTCCTCGTCGATCTCGCGGACGAGGGTGTCGAGGTCGCTCTCGCCGGGTTCGCGCTTGCCGCCGGGGAGGTAGTAGACGGTCTTGCCCCGTGACCGGGTGCTGAGGATCTTGCCGTCCGCCAGGTGGATCCACGCGATCTTGTCAATCATGCCGACCATCATGCACAGATCCATCCGCATTTATCCCCCTTGGAGAGTCATCGGATGGTTGGTCATTTCCTGCGACCGCGCGGCTTACATACGTCATCCCCGCAGAGATCTCTGGCACTCCCGAGACAGAGAAAACCACACCCAGAGCGTTCTCGCCGAGCCTCGCAATCTCGCGCTACCTGCGACGATGTCCTCAGAGGAAGCGGAGATCCGCGTCATCGGGGCACGGAATCCCTTCCGAGTACATGCAAAGGCAGGAGTACGTGGACATTGAGGCGGAGATCCGCGCTTTGAAGCTCCGCATCGACGCGTTCGAAGCGATCGTGCGTTCCGGTGACGCAGATTCTGACGACTACAGCCATGCCCACCTGCGAACGGGGAGACGTACACGCGCGAAAGGCTCGAAGATCACCTCGGCGGACATCGCCGTCGCCGAGATGCGGGCCGAGATCGCGGATGTTCAGCTGGAGATCTCCCAGGACTTCGCGGCCCTGGGCGACGAACTGACAGGTCTTCGACGGCAGAGCAACGATCAATTCATCTCCGCCCGCGCGGAGATCCTCGGAGTATTCGACTCCCTGCGGCACGACATGGTCGACCTCGGCCGCAGGCTCGACCGGTTGCTGGAGACCCGCAACGCATAGACGGGGGCGCGGCCAGGTCACGCACCTGGCCGCCACTCCCGCCCGCGAGATCAGTCTCCGAACTCCAGGTGCAGGGCCCGGGTGAAGTCGGAGATCGCCTCCTCGTGGCGGTCCGTCTCCTGAAGGATCTCCCCGCGTACGCGGAACGCCCAGATGTACTCGGGATCCAGCTCGATCGCCCGGTTCAGATCGCTCAGCGCCGCCTCGTTGTCGCCCAGCTCGCTCAGCACCGCCCCCCGGCTGCCATAGGCCCGGTCGTTCTCGGGGTCCAGCTCCACCGCGCGGCTCAGGTCCGCCAGCGCCTCGTCGTACCGGTCGATCATGCGGTACGCCTCGCCCCGCCGGCTCAGCGCGCGCACGTACTCCGGGTTCGCCTCCAGCGCCTTCGTGTAGTCCTCGATGGCCTCGGCGTAGAGGTGCATGCGCTGGTACAGGTCGCCCCGGGCGGCCCAGGAGTAGGGGAGGTCCGCGTTCAGAGCGATGATCTTGGCGTGTTCCTCCAGGGCCTCGTCCAGGCGGTCCAGGTCCACCAGGACGTCGGCCTTCGCCTCCAGGATCCACAGGGAGTCGGGGGAGAGGGTGAGGGCGTGCTCGAAGTCGGTCATGGCCTCGTCCAGGCGGCCCATCGCGGCGTACGTCTGGCCCCGGGAGCCCAGCGCGTACGCGCTGTCCGGCTCCAGCTTGAGCGCCTCGTCGAAGTCCTCCAGGGCGGTCTCGTAGCGTTCGATGACGCGGTGGCTCTCGCCGCGCAGCCGCCAGGCGCGGGCGTTGTCCGGTACTAACGCGATCGATTCCGTCAGATCCGCGATCGCGGCGTCGTACCTCGACAGGGCGATGTACGATTCGGCACGACTGCGTAGTACGGACGCACGGGACTGCGCGGCTGCGTCCGGCAGCTCGGATTCGTCCTTGATCCCCTCGCTCATGAGGCGTAAATCTATCCGACTAAATCTGGATTATGGCCGCCTTTTCGCGGGTGTACTCGAGGACCGAATCGTGCCCGTACCCGCTGTCCTTGACGCCCCCGAACGGGAGGCCGGGCGGCATCTGCCGGAACGTGTTCACCCACACCGTCCCGCTCTGCAGATCGCGCACGAAACGGTGCGCCCGCCCCAGGTCACGCGTCCAGACGCCGGCCGCCAGGCCGTAGCGGGAGTCGTTCGCGATCTCCAGGGCCTCCTCGTCGGAGGAGAACGGCATGGCCACCGCCACCGGGCCGAAGATCTCCTCCTGGCAGAGCCGGAGCGAGTTGTCCGTGGTCGTGTAGAGGGTGGGGGAGACCCAGTAGCCGCCCGGCAGGCCGGGCACCACCTCCGCCCCCGTACGCCCGCCGAAGAGCAGGCTCGCCCCCTCCTTCTCGGCCAGCTCCAGGTACGACCTCACGTGCTCGTACTGGGCCGAGGAGACGATCGGGCCCATGGTCGTCCGCAGGTCGAGCGGGTCGTCCAGGACCAGCTCGGCGCAGATGCGCGCGATGCGGTCCAGCATCTCGTCCCAGATCGAGTGGTGGATGAGGATGCGGGAGCCCGCCACGCAGACCTGCCCGGCGTTGCCCGTGTAGACGGAGTTCACGGTGACGCCCTGGGCGGCCGCGTCCAGGTCGGCGTCGGGGAAGACGATGTTCGGGGACTTGCCCCCGAGCTCGAACGTCAGCGGCTTCAGCGCGTCCGCCGACGCCCGGGTGATGGCCTGGCCGGTGGCCGTCGAGCCGGTGAGGCTGATCTTGGCGACGTCGCGGTGCCGTACGAGCGCGTCCCCCACCTCCTCGCCCAGGCCGCTGACGATGTTCAGCACCCCGGGCGGGAACACCTCCGCCAGCAGCTCGCCCAGCCGCAGCACCGACGCGCTCGCCTGCTCGGCCGGCTTGACGATCACCGTGTTGCCTGCCGCCAGCGCGTACGCCGCCTTGGCCGAGAACGTGGAGATGGGCGAGTTCCACGGGATGATGCAGACCGCCACCCCGTACGGCTCCCGCCGCGTCAGCCCGAGCGTGTCCGGGCCGAGGATGACCGTGTCGCCCTTGGCCGCGTCCAGGCACTGCCCGGCGGCCAGTTGCCACAGGTACGCCATCCCGGGCAGGTCCTTCTTCAGCGTGTCGCGCAGGATCCGGCCGTTGTCGCGCGTCTCCAGCCTGGCCAGCTCCTCGGCGTTGCGGGCGAACACCTCCGACACCTTGCGCAGGTAACCCGCTCTGGCCAGGGCGGGCAGCGCGGACCAGCCTGGGAAGGCGCGCCGGGCCGCCGCCACGGCCGCCTCGGCGTCGGGCGCTCCGCTCGCCGGGATCCGCGCCCACACCTCCCCGGTCGCCGGGTTGACCGAGTCGAGGGTTCTGCCGTCGCTTGCGGGGACCAGCTCGCCGCCGACGAGATTGCGATAGTCAGACACGGACCAAGCATATGCTTGCTTGTCATCATTCGCCATGAAGCCCTAAGATCACGTAAAGTGCCCGGATCTTCACGCATAGCGGTCCTTGGCGTCGGGGATGACGCTTCGCATGGCATATCGACTGTTGAGCCGGTTGGTGTATGGCTCCCGATACGACCGCATTCCCTGGGCGCAGCGCGTGTACGTCCGTCCGGGGGAGCGCCTGGTGCGCGAGGCGCAGTGGCAGCTGCTGACCACGCGGGCCCCGGTCATGGAGCTGACGGACTACCGCAGGCTCAGGCCGCTGAAGGCGAACGAGGAGTTCCTGGCCTGCATGATGTGCGGGGAGTCGCGCCAGCAGCCGATGTTCGAGCCCTCCGGCAACGGCTGGCACTATCACGTCGTCCGCTGCCCCTCGTGCGGCTTCCTCTACCGCAACCCCAACATCTTGCCCGAACGCCTCGGCGACCTGTACGCCACCGGCTACAACACCTTCCTGACCGGCTCATACGCCGCAAAACGGCAGCGCCGGTACGAGCTGACCATGGACGCGTTCTCGCCGGTGTTCGACGAGGGCAAGGAGCGCCGGCTGCTCGACTTCGGCTCGGGGACCGGGCTGTTCCTGGAGCTGGCCGAGCGGCGCGGGTTCGACGCCTGGGGCGTGGACCTGTCGCCGGAGTCCGTCGTCCAGGCCAACGAGCGGCTGAGCAGGGCGCGCGCGTATCTGGGCGCCCCCGAGGACGTGCCGGAGATCGCCGCGGGCGGGTTCGACGTGATCACCCTCTGGTCGGTGCTCGCGCACCTGCCCAGGCCGCTGGACGACTTCCGAAGCTTCCGGCGCCTGCTGGCGCCCGGCGGCGTGCTGCTCATCCTGACCGTGAACGCCCAGTCGCTGCTGCTCAAGGCGTACGGGCCGGCGTGGAGCGGCTTCACCAGGAATCACCTGATGTTCTACTCCCCGTGGACCGTGCGCAGGCTGCTGAGTCGTACCGGCTTCGCGGGCGTCTCCTTCGCCCCGCACTACGGCGACACGGTCGAGGCCGGCACGACCGCCCTGCCGCGCCCGCTGCGGCGGAGGCTGCGCCGCAACGTGAACCTCAGCGACGGCGGCAACATGATGCGCGTGCTGGCCTTCGCCGACGACGAGGCGATCGGCCGCTGGGGCGGCGGCCCGCTCACCGTCCACCGCCTCAGCCGCTGAACTCCTCGTCCTAGACCACTTCCGCGCGGCGTCCCGTGTCGTCCTCGCCCCGCAGCGCCGCTGCTCTTCGACGAGCAGCCGGAGCTGGGTGTGGGGGCTGCCGGCCTCGTTCTTCAGCGGGAACGTAAAGTTTGATCTGCCGATTGCGCCGCTGCTCATCCCACGGAGAGTCAAGGAGACGGTGTGACCGAGCTCGTCATCGACGCCGACGGGCCCGTGCTGCGGGTCACGTTCAACCGGCCCGAGCAGCACAACGCGCTGACCTGGGCGATGTGGGACGGCCTTTACGACGCCTGCGAGCGGGCCGACGCGGATCCCGCCGTCAAGCTGCTCGTGTTGTCGGGGGCCGGTGGGCGGGCCTTCGTCGCGGGCACCGATATTTCGCAGTTTTCCACCTTTGTTGATGGGGACGATGGGATCGCGTACGAGCGCAAGGTCCAGCGGATCATCGACCGGCTCGAACGCGTCAAAGTGCCCACCGTGGCCGTCGTCCAGGGCTACTGCGTGGGCGGGGGCCTGGTCGTGGCCGCCGCCTGCGACCTGCGGCTGGCCGTGCCGGGTGCCCGGTTCGGGGCTCCCATCGCGAGGACGCTGGGCAACTGCCTGTCGATGAACACGTACTCGCTGCTCGTCCACCACCTCGGCCCCGCCCGCACGCTGGACATGCTGCTGCGGGCCCGCATGTACACGGCCGAGGAGGCGCACGCCGCCG
The DNA here is from genome assembly GCF_040680035.1 of Nonomuraea sp. NPDC052116. Classification (NCBI taxonomy): domain Bacteria; kingdom Bacillati; phylum Actinomycetota; class Actinomycetes; order Streptosporangiales; family Streptosporangiaceae; genus Nonomuraea; species Nonomuraea sp. NPDC052116. The sequence goes on along the minus strand of NZ_JBFAWA010000001.1, from coordinate 475,142 downwards.
GGTTCGTGGCCGAGCTGTGTGCTCCCGGCGACCTGCCCGCGCGGCAGGCGGAGGTGGAGGAGCGGCTGCTCTCCCACGCGCCGCTGTCGATGTGGGCGGCCAAGGAGGCGGTCAGGCGGCTGCGCGTGGCCGGCCTGCCGGACGGGGACGACATCGTGGCCACGGTCTTCGGCAGCGCCGACTTCCATGCCGCCGTGCCCGCCTTCCTCGCCAAGGAGCGGGCCACCTGGCAGGGCCGGTGAGCCTCGCGCTCTAAGATCGAGCCATGGAGCTGGCCCCTGGAGTGCGTGTCGCCGTCACCGATCGCCACGGGGGGATCAGCGTCCCGCCGTTCGGGTCGCGCAACCTCGGCGGGATGGTCGGCGACGACCCGGAGGCCGTGCGGGCCAACCGGGCGGGGGTGGCCGCCGAGCTGGGCGTGCGGGGCGTCGTGTTCATGCGCCAGGTTCACAGCGCCGATGTCGCGTACGTGAGCGAGCCCTTCGGGGACGATCCGCCCGCGCTCGACGGCGTGTTCACCACCGCGCCGGGGCTGGCGCTGGCCTCGCTCGGGGCCGACTGCCCGGCGGTGCTGGTGGCCGATCCGGTGGCGCGCATGGTGGGCGCCGCGCACTCCGGCCGCCCCGGCACCGAGGCGGGCATCGCGAGCGCCCTGGTGGCGGCCATGGCGGCCAAGGGCGCGGTGCCGGGCCGGATGGTCGCGCTGGTCGGGCCCGGCGCGTGCGGCCGCTGCTACGAGGTGCCCGCCGACCTGCGCGAGCGGGTGGCCTCCCGCGTCCCCGAGACGTGGTCCACGACGTCGTGGGAGACGCCCGCGCTCGACCTGCGGGCCGGGATCGAGGCCCAGCTCCGTGCCGCGGGGGTCCAGGACGTACGCCATGACGCCCGCTGCACGATCGAGTCGGCGGAGCTCTACTCGCACCGCAGGGAGCAGCCGGGCGGCCGTTTCGCCGGACTCATCTGGCTCACATAGGACCTCGGCGCCGAGGCGGTGGTGACGGGATCAGGTCGCCCGCGTTCTCGCCGCGTCCGGGCGGCACGGATCGTGTCCGTGGTCCGGTGATGTGGGGGCGGGGTCCCTCACGCCCGCGGGTTTCCGGTCCGGCCTGGATGGTCCGATGCTCTACGAGGAGCGGCGCCGGCCCGCCACGCTGAACGCGCGCCGGAGCTGGTCGGTGGAGACCGACACCTCCCCGGAGTGAAGGACAGGCGCGGGCCGCCGGAGTCAGCCGCTCTTGTCGTTCGACCTCCCCGAGTTGAAGATCACGTTGATGATGATGATCCCGAGCCAGATCGGCACCAGATAGCCCGCCTTGCCGTCCCCCAGCAGGACCAGCAGGAGGGTGGAGATGGTGCCAAGGCTGAGCGAGACGATCGCCAGGGCGAGCCGCTGCCCGTCGGGCGCCCGGTCGCGTGCCGGCGCCTTCGACGCCCGCTGCGCGATGCGCTCATCCACCCGCCGGTCGACCTCCTGCCCCATCTTGTCGAGGAAGGACTCGACCACGGCGTCCTCGAACTCCGGCCCGAGGTCCCGGCGGGCGGACACAGCTGCCTTTAACTCATCCCCTGTACTCATATGTCGAGATATAACGGGTGGCGTGGCTACCGGGCAAGGATGTCGTCCAGGTTGTAACTCACGGGACGTTCGAGCTGCTCGTACGTGCATGACTCCGGCGTGCGGTCGGGCCGCCAGCGCCGCCACTGCGCCGTGTGCCGGAACCGGTCGCCTTCCATCTGGTCGTAGGCCACCTCGATCACCAGCTCCGGCCTGAGCGGGATGAACGACAGGTCCTTCTTGGCGTTCCACCGCGACACCGCTCCGGGCACCCGCTGCCCGCCCGTCGCGGGCCCGGCGGCGGGCTGGCCGACGTTGGCCGCCGCCTGCTGGGCCCAGTGGCCCCAGGGGTGCTCGCTCAGCTCCGCGAGGTACGGCTTGATCTCCTCGACCAGCTCGGCCCTGCGCGCTATCGGGAACGAGGCCGCCACGCCCACGTGGTGCAGCCGGCCGTCGTCACCGTAGAGGCCGAGCAGCAGCGACCCCACGATCGGACCCGACTTGTGCTCGCGGTAGCCGCAGATCACCACGTCGGCCGTGCGCTCGTGCTTGACCTTGAACATCGTGCGCTTGTCGGGGATGTACGGCTGGTCGCCCGGCTTGACGATGATGCCGTCGAGCCCCGCCCCCTCGAACATCTCGAACCACTCGGCCGCCTGCTCGTCGTTGGTCGTGACCGGGGTCAGCCGAATGGACTCGCCCTTTTCCGAAAATATCCCCTCAAGCCGCGCGCGGCGCTCCGAGAACGGCGTCTCCATCAGCGACTCGTCGCCCAGCGCCAGCAGGTCGAACGCGACGAACTGGGCCGGCGTCTGCTCCGACAGCAGCTTCACCCGCGAGGCCGCCGGATGGATGCGCTGCTGCAGCGCGTCGAAGTCGAGCTGCGACCCCCTCGGCAGCACGATCTCGCCGTCCACCACGCACCTGTCCGGCAGCTCCGCCCTGACCGCCTCGACCAGCTCCGGGAAGTAGCGCGTGAAGGGTCGCTCGTTGCGGCTGCCCAGATAGACCTCGTCGCCGTCGCGGAACACGATGCACCGGAAACCGTCCCACTTCGGCTCGTAGAACAGCGAGCCGTTCTGCTTGGGCATGGCCTTGACCGGCTTGGCCAGCATGGGCGGCACCGGCGGGCGCACCGGCAGGTTGGGCACCGGCTGCTCTTCGGCGGACTCCGCTGGCCCGGTCGGCTCAGTCGGCTCGGTCATGGCTCTGCTCCCTGTCGTATTTGCAGAAGAGGACCCCCTCCTCCTCCAGCACCTGGCTGAGGCGTAGCGAGACCTCCGAGGGCTCGCCGTTGAGTATGCGCGCCGCGCCGCCCCCCACCAGCAGCGGGCTGATGGACAGGCACATCTCGTCGACCAGGTCCTGGGCCGCGAGCTGGGCGTTGATCCTGGGGCCGCCCTCGCACAGGATCCTGGTCAGCCCGCGCGCGTGCAGCTCCGTGACGGCCGGCGCCAGGTCGACGCTCTCGCCCCCGGCCACGATGACGTCGGCGTGCCTGGCCGCCGCCTTGCGCCGCTCGTGCGGGGCGGCCTCGCAGGTGATCACGATCGTCCGGCTGGGCGCTTCGGTGAACAGCTCGTCGTCGAGGTCGAAGTCCAGGCTGCGGGTGATGACCGCGATGGGCGGCACCTCCGGCCTGCCCGCGCGGATCTCGCCCCACCAGTCACGCGGGGGGACGGGACCGTATCCCTCCTTGCGCACGGTCGCGGCGCCCGCGAGGACGACGTCGGCCAGGCCGCGCAGGGTCTGGAAGATCCGCTTGTCACCCGCGCTCGACAGCCCGCCCGAGCGGCCCTTCAGCCACGCCGCGCCGTCGGCGCTGGCCACCATGTTGAGCCGCAGCCAGGGCCGCCCCTCGGGGTAGGCGTACGCCTGCACGATGTCCGGGTTGTCTTGTATGTCGGGATAGATGCGCCGCACTCCTCTACCTTGGCACACCCCACCGACAGTCGGCCCGCGCGGGAGCTCGCGCGGGGGCGGGGCCCGCTCGTCGCGGGCCCCGCCCCTGTTCCTGGGCTGGTCAGGCCGTGGTGAAGGAGATCCACGCGTCCGGGGGGACGTCGGGCCGGTTCGGCACGGCCAGGCGCTCCTCCGTCCACGCCTCACCGGTGATCTCGGTGGCGACGCGCCGCCAGAACGCGACGGCCGCCGCGTTCGAGTCCTGGAAGGCGATCTTCCAGGGGCCGGGGTGCCGGGAGATCACCTCCCGCACGACCTCCATCCCGATCCCGGACCGGCGCGCGCCGCGTACCACGAAGAAGCTGTTCAGCACGCGCGCCGGGCCGGACAGCGCGCGCACGAACGAGAACCCGACGGGCCGGTCGTCGCTGGTGAACAGGTAGGCCGCCCAGTCGTCGTCCTCGAGCGCCGAGCGCAGCCGGTCGCTGTGATAGGTGGCGTCGGGGTTGGGCAGCCCGCCCTGGAACTCCGCCATGTCGTGGCGGAACATGAGCCAGAGCCGTTCGACGGTGGGGTGGTCGGCGGCGCACACGGGCCGCACGGTTGCCAGAGAAATGGTCATACAACCACTTTCCGGCCGGAAACAACATCCGGCCGGAAAGGTAAAGCTAGCAGATGCGAGCGGGCATTTCGGTATATGGGGCGTATAGCACTTTTGTGTATCCAAGGACGCGCGGGCGTTCACGTGCTTACGTGGCGGAAGGGGATCGGGGGAGGGAGGCCCTGTGGGTCTGATCACCGCTGTGGCATGGGCGGTCGCCGCGCTGGCCGGGGTGTACCTGCTCTACTTCTGGCTCTCCGGGGACGGGCTGCGCCGGGCCAAGGTCACCCGCTTCCCGGCCGCGCTCGTGTTCTCCCACCCGGCGCTGGCCGTGTCGGCGCTGGTGTGCTGGGTGGGCGGGCTGGTCACGGGGAGCAGGGCGCTGGCGTGGGCCGCGTTCGGAGGGCTGGCGGTGGCCGCGCTGCTGGGGTTCACGATGTCCACGCGCTGGCTCGGGGCCGGGCGGCACACGACGTGCGGGCGCCGGTTCCCGGTGCTGGCGGTGACGCTGCACGGCCTGGCGGGGGTGGCGACGTTCGCGCTGATGCTGCTCACCGCGAGCGCGGCCGGCGCAGGACCTGGAGGGAACGGGCCGTGACGGCGACCAGGTCGCCTGCCTGCCAGCCCTCGTCCACGAACGCGTCCTCCATCGTCTCGTGGCTGGTGTCGAGCACGGGCACCCATCCGGTGCCGCACTCCTCGCCCGGCAGCGTGAACGACATGTTCTCGTGGTGGGCGTTGATGAGCAGCAGGAACGAGTCGTCCACGATCCGCTCGCCGCGCGGCCCCGGCTCGGTGATGGCCTCGCCGTTGAGGTAGACCATGAGCGACTTGGCGTAGCCGATGTGCCAGTCGCTCGCCGTCATCTCCGTGCCGCCCGGGGTGAGCCAGACCAGGTCGCGCTTGCCGTCCTCGGGATGGCGGCCGTGGAAGAAGCGGCGGCGCTGGAAGACCGGGTGCTCGCGGCGCAGCTTCGACAGCGCCCTGACGAACTCCAGCAGCTCCGGCTCCGTGTGCAGCATCGACCAGTCGACCCAGGCCAGCTCGTTGTCCTGGCAGTAGGCGTTGTTGTTGCCGCGCTGGGTGCGGCCGAGCTCGTCGCCGTGGGAGAGCATGGGCACCCCCTGCGACAGGAACAGGGTGACCAGGAAGTTGCGGCGCTGGCGGTGGCGGAGCTGGACGATGCCGGGGTCCTCCACGGGGCCCTCGGCGCCGCAGTTCCAGGAGCGGTTGTCGTTGGTGCCGTCGCGGTTGTCCTCGCCGTTGGCCTCGTTGTGCTTGTGGTCGTACGAGACCAGGTCGCTGAGGGTGAAACCGTCGTGGCAGGTCACGAAGTTGATCGAGGCGACCGGGCGGCGGCCGGAGGACTCGTACAGGTCGGCGGAGCCGGTCAGGCGGGAGGCGAACTCCGGGAGCGCGGAATGCGTGCCTCTCCAGAAATCGCGCACGATGTCGCGATATTTGCCGTTCCACTCCGTCCACAAAGGCGGGAAATTCCCGACCTGGTAGCCGCCAGGCCCCACGTCCCACGGCTCGGCGATCAGCTTGACCTGCGAGATCACCGGATCCTGCTGGATCAGGTCGAAGAACGCGCTCAGCCGGTCGACGTCGTGCAGCTCCCTGGCCAGCGCCGAGGCCAGGTCGAACCGGAACCCGTCCACGTGCATGTCGAGGACCCAGTAACGCAGCGAGTCCATGATCAGCTGCAGCGCGTGCGGCGAGCGTACGTTGAGGGAGTTTCCGCACCCGGTGTAGTCGAGGTAGTAGCGCCGGTCGCCGTCGTGCAGCCGGTAGTAGGCGGCGTTGTCGATCCCCCGGAACCCCAGCGTGGGCCCCATGTGGTCGCCCTCGGCCGTGTGGTTGTAGACGACGTCGAGGATGACCTCGATGCCCGCCTCGTGCAGCGCCCGCACCATCGCCTTGAACTCCAGCACCTGCTGCCCCCGCGTCCCCGCGCTGGAGTAGCCGCCGTGGGGCGCCAGGTAGGCCATGGTGTTGTAGCCCCAGTAGTTGGTCAGCCCGCGGGCGACCAGGAAGTGCTCGGGGATGTAGTGGTGGACCGGCATCAGCTCGACCGCCGTCACCCCCAGCGACAGCAGGTGATCGATGATCGCCGGATGCCCCACGCCCGCGTACGTGCCGCGCAGGTCGGGCGGCACGTCGGGGTGGCGCATGGTGAGCCCGCGCACGTGGGCCTCGTAGATCACGGTCTGGTGGTACGGGATGCGCGGCGGCCGGTCGTTGCCCCACTCGAAGAACGGGTTGATGACCACGTTCTTCGGCATGTAGGGGGCGCTGTCCTCGGTGTTGCGCCGGGTCGGATCGGTGAAGTAATAGGGGAACAGCGCCTGGTTCCAGGTCAGCTCGCCGTCGATGGCCTTGGCGTAGGGATCGAGGAGCAGCTTGGCGGGGTTGCACCGGTGGCCCTGCGACGGGTCGTGCGGGCCGTGGACGCGGTAGCCGTAGCGCTGGCCCGGCTGGATGCCCGGCAGGTAGCCGTGCCAGACGAACCCGTCGACCTCGGGCAGGTCGACGCGCTCCTCGGTGCCGTCGTCATGAAAAAGGCACAGCTCGACTCGCTCGGCGACCTCGGAGAACACCGCAAAGCTGGTGCCAACGCCATCCCAGGTGCCGCCGAGTGGATAGGGCTCGCCCGGCCAGACCTCGCGCATGTGGCCCAATTGTCGCACGCGAACACGCTCTTGGTCGCTCAATGCGCCGATCGCCCTCCGTACCGGGGTCTCCACGTGCCCGGCCTCCGGGCCGGGCAGGTCGCGGCGACCGTCAGAGCAGCTCGGCGTCGAGCGTGATCATGGTGCCCGTCAGGGCCTTGCTGACCGGGCAGTTGGCCTTGGCCGTCTCGGCGGCCTCCGCGAACTGCTCGGCCGAGATGCCGGGGACGCGGCCCTTCACCGTGAGCACGATGCCCGTGATGCCCTCACCCGGCTGGAACGTCACGTCGGCGCTGGTCTCTAGCGACTCCGGCGGGGTGCCGGCGCCGGCCAGCCCGTGCGAGAGCGCCATCGAGAAGCAGGAGGAGTGGGCGGCCGCGATGAGCTCCTCCGGGGACGTCTTGCCGTTGGCCTCCTGGGACCTGGACGGCCAGGAGACCTCGAACGTGCCCACCCCCGAGGTGTCGAGCGACACGGTGCCCGAACCGTTGATCAGATTGCCCTTCCACTGGGTGGTGGCGGTGCGAGTGGTGGCCATGACGTGCTCCCTCCGTATTGGTCCTCCGACCTTATCGCGCGCCGGCAAACTCCCTGCCTCTCGGTCATCCGGCTCTACTTTTCCGGCGAATAATGACATGCTCGGGTCGCGGCGCACCCGCCGCCTTCTGGTCCGGATTACACGGGAGTGTGGTGCCAGTGGAGGCACCGTACGACGACCGCCTGCTGCACCAGCGGGTGGTCGGCGGCGATGAGTCCGCGCTGGGCGAGGTCTACGATCGGCTCTCCTCGCTGATCTTCGGGCTGGCGCTGCGGGTCACCAGGGACCGGGTGATCGCCGAGGACATCACTCAGGAGGTGTTCCTGGTCTTCTGGGAGCGCCCCCTGTCCTATGACCCGGAACGCGGCACCTTACGCGCCTGGCTCGCGACGATCGCGCACCGCCGCGCGGTCGACCACGTGCGCGCCGAGGAGCGGCGGCGCGTGTCGGCACTCGGACCCAGGCTGTTCGAGCGCGAACCTGACAGACTGGAGGACACGGTCCTGGCCTCGGACGAGGCCAAACGGGTGCGGCAGGCGGTGACCTCGCTGCCCGACGGCCTCCGGGAGGCGGTGGAGCTCGCCTACTTCGGCGGCAGGACCTATCGGCAGGTGAGCGAGGAGCTGGGCGTGCCCGAGGGCACGGCCAAATCGCGCATCCGGCTGGCGCTGAGACGCCTGGCGGACGCGCTTGCGGAGGAAGAGGTGTAATGGACCCCATCGAGCGCCTCTATCTGGACGCGATGATGGAGGACCCGGAGGTGCCGGCCCGTTCACTGCGGCCCCAGCTCCTGGCCGGGGCCAGGGCCCGGCGCAGGCCCGCGGCCCCCACCGCGGCCTGGGCGGAGCCGTACGCGGGCCGGGTGGCCGCGATGGACGCGCTGCTGACCTCGGCCGTGGACGACGACTGGTCGCGCGTGATCGTCGAGGGCTGGACCCTCCAGGAGCTCGTCGCCCACCTGGCCGCCAAGGACGGGCTCCTGGCCGCCTCCGTCGGCGCCCCCGTGCTGGGGCCGCCCATGGGCGCGACCGATTCGACGGGACGTACGAGCGACGTTCAGGCGTACGAGCGCACCCGCAGCCCCGAGCAGACGAGAAGGGACTGGCGGGCCCAGGCCGACGCCCTCTGCCGCCACCTGGCCGACCTGCCGCCCACGACCCCGGCCACCCTGGACGGCATGGAGGTCCCGGTCCGCGACCAGCTCCTGGCGCGCTGCCTGGAGACCTGGATCCACACGGCCGACGCCGCCCGGACCGCCCGGCTGCGCCTGCCCGACCCCATCGCCGACCACATCCACCCGACCGCTGACCTGTGCGCGCGCCTGCTGCCCTGGACGATGCTCCTGTCGGGCATGGACGGCTCCGGCCGCACCCTCCACCTCACGCTGACGGGCGCGGGCGGGGGCGAGTGGCAGGTGCCGCTGGGCGTGGAGGACACCCGGCCCGGCACACCGGACGCCCACATCACGGCGGACGTGGTCGCGTTCTGCTTCCTGCTGGGCGGCAGGGGAGAGCCCGCCGAGTTCCCGGCCGAGCTGGCCGGCGACCTGCCGCTGGCCAGGGACGTCCTGACCGCGGCCCCGGCGCTTTCCGGCCCCTGACCGGCGGCGCTGTCCATTCTGGGAGAATTGGGCGGGAAATGCCCTGGGATATAGCGCGAGGTCCTTTAAGTAACTCGCAAAACCATCGTTTAATGACCCCGCCGGGTTTTGACAGGTTATTTGGGTTTACATAGTTAGGCGAGAATATTCACATGGGTACGTCTGCCCCTGTCTGAGTGCCTGCGGAGATAGTGGGCACTGGATTTCGGGCCGATCTACCCATGAACGGAAACGAATGCACGTGAACACTGAAAGTCGGCAATCGCGGACGCCTCGCCATGGGCGGGCCGCGACACTAACGCTGGCCGGCGCCATCGTCGGCTCCCTGTTCCTGCCCACGGGTCTGGCGGCCGCGGCGAGCGCGGTGCCCAGCAGCGCCGCCGTCCCGGCGGGCGTCGGGGTCATCTCGAACGAGAAGCCGCCGCTCTGTGGCAAGCACTGCGGTCGTCGCGGATGGGGCGGGGGAGGATGCTGGCGCCCCTGGTGTGGCCCGTGGGGCTGGGGCGGCTGGGGCGGTCGCCACCACCACCGTCGCGACGACGAAGAGATCATCCGCATCCGTCAGCCGCGTCCCCATCATCACCACCACCATCCGGTGCAGGAGACGAGGCCGACGGTGGTGGCGCCACCCGTCAAGGAGCATCCGGTCAAGGACGACGACCAGTTCGAGGCCCCCGAAGAGACGGGCCAGGACGAGACGGGCCAGAACGACAGCTGGTGGCCCAACGGGGACGACTGGCGGGATATCTTCGGCGGCGAGAATTAACCGGTGAGCTGAAACAGCTCCCGTTTTCGGAGAACGGTCGATGACAAATGCCGTGGCCGGCGAAACGGCCACGGCATTTGCCGTAGGAGAGGAGGGTCCCCGTGATGGACGACGCGACGGGACTGGCGGGGCTTCTGTACGAGTTCGGGCTGCTCAAGCGCTACAAGCGGACCGGGTGGCTGGTGGCGGGCGTACGGGACCCGGAGAGCATCGCCGAGCACTCGTTCCGCGCGGCCGTCATTGCCGGCGTGATCGCGAGGCTCGAAGGCGCGAATCCGGAGCGGGCCGCGTTCATGAGCCTCTTCCACGACACCCAGGAGACCCGCATCACCGACATCCCGTACATCGGCAAGCGCTACCTCAAGGCGGCCTCCAACGAGGACGTCACCGCCGACCAGATGCGCGGCCTGCCCGCGGAGGTGGCGGACATGGTCGGCGACGCGGTGGGGGAGTACGAGGAGAAGGCCAGCCTCGAAGCCGTCTGCGCCCGGGACGCGGACAAGCTGGAATGCCTCATCCAGGCGGTCGAATACCGGGAACAGGGGCACCAGAACGTCCAGGGCTGGATCGACAGCTCCCTGGACGCCCTGACGACCCCGACCGGGAAACGGCTGGCCGAGGAGGCCCTGCGCACCGGCACCCTGGAATGGGTGACGCGCGTGCTCAACGGCGACTGAGCACTCCCCGGACCGGCGGGAGGGTGCGGGTCAGCCGGTGACGGGCTGGCTGACGAGGTCCCGCTCGTATTCGTCGTCGCTCTCCGCCAGCACCCGCTCCACCCCCTGCGAAGCGCGCTCGTCGCCGCGCGTCAGCAGCCCGCGCGTGGCCTCGGCCACCGTGCGCAGGTCGGCGTCGGCGAGGCGGGCGGCCAGGGCCTCACGGATGACGGGCGTGTCCTCGGACAGCCCGGCGAGCCCGGCGGTGGCCCAGTCGCGCACCTCCGTGTCCTCGTCCTCCGTCATCGCGATCAGCAGCGCCAGGCCCTCCTCGTGGCCCGGCGGCAGCACGTCGGCCAGCGCGATCGCGTCCGTCATCGTGCGCTTGTGCCCGGGACGCCCGATGACGTCCAGCACGTACCGCAGCGCGCGGGCGTCCCCCTGGTGCCCGAGCGCGGCCAGGACCGACCGCAGCACCTGCGGGTTGCCCTCGGTGGTGACCATCTTCTGCAGCAGCGGCAGCGTCGTGTCGAGGTAGGGCTTCTCCCCCTCCGCGAACCCGAACTGGGCGATCGCGTCGACCCCGAACTCCCGCTCCCTGGCGTCCTCGCTCCCGCACAGCCGGACCAGCGCCTCGTACGTCTCGTCGTCCGCCCGCTTGCCCAGCGAGTCGGCCACGATCCACCAGGTCTCGGCGTCCTCGTCGATGTCGCGGTGCGCGACGGCCCGCGCCACGAGCTGCTCCACCGGCGTGTACGTGCCCGTCGCGTCCTCCAGCAGGGTCGCGACGGCGGCGTGGCCGCGCTGGGCCTGCACCTGCTCGCTCTCCGAGCCGTCGGCCGCGCGTCCGGCCACCGTGACCAGCTCGGTGCCGTCCTTGGCGTACTGGCGGGCCACGACGTACTCCCAGCCCTCCTTCTCGATCTGGTCGAGCAGCGCGCTCTCCAGGTGCACGCCCACCCAGGAGGCGGCGATCTCGAGCGGCGTGTCGCCGTCGCCGTCGTACTTCTCGGCATCGGCGCCCGCTTCGAGCAGCACCTGCACCACGCCCAGCGCGCCGCGCCGGACGGCCAGCGTGAGCGGGGTGTCACCGGACTCGTTGGCCGCGTCGACCTCCGCGCCCGCCTCGATCAACGCCTTGGCGGTGGCGGCGTGGCCGTTGGAGGCGGCCCAGTGCAGCGCCGTCCAGCCGCCCTCCTCCCGGCCGTTCACGTCGGCACCGGCCGTCAGGAGCGCGCCGGCCACCTCCACGCGGTCCCAGGCGGCGGCCGCGCACAGCGGCAACCCCTCCTCACCTGGGCTGTTGGGATCGGCGCCGCCGGTGAGCAGCTTGCCCACGGTCTCGGTCTCGCCGTTCAACGCCGCGCGGTAGAGCTGTTCCTCATGCATGACAGGGACCCTAGCCTGGTCCGGCCGCGCCCCGGGCCAAGCCAGAGCCCCGTGTCATCGCTTGGTACGCGCCAAAGCGGCGTCTAGGTTCAAACACCTACAAGGGATGACATGTTTTCCTTCTCGGGGAGGAGTCACATTCCCGGCAAGACGCGATATGTTGCGAGTATGACTGATCCCGGTGGGCTCCGCGCCTCGGACGCCGAGCGCGAGGCCGTCGTCGAGCAGCTGCGTGTCGCATCGGTGGAGGGCAGGCTGACGCTCGCCGAGCTGACCGACCGTACCGAGGCCGCCTATTCCGCGACCACGCACGCCGAGCTGGCCCTGCTCACCCAGGACCTGCCGGGGGGAGTCACGCCCGCGCCGGCGCCGGCGCCCGCCCCGGTGCCCACGGGCAGGAAGCGGCGGTGGTTCGTGGGCTTCATGGGCGACTCCAAGCGGCGCGGGACCTGGCGGATCGACCAGGAGCTCGGCGCGGTCGCCGTGATGGGCGACGTGGTGCTCGACCTGCGCGAGGCCGAGGTGCGCACGGACATGGTGGACATCATGGCCGTCTCCGTGATGGGCGACGTCAAGATCATCGTCCCCGACGGCGTGAACGTGGACCTCGACGGCGTGGCCGTCATGGGCGACAAGCGGGTGGACGTTCTCCAGGCGGCCCCCGGCATGAACGTCCCGGTGGTGCGCGTGCGCGCGTACGCCGTGATGGGGGACGTCAAGGTGATCGGCGACTCGCAGGCGCAGCCGGTGCAGCGCGCGTTCGCGGCCTGGCGGGAGCACTGGCGGCGGCTGCACGGCGAGGACTGGCGGGCGCTGGGCCGGCAGGTGCGGCAGGAGACCCGCGAGCTGAACCGGCAGGCCCGTGAGCTGGGCAGGCAGGCGCGCGGGGACCGCCGCGGCGACCGGTGGGGCTACTGACCCCGGCTCAGCCGACCAGGGAGGACACCGGCTGCCGCTGGGCCGCCTCGTAACGCTCCAGGAGCACCTCCACCAGCTCCGGCGCCGGTCCGAGCACGTCCGACACGACCGCGGCCCCGGCCTCCAGGCTCGTCTGCCGTACCTTGTCCGCGAAGTAGCCGGGCGCCAGCAGGTACGGGGCGACGACGACCTTCGGCGCGCCCGCCCGCCTGAGCGCGGCCACGGCCTCGGCCGGCGACGGATCGGCGGCCGACGCGTAGCCGGCGGACACCGTCCACCAGCCGGAACGCCGCCACGCCCGCGCCTGCCCCGCGATCACCGCGTTGGCCCTGGCGTCGCTCGAACCCGCCGACACCAGCACGACCGCGGTCTCCGGGTCCCCGGCGCGCACGCCCGCCTCGGCCAGGCGCCGCTCCAGCGCCGTCAGCAGCAGCGGGTGCGGCCCCAGCGTGCTGCCATAGTGCACGCGCAGGCGCGGCTCGCGCGCCCGGACCTCGTTCAGCGCCGCCGGCAGGTCCACCCGGCTGTGGTAGGCCTCGGTGAGCAGCAGCGGCAGCACAACGGCCTCCTGGAGGCCGCTCAGCGCCTGTCCCAGTGCCGGGGTGCAGTGGTCGAGGTACGCCACCCGTACGGGCACCTCAGGGCGCGCCAGGCGTACCCGGTCGAGCAGCGCGGCCACGGTGGCGGCGGCACGCGGGTCTCGCGACCCGTGCGCCACCGCCACCAGTGGCACGCGGCCGGGGGCCGCCCCGCCTGCCAACGGGACGGGTCCCCTGCTGGGGATCACAGGTGAATGCCGCATTCGACCTTCCCCAGGCCCGCCCAGCGTCCGCTGCGCGGATCCTCTCCCTCCGCGACCTGCCGCGTGCACGGCGCGCAGCCGATCGAGGGGTAGTTGTCGTAGTGCAACGGGTTGATCAGCACCCCGTTGTCGGCGATGTAGTTGTCGACGTCCTCCTGGGTCCAGGCCGCGATCGGGTTGACCTTGACCATCTGCCGCTTGGCGTCCCACTCGACGACCTTGGAGTCGGCGCGGCTGGAGGACTCGTCGCGGCGGATGCCGGAGATCCAGGCCAGGTACGGCTCCAGCGCCCGGTTGAGCGGCTCGACCTTGCGCAGGAAGCAGCACAGGTCGGGATTGCGGCCGAACAGGCGCGGGCCGAGGTCGCGATCCTGCTCCTCGACCGTCCGCGACGGCTTGATGTCGATCACGTTGACGTCATAGACCTGGCGCACCGCGTCACGCGTGCCGATCGTCTCGGCGAAGTGGTAGCCGGTGTCGATGAACAGCACGTCCACGCCGGGCTTGACCCTGCTCACCAGGTCGATCAGGAGGGCGTCGCTCATCGAGGAGGTCAGGCACAGCCGGTCGCCGAACGTCGCCGCCGCCCAGCGGATGATCTCGCGGGCGGGGGCGCCCTCGAGGAACGTCGCGGCGGACTCGACGATGTCCTGCAGGTCAAGGGTGCCGCGCTGCTGTTTCAGGCCGACCTCGATGTCCACGAGCGTCATATCTTCACTCCGATCCCGAGAAACTTGAGCTTGAAGGCGCGGGCGCAGGCGCGGCAGTACCAGCCGCCGTCCCCCTCGTAGGGTTCGAGGTCCTCGTCGCCGCAGTACGGGCAGTGGAACGGGACCGCTCGCTCGCTCATTTGAGGTCCGCCTCGTCGGCCCGCTGCACCCAGTCGGCGAACGACTCGCCTTCCTTCTTCTGGGCGTCGAAGTGCTTGACGACGCGCTCCACGTAGTCGGGCAGCGCCTTGGCGGTGGTCTTGAGGCCGCGCACCTTGCGCCCGAAGCCGGCATTGACGCCGAGGGAGCCGCCCAGGTGGATCTGGAAGCCCTCGACCTGGTCGCCGTTCTCGTCCACCACGAGCTGTCCCTTGAGGCCGATGTCGGCGACCTGGATGCGGGCGCAGGAGTTGGGGCAGCCGTTGACGTTGATCGTCAGCGGCTCCTCGAAGGTCGGCAGCCGCCGCTCCAGCTCGTCGATCAGGTCGGCGGCCGCGGCCTTGGTCTCGACGATGGCCAGCTTGCAGTACTCGATGCCGGTGCAGGCCATCGTCTGGCGGCGGAACGTGGACGGCCGGACCCGCAGGTCGTTGGCCTCCAGCTCGGCCACGATCGAGTCGACCTGGTCGGGCGCGACGTCGAGGATGACCATCTTCTGCTCGACGGTCGTGCGGACCCGGCCGGAGCCGTGCCGCTCGGCGATGTCGGCGATCAGGTGCAGCCTGTCGCCGTCGAGCCGGCCCACCTTGGGCGCGAAGCCGACGTAGAAGTTGCCGTCCTTCTGCGGGAAGACGCCCACGTGGTCGCGGCGGCTGCCGCGCGGCAGCTCGGGGGCGGGCCCGTCGGGCAGCGGCTCCTTGAGGTACTCCTGTTCGAGAACTTCGCGGAACTTCTCGACTCCCCAGTCGTTGACCAGGAACTTGATGCGGGCCCGGTGCCGCAGCCGCCGGTAGCCGTAGTCGCGGAAGATCCCGACCACGCCCTCGAAGACGTCGACCGCCTGCTCCGGCCGGACGAACACGCCGATCCGCTTGCCCAGCATCGGGTTGGTCGACAGCCCGCCGCCCACCCACAGGTCGTAGCCGACCTCGCCCTGCTCGTTGACCACGCCGACGAACGCGATGTCGTTGATCTCGTGCACCGTGCAGTGGGCGGTGCAGCCGCTCAGCGCCGACTTGAACTTGCGGGGCAGGTTGGAGTACGCCGGGTTGCCCACGATCCGCTCTTGCACCTCGTGGATCTGCTCGGTCGCGTCGAGCACCTCGTCGGCGTCGATCCCGGCCAGCGGGCAGCCCAGGATCACGCGGGGGGTGTCGCCGCACGCCTCGGTGGTGGACAGGCCCACGGCCTCCAGGCGCTCCCAGATGTCCGGCACCGACTCGATCTCGATCCAGTGGAGCTGGATGTTCTGGCGGTCGGTCAGGTCGGCGGTGCCGCGGCCGTACTCGTTGGAGATGTCGGCGATCGTGCGCAGCTGGGCGAGGTCGAGCTGGCCGCCGTCGATGCGCACCCGCAGCATGAAGTAGCGGTCGTCGAGCTCCTCCGGCTCCAGGATGGCGGTCTTGCCGCCGTCGATGCCGGGCTTGCGCTGGGTGTAGAGGCCGTACCAGCGCATGCGGCCGCGCAGGTCGGCCGGGTCGATCGAGTCGAAGCCCCGCTTGGAGTAGATGTCGATGATGCGCTGGCGGACGTTGAGGCCGTCGTCGTTCTTCTTGTTCTCTTCGTTCTTGTTGAGCGGCTCACGGTAACCGAGAGCCCACTGGCCTTCGCCGCGCGGGCGTTTGTGGTGCCGGCTGGCAGGAGTGCGGCTGGCAGGGGTGCTCATTGCGCGTCCTTCGGTTCATGGGCGCGCGCAGGGTTCCTCCTGCCTCGTCGTCGAGGGCAGGGGTGGAGAGGAGGTGTGCGACGCGCTCAGCGGTGAAAAGGATGGGTTACTGGCGGGCGTCGCAACAGATGGCACTGCGGACACGCTGAAGGTCGACGTGGCGTCGACCGACGAGCATGGGGTCCGCTGGCATACCTAGAAGATACTCTGGCCGTCCCGTTTGTCCAAGACAGGGTCCAGAGTGTGGGACTGTCCAGCTCGCTCAGCCCTGGCTCTTCCAGCTGAGGTCGGGCTCGTGGGGCTTCTCCTGGACCTGGTGCTGGCAATCGCACCAGGAGCCCCCGCGGCAGTCCTCGTGGCGTTTGTCCTTGCAGCTCTCACAGATCACATGACGATTATTCTCCTAGAACGTTGTTCGGGTTAGGCTGGCGGGCGTGGATCTCATGGCCGAGCTGCTCGACGACCTGCGTGCCGAGACCGCGTCCCTCGAAGCTCTGCTCGATCCTCTGAGGGACGAGGACTGGGAGCGGCCCACGCCCGCCGAGGGCTGGGCGATCCGTGACCAGATGAGCCATCTGGCCTGGTTCGACGAGGCCGCCGTGCGCGCGGCCACCGACCCCGGCGGCTTCCAGGCCTCGCCGGCGGGCTTCACGTCCGTGGACGACCTCACCCTCGAGTCGCGCGGGATGCCGCCGGCCGAGCTGCGCGCGTGGTTCCGCGCGGCCCGCTCCCGCAGCCTGGAGGTGTTCGCGACGCTGGACGCGCGCGAACGGGTGCCGTGGTTCGGCCCCGCCATGTCGGCCGCCTCCTTCGTGACCGCGCGGCTGATGGAGACGTGGGCGCACGGCCAGGACGTGGCCGACGCGCTCGGCGTCACCCGTGAGCCGACGGCCCGGCTGCGCCACGTGGCCATGATGGGCTTCCGCGCCCGTCCCTTCAGCTTCGCCGTGCGCGGCCTGCCGGTGCCCGAGGAGACCGTGCGCGCCGAGCTGGCCATGCCGGACGGGACCACGTGGACGGCGGGGCCCGAGGGAGCCGACGGCCTCGTCCGCGGTACCGTCCTCGACTTCTGCCTGGCCGTCACCCAGCGCGTCCACCTGTCCGACACCGCGCTGGAGCTGACCGGCGAGCCCGCGCGGGCCTGGATGGAGATCGCGCAGGCATTCGCCGGGCCGCCCGGCAAGGGGCGGGCGCCCAGGTCAGGGTGAAGTCAGGGTCTTGCCGGATGACGCGGGCGGCCCGGCCGGTGAGATCCTTCAGGTATGCGCACGATTCTGAACGTCATCTGGCTGATCTTCGCGGGACTCTGGCTGGCCGCCGGCTACGCGCTGGCCGGGATCATCTGCTGCATCCTGATCGTCACGATCCCGTTCGGCGTCGCGTCGTTCCGGATCGCGGCGTACGCGCTGTGGCCGTTCGGCAGGACCGTGGTGCGCGACCCCGACGCGGGCGCGTTCTCCCTGATCGGCAACGTCATCTGGTGCGTGGTCGCCGGCGTCTGGCTGGCCATCGGGCACGTCGTGACGTCGATCCCGCTGTTCCTGTCGATCATCGGCATCCCGATGGGCATCGCGAACCTCAAGCTCGTCCCCGTTTCCCTGCTTCCGCTGGGCGCACGCATCGTTGACAACGACTAGGGCAGGCAGTCTCGGGGACGTAAGCTGTCCCGAAGAGTCACTGCGAATACCGTTGGGTGCCATGACGTCCACCGATGCGCCTCCCCGGCCGAAGAGAGGGCTCGTCTCCAACGCCAGGGCCAGGCTGAGCTGGGTGCTCGACACGAAGTCGTGGGCGATCGTCCGCGCGGCCACCAACGCCGGCGTCACCTACCGGGTCACCGGCCTGGCAGGTGAGGCGGCGTTCTTCGCGCTGCTGTCGCTGCCGCCGTTCGTGCTGGGCCTCATCGGCGTGCTGGCCAAGCTCGGCACCTGGCTGGGCTCCAGCGTGGTCGCTCAGGTCAAGGCCTGGGTGATCGCGCAGGCGGGGGTGCTGTTCACGGAAGAGGCCGTGAACAAGGTGATCAACCCGCTCCTCACCGACGTCCTCAGCGACGACGCGAGCAAGGTGTCGATCATCTCGGTCGGCTTCCTGCTGTCGCTCTGGTCCGGCTCCCGGGCTCTTTACGTGTACGTCGACCTCATCTCCGTGGCCTACGGGCTCGGCGAGGAGCGCGGCATTATCCGTACCAGGCTGATGTCGTTCGGCCTCTACGTCGTCGGCCTGATCATCGGCATCATCGTCATGCCGATCCTGGTCATCGGGCCGACCCTGCTCAGGGACGCCCTGCCCGCCCAGTACGGCGTCCTCATCGACATCCTCTACTGGCCGGTCGTGATCATCGGCTCGGTCCTGTTCCTGACCGTGCTCTACCACGTCAGCGTGCCGGTGCGGACCAAGTGGTACCGGGAGCTGCCCGGCGCGATCCTGGCGCTGTTCCTGTGGATCGTGTGCGCGGCGGTGCTGCGGGCCGTGCTGGCCGCCTGGTTCTCGCCCGTCTCCGTCTACGGGTCGCTGGCCGCGCCCATCGCCGTGCTCCTCTGGCTCTACATCACCGCCCTGGCCGTGCTCATCGGGGCCATCCTGAACGCCGAGGTGGACCGGCTCTGGCCGGGCGTCAGCCGTACCAAATAGAGTCCCCCCGATATGGAGGCGCAGCGGAGAGTCGGGCCGTACACCCTGGTGCGCAAGCTGGGCGAGGGCGGCATGGGCCTCGTCTATCTGGCCGAGGACCCTGACGGACGGCGGGTCGCCGTGAAGACGATGCGGCCCGAGCTGGCCGCGCGGGAGGAGTTCAGGCGCCGGTTCGGCAAGGAAGCCGAGGCCGCGCGGCGGGTCGCCAGGTTCTGCACCGCGCCCGTGCTGGACGCCGGGTTCGACGGCGGCACCTGGGGGTGGCGTACGCGGGCACGGGCCGGCCGCCGTTCGGCACCGGCGGGGTCGCGGAGGTCGTCTACCGGGTGATCAACCACGCGCCCGTGCTCGACGGGCTCGACGAGCGGATCAGGCCGCTGGTGGAGCGGGCGCTCGACAAGGACGCGGCCCGTCGCCCCACCGCCCAGCAGCTCATGGACCGGATGCTCGGCCGCGCCGAGGTGGCGGTGGGCACGGCCACCAGGGTCGTCTCCGACACCTGGACACCGGTCGTGCCCCAGAGCCCGCCCCCCGTGATGCCCTTATCCCCGACGCCCGGGACGCCCTCGCGCCCGACGCCCCTGCCCTCCACGCCCGACGTCGATCTGGTGCTGCTCGGGGTCATCAGGAACGTGGCGGTCAGCTCATCGTGACACGACGGATGGGCCCCGTGACATCCGCTATCGTCTACGAGGAGACGCGACTGGCGCATTTTGGTGGGATCGACCACCGGGGAGCGAAAGGAGCGGAGGCCGTGCGCCTGGGTCTTCGCAATTGTCAACGATGACAGGAGAATCATGAGTTCTCTCGCGAGCGTCGACCCGCAGATCGCCGAGCTCATCAAGGCGGAAGAGCGCCGCCAGGCCGACACCGTCAAGCTCATCGCGTCCGAAAACTACGTGTCCAAGGCCGTGCTCGAGGCCACCGGCACCGTCCTCACCAACAAATACTCCGAGGGCTACGCGGGCAAGCGCTACTACGAGGGCCAGCAGGTCATCGACCAGATCGAGACCGTGGCCATCGAGCGGGCCAAGTCGCTGTTCGGCGTCAACCACGCCAACGTCCAGCCCTACTCCGGCTCGCCCGCCAACCTCGCCATCTACATGGCGTTCCTGCAGCCGGGCGACACCGTCATGGGCATGGGCCTGCCGTTCGGCGGCCACCTCACCCACGGCTGGTCCGTCTCCGCGACCGGCAAGTGGTTCAACCCGGTCCGCTACGGCGTACGCAAGGACACCGGCCGCATCGACCTCGACGAGGTGCGGCAGCTCGCCCTCGAGCACCGGCCGAAGCTGATCTTCTGCGGCGGCACCGCGATCCCGCGCACCATCGACTTCGAGGGCTTCGCCTCGATCGCCCGCGAGGTCGGGGCCGTGCTGGCCGCCGACATCGCCCACATCGCCGGCCTGGTGGCGGGCGGCGCGCACCCGTCCCCGGTGGGCCACGCCGACGTGATCTCCACGACCACGCACAAGACGCTGCGCGGCCCGCGCGGCGCCATGCTGATGGCCACGGCCGACGAGCACGCCACGGCGCTCAACAAGGCCGTCTTCCCCGGCCTCCAGGGCGGGCCCCACAACCACACCACCGCCGCCATCGCCGTCGCGCTCCACGAGGCCGCCCAGCCGTCGTTCCGCGACTACGCCCACCAGGTCGTCGCCAACGCCAGGACCCTGGCCGACGAGCTCGCCTCCCGCGGGTTCGACCTGGTCTCCGGCGGCACCGACAACCACCTGATCCTGCTCGACCTCACGCCCAAGGGCATCGGCGGCAAGCCCGCCGCCCAGGCGCTCGACCGGGCGGGGCTGGAGACCAACTACAACACGGTCCCCTTCGACCCCCGCAAGCCGTTCGACCCGTCGGGCATCCGCATCGGCACCCCGTCCGTCACCTCCCGGGGCATGGGCGAGGCCGAGATGCGCCAGATCGGCGCCTGGATGGACGAGGTCGTCACGGCCCTGGCCAAGGGGGACGCGGAGGACGTCATCACGCGCGTGCACCACGAGGTCAGCGAGCTCACCGCCCAGTTCCCGGCCCCGGGCCTGTAACCGGCCCACCTTCCGCCGGGCCGGCGTCTCCTCGGAGGAGACGCCGGTGCGGGGCGGCTGCGGGCAAGACGGCGAACGCCCCGCCGCACGGGCTCCCGGAGTGCGGCGGGGCGTTCGGTGCGAGCGGGGCGGGCCGGAGTGCCCCGCTCGCGGTCGGCCGACCGGCGGCCCGGGGGACGTGGGCCGGATCGACCGGGGAAGGCGTTCCGGGGGACGGGACCGAATCGTCCCCCGGAAGCCTCAGCCCAGGAACAGGTAGTCGGCCCCGTACGGGACCCGGGCCTCGGAGCCCGGCGTGCAGGCGCCGGACGGCGCGACGCCGCCGGTGGTGTTCAGGCGCAGGATCTGCGTGGCGTGCGCGAGCAGCCCGCTGTCCTTGCCCGCCTGGGTGGCGTCCAGCACGAGCTCGGGGATGTTGTCGTCGCCGTTGGGCGTCTTGGTGACGACCGAGCCGCGCACCGCGCTCCCGTCTGGAGCCATCCACTGCGGCGGTCCGGCGGCGGGAGTCACGAACGAGTGGTCGATCCCGCGCCGCAGCCTGGCCGAGACGCCGAGCTGGGTGAAGGCGTACCCGCCGCTCGGCTGCGCCGTGCAGGAGTAGATCTGCGCGCCGCGCAGCACCTCGGCGGTGAGCGCGCGCGGGTGGGTGAACGGCCGGTCGGACAGCTGGCCGCGTACGGCGCCGCCGTCGAAGTCGGAGGTGTGCAGGTTCGCGTAGTAGCGGCCGGGGTGGGCGGCGATGCGCTTGACGACGCCGGCGGCGACCGGGGCCTCGCCCGCGACGCCGGTGAGGTTCTCCGGCAGGGCGCCCGCGAACAGGTCGGCGACCACTGGACCGTTCCCGCCTGCGGAACCCTTGTGCAGGTGGCCGTTGGTGACCGCGCCGAGGCCCGACCAGAAGGCCGTGTACGCGATGGACGAGCCGCCGGGACGCAGCCACCAGCCGGCCTGGCCGTCCTGGTCGCCGCGCTTCTTGCCGTCGTTCTCCGGCACCTCCTGCGCCCCGTCGGCGCGCGCGGAGAGCGTGGCCTGGTTGCTGCCCTGCAGCACGCCGTTGAGGTCGATCGGCTTGTTCAGCCGGTGGAACTGGCCGCGGACCGCGCCCTTGGGGTGGTCGGCGTCGTGCAGGTTGGCGTAGAAGCTGCCGGGGTTGTCGATGAGCGCCTTGACCAGCTCGTTGTCGGCCCTGACGGTCCCGGTGACGCCGAGCACGCCGGCGGGCAGCGGCTTGGTGAAGAACTCGAGCCTGACGTCCCCATTCGCGCCCTTCGCGCCCAGGTGGACGTGGCCGGCGGTGGGGGTGCCGATCTTGTTCCAGCGGGCCGCGAACGTGACCTCGTTCCCGCTGATCCTGATCACGACCGTCGAACGCCCGTCGGCGTCGCCCTTGACGCCCACCTCGTTGTCGCCGCGCAGGCCCGCGGCGAGGTAGACGTCGTCACCGGAGGCGTTCGCCGGCGAAGCGGGGGAGGCGAGCAGGGCGGCGGCGAGCAGCGTGCCAGGAATCGCGAACTTTCGGATGAACATGGCTAAACCTCTTAAACGGTTTGATATTCCGGTTGGTACGGCAGGCAGTACGCGCCGGGCATCGGAGGAGGTTCAACCCGCGAATCCGTAATTTTGCACACAGGCCGGAAGACCTGAAAAAGCCCTCCCACCAGCGGCGGGAGGGCTTGGAGCGCCTGTTGGGTCAGGCGTTGATGGTGAGCAGCTTCTTGCCTGCCGAAGTGACCACCTCGAAATGATCGATGTCCTTCAGCGGCGTCGCGCTGCCGCCGTGCATGTAGAGCGGATCGGGCGAACCCGGCACTCCGTACCCGGCTGGAGGTACGGACCACCCGGTCATCACCCGGCGCTCACCCGACTTGCCGACCGAGACCAGCTCGCACTCGAGCGGCCCCTTCACCCCGGCCAGCTTGAGCGCGGCGTGCGTGCCCCAGGCCTTCGACTCGACCACCAGCCCGCCGGTGACCCCGTCGACGCCCTTCCCCTCGATGGGCGTGCCGTCGGCGAAGAACTGCTCGGCCGGGCCCATGTGGCTGCCGTGCCCCGGGGCGGCCATCGGGGGGACGTCGCCGACGGAGAGCTGCGTGCCGACCGTCAGGCCGCCGGCCACCAGCGTGACCGCCGCCGCCATCCCGATCACGAACGTCCCCCTGCGGGTCTTCCTGTCCGTCCTCTTCTTGCGCTGGAGCAGGTCGATCACCGGTTCGGGGGACGGCGCCCCGTAGTCCTCCATCGGGCCGATCCCGCTCAGCACGCTGGCCATGCCGGACAGATCGGACAGCTCGGCGCGACAGGGGGCGCAGCCCAGGAGATGGGCCTCGAAGGCGTGCCTGTCGTCCTCCTCCAGCAGACCGAGCGCGTACGCGCCCACGTCTGTGTGCTCGACTCTCGAAGTCACGCCGTCACACCCCTCTCCTCAAGTGCGATCCGCAGCGCGCGAACGGCGTAATAGACCCGGGACTTCACGGTGCCGACCGGGATGCCAAGCGCCTCGGCGGCGTCGTTGACCGACCGGTCTCGCAAGATCGTCTCGTTGAGGATCTCGCGGTGTGCCGGCGACAAAGTCTTCAGTGCCTCTGACACGACCACCTGGTGCAGCAGGCCCTCCATCTCGTCAGGCACGGGCATCGTCTCCAGCGGCCCGTCACCCGACTCCCGAGGGCGGGCGTCCCGGCGCCGCCGGTCATCGATCACGATACGTCTGGCGACCGTCGCCAGCCAGGGCATCAGCGAGACCGACTCGGGATCGAGCTGCTCCGCACTGCGCCAAGCCCGGATCATGGTCTCCTGCACCACGTCTTCCGCCCACTGCCGATCGCCCGCCGTCAACCTGATCACGAAGGCCAGCAGCGGCCTGTGATACTCCCGGTAGAGCGCGGACACTGCCGCCTCGTCATTTGACACCCCGTCATTTGGCACCCCGTCATCCGGCCGTACGCGGCGGATCCAGTGTCGAAAACGCGGCTTCCCCATGGGGGCGGCTCCCTCGGCCGAGGGCGGGGGATAAGTGCTGGTGTGCATCATTCCCCTTTCTCGGGTCCGTCGGCAGGTGGTACGGCCAGCCGCCCAGGCAGGGTTCAACAGATCGCCATACTTAATCCGATTGCGTCCCTGCGGGAGAGGTGCGTAGAGTCTGCGGCAACTGATCGAGGAGGTGAGGACTATGCGGGTCATCGCGTTCCGTGTGCCCTTCGTCCACCTCCCCGGGCTCCGCTGAGCTGCCGGGTTTCCCTTCTCGATCAAAGGTTTCACTGCGTTGAATCACGATCTTTCTCTGCTCGGCTGGACCGCTCTCCGCGCCGCCGAGCTGCCCGCTGACACCGTCCCCGCCCGCGTGGCCCGCGTCGACCGCGGCGCCGCCGAGGTGATCGCGGCCGAGGGTCAGCTTCACGTCAAGTACGGCGCCCGCGTCCGCAGGGCGTCGGCCGCCGACCCGGTCGCGCTGCCGTGCGTGGGCGACTGGGTCGCGCTCAGGCTGCTCCCGGAGGGCCGCTACGAGCTCGACGAGGTCCTGCCGCGGACGACCGCGTTCATCAGGGGCGGCGTGAGCCGCGACTCGGTGGGCGGCCTGTCCGGCGACGGCCAGGGCCAGGTGCTCGCCGCGAACGTCGACGTCGTCTTCGTGGCCGAGCCGTCCATGCACTCCACGGACTTCGCCGACCTCGGCCGCATCGAGCGCCTCGTCGCGCTGGCCTGGGAGTCCGGCGGCACGCCCGTGGTGCTCATCACCAAGTCCGACCTGTTCGAGGACGGGCTCGACCAGTTGCTCGACGACGTCCGGGTGGCCGCGCCCGGCGTGGACGTGCACGCGGTCTCGTCCCTGCACGGCGACGGGGTCCCGCTGGTCGCCGGCTACCTGGAGGGATCGCGTACGGCCGTGATCCTCGGCCCGTCGGGAGCCGGCAAGTCCACCCTGGTCAACGCGCTGGCCGGGGAGAGCGTCATGGAGACCCAGCAGGTGCGCGCCGCCGACGGGCGGGGCCGGCACACCACCGTGCACCGGGAGCTCATCCCGCTGTCCGGCGGCGGGCTGGTCATCGACACGCCCGGGATCCGGCGGATCGGCCTGTACGACATCGCCGACGGCGTCGACCTGGTCTTCTCCGACATCGAGGCGCTGGCCGGACTCTGCCGCTTCGGCGACTGCGGGCACTCCGGCGAGCCGGGCTGCGCGGTGCTGGCCGCCCTGGAGACCGGTGAGCTGCCGGAGCGGCGGCTGGACAGCTGGCGCAAGCTGCAGCGGGAGGCGGCCTGGATGGCCTCCAGGACCGATGCCCGCCTGCGCAAGGAGCAGCTGAACAAGTGGAAGCTCATCACCAAGGAGATGCGCCGCTCGGGTCGCGGCCGGCCCTAGCGGCCCGGCCGCCGCGGGTGAGGCGAGGAGCGCGTTTGAGCGGGTAGGGCACTGGTCATGGAGCTCTTCGCAGACCGTGCCCAGGCCGGGGAGCTGCTGGCCGAGCGCCTGGAGGACGTGCGCGACCCCGTCGTGCTCGCCCTGCCCCGCGGCGGCGTGGCGGTGGCCCTGCCGATCGCGCGCAGGCTCGGCGCCCCCCTCGACGTCCTCGTGACGAGGAAGATCGGCTATCCGCCCACCCCGGAGCTGGGTGTGGGCGCGATAGCCGAGGGCGGCGAACCCGTGTTCGACCACACGCTGCTGCGCCGCCTCGGCATGACGCCCGAGTCAGTGGCGGACGTGGTGGAGAAGGAGCGGCGCGAGCTGGCGCGCAGGGTGCTCGCCTACCGCGGCGACCGCCCGCTGCCCTCGCTGGAGGGGCGCGAGGTCATCGTGGTGGACGACGGCCTGGCCACCGGCGGCACCGCGCGGGCCGCGCTCAGGGCGGTCCGCACGGCCAAGCCCGCCACGGTGACGCTGGCCGTGCCGGTCGGGGCCCGTGAGACGGTCGGCTCGCTGCGGCGGGAGGCGGACGAGGTGGTGGTCCTGCTGACGCCGATCGACTTCAGGGCGGTCGGGCAGTGGTACGAGCACTTCGACCAGCTCACCGACGCCGACGTGCTCGAACTGCTCGACCGGGCGCGGCGATGAGGACGTACGGGGAGTCAGGCGGCGAGCACGGCCCAGACGAGCTTGCGGGCGCCGCCGGGCGACAGCCAGCCCCAGGCGGTGCAGAGGGCGTCGATCAGCCGCAGCCCCCGCCCGAACTCGGAGAACACGTCGGGAGCCGTCGCCACCGGCACGGTCCGGCTGTGGTCGGTCACCACGCACGCCAGCTCCGCCCCGTGCGACAGCAGCCGGAGCTGCGCCGCCCCGCCGCCGTGCCGCATCGCGTTGGTCACCAGCTCCGACACCACCAGCTGAGCGTCGAAGGCCGGCCCCGGAACCCCCCACGTGGTCAGCGTCTGATCGACGAACCGCCGCGCCGTCGCCACACAGGCGGGCTCGAGCGCGACCCGCTGATGGAAGGGGAACACCGCGTCGCACTCCCAGGCATGCCCCTCGACCAGAATGGAAAATAGCCATCCTGGTGGCCGGGAACCGATGGCGGCTTGCGGCCGAGCGTCGAAAGTCGTCATTCTGGCCCCCGAAGCGCGGTCTGGTGATCCAATGCCCATCTTTACGGGGAGTGCGAACCGATGCAAGACTTTTCATCGTTTACGGATGCGAATCGCATCTGCACGTGCAGATGACCTAGGAGTGGCAGGGTGAGCGCAGAGAGCGCGGAAGGGAAGCTTCTCAACCATTCGCCGGGAAGCCCGACGGTGCTGCGGATCCTGCTGGGCACCCAGCTGCGCAGGCTCCGCACGGAGAAGGGTATCTCGCGCGAGGACGCCGGGTACTCGATTCGCGCATCTCACGCCAAGATCAGCAGGCTGGAGCTCGGCCAGGTCAGCTTCAAGCAGCGCGACGTGGCCGACCTGCTGACCCTGTACGGCGTCACCGACCCCGCCGAGCGCGAGCCGCTGCTCGCCCTGGCCAAGCAGGCCAACGCCCCCGGCTGGTGGCACAAGTACGGCGACGTGCTGCCGCCCTGGTTCGAGGTCTACATCGGCCTCGAAGGCGCGGCCTCCAGCATCCGTACGTACGAGAACCAGTTCGTGCCCGGCCTCCTCCAGACCCCCGACTACGCCAGAGCCGTGATCGAACTGGCCCACGAGAAGGCCCCGAGGGTGGAGCTCGACCGCCGCGTGGCGGTGCGCACCACCCGGCAGGGGCGGCTGGAGAGCGGGCTGACGCTCTGGGCGGTGATCGACGAGGCCGTCGTGCGCCGTACGATCGGCGGCTCCGAGATCATGCGCGCGCAGCTCGCCCATCTCCTCGACCTCACCGCCGAGCGCAACGTCACCGTGCAGATCATGCCGTTCGACCGCGGTGGCCACGCGGCGGCCGGGGGCCCGTTCAGCATCCTGCGCTTCCCCGAGCCCGAGCTGCCCGACGTCGTCTACATGGAGCAGCTCACCAGCGCCCTCTACCTGGACAAACCCGCCGACTCCGACAACTACCTGGAAGTCATGGACCGGCTCAGCATCCAGGCCGAGGAGCCCAAGGAGACCAGGCGCTTCCTGGAACGCCTGCTTTCCCGATGAGCTGCTGATATCCCTGTGACCCACCCCATATCTGGCTTTTTGGTCGTCCGCTATATGGAGACCGACGCGTTACCGTATTGTCTCCTCGCAAACGCGGATGCACGTGCATCCGTAAGATCGCGAGGAGCTGCCCCCATGCATGAGTTCCGGAACGGAACGCCCGCCGGCCGCCTTCCTGTCGTCTGGCGCAAGAGCAAGCGGAGCAACCCCAACGGCAACTGCGTCGAAGTCGCGAACCTGCCCACGGGGGAGATAGCCATGCGTAACTCACGTTTTCCCGAAGGTCCCGCGCTGGTCTACACCCAGGCGGAGATCACCGCGTTCGTCCTGGGGGCCAAGGACGGCGAGTTCGACGATCTGATCGTCTGAGGTCTGACGTTTGGCGGAGCGCGCGCCGCTCAGGACCGCGGCGCGCTGTACCAGCGCCATTTCACCGGGCGCTCACGGCCGGGAAGGTCGGCGCGCCCGGTGACCCACAGCAGGGTCGTCCACGGATCCTTGTCGCGCGGGGCGTCGGGGAACAGCCGCGCCAGCACCCGGGCGCACATCCCGGCCGGCGGCGCCCACCCGAGCCCGAGCCCGTCGGCCAGGTCGTGGGTGTGGACGAGCGTCTCGACGATGCCCATGGCCGCCGAGCCCTCGGCGTCGGCCGCGCCGAAGCCGTGGTGGGCGCGGACCTCCGGCGGCGCGGTCCGCACCATGGCGGACAGCATCGCGCCGCACGACTCCAGCACCTGCAGCAGCCCGACGGGACCGGCCTTGGGGTCGGCGTGGATGGTGTTGGCGGGGCCTTCCGGCCTGCGACTTTCCAGGATGAACGGGACATACGTGTCCAGCGGCGGCATCCTGAGCCCGAGCTGGGCGGCATAGGCGAACAGGTCGTCGGCCAGGTGCTCGACCGTCTCCCAGCACGTCCACTGCAGCGTGCCGGCCTTGCGGTCCCACGCGGTCTCGGGCGCCTCGCGGAGGGCGCCGACGGCCAGCCGGACGGCCTCGTCGAGGTCGTCGGCGGTCACGGGGGAGAGCTCGGATTCTGTCATGCCGGGCACCCTATCGGCCGGGTGTGACAATCTCCGGAGAGCCCGGTTTGTCGGTGGCGCGTGGGATGCTGTCGGGCATGGATGTGTTGCGCGTGGTCGCCGCGGCGGTCGTGGACCGGGGGCGGCTGCTCGTCGTGAGCAAGCAGGCCGCTCCGGACGTCTTCTACCTGCCGGGGGGCAAGCCCGAGGCGGGGGAGGAGCCGGAGGAGACGCTCGCGCGCGAGCTGGCCGAGGAGCTGGGGGTGACCCCGCACGACCTGGCCCTGCTCGACCACGTGGAGGACGTGGCGGCGCTGGAGGGCGTGCCCATGCGCATGACGGTCTTCACCGCCGGGGTTTCGGGGGATCCGAGACCGGCCGCGGAGCTGGCGGCGCTGGGGTGGACGGACGGGCGTGACGCTTACGTGCCGCGTCTCGCGCCTGCCGTGCGCGACCAGGTGGTGCCGCTGCTCGTGCGGGCCGGTGTTCTCGGAGGTGCTGCCTGATCAGGCAGTTGTCCCGACCGGGTTCGCCGGAGCCTGTGCATGGAGGGCCAGGCTCCGGTTCATCGGGACAACTGCTTGATCACGCGATGATGGTGACGCTGCCGGGTATGTCAGGCGGCGGAGATGCCGGCGCTGGCCGCGCGGCGCATGCGACGACGACGCTCGGAGGCGCGCTCGTCTTCGTTGAGACCGCCCCACGTGCCGTACTTCTCCGGACGGGACAGCGCGTAGTCAAGGCACTCGTTGCGGACGGGGCACTGGGCGCAGATCGCCTTGGCCTTCCGCTCACGTACGTCACGCTCGGGCTGCCGCTCCCCGTCGGGGCCGAAGAAGAGCACGAGGTCCTCACCCCGGCACGCGGCATCATCCTGCCAACCCCAGCTGGGGCGCGGGCGGGCGAGCTGCCGACGTACCTGAGACATGAGAAAACCACCTTCGTGAGAGGTATTTCGGTAATTGGGCCGCATTGGACGCTTATGGCGTCACTGTTCCAACGCAACGTTGGGCCGCGATGTTCCCTGTTCAGGCGAGAGCGGGCGTGGCGTACCGCACAGGCGTGAGCCTGTCCAGCGAAACCAGCCGGTAGGTGGTGATCGTCTCGGCGCAAGCCGTACCACACGGCGCTGTGAACGCCGATGGCTCAACCACAACCTGGAACCGGACGTCGCCGCGGCCTCGCGCGTTGACCCGCACGATGGCTTCGGTGACGTCGCCGTCCGACCTGGAGGATTCCACGGCCACCGCGCCGACGGAACACTCTCCCGTATGGGCTCGGGCGAAGTGCTCCACGGCTTGCAATGGCTCAGGGATGCCTGCGCGTCCCCGGTAGCGGTCGAGAATGACCTCGCCCGACCGGTACGCGTTAGCCGCTGCCAGTGCAGCAGCCTGAGACATGCTGCCGTAGAAAATTCCGTGTGGCAAGCACACCAGGTTGGCGGCGTAGCGATCGCCGCCAACGTGTGACGTTTCCCACACTCTGTCCGGCAAAGAATCGGCCAGCGTGCGAGCGAGGGGTAGTCCAATGCGGGCGCAGCACGCATTGCGCTTGGCGTGCGTGCAGACCAGAAATACCGGCTCGTCTTCAAGTATGCAGGACTCCGGGACCACTCCCGCCACGAGCGCGTCGAGGTCAAGATCGTCGGGACCTGCGACGACACCGCTCGCCAACCAGGGCCGGTCTCCTACCGCGTACGCGAGTAGCACACGGATCCCCTGCTCCTGTGGGCGGGTTCGCTTTCCCGGCCGGCGGATCAACTGGGGCCTGATACCGCGCTCGAGCGCCCGGCGGACCAGTTCGGAGATTTTTTCAGGAAGTTCGAAGTTTTCCAGGTGTGACGGCCAGGCGCCGGTGTATTCGACGAGCAGCCACAGCCGGGCTCCCACGGTGGCGCTGGCCAACGTCGGAACCCCTCCGGTGTGGCACCCGTTCGGATGCCCGCAGCCCCTTGCCAACGCCTGTTCTCCCTCCTCAACCCGAATTAGGTAAGACTAACCTAACGGATTGGTGGGGTCAGTCGCGGGTGGTTCGGTGCAACACGTCCCGTGTCGCGGGCAGCGCGCGGTCCCTGTCCTGCTTGACCAGGCCGATCCTGGTCCTCCTGTCCAGCAGGTCGCCCTCGTCGAGCGCGCCCTCGTGCCGGACCGACCAGACCAGCTCGCCCTCGGTGATGCCGAGCCCGACCTCCTCCGGGTACGCCTTGACGAGCTCGTGCACGGCCTCGGCCTCGCTGCCGTACCGCTCGGCCAGCCGGTGCGGCACTCCGGACGGCCGCGGGCCCGCCCCGGCGAGCGGGATCTTTCTTGTACGACTCCGGCGCGCCCGGAGTTTCCCGGACGAGACCGCTTCATCCACCGCGTCCTCGGCCATCCGCCGATATGTCGTGAGCTTGCCGCCGACGACCGTGACGATCCCGTCATGCGCGAGAACGGCGTGTCTACGCGAGATGTCGGCCGTGTGACCGTCGGCCGCCAGAAGGGGCCTGAGGCCCGCGTACGCGCCCGCGACCGCCTCCCGGGTCACCTGAGTCTCAAGAACCCCGTTCAGCACCTCCAGGAGCGTTCTGACGTCTTCCTCGGGCACTTCCGGAACATCGGGGACGGGCCCGTCCACCGGTTCGTCGGTGAGGCCGACGTACACGCGGCCGTCACGCTGGGGGAGTACGAGCGCGAATCGGTTGGTCTCTCCGGGAATGGGCACATGCATGCCGGCGATCAGCCCGGGGAGCGTCCCCTGAGCCAGCACGAGGTGGGTGCCGCGCGAGGGACGCAGCCTCACCTCGGGATCCAGCCCGCCCGCCCAGACCCCGGCCGCGTTGATCACCACTCTGGCGCGGACGTCGAACTCCTCGCCTGTCAGCTCGTCGCGTACCAGCGCGCCCTGCCCCGTGAGCCGCAGGGCGCGGCAGCGGGTCAGCACGCGGGCGCCGTGCGCGGCGGCGGTCCTGGCGATCGCCACGACCAGGCGGGCGTCGTCCAGCAGCCGGCCGTCCCACGACAGGAGCGCGCCGCGCAGCCCGTCGCCGCCGAGCACGGGCGCCAGCGTGCGCGTGCGGGCCGCGCTCAGCCGCGTCGGGCCGGGCAGCAGCCGGCGCGGCGTGCGCGCGGCGGCCCGCAGGCCGTCGCCGAGCCGGTAGCCGCTCATCACGAGCGCCGCCTGCCGCCGCGAGACCGCCTTCGTCAGCGGCAGCAGGTACGGGTGGGCCGCGACCAGGTGCGGAGCCGTCGTGCGGAGCAGGATGCCGCGCTCGACCGCGCTCTCGTAGGCGACGTCCACCTGCCCCTTGGCCAGATAGCGCAGGCCGCCGTGGATCATCTTGGAACTCCACCTGGACGTCCCGAAAGCCAGATCGTGCGCGTCGATCGCCGCTACGCTGAGCCCACGGGACGCGGCGTCCAGCGCGGCGCCGGCGCCGGTCGCGCCGAGCCCGACCACCAGCACGTCGAGCCGTTCCTCCGCGACGCGGCGCAGCTCACGGGATCTTCTGCGGGCGTTCAGCGAGCTGTTGTCCAAGGTGCCTCCATGCGAGCTATCCAAGATAGGCCTCCAGCAGGGCGGTGAGCTCGGCGTCGAGCTCGTCCATGGTCACCGGGCCGAGCATCGTGGGCGCCGACAGCAGGAACGACTGCGCCACCAGCAGCACCGCACGCGCCCTGCCCGGATCCCCGACGGCGCGCTCCAGGACCTCGAGTATCGCCTCGTGGCTGGCGCCGCGTCGGTCGAGCAGGTACGGCAGCAGCAACTCCGGATCCGCTTCCACGATCTTCCGCCACAGCGGGTGAGAGCGCAGCCCTCTGACCCCCTCGACGACCGCGCGCACGGGGTCCGCCAGGTCGAGCTCCTCGACCACCCCTACCCATTCCCTGGTCATCAGGTCCGCGACCAGCGTGCGCACGTCGGGCCAGCGGCGGTAGATCGTCATCCGCGACACCCCCGCCCGGCGCGCCACGTCGGTGAGCGTCGTCCTGCGCACGCCATAGGCCAGCACGCAGTCGCGGGCCGCGTCCAGCACTCCATCATTGTGACGAATCGACGTCATGTGTCACAGTGTAAACGTGACTGGAGAACCGATGCTGTGGTCCGGCTGGGGCGACCCGGCTCTCGCCCGCGAACTGCCCGAGCAGGTCCGCGCGCTCCTGCGCGACTTCCTCGGCGTCCGCGCTCCGGACGTCCCCGCCGTCGGCCTCGAATCGGTGCGCCTGCCGCCGGTCGCCCTGCCCGAGCCGCTGCTCGGCGCGCTGGCCGGGGTGGTCGGCTCCGCGTACGTGCTGACCTCGCACGAGGCCCGCGTCCGCCACACGCGCGGGAAGTCCACCCCCGACCTGCTGCGGATGCGCGCGGGGGACGGCTCGGCCGCGCCCGACGCGGTGGTGCTGCCCGGCTCGCACGAGGAGGTGGCCGAGCTGCTGCGGTTGTGCTCCGCCGAACGCGTCGCCGTGATCCCCTTCGGCGGCGGCACCTCCGTGGTGGGCGGCCTCACCGGCTCCGGTGCGGGATTCACGGGGGTGATCGCCCTCGATCTGGGCCGGCTCGACCGCCTGCTCTCCGTGGACCCGGAGTCCCTCGTGGCCTCCTTCGAGCCCGGCGTACGCGCCCCCGAGGCCGAGCGGCTGCTCGCCGCGCACGGCCTCACGCTGGGCCACTTCCCCCAGTCCTTCGAGTACGCCACCCTCGGCGGCTTCGCGGCGGCCCGCTCCAGCGGCCAGGCCTCCGCCGGGTACGGGCGCTTCGATGACATGGTCGTGGGCCTCACGGTGGCCACGCCCACCGGCACCCTGGACCTCGGGCGCGCCCCCAAGTCGGCGGCCGGGCCCGATCTCCGCCAGCTCGTGCTGGGCTCCGAGGGCGCCTTCGGGGTCATCACGTCCCTGCGGCTGAGGGTGCGGCGGGCCCCTGACGAGCGGCGGTACGAGGGGTGGCGGTTCGGGACGTTCGCGGAGGGGACGGCGGCGGTGCGCGCACTCGCCCAGGAGGGGCCGCTCCCGACGGTGCTCCGGCTCTCGGACGAGACCGAGACCATGATCGGCCTGGCGAAGCCGGACGCCATCGGCTCGGGCGGCTCGGGCTGCCTCCTGATCGCCGGCTACGAGAGCACCCCCGCCTCGGTCTCCGGATGGGGCTCGGCGGCCGCCCGGCAGGCCGGGACCGCCGCCGTGCTGACCCGAATGGGAGGCGAGCCGCTGGGCGCCGAGCCGGGGGAGGCGTGGGAGCACGGACGCTTCTCCGCGCCGTACCTCCGCGACTCGCTGCTCGGGGCCGGAGCCACCGTCGAGACGCTGGAGACGGCCGGCTTCTGGGCCAACCTGCCACGGCTCTACGACGCGGTGCGGCTTGCCCTGGCGGGCGCGTTCGGCTCGCCGCTCGTCATGTGCCACGTCTCCCACGTGTACGAGACCGGCGCCTCGCTGTACTTCACGGTCGTCGTCGCGCAGGAGGGGGACTCGGTGGGGCAGTGGGAGCACGCCAAGGAGGCGGTGAACGCGGCCATCGTGGCGGCCGGCGGCACGATCAGCCACCATCACGGGGTCGGACGCGACCATCGGGACGCTTATGCGGCCGAGGTGGGGCCGGTGGGGGTGGGCATCCTGCGGGCGGTCAAGGACCGGCTCGACCCCGCCGGCATCCTCAACCCCGGCGCCCTCATCCCACCCCCGGCCGCGTAGCCCGCCCCCGTCGGCTCGGATGGGTCAGGGTTCGTGCGGGGGGAGGATCTGGTCGGCTTCCGCGATCGCGGCGGCGGCTTCGCTGTAGCGGTGGAGGGACTCGAGGGTGGTGGCCAGGCAGTACAGGGCCGCCACCAGCGGGGCGCCGCCCGTCAGCCGGGTGAGCGCCACCGCCTCCTGCGCCAGGGGGAGCGCCTCCGCCGCCCGGTCCCGCTTGAGCAGGAGTTTCGCCTTGGCGAGCAGGCTGCGGGCCAGCAGGGTCGTGTGCGTGCCGGGAGCACGTGCGTCGAGGGCCCGGCTGCGCGCGACCGCTTCGCCGACCCGTTTGAGGGCCGCCCCGCTCCAGCGGGATGACCGGGTTTGCGCGTATGCCAGCAGACCCTCGATGGCCTCAACGTCGGAAGTGCCGCTCCGGGTCGTGTCGTCAGGGCCGTTACGGCTCATGGAGCACTCCCCTCGACGTCCCTACCGCTTGCTTGGGGGGTTGAGGGTACACCATTGCGAACCTTCTGTGTTCCTTACGGTACGGAGCGTTCCGGGTGCACGAATGGGTGATCGCGGTAAGTATGTGGTCATGGTGGAAGTCGCGGCCGAGCGGGGAAAGCAGCTTTCCTCAAGGGTGTCAGAGGAGGGAGCAGGATGGGCCTGCACACAAACGGGGACGTTCGCGCAGCTCAGACCTAACGATCACGGGTTTACCTGGCTGAATTTGGTGACGCTGTGGAGATCGCGTAACGACATCCTCGCGGGGTTGCTCGGGGATCCGTCGGGAGAGGTTCGGGCGCGATGGGTGGCGGCTCAGGAAGCGCGGGGGATTGATCCGGAATTTCGTATAAACCCGCCGGTCGGGGGAAATTTCAGTTTCCTCCTGCTCGGTGATACAGGCGAGGGAGACGCGTCCCAGTACGCCGTTGTTCCGGGGATGTTGAAGGTGGGGGAAGACACGTCGTTCGCCGTCATTGCGAGTGATGTGATCTATCCGACGGGATCAGGAAACGAGTACGGGGACAAGTTCTTCCGTCCGTACAAGGACTATGACGCCCCGATCTACGCCGTCCCCGGCAACCACGACTGGTACGACGGGCTCGGCGGTTTCATGCGGGTCTTCTGTGACGCGCCGGCGCTCAAGCCGAAGCCGGACCGCTGGCTGCGCGGCCTGCTGTGGCGCAAGCCGGAGGCCATCGACGAAGAAGGGCTGGCCCAGGCGCGCGAGCTCAGGGGCAAGCCGTCCCAGCAGGTCACGCAGCCGGGGCCGTACTGGGTGATCGAGAGCGACAGCCTGCTGATCGTCGGCGTCGACACCGGCATCAAGAACATCATCGACAAGGAGCAGACCGCGTGGCTGCGGCGCGTCTCGCGCGATCCGCGGCCGAAGATCCTCGTCACGGGCAAGCCCATCTACACCGGGAACGTCTACAAGCCCTCACCGCTGGAGGAAGGCGGCACGATCGACGACATCGTGCGCGACCCGGCGAACCGGTACGTCGCGGCCATCGGCGGAGACGTGCACAACTACCAGCGCTACCCCGTCAAAGTGGGCGACCGGGTGATCCAGTACATCGTGTCCGGCGGCGGCGGCGCCTTCATGCACGCCACGCACACGATCCAGCGGGTCGACGTCAAGGGCGTGCACGAGGACGACTTCAGGTGCTACCCGCTGCGCGGCGACTCGCTGTCCTTCTACAGCCAACTGTACGCGCACCGCCTGCGGATGAAGTGGATCTACCTCACACCCTCCGAGGCCCTGTGCGTCATGTCGGACCAGATCAAGAACGAGCCGGTCCGGACCCCCCAGGGCCCGGTCACGATCACCCGCAGGATGCGGTGGGCGGCGCGGCTGCTCGGGGCGTGGCCGTGGCCGCTCAGGCTGCCGGTGGACAAGGTGTTCCACCGCTACCTGTCGGAGCTGTCCGACTGGGACACGCCGCCGTTCTTCAAGCAGTTCCTGCACCTGTCGGTCACGCCCGAGGAGCTGACCGTGCGGTGCTTCGCCGCCACGGGGTGCCGGGCCCAGGAGGTCGATCCGCCGATGGAGGACGAGGTGCGCATCGCTTTGTCGTAGCCGTTTGGCACTCTTGACCACGTGCATGTCGTGGTCGCAGGAGAGACGCTGCTGCCCGTGGGCGGCTCGGCTCGGCGTCCCGCCGACCTGGCGGGGGCCGTACGCGAGCTGGAGGAGGCCGAGCGCCCGCGGTGGGTGTGGGCCGACGCGCGGGAGGTCTATCCCGACCTGCTGAGCGCGGGCGCGCGGGTCTCGCGCTGCCACGACGTCGCGCTCACCGAGGGGCTGCTGCTCGCGTACGAGGGCCGCTACGGCGAGAGCCGCTCGGCCAGGGCCGCCCACGCCCGGCTGCACGGGCTGCCGGTGCCGGAGGAGCAGCCGAGCGCGCCCGGCACGCTGTTCGCGCCCGAGCCGCTCGCGGCCGAGGCCGTGGCGGAGGTGCTGGCCGACCAGCTGCGCCGAATCGAGGCGCTGCCCGAGCCGGGCAGGTTCCGGCTGCTGGTGGCGGCCGAGTCGGCGGGGGCGCTCATCGCGGCCGAGATGTCGTACGACGGCATGCCCTGGCGGCGCGACGTGCACGACGAGCTGCTGACCGAGCTGCTCGGGCCGCGGCCCGTCCACGGCATGCGCCCGGCCAAGCTGCAGGCGCTGGCCGACGAGGTGACCTCGGCCCTCGGCCAGCCGGTCAACCCCGACTCGGTGCAGCAGCTCGTCAAGGCGTTCAAGGGGGCGGGGGTGGCGTTGAAGACCACCCGGTCGTGGGAGCTCAAGCAGATCGACCACCCCGCCGTGAAGCCGCTGCTGGCCTACAAGGAGCTGGCCCGGCTGTACAGCTTCCACGGGTGGGTGTGGGCCGACCAGTGGGTGCGGGGCGGGCGTTTCCGGCCCGAGTACGTGGTGGGCGGCGTGGTGTCCGGTCGCTGGGCCACCAGCGGCGGCGGGGCGCTGCAGATCCCCAAGGTGATGCGCCGGGTGGTGGTGGCCGACGAGGGGTGGGTGCTGGTCGTCGCCGACGCCGCCCAGCTGGAGCCGCGGGTGCTGGCCGCGATGGCCGGCGACGTGGGGCTGGCCAGGGCCGCCGGGGAGATCGACCTGTACTCGGCGCTGGCGCAGTCGTTCGGCGGCGAGCGTGACAAGGCCAAGATCGCGATGCTGTCCGCCATGTACGGCGGCACCAGCGGTGACGCGCCCAAGCTGCTGGCGGTGATGCGGCAGCGCTTCCCCAGGGCCTACCAGTTCGTGGAGGACGCGGCCAAGGACGGGGAGGAGGGGCGGCTCGTGCGCTCCTGGCTCGGGCGCACCAGCCCGCCGCCCTCGCCGCGGTGGAAGGAGCTGGTGTCGGGGCCCGAGGGCACGCGGGCGGCGCGGGACCGGGGGCGGTTCACGCGCAACTTCGTGGTGCAGGCCACGGCGGCCGAGTGGGCGCTGGCGCTGCTGGCGGTGCTGCGCGGGCTGCTGCCGGAGCCGGCGCGGCTGGTGTTCTTCCAGCACGACGAGGTGATGGTGCACTGCCCGGCGGAGCAGGCGGAGGAGGTGATCGCCGCGGTGTCGTCGGCCGCGGTCGAGGCCACCCGGCTGCTGTTCGGGGCGACGCCGGTGCGCTTTCCCATGGAGGCGGTGGCGGTGTCGTCCTACGCCGACGCCAAGTGATGACCGTCCCGCCGGTGGCGGTGTCGTCCTACGCCGACGCGAAGTGACGGTCGCGTCGAGTGCCTAAGAGCGGTCGGCGCGCCAGGTGATGGTCAGCCAGATGCCCGCGAGCGCCACCATGATGCCCACGACCAGGCCGAGCACGCCGTAGCCGAGCATCCCCACGATGGCGCCCGCGACGATCGTGCCCGTGGCGCCGCAGACGTTCATCAGCAGGTCCGAGAGCCCCTGGACGGCGGGGCGGCGTTCGAGCGGGACGGACTCCGTGACCAGGGCGGAGCCCGCCACCAGGCCGCACGACCAGCCGAGGCCGAGCAGCACCAGCGCGGCCGTCACCTGCCAGATCGCATGCCCGGCCGTGCCGGCGAGCGTGGCGGCGCTCAGCAGCAGGGCCATGCCGAGCATGAGCACCGGCACCTTGCCCGCCTTGTCGGCCAGCCAGCCCACCACCGGCGACAGCACGTACATGCCCGCGATGTGCAGGCTGATCACGAGGCCGATGACGTCCAGGTTCGAGCCGTCGTGGTGGAGTTTGACCGGGGTCATGGACATGACGGACACCATCGCCGTATGGCTCACCGCGATCATGACGAGGGCGCGGCGGGCCGTCGGGGTGGTGCGGAGGGTCTGCCAGGCGGTGCGGATCGTCCCCTTGGGGCCGCGGCCGGCGTCCGGGCCGTCGTTCAGGGAGCGGGCCAGCGTGAGCGGGTCGGGGCGCAGCAGGCAGAAGATCAGGGCCAGCGCCACCGCGAACGCCAGCGCCGCGAACACGAACGGCCCCGCCTTCTCCACCAGCCCCAGCCGCATGCCGATCTGGTCGGTGGGCTTGGCCAGGTTCGGGCCGGCCACGGAGCCGATCGTGGAGGCCCAGACGACCAGTGACAGGTGCCTGGCCGAGCGGCCCTTGGGCGACAGGTCCGTGGCCGAGTAACGCGCGGCCAGGCTGCCCGCGCTCCCGCCGCCCACGAGCACCAGGCCCGCCAGCAGCAGCGGCCACGTACGCAGGCTGATCGCGAGCGCCGAGATCAGGCAGCCCGCCAGCGCCGCCGCGTACGCCAGCGACAGGCCCGCCCGGCGGCCGCCGCTGCCCGACGCCTTGGCCGTGGGCAGGGCCAGCAGCGCCGCGCCGAGCACGGTCGCGGTGCCCGCGAAGCCGCTGATCACCGTGGAGCCCGAGAGCTCGTCCACGACCACCGAGCTCAGCGCGAGCCCGACGGCGACCCCCACCCCGCTCACGATCTGCGTCGCGGACAGGACGGTCAGGGTGCGGCGCTGGACGCCGCGAATTCGGTCAGAGGACGAGACAGTGGGCGTTGTGGGGGCACTGGTCACTCGTGAAGTCTCGCATAGCCCCTGACATCACCCCAAAGGGCGATATTTCAGTGAATGGTGACTGAATCTCCTTGGGCGATGCGTCCGGGCATGTCCGGGATCAGGTTGACGCCGAACCACACCTTGCCGTCCCACCTGCGATGCCGCGAAAGCGTCCTGATGGGCTCCTTGCCCTTCGTGTACGTGGACGTGTCGATCGTGGTCAGCACGCACCGGTCGCACCGCTTGCTCACCCGGAAGTCGACCGCGCCGATGCGTACCCGCTTCCACTCGTCCTCCGCGAACGGCGTGCCGACGCCGTCGATCACCACGTTCGGCCGGAACCGGTGCATGGGCAGCGGCTCCGGCGCCTCCTCGCCGCGCTCCAGCGCGGTCTCCACGATCCAGTCGTTGAGCAGGGCGAGCGAGGCGCTGGACGTGAGCAGCAGCGGATAGCCGTCGGCCAGGCTCACCCGGTCGTCCGGCCGCCCGTACTCCGGATCGACCGGCCGGCGGGTCGGGTCGTCGAGCCACTTGAGCCGGACGGGCCGGCCCACCAGCCCGGACAGCCAGCCCGCCGCGTCGTCGCCGCAGTCGGTGAGCTCCACGGGGGTGCGGCCCACGCTGACCGTGGACATGACGGCGGTCGGCGTGACCCGCAGCGGGGCGGCGTGCGGGCCGGTCAGCGTGAGCGAACCGCCGTCGACCCGGGCCACGCAGGCCAGCAGGCGGGGCTCCTGACGGGCCGTCAGGAGCTCGCCGTGCTCGTCGGTGATCAGGTAGCGGCGGTCGTCGGCGAGCCCCCACGGCTGCACCTCGGCCTCGTGGACCTGGTGCCCCGCGGTGGACTTGACGGGGTAAAAGTGGATGCTCGCCAGCTTCATACGGCCGAACGTACCCCACCGCGTTCCGGCGCCGGCGAGCGGTGCAGAGCGCCCGCCACGGCCACGGTCACCAGGGCGAGCACGCCGATCGCGGCTCCGATCCAGGCGACGGACGGGTAGCCGAGGCCCGCGCCGATGGCCAGCCCGCCGAGCCAGGGGCCGACGGTGATGCCGACGTTGAAGGAGGAGACGTTCACCGCGGCGGCCAGGGTGGGGGCGTCCTTGGCCAGGGAGAAGACGCGGGTGTTCAGGGCGGGGTTCATGCCGAAGCCGAACGCGCCGAGCAGGAAGATCAGCGCGATGGCCGCCACGGGGACGGACGCGGTCAGGGCCAGCGCCACCGAGCAGACGATCAGGCCGGCGACGCCGAGGTAGAGGGACGGGAACGGCCGCGCGTCGGCGGTCCGGCCGCCGATGGTGATCCCGATCAGCGAGCCGACGCCGTAGAGCGCCAGGACCGCGGGCACCCAGGCGGGCGCCAGGCCCGTGGTGTCGACCAGCAGCACGCTCAGGTAGCTGAAGGAGGCCAGCAGGGCTCCCGTGGTCAGCGCGGTCGTGCCGTACGCGAGCCAGAGCCTGGGGTTGATCATGGAGCGCAGCTCGTCGGAGACGCGCGGGGTCGCGCCGGCCTCCGGGCGGCCGCCCGGGATGGTGCCGAGCACGCCCGCCCCGGCCAGCGCCGACAACACCGCGACCGCCCAGAACGCGGCCCGCCAGCCGAGGTGCTGGCCGATGACCGTGCCCAGGGACAGCCCGACGATGGTGGCGACCGTCAGGCCGCCGGCGAGCACGCTCATCGCCTTGCCGCGGGCGTTGGCGGGCACCAGGCCGACCGCCGTGCTCGCCGCCACGGCCCAGAAGCCCGCGTACACGAACGCGCCCACGACGCGGGTGGCGAACACCACGGTGTAGCTCGACGTCAGCGCGCCCGCGACGTGCGACAGGACGAAGACCGCCATGAACGTCAGCAGCGCCGTACGCCGTGGCCAGCGCAGCGTGAGGACGGCCAGCACCGGCGCCCCCACCAGCATCCCCATGGCGAACGCCGAGATCAGCAGCCCCGCCTCGGGCACCGACACCCGCAGGTCGGCGGCCATCTCCGGGATCAGCCCGGCCAGCATGAGCTCCGAAGTGCCCTGAGCGAAGATCGAAAGCCCCAATATGTAGATGGCCAAGGGCATGGTGCTTCTCCTTTTTGGATTGAACGGTTCAAAATGAGAGCGTAAAAAAGATCAGAAAACGCCCAGGGCGGTTTTCGCGATCGACTCGAGCCCGTCCCGGTCCGTCCCGCCCCGCGCGGCCACGCGCAGGCCGCTGACGGTGGCGAAGACGAAGTGCGCCAGCGCGAGCGGGTCCCTGTCCGGGGCGATCTCGCCCCGCGAGCGGCCGGTCTCGATGGCGGCCTGGACCATCTGCCGGCGCCGGTCGTTGTCGCGCCGCAGCAGCTCGGCGATCTCCGGGTCGTGCGGGGCCAGCTCGGTCATCGAGTTGACCACGAGGCAGCCGGGCGGCTCGCCGGGCTCGGGGTCGACGGCCCACCACAGGACGGTCCTGATCTTCTCCTTGAGCGGCAGGTCGGCGTCCAGCGTCTCGGCGAGCGTGGCGTTGCGCTGGTCCATGTAGCGGGTCAGGGCCTTCACGAACAGGTCGTGCTTGCTGGCGAAGGTGTTGTAGATGCTGCTGCGCCCGAGCCCGGTGGCCGCGCACAGGTCCGCCGTCGAGGTGGCCTCGAAGCCCGCGGACCAGAACGCGCGCAT
The DNA here is from genome assembly GCF_040680035.1 of Nonomuraea sp. NPDC052116. NCBI lineage: Bacteria > Bacillati > Actinomycetota > Actinomycetes > Streptosporangiales > Streptosporangiaceae > Nonomuraea > Nonomuraea sp. NPDC052116. The sequence goes on along the minus strand of NZ_JBFAWA010000001.1, from coordinate 433,691 downwards.
CGCGGCCTCGACGGCGCGTTCCTCCTCGAACTTCCTCGGTCGCCCCATATGTCGAACATTACCCGTTTTGGACTGAGCGGTGCAATACGTCAGCCATCCCGCCGGAACGTGTCCAGGAACACCTTGCGGGTCTCCGCCTGGTCGTCCCACTTGAGCTCGGGCAGGTCGAAGGTGATCTTGTACGCGGTGATGTCGTCGATCGTGACGTACCGGGTGAGCGCGTGCATGGGGACGCCGCTGGCCGTGGTGTAGGTGTACTCCCAGTCGGCGGCCTGCCAGCCGCGGTAGTCGACGGCCTGCAGCTGCACCTGGATGTAGCCCTCCACGCCGCCCTTGGCCTCCTGGCGGCCCAGCTCGGACAGCCCTCCGTCGGTCTGCGGGCTCACCTTCTGCACCATGATCCGCATGCCGGAGTCCTTCGGCCCGCTGAACGTGGTCACCCCGCCCGACGTCGCCGGCTTCCAGCTCCCGGGCACGGCGGCGGCGAACCCGGCCGTGCCGTGCTCGGTGTAGCCCGACGGTATCGCCGAGGGTTCGGCGTTCCCGGATTTGGCGGGTGGGGACGTCGCGACCTGTGACGTGGCCGTCTGCGGGGACGGCGACCCGCCCGGCATGAGGAGCATGACGGCGCCCACGACGGCGGCCACCGCCACGATCGCGCTGATGATCGTGAGCGGCGTCGGCCGCCCGCGGCGCACCCACATCCCGTCGTCCTCGTCGGGCCTGCGCCGGCTCTTGCCGGTGCGCGGCGCCGTGCTGGGCAGCGTGGCCAGGCGGTTGTGGCCGAGGTCGCGGGACAGGTCGCGCGACTGCTCGCGCAGGTCCTCGGCGGAGGCCAGCGGCCACGGCGTGGCGGCGGACGACGTACGGCTGTCCGTGGTCAGCGGCAGGATCGGCGCCGGCTGCGGGCCGGACTCGTCGCCGCGGCCCCTGGGGGCCCGGTGCGGACCCGAGGGCATGCCGAAAGCGGGCTGGGCCCCCGAGGGACCGCCGAACTCGGGCGGCGGCGGCACCAGCTGGTCGGTCCGGTGGCTGCCGGAAGGGCTCGTCAGGCCGTCGAACGGCATCGAGTGACCACCGGACGGGCTGCTCATCGGGTCGTACGGCACGCGTATCGGACCCGAGGGCGTCTCCACGATCCGCGACGGCATCGGCCCCGACGGGGAGTCCAGCAGCCCGGAGGCCGGCATGTCCCCCGGGGCGGGCCCGGCGGCGGGCAGCGACTCGGCCGGGCGCGGCCGGACGGAGCCGTGCGCGCGCAGGACCGCCTCCAGCATCTCGATGACCTGGTCGGAGGTCAGCCGCTGGGCCGGGTCCTTGCGCAGCAGGCCCTCGACCACCGGCATCAGCGAGCCGGCCCGCTGGGGCGCGATCGGCTCCTGCGTGAGCACCGCGCCGAGCACCGCCACCGGGTCGGGCCCCTCGTACGGCGGCCGCCCCTCGAGGGCGGCGTACAGCGTCGCGCCGAACGACCACAGGTCGGCCGCCTGCGTGATCGGCTGCCCGGACAGGCGCTCCGGCGGGATGTACGCGGGCGACCCCATGAGCAGCCCGGTCTGCGTGATCGCCACGTCGCCCTCGATGGCCGCGATGCCGAAGTCGGTCAGCACCACCCGATCCTGGGTCAGCAGCACGTTGCCGGGCTTGATGTCGCGGTGCAGGATCCCCGCGGAGTGCGCGTGCCTGAGCGCGTCGAGCACCCGGATGCCGATCTCGGCCGCCTGCAGCACCGGCAGCGGCCCGCTCTGGCGTACGGCCTGCTCCAGGGACCACGCGCGGACCAGCTCCATCACGATCCACGGGCGGCCGTCCTCCTCGACCACGTCGTGCACGGTGACGATGCCGGGATGCGTCAGCCGCGCGGCCGACCTGGCCTCGCGCAGCACGCGCCGGTGGGCCCCCTGCATGCCCGAGTGGTCGAGCCCGTACGGGAGGATCAGCTCCTTGACCGCCACGTCCCGGTCGAGCAGGACGTCGTGGGCGTGCCACACCATGCCCATGCCGCCCCTGCCGACAGGTGACATGAGCCGGTAACGCCGGCCGATCAGACGGCCCTGGCTCTGCGGGGCGCCGCTCGGGGCGCCCCCTTCCGCGCCGGGGCCGCTGAGCAAGCGGTCGGCTGCCATGATCCCGCCCCCATCCCGCGCTACGAGCAATTTAAAGTGGTTCGTTACGATATCGGCGGGGCATGCGCAAGGGAAGCTGAAGCATCCTTACAAAAGCTTTGACCTGGGGAAATATCGCCATTCAGATGGCTTGTTCCGCCAATGCGATCAATGCCGTAGTGAATGCCTCTACAGGGGGTTTGACCAGGCCTGCTCCTACTTGACCGGTTCCCGCGACGCGGCCCGCGATGCCGGTGTTGACCACGGGCAGCAGGCCCGTTCTCGCGACGAGAGTTACATCGATGCCGACCGGCGTGCCCCGGAAGCCGAGCCCCGGAATCTGGTACCCCGGGTGCTCGGCGAGCGTGAGCTCGTACATGGAACGGGTGGCCCGCACCGCGTCGGCCACCTCGCCGCCCACGAACCGCACGATGGCCGGCGCCGCCGCCATCGCGAACCCGCCCAGCCCCGAGGTCTCCGTGATCGTGGAGTCGCCGATGTCCGGGTTCGCGTCGTCCGGACCGTACGAGCCGAGATAGAGCCCGTCGGGCACGCCGGCCGGCCCCGTGAACCACCGCCCGCCCAGCCCCGAGACCTGGACGCCGAAGTCGGTGCCGTTCCTGGCCATGGCGACGACCATGGACGAGCCGGGCACGTCGCGGGCCGCGTCCGTGCTGACCTTGGCGGCGGCCATGCCGGCGTTCAGGAAGAAGTGGTCGTTGCCGTTGATGAAGCGCAACACCTCCGCCGCCGCGCCCGGGGCGGCCTCGACCACGGCCGGGGCCAGCTCGCGCAGCAGGAGCGAGGTGGCGGCGCGGTTGCGGTTGTGCAGCTCGTCGCCCATCTGCAGGGCCTGCGCCATCAGCGAGCGCAGGTCGATCGGCCCCGTGCGCTCCAGCGTCGCCGCCAGGGCGGGACCGAGCACCGCGTCCATCCAGCGCAGCCGCTCCAGCACCTCGGGCCCGTAGGCGCCGTACCGGAGCACCTTGCCCAGGCCCTCGTTCAGCGAGCAGTACGCGGTGCCGCCGTGCTCGTCGTCGCGCACCTCGAACAGCCACATGGACGGGCTCACCACGCCCGCCATCGGGCCCACGGTGGCGTGCTCGTGGCACGGCCGCAGCGCGATCTCGCCCGCCGCCAGCCTGCGCCCGGCCTCGTGCTCATCGCCCGCCAGGCCCTCCAGCAGCATCGCGCCGATCAGCGCGCCGCGCATCGGGCCCGACGCGCGCTCCCATGTGATGGGCGGGCCCGCGTGCAGGAACGTTCCCGCCGCCAGCACCTCCGAGGCCCGGCGCACCCCCACCAGGTGCGGGCGGGCGGAGGTCAGCCGGCTCACGGCCAGCTCGTTCGCGGCCTGCCTGCGCGGGTCGGCGAGCACCGCGGCCAGGGCCTCGGCGGTGCCGGGCAGCGGCGGGCGCCAGGACACCGGCGTCGTCTCGACGGCCTGCGCCCTGAGCGCCTCGTCGAGCAGGCCCGCGCCCACCGTGATGACGCGGGACGGGACGGACAGCGGGCTCATACGAGACTCCTGGCGTGCCGGGCGGCCTGGGCGTTGGAGGTGAAGACGGCCGCGCCCGCCTCCCGGAAGGCGGCGGCCTGGCGGTGCAGGTCCTGGGGGTCGCCTTCGGTGCCGATGAGCGCGATCACGACGGTGGCGGGGGTGCGGGCGACGGCGTGCGCGAGCGAGGCGGCCGGGTCGGGGTCGGCGCCGTGGCCGAGCACGACGTCCATGAGCACCAGGTCCGTCTCCTGGGCGCGGGCCAGGGCCTCGACGCGCAGGGTCGGGTCGATCATGGGATGCGCCCGGCCCCTGGTGTAGGCGTCGTCCCCGTAGTCGACGAACTCGCCCTTGCCGGCCACCAGCGCGGCCTCGGTGCTGAGCGTCCCGCCGGAATAGACGCCTTTGATGGCCTTGGTCCGGCTCTGCTTGCCCGACCACGCGGGCCAGGAGGGCCACTCGGGCACCGGCCGGCCGAGCGCGCGCAGGACCCGCTCGGTCGCCTCCGTCAGGTCGGACTCGGGGAGCAGCGCGGGCACCACCGGCGTGCGCAGGCGTCCCACGGCCTCCCGTACGGTCGCCGCCACCTCGGGGGAGGGCGGCTTGGAGATCAGCACGATCAGCTCGGTGGCCGGGTCCTCGTCCAGCATGCGCAGGGCCCGCAGCGTGGACAGGCCGCCCACCTCGGCGGACAGGTCCCTGCCGCCCACGCCGAGCACGTGACTGACGCCGGTGCCGGCCCAGTCGAGCAGGGACGTCACCTGCTGGGCCCCGGTGCCGGACGCGGCCACCACGCCGACGGGGCCGGGGGTGAGGACGTTCGCGAAGCCCAGGCCGACGCCGCCGATCACGGCGGTGCCGCAGTCGGGGCCCATCACGAGGACGTCCGCGGCCTCCGCGAGCTCCTTGAGGCGCCGTTCCTGGGCCACGGGGACGCCGTCGCTGAAGATCATGACGGGGAGCCCGGCCTGGACGGCGTCCAGCGCCTCGGCGAAGGCGTGCTCGCCCGGGGTGGAGACCAGCACCAGGTCGGCCGGGGTGCCGGTGGCCGAGCGGGTGGTGAGCGGGGGCTGGTCGGCCGTGGTCGTCTCCGGGCGGCCGAAGCTCGCGAGCTGCCGGTCGGCCTCCTCGACGGCCGCGCCGGTGTCGCGGGCGCGTACGGCTATGAGGAGGTCGCCGGGGCCGGCCTGCGGGACGGTGAAGCCCAGGTCGCGGAGGACGGCGAGGTTCAGGTCGGTGGCCATGGCGACCATGGCGGCCTCCACACCCGACATTTCGGTCAGCGCACGACTTATGCGCATCAGGGAGATGGAGTCGACGTACGCGCCCTTCCGTACCAGCACCATGTCGGCCACGGTGTCGGCGCTCATCGGGGCCTGCTCAGCGCGAGGACGGCGGTCACGCCGATGGCGACGCCCTGGGCCAGGTCGGAGCCCGAGGTGTGGCCGAGGCCGTGGAGGCGGTGCAGGGCCGGTTCGAAGGGCTGCCCGCCCGTGATGCCGCGCAGCACCGCGGTCACCTCGGGGCTGCTCTCGCCTCTGGCCGCGCAGTGCAGGAGCGTGGCCGAAATGGGCGTCGTACGCGTCCTCGCGTCGAACGTGACGGTCGCCGCCAGCCAGTCGGCCAGCCAGACCGCCCGCTCCGCCCCGGCCGCCGCGCCCAGGTGCCGCAGCGTCACCAGCAGGCCCGCCAGGACGTCGTCGCCGCTCGGCGTCAGGCCGGGCCCCAGGCCCATGAGCTGCTCGGCCGCCGTCACGGCCCCCAGCAGCCAGCCCTTCGCGCAGCTGTCGGCCAGCAGTTCGACGGCGCCGTTCCCGGCCAGCCCGGGTTGCGGCGGGTCGCCGAAGCGGGCGGCGGCCTGTTCGAGCCGGGCCAGATCGATCCGGCCCAGCGGCGGGGCCGGGTCCCACCAGCGGCGCACGCCCAGGCTCAGCGGGCCCAGCTCGATGTTGCGGTCGCCCACCGAGGCTTCGTCACCCACCGTGACGCTCGGCAGCGCGCCGGCCAGCAGCACGGAGTTGGGCAACCGCGTGGCCGCCCCCGTGATGACGGCGATCACCGAAGGCTCCAGATCGGTCCTGACCTCGAGATAGACCCCCGCAGGGAACGCGGCGAGCACCCGCGCGGGGCGGCGCGGCGACTCCAGGACCGGGCGTACCGCCGTGCTGGCCGCGCCCGTGACGTGGATGCGGGTACGCCTCGCATGAGTACTTACGGTCACCGAACCTCCCATCCGACCTTGGACCTGACCGTAAAACGGTCGGGGAACCCTCCGTACGGGTAAATTTGCCAACAGTCAGCGGGAAGGTTGGCTCTTCCTGACAGACGGTTTCTGGGGTCACAATCTCCACATGGAGCCCCCCGTCCGTCTCGCCAGCACCGGGACGATCATTCACGGCGTTTCCGTCGGAGAGGTGCTCGGCGTCTCCACCCTCGCCGAGGCCAGGCTGATCGCGGGGGAGAGCGGGCTGGGCCGCATCGTTCAGCGGCTGAACGTCATGGAGGTCCCCGACATCCTGGCCTGGGTCAAGCCGCACGAGCTGCTGCTGACCACCGGCTACCCGCTGCGCAACACGCCGCAGTCGCTCGGCCGGCTGGTCGCCGACCTGGACGAGCGCGGCCTGTCGGCGCTGGCGATCAAACTCGGCCGATATGTGGACGAGCTGCCCGACGAGATGGTCGAGCAGGCCGACCGGCTCGGCTTCCCGCTCATCCTGCTGCCGAACGACGTCGGGTTCGACGACATCCTCAACCAGGTGCTGACCGACATCCTCAACCGCCAGGCCGCCGTGCTCGCCCGTGCCGAGGAGGCGCACCGGGCGCTGGTGCAGGTGGTGCTGGCCGGCGGCGGGCTCAACGAGGTGGCCGCGGAGGTGGCCCAGCTGCTCGACGTGTCGGTGGCGGCCGTGGACGGCTCGGGCCGGGTGCTGGCCACCGCGGGTCCGGCCGAGCAGGTGGCCGTCCTGCGCGAGTCGATCTCCCGGGAGGGCCCGCCCCGTACGTCCGCCTCGGGACGGGTACGGTCGTTCGCCTCGGTGCCCGTGCTGGCCGGGGGCCACCACCACGGGAGGATCGTCGCCTACAGCCCGTCGGGGACGATCCGCGACAGCGACGTCGGCATCCTCGAACGCGCCGCCACCGTCGCCGCGCTGGTCGTCACCCGGCAGGAGGCGGTCAACGCCGTCGAGAGCAAGTACCGGGCCGACTTCCTGCGCGACGTGCTCACCGGCCGGGCGGGCACGGCGGAGCGGGTCACGGCCCGGGCACGGGCGTTCGGGTGGGACCTGGCGCGGCCGGTGACCGTACTGGTGGCCGAGCTGGACCCGGACGGCGACGAGCGCAGCGCCCAGGACCGGCTGGTGGCGTGCTGGACGGCGGCGATGCGCCGGCACGACCCGCGCGGGGCGGTGGCGGGGTTCTCGCATGAGGTGGTGGCCGTGGTGGACGCCTCGATCGACGCGACCCGGGTCGCCAAGGACGCGGCCTCGGGCTTCGCCGACGTGCCGCCCGCGACGTTCTCGACCGGCACCTCCCGGCCCAGCCCGGGGGCGGAGACGCTGCCGGAGGCGTACTCGCAGGCGCTGAAGGCGGCCCGGGTGGGCCGCCAGCTGCACGGGCCCGGCGCCGTCGCCCACTTCGACCAGCTCGGCGTCTACCGGCTGCTGTCCCTGGTCAACGACACGGAGGAACTGCACGCCTTCGTACGCGAGACGCTCGGCCCGCTGGCGGCCGACGCCGACGCCGAGAACGCCGACCTGCGCCGCACCCTGCAGGTGCTCCTGGAGACCAACATGAACGTGGCCGAGACGGCGCGGCGCCTCCACTTCCACTACAACACCCTCCGCTACCGGATCGGGAAGCTGGAGCGCCTGCTCGGCAACTTCACCGACGACCCGCACCTGCGCCTCAACCTGACCCTGGCCCTGCACGTGCTGCGGATGCGCGGCATCTAGGGTTGGGGCTTGTGGATTTCGAACTGCGCTCCGAGTACATCCCGCTGTGTGACCTGCTGAAGTACTGCGGGATCACGGAGACGGGCGGCATGGCCAAGCTGCTGATCGCCGAGGGGCTGGTGCTGGTGGACGGCGAGGTGGAGCTGCGCAAGCGCGCCAAGATCCGCTCGGGGCAGGTGGTCAGCGGGGAGGGGTTCTCCATCCACGTGGAGTAGTGGGAACCTGTTGACGAAAAGTCACCGCATGCTTACTCACTGTTTACTAACATCGGGCGCACCGGCAAAAAGAAACGGCCCCCTGTCGGGGGCCGTCATACCCGGGAACGTACCCCCGGGCGGGTGACTCCATGTTAGGGCGTGATAGCGGTGAGCGACAAGTCGAATCCCGGAATCGAGCGGGTCGGCGTCTATGTCGACGGGTTCAACCTGTACTACGGCCTGAGGGAGCTCGGGAGACGACGGCATCTCTGGCTCGATCTGCGTGCCATGGCGACGCACCTGCTGCGTCAGCATCAGCGCCTTGTGGGTGTCAGCTACTTCACCGCGGCGATCCGCAACGATCCCCCGGCCGTGGCGCGGCAGGAGACGTATCTGGCCGCGACGGCAAGCCTCGGCGTGCAGGTCGTCATGGGGAGATACCAGCAGCAGTCGGTGCAGTGCCACTCTTGCGGAGCGACGCGCCGGACCTACGCCGAGAAGCAGTCCGATGTGGCGCTCGGCGCGGCCATGGTGGCGGATGTCGCGACACGCCAGGTGGACGCGGTCATGCTCGTGTCGGCCGACTCTGACCTGTGCGCGGCGGTTCATGCCATCAGGCGGCTGAATGACGAGCTTGCGACCAAGACACGGGTGATCACCGTGCTCCCGCCCCGAAGGCGCTCCGAGATTCTGCAGCGCGTCAGCGACGCGTGGTTCCCGCTGGGTCATGCCGTGATCCGCCGGTCCCAGCTTCCCGACGTCGTCCAGGCATCCGACGGGTGCGTCTACCACCGCCCGCAGCACTGGAACTGACCTCACAGTGAATTCGGATCGCGTGTGCGCGAGGTTTTCACTGGCCCTGCGCGTAGATTTGGCAGATCATGCCCGTGTAGGAGCGTTGCGGCGGGCCTAATGTGCCCGCAACGGAACGTGTCGCCGGCCCAGGACAAGAGGGGCTCTCATGGTTTTGGGATGGACCAAACACGGTGACGGCAAGCACCTGGCGCCCGGAGAGGTGGTCAGACCCGACGAACGGCTGAGCTGGCCCAGGATGGTGGGCTTCGGGGCGCAGCACGTGATCGCGATGTTCGGCGCGACGTTCGTCTTCCCCCTGGTGATGGGGCTGGACCCGAACGTCGCCGTGATGATGTCAGGCGTCGCGACGATCCTGTTCCTGCTGATCGTGAAGGGGAAGGTGCCCAGCTACCTCGGCACCAGCGCGTCCTTCGTCGGCGGGGTGCTGGCCATCAGGGCCGCCTACGGCGGTGACACGGCCGGCGCGGACGCGATCGTGACCGGCTCGATCCTGGTCGCCGGGTTCGTGTTGGCGCTGGCGGGGCTGGCCGTCCACTTCCTCGGGGTGCAGATCATCCACCGCGTCTTCCCGCCCGTGGTCACGGGGGCGGTCGTCATGCTGATCGGGTTCGGGCTGGCGTACGTGGTGGCGGACGTCTACTGGCCGCAGGACCACTGGGTCGCGCTCATCACCATGCTGGTCACCTTCCTGGTGATCGTGTTCTTCAAGGGGTTCGTCGGCCGGATCGGGGTGCTGGTCGGGCTGATCGCGGGGTTCGTGCTGTCGTGGGTGCTGGACAAGACCGCGGGGGCCGTCACGTCCGTGCTGCCCGGCGCCAACCTGCGGGACGCGGCGGGCGCGAGCTGCCCGGCCGAGGGGACGTACTGCGTGGCCACGGCTTTCCCGCACGACCGGGTGAACTTCGACTCCGTGGCGTCGGCGCCCTGGTTCGGGGTGCCGAACTTCCACGCCCCCGACTTCAAGACCTCCGCCGTGCTGCTGGTGCTGCCCGCCGTCATCGCGCTCATCGCCGAGAACATCGGGCACGTCAAGGCCGTCGGCGAGATGACCGGGGCGGACGTCGACCCGTACGTGGGCCGGGCGGTGATGGCCGACGGGGTGGGCACCATGGTCGCCAGCGCGGTCGGCGGCTCGCCCACCACCACGTACGCCGAGAACATCGGCGTCATGGCGGCCACCAAGGTCTACTCGACCGCCGCCTACTACATCGCCGCGATCATCGCGATCCTGTTCGGGCTCTGCCCCAAGTTCGGCGCGCTGGTCGCCGCGACCCCGGGCGGCGTGCTGGGCGGGGTCACCGTCATCCTGTACGGGATGATCGGCCTCCTCGGCGCCAGGATCTGGATCGAGAACCGCGTCGACTTCTCCGACCCCGTCAACATGGTTCCGATCGGCGCGGGCATCATCCTGGCCATCGGACCTGTGAGCCACTTCATCGGCGGCGACTTCACCCTTGAGGGGATCGCGCTCGGCACCATCGTGGTGCTGGGCGGATACCACCTGCTGCGGGCCATCGCCGGACGACCCGCCCGGCCGGCCGGGAGCGAGGCCGGGTGAAACCGCCCCAGTTCGAGTACCACGCCCCCCGCGACCTCGACGAGGCGCTCCGGGCCCTCGCGGAGGTAGGCGGGAAGGTGCTGGCCGGAGGGCAGAGCCTGATCCCCATGCTCAACATGCGGCTGGCCGCTCCCGAGCATCTCGTCGACATCAACCGCGTCCGGGGGCTGTCGGCCATGGAGACGGAGCGGGACGGTGTCCGGGTGGGGGCGACGGTCCGGCACTCGCAGGCGGAGCGGGCCGGGGCGCATCCGCTGCTGAGCCGGGCGCTGCGGCTGGTCGCCCACCCGGTGATCCGGAACCGGGGGACCGTGGTGGGCAGCCTCGTGCACGCCGATCCGGCCGCCGAGCTGCCGGCCGTGCTGGCCGTCCTGGGCGGCTCCGTACGGGTGGCCCGGCAGGGGCAGGTACGCGACGTGGGCGCCGAGGAGTTCTTCGTCGGGCCCATGGAGTCGGCGGTCCAGCCGGGCGAGCTGGCCGTGTCGGCATATTTCCCGGCATTGGGTCCGCGTACCGGGGCAGCCTTCGAGGAGGTGGCCCGACGGCACGGCGACTACGCGCTGGCCGGCGTCTGCGCCGTCGTCACGCTCGACGAGGACGGCGCGGTTGAGGCCGCCAGGCTCGCCTGCATCGGCGTCGGCCCCGTGCCGGTCGTCGTGGACGTGACGGGGAGCCCCGCGGACGCGGCGCGGATCGTACGGGACCGGGTCGAACCCGAGGGCGACATCCACGCCTCGGCCGCCTACCGCCGCCACCTCGTGGGCGTGCTGGCCGAGCGGGCCGTACGGAACGCGACCAGGGAGGCAGGGGATCGTGGAGCATGAGATCACGCTCGTCGTGAACGGCACGGCCAGGCGGGTCGGCGTGCCCGCCAGACGCCTGCTGTCCGACTGCCTGCGCCACGACCTCGGCCTGACCGGCACCCACGTCGGCTGCGAGCACGGCGTCTGCGGCTGCTGCACCGTGCTGCTCGACGGGGAGCCGATCCGGTCGTGCCTGACATTCGCGGTCAGCGTGGACGGCTCCGAGATCACCACCGTCGAGGGGCTGGCTGGCGAGGGAGCGCCGTCGCCTGGACTGAGGAGCGCAGGGAGCGCAGCGACCGGAGTGACGAGGGAAGGCGACGGCACCAGGGCGACCGAGCCCGCCTCACGGAGTGAGGCCATGAGCGCGGTCCAGCGGGCGTTCGCCGAGTGTCATGGCCTGCAGTGCGGGTTCTGCACGCCGGGGTTCCTGTGTACGGTGACCGCCCTGCTGCGGGACAACCCCACCCCCACGGACGACGAGGTGCTGGAGGGCATCTCGGGCAACCTGTGCCGGTGCACCGGCTACCAGAACATCGTCAAGGCCGTCCACCGGGCCGCCGAGCTGCTGGCGGAGGAAGCATGACGACGAGGCTGTTCGGGGAGCCCGTGCAGCGGCGGGAGGATCCCAGGTTGCTCACCGGCCGGGGCCGCTACCTCGACGACCTCGGCCCCGACGCGCTGGCCGCCGCGTTCGTGCGCTCGCCGCACGCGCACGCCCGCATCCGCGACATCGACGTGGGCCCCGCGCTCGACGTCGAAGGGCTCGTCGCCATCTACACCTGGGAGGACCTGCCCGGACGGGTCGGCCGGCCGCTGCCGCTGCTGATCCCGCACCCGGCGCTCACCCACGGGCGCACCGCGTACCCGCTGGCCAGGGACATCGTCAGGCACGTCGGCGAGCCGGTGGTCATGGTCGTGGCGGCGGACAGGTACGCCGCCGAGGACGCCTGCGCGCTCATCGAGGTCGACTACGAGCTCCTCAAGCCGGTCGTCGGCCTGGAGGAGGCCGTGCAGGGCGCCCAGCTCGTGCACGAGGACGTGCCGGGCAACGTCGGCGCGCACCTCGTCCAGGAGGTCGCGGGGACGGACGGGCGCGGCGCGCGGGAGGCGATCGAGGCCGCGCCGCACACGCTGGCCTTCCGGCTCGACATCGAGCGCAGTGCCAGCATGCCGCTGGAGGGGCGCGGCGTGTACGCCCGGTGGGACGGCCGGGACCTGCGCGTCTACTCCAGCACCCAGACCTCCACCAGCGTCCGCATGGCCGTCGCCGCCGCGCTGGAGCTGCCGCTGCCGCAGGTCGAGGTGATCGCGCCCGACGTGGGCGGCGGCTTCGGGGTGAAGATCGTGCACCCGTGGCCCGAGGAGGTGCTGGTGCCGTGGGCCGCCATGACGCTCGGGCGCGAGATCAAGTGGGCGGAGGACCGCAGGGAGCACTTCATCTCCTCGGCGCACGAGCGCGGCCAGGTCCAGTACGTACGGGTCGGCTTCGACGACGACGGCCGCGTGCTCGGCCTGGACGTGACGATCCTGCACGACCACGGCGCCTACACGCCCTACGGGATCATCGTGCCGATCGTCACCTCCACGCAGCTCCTGGGGCCGTACAAGATCGGGGCGTACCGGGTCGAGTTCACCGCCGTCTACACCAACACCGTGCAGGTCACCCCCTACCGGGGGGCCGGCAGGCCGCAGGGCGTGTTCTGCATGGAGCGGACCATGGACAAGATCGCCCGCTACCTGGGCAAGGACCGCACCGAGGTACGCGAGGTCAACTTCATCGGGCCCGACGAGTTCCCGTACGACCAGGGGATGACGTTCCAGGACGGGCGGCCGCTGATCTACGACAGCGGCGACTATCCCGAGATGCTCCGCATGATCAAGGAGCTGATCGGCTGGGACTCCTTCGAGGCGCGGCCCGGCAGGGGCATCGGCGTCGGGTGCTACGTCGAGGGCACCGGCGTGGGGCCGTACGAGGGCGGGCACGTGCAGGTGACCTCCGACGGGCGGGTGCACGTGTCCACCGGGCTCACCTCGCAGGGACAGGGGCACGAGACGGTCTTCGCGCAGATCGTCGCCACCGAGCTGGGCGTGCCCATCGAACGGGTGAGCGTGGTCACCGGCGACACCCGCAGGTTCGGCTACGCCGTGGGCACGTTCGCCTCGCGGGCGGCCGTCGTCAGCGGCAACGCCATCGCGCTGGCCTGCCGGAAAGTACGCGAGAAGGCGCTGCGGATCGCCGCCGACGCGCTGGAGGCCGACCCGGCCGACCTGGAGATCACCGACGGGATGGTGCACGTGGCCGGCACGCCGAGCGCGTCCATCCCGCTGTCCACGGTGGCGGTGCTGGCCAACCCGCTGCGCTACGCCTTCGACGACGAGACGGCCAAGGCCACCCAGTTCTCCGGCACCGCGTCGCCCGACCGGCCGCCGGTCGCCGAGGGCGAGGAGCCGGGGCTGGAGGGGCGCGACTACTACTCGCCGATCAGGTCCACGTTCGCGTCGGGCATGCACGCGGCGATCGTCGAGACCGACCCGGACACGGCCGAGATCAAGGTGGTGCGCTACGCGGTCGTGCACGACTGCGGCCGGCTGATCAACCCGATGATCGTGGAGGGCCAGATCCACGGGGGAGTGGCGCAGGGCATCGGCGGGGCGCTCTACGAGCGCATGGTGTACGACTCGCACGGCCAGCTCGTCAACGCCTCCTTCATGGACTTCCTCATGCCGTACGCCACCGAGATCCCCCGCGTCGAGACCGCCCACCTGGAGACGCCGTCGCCGCTCAACCCGCTCGGCGTCAAGGGTGCGGGTGAGGCCGGCGTGATCCCCGTCTCCGCGGTGATCGCCTCGGCCATCGAGGACGCCGAGGGCATCGAGATCGACCGCATGCCGATCTCCCCGTCCGAGCTCTTCGACCTGCGCGCCGCCGACCGATGACCGCCGACGATGACCCGCCGACCGATGACCCGCAGACCGATGACCTGCGACCGATGGCCCGCCGACCGATGGCCCGCTGCACGATGGCCCGCTGCACGATGATCCGCGCCGACCGATGACCCGCCGCACAGCGACCCGCGCCGTGGGATGATCGGCGCCATGCGTGCGCCCGCTTCCGGTCTGACCGAATTCCCCGCCGTTCCCGCCGACGTCCGCCTGATCGACCTGGCCTGGAACGACCTCGCCGAGGTGCCCGCCTGGGTGGCCGGGCTCACCGCGCTGGAGGAGCTCAGGCTCGACGGCAACCGGCTGCGCTCGCTGCCCGACCTGTCGGGGCTCACCGCGCTGCGCGCGCTGCACCTGGACGGCAACGAGCTGACGTCCTTCCCCGGCTGCCCGCCGCGCCTGGAGGTGCTCTTCCTGTACGGCAACCGCGTCGGCGCGATCCCCGACCGGCTGAGCCCCGCCCTGCGGCACCTCGCGGCGGGCGGCAACGGGCTGACCGATGTGCCCGGCTCGCTCTGGAAGCTGACCGGCCTCGAATCCCTCAACCTCGCCGAGAACGCGCTCACCGAGGTCCCGGCCGCGATCGGCGGGCTGACCCGGCTGCGCATGCTGGACCTCGGGCACAACCGGCTCGACTCCGTCCCGCCCGAGCTGGGCGACCTGGACCTGACCGACTACCTCTACCTGAGCGACAACCGGTTCACCGAGGTGCCGGAGGCGATCGGGCGGCTGGACCGGCTCGCCTACCTCAACCTCACCGACAACCGGCTCATCCGGCTGCCCGAGTCGCTGGGGCGGATGGCCGCGCTGGTGGAGCTGCGCCTCTACAACAACCGGCTGGAGTCCCTGCCCGAGGCCATCGGCGGCCTGGCCGGGCTGCGGGAGCTGCACGCGCAGGGCAACCGGCTGACCCGGCTGCCCGCCTCCATCGCCGAGCTGGGCGAGCTGCGCGTGCTCGACCTGCGCAACAACCACCTCCGCGAGCTCCCGGACCGCCTGCCGCCCGGGCTCAGGCACCTCGACCTGCGCAACAACCGGCTGCGTGAGCTGCCCGCGAGCCTGCCCCCGCTGGAGAAGCTCGACCTGCGGTGGAACAAGCTCGACGGCGAGCCTGAGGTGCTGCGACGGCTCAGCGATCAGGGCTGCGTCATCCTGCGCTGATGGAATCGCTCAGGTTTGGGCTGATTCGGGGTGAACCGGGGTGATCGAGGGTGCGTACCTCCGCACATGACGACATTTCCACGTCTGGCCGCTTTCGCGCTGCTGGCCGGACTGGTCGCCGGATGCTCCTCAGGGGGCTGGGGCGACTACGTCGCAGCGGGCGAAACGCAGAAACCAGCCGCAATCCTCACCGTCGAGCAACTCTCCGCCAAGGTCGGCTGCAAGCCGAAGATGCAGGTGGAGGCCTCCGACCTCCGCACCGGCTACTGCAAGACCAAGGCGGGTCAGTTCTTCGTCAACACGTTCGCCAGCGAGAAGCTCAAGGACGAGTGGATGGACCGGGCGCCGGAGTACAACCCGCACCTGGTCGGCCCGCAGTGGACCGTCCTGGGCCCGCTCCCGGTGCTGGAGCAGCTCAAGGAGCCGCTCAGCGGCGATCTGCACCTGATGGACCACAGGGTCTCCCAGACGCCTGCGCCACCGAAGTAACCAATCGGTATGAGGTGAACCGGGGCTGGTGGGCCCGCGTACCTTCGCACATGACGACACTTCCACGTCTGGCCGCTTTCGCGCTGCTGGCCGGACTGGTCGCCGGATGCTCCTCAGGGAGCGGAGGCGGCTATGTCGCAGCAGCCGGAAAGCAGGGCCACGCCGCCCCCCTCACCGTCGAGCAGCTCTCGGCCAAGGTCGGCTGCAAGCCGAAGATGCAGGTCAACGCCGCCGAGATCCGCACCGGCTACTGCAAGACCCCCGATGGCGAGTTCTTCGTCACGACGTTCAAGACGCAGGCGGGCAAGGACGCCTGGATGGACGCCGCCCCCGAGTACAACCCCCACCTGGTCGGCAACCTCTGGACCGTGCTGTCCAGTCGCAAGGTGCTCGACCTGCTGAAGGAGCGGCTCGGCGGCGACCTCCACCTCACCGATCACCGTACGAAGCAGATGAAGACCATCGGCTAGCGGAGCTTCAGCAGCTCGTACTGGGCCCACACCTCGGCCGGGGCCGCGACGCGGTCCAGGAACATCAGGCCGTCCATCCGGCAGTCGCAGGGGTTCTGCTCCCTGGTGTTCTGCGGATAGCTACCGCCGATCTTGATGCCTCTCGGGTCCGTCGCCGAGGTGACGTCCGGCTCGGGGTCCCCTTCGACGCCCCACGGGTCGCCGGTGACCGAGTAGAACCCGTCGAGCGGGCGGCCGTTCCTGTAGAGCTTCATCGTCCCCTTGTCGAAGTCGAACGTCGCGGCCAGGAACACCCACTGGTCCCGAGGCAGCACCTCCCGCCAGGGCTTGTTCGCGGCGAACGTCTGGGAGGCGCTGCCGTCCACCCGGCGGGCGAGTGCCACGACCCTCATCTCGCCGTTCACCGTGATGAGCTCGAGCAGGGCCCGGACGTCGTGCCCCTGGGAGTTGCCGCTGAGCACCCCGGCCAGGCCGATCGCGTTGAAGAAGTCGGCCGGGTCCTCGGTGTTGGAGTTGGGCGCCGGGCCGTCGCCCAGCATCTTGAACCAGCCCATGACGGTCGCGCCCTTGACGCCGTTGAACGCGCGCAGCGTCGGCACGCCGTCCGCGCCGTAGACGCCGGCCTTCCAGTCGTCGTTGCCGGTCGTGGCCGGATCGACCTGGCGGGTCTGCAGCGCGTACGTGCTGCCCCGGTAGGCCTGGTCGGCCACGCGCATGGCGGCGCCGCCGTTGACCAGCGTGATGTTCGTGCCGGACAGGCCCTGGTCCTGCTCCTGGGCCGGGTCGGCGGGCAGCGGGTGCTCGAAGTCGTACGCGGCCACCACGTGGTCACGCAGGGTCGGCAGCACGTTCGGCGGGGTCCAGCCGGCCTTGGTGATCTTCCAGATCTTCCCGTTCGCCTTGGACAGCACGTAGAGCTCGCCCGCGCCGTCCCGGCCGAAGCGCAGGTCCACGCGGGTGCTCCCGGCCAGGTCCTGCATGGTCAGCTGCCTGCCGGACGCGTCCACCAGCCGCGGCTTGTGGATCGTGGCCCGGCGGCCGGTGCGCTCGTCCATCTCGGAGGCGACGGTGAAGAAGACCTGGCCGTCCACGATGTCGCCGAACAGGTACTTGCCGTACAGCGGCGGCAGCTTCTGCCCGCGGTAGACGAACCCGCCGGTGACGGCGTGGCCGCTGTCGGAGGTGCAGGAGTGTCCGGGCGGCGGGTCGTGGTCGTAGGCGGCCACCGGGTAGGTGTAGCCGTACTGCGCGTCGTCGTCCGGCAGCGTGTAGAGGTGGCAGCGGTCGGACTTGTTGAACACGAACGAGCCCTCGCGCTCGCTCCAGCCCAGGTTGTCGCCGGCGCCGACGTCGTAGATGGCCTCGATGGCGTGCTCGCCGATGTGGCCGAGGAACAGCCGGTTGCCGGCCTGCGGGTCCCAGCTGAAGCGGTGCGGGTCGCGCATCCCGTACGCGTAGATCTCGCCGAGCTTGCCGGCCTGGCCGGCGAACGGGTTGGCGGCGGGGATGCCGTACCTGCCGTTGGCGCCGTTCGTGCCGGCCGGGTCGATCCTGAGGATCTTGCCCTGCGGGATGGCCAGGTTCTGCGGGTCGTCGCTGGACACGCCGCGGGCGCCGTCACCGGCGGCGACGTACAGCAGGCCGTAGTCCTTGTCGCCCTTGCGGGCCGTCGGGTTGAAGTCGATCTGCTGGATGCCGTGGATCTGGCCGCTGAAGCCGAGCCGCAGCACCTCCCTGCGGGTGCCGGAGAAGACGTTCGCCTTCGGGTCGGTGGCCGTCCACTCGGTGATGACGCCGTGGAATTTGGTGCTGGGCTGCGGCGTCAGGTCGGGGGTCTTCGTGGTCAGCGCGTTGCCCCACTCGGTGTGCACGGTGTAGAACTTGCCGTTCCTGGCGAACTCGGGGTGGAAGGCGGCGAAGCCGAACCCGCTGCCCAGGCCGCGCCCGGAGACGAAGTCGGGCGCGAAAGTGGCGCCGACGTCCAGGTATTCGCGCGGCTGGCCCTTGTCGAGGAAGTAGAGCTTGCCGTTGAGGTCGTTGACGAACAGGCGGCGCGAGCCGTCGGGGAGCTCGCCCAGGTAGTTGATCCTGGCCGTGCGGACCAGGCGCGGGTCGGTCGGCTCGGGAGTCGTCTCCGTCTTCGGGAACGAGGCGAACTCCTCCAGCGTCAGCGTCAGCCCCGAGGCGGTCGGCTTCTCGGGGATGGGGTCGTCGACGGGGGTCGGGTCGGCCTGCGCGGCTGCCGGCGGCGCGCATAACGCGGTCACCAGCACCGCGGCGATCAGGCACCGGAGGGTTTTCGGCATACCTGCTCACCACCAGGGGAGTCGAGGGCTATTGATCGGCGCTGTCGCAGGCAGGGGTGCCCTTGACGGTCATGTCGCGCATCCTGCCGATGTTGTCGAAAGAGCCGAAGCCGACCCGGCCCGACGCGAACGTGCGGTCGGTGGCCGTGATCAGCGGCGTCGTGGCGCCGTCCATGTAGACCGCGATGCGGCCGGTCTCGACGCAGTGGGTGACGCGGACGCGGTGCCACGCCGTGTCGGTGACCGCGGGCGGCGCGCCCACCTGGCCGTTCCACTGGTCGTCGATGCGCAGACGGTCCGCGTTGTTGACGACGAAGATCCCGTTGTGCGGGTAGATGGTGTTGTCCTGCGAGAGGTGGACGTAGTAGAACTCCGTGTCCGACCGGTAGCCGAACACGATGATCACGTCGCGGTTGCTGACGCTGGTCGGGGTGTCCAGGCGGACCTGCGCGTCGATCCGCACCGAGCCGAACTCGGGGCCCGTCTTCAGCACCGCGTACTCGAAGGGCCGGCGCGGGCCCGGGCGCGCGACGCCGGCCTCGGCGAGGATCACCTGGTCGCCGGGGAACTGCCACTTGGCGGGTGTCACCGGCGCCCAGTTGCGCCCGTCGTTGACCTGCTTCACCTTGGCATGGCCGGGGCCGCACTCCGGTGCCACCGTGGCGGTGGCGGCCTGCGCGGGGATCGGTACGGCCAGTGCGAGCACGGCCGTCAGGAGGAGGGTGCGAAAGGCTGACATCCAGGATCCTCTCGCCGGATGGCTCAACGTAAGCGCTTCCGAAAGCGCTTCCGTAAAGAAACTAACCCGGAAGATCCGGCTGTCAAGAGGGTCGGTGGACCGGTGTCAAGGCGGCGGTGGGGCCGTGGAGGCGCGTACGACCAGCTCGTGCGCGGTGCGGCGGCGGCGCGGGCGCGAGGCGGGCGGCTTGAGAACGAGCTCAAGCGCTTGCTTGCCCATCTCGACCATGGGCAGCCTGATCGTGGTGAGCGCCGGATAGACGTCGCGCGCCACCGGCACGTCGTCGAACCCGGCCACCGAGATCTCCCCGGGCACCCTGCGCCCGTTGTTGAGCAGCCACGACAGCGCGCCCACCGCCATCGGGTCGTTGAGCGCGACCACCGCCGTCAGGTCGGGGTGGGCCCGCATCAGCCGGGCCGTGGCGGCCGCGCCGCCCTCCCTGGTGAAGTCGCCGTGCACGACGGGGAACGAGCGCCAGTCGAGCCCGGCCGCGGCCAGCGCCGCCCGCAGCCCGGCCAGCCGGTCTTCCACCGTGGTCAGGTTGGCCGGGCCGCCGAGCACGCCGAGGCGGCGGTGGCCCAGGTCGAGCAGGTGGTGCATGAGCGTGGAGCCGCCGGCCGCGTTGTCGGGCAGCACGGCGTCCACCGGCAGGTGGTGGCGGCCGATGACGGCCACCCGGCCGCCCGCCGCCGTGAACGAGCGCACCTCGGTGGCGATGTCGGCCTCGGTCGCCGCATCGACGTAGCCGGATCCGGCCAGCACGATCGAGGTCACGCGGTGCGCGCGCAACGCCCGGACCCGGGCCAGCTCGGCACGGGGGTCGCGCTCGGTCTGGCTGATGAGCGCCATGTAGCCGCGGCTCTCGGTCTCGCGCAGCACGCCCCTGGCGATCTCGCCGAAGTAGGGGTCGCCGACGTCGTGCACGATCAGCCCGACCATGGACGCCTGCCCGCCGGCCAGGGCCCGCGCGTGGCTGTTGGGCACGTAGCCGACCTGGGACGCGACCGCCTGGACGTGGGCGGCGACCTCGGCGCTCACGCCGCTGCTGCCCGTCAGGGCCCGGGAGGCCGTGGCCAGCGAGACCCCCGCGGCCTTGGCCACGTCGACGAGGCGGGGTGGATGGGATCGCTCGGTCATGCGCTGAGAACCCCCCTTGTCCGGGGCTGAATCTCGTGTAATCGTAACCGAAAGCGCTTACGTAAGCGCTTTCGTGGCGCCTCTTCTGACGGGGGATTTCCTCGATGGCAAGAGTTCTCAAGAGCCTGACGATCACTTCGATGTGCGCTTTGGCCCTGACCGCCTGCGCCAAGACCGACGAGCCGGGGACGGCTCAGCCGGCGGGACAGCAGCAGGGTCCGGTCAAGATCGGCATCTCCCTTCCGCTCACGGGCGACTTCGCCGAGCCCGGCAACGGCATCAAGGACGGTTACCAGGTCTGGGCCGACCGGGTGAACGCCAAGGGCGGCCTGCTGGGCAGGAAGGTCGAGCTGATCTTCCGCGACGACGCCTCCGACCCCAACCGGGTCAGCTCCGACTACGAGTCGCTCATCACGCAGGACAAGGTCAACCTGGTCTTCGGACCGTTCTCGTCGCGGCTGGTGATCCCCGCGGCGAAGGTCGCGGAGTCGTACAACATGCTGTTCGTGGAGCCGGCCGGGGCCGCCAAGGAGGTCTTCGAGCAGGGCTTCAAGCGGCTGTTCTACGCGGCGCCGGCGATCGCGAGCGACCACTACAACTACCTGGCCGACTACATCATCAAGCTGCCGGCCGACAAGCGGCCGAAGACGGCGGCGTACGCGAGCCTGGACGACCCGTTCGCGCAGGGCACCGCGTACGGGCTGCGGGACAAGCTGGCCGCGGCCGGGATCAAGACGGTCGTGGACGAGGTCTACCCGCCCGAGACCACCGACTTCTCGCCCATCGCCGCCAAGATCGCCGCGGCCAAGCCGGACATCGTGGTGGGCGGCACGCAGTTCGAGGACTCCGTGGGCCTGGTGCGGGCGCTGCAGGAGCTGAAGGTGCAGCCCAAGCTGGCGGCGTTCTCGACGGGTCCGACGGAGCCGGAGTTCCCCGCCGCGGTGAAGGGGGCGGCCGAGAGCATCATCTCGCCCGTCGGCTGGTCGGCCACGGCCACCTTCACCGGCAACCAGGAGATGATCAAACGCCACAAGGAGATGTTCAACGGCGAGGCGAACGAGGACACCGCCAACGGCTTCACCGTCGGCCAGGTCGTCGAGGCCGCCGTGAACGCCGCCAAGTGCGTCGACGCCACCAAGGAGTGCCAGGACAAGCTGGCCGACCACATCAGGCAGGGCACGTTCGACACGGTCGTGGGCAAGCTCTCCTTCGACGACCAGGGCAGGCCCGAACAGGCCCACATGATCCAGCAGTACGTCGGCGGAAAGGTCGAGATCGTGCTCCCCGAGCAGGCCAAGACGGCCGACCTCGTCTACCCGAAGAAACCATGGTGAGCCTGCTCCTGCAGGGGCTGGCCCTGGGCGTGCTGACCGGAGGCCTCTACGCGCTGCTGGCCTCCGGCCTGTCGCTGTACTTCGGGGTGATGCGGGTGGTCATGGTGGCCCACCCCGCGTTCCTGTTCCTGGCCGCCTATCTGACCTACACCGTGCACACGACGTTCGGCGTGGACCCGTTCCTGGCGCTGCCCGTCACCGTGCCGCTCTTCTTCGCGCTGGGCGTGGCGGTGCAGCGGCTGCTCGTCGCGCGGCTGGCGCCGGACAACCTGGCGATGATGTCGGTGCTGCTGACGTTCGGGATCGCGCTGGCGATCGAGGGGCTGCTCGGGACGATCTACACCGGGTCCTACAAGTCGGTCAGCATGGAGTACGCGACCAAGTCGCTGACGATCGGCGGCGTGCACCTCCCGTACGACAAGATCATCGCGTTCTTCGTCGCGGCGCTCACCCTCGCGGTGCTGTTCGCGGTGCTGGTGAGGAGCCGGTTCGGGCAGGCGCTGCGGGCCACCATCCAGCACCGGGAGGCGGCCCGGCTGGTCGGCGTCCAGACCGAGCGGGTCGCCGGGTACGGCTTCGGCGTCGGCCTCGCCACCGCGGCCGTCGGCGGCACCGTGCTCGCGCTCATCACGCCGTTCTTCCCCGCCTCGCACTGGGTGTGGATCGGCAAGCTCATGGCCATCATCGTGGTCGGAGGGCTGGGGAGCGTGATCGGCGCGGCGCTGGCGGCCGTCCTGCTCGGCGTGGTCGAGGGCCTCGTGCTGGTGACCGTGGACGCCACCTGGGCCACGATGATGTTCTACGTCTTCCTCTTCCTGACGCTGCTCGCGCGCCCCCAGGGGTTCTTCGGAGGCCGGCTTGCGCATCGCTTCTAGAGGGATCCCGCTGCTGGTCGCCTGCCTGGCGCTGGCCTATCCGTGGCTGGTCCCCAACTACTACCTCGTGTACGCGGGCGCGCTGACCGTCATGTACGCGGCCATGTCCACGTCCTGGAACCTGCTGGGCGGTTTCACCGGATACGTCTCCCTCGGCCACTCGGCGTTCTTCGGCCTCGGCGCGTACGGGACCGGCCTGCTGATCGTGCGCCTGGGCGTGCCGTGGGTCGCGGCCCTGCTGGTGTCGGCCGTCGCCGTGACGGCGTTCGCCGTGTTCGTCGGCGTCGCGGCCGTGCGGGTGCGCGGCGCGTCGTTCGTGATCGTGTCGATCGCGCTCGTGTCGATGATGAACCTCGTCGTGCAGGGCTGGCGCTCGCTCACCGGCGGCTCCACCGGCCTGCAGGTCCCCTCTCCCTTCCCCGACCTGCACCGGGGGCAGACGCACATCGTGTTCTTCTACCTGTTCCTGGCGCTGCTCGGGCTCGCGCTGCTGTCCTGGTGGTACGTCTCGCGCTCCCGGTTCGGCGCCGGCCTGCGGGCGATCAGGGAGGACGAGGACAAGGCCGAGTCCCTGGGGGTGCCGACGGGGGCGTACAAGGTGACGGCCTTCGCCCTGTCGGCCCTGTTCGTGTCGCTCGCCGGAGGGCTCTACGCGGTCTGGTTCGGCAGCCTCGACCCGATCTTCGTCTTCTCCATCCTCATCGGGTCGTACATGGTGCTGATGAGCCTGCTCGGCGGGGTCAGGCACCTGTTCGGGCCGCTGCTCGGGGCGCTCATCGTGGCCCCGGCGGGCGAGTACTTCCTGATCGCGCTGGGCGAGACGCAGATCCACCTGACCGCGACGGGCCTGCTGCTCGTGCTGGTCGTGCTGTTCATGCCGGACGGCATCCTCGCCCGGCTCACCAGGAGGCGCGCCGGGCCCTCCATCCCGGACGAGACGGCCGAACAACGCCTCCAGGGGGCAGCCCGATGACCTCGTTGCGCACCGAGGGGCTGACCAAGTCGTTCGGCGGGGTGCTCGCCGTGGACGGCGCGAGCGTCGAGCTCCAGGAGGGGAGGATCAACGGCCTGATCGGACCCAACGGCTCCGGCAAGACCACGTTCTTCAACATCGTCACCGGCATGATCAAGCCGGACTCCGGCCGGGTGCTCTACCGCGACCGCGACATCACCCGCCACTCGCCGCACCGCATCGCGCACGCCGGCATCGGCCGCACCTTCCAGCTCTGCCGCGTCTTCCCGCGCCTGACCGTGCTGGAGAACATGCTGGTCGCCGTCCGCCGCACCCGCCTGCGCGAGCTGCTGGCCGGGCTGCGGGACCAGGGCGAGGTCGAGCGGGCCCGGCACTGGCTGCGGCGCATGGGCATCGAGCACCTGGAGGACGCCGAGGCCCGCGACCTGTCCTACGGCCAGCAGAAGCTGCTGGAGCTGGCCGCCGTCCTCATGGCCGAGCCCGAGCTGGTGCTGCTGGACGAGCCGGCGGGCGGGGTCAACCCGGCGCTGATCGACCGGATCGTCTCGCTCGTACGCGACCTCAACGCGGAGGGCCGTACGTTCCTCGTCGTCGAGCACAACATGGACATGGTGATGGGCATGTGCGACCACGTGATCGTCTTCGACCGGGGAGCGCCGATCGCGGCGGGCCCGCCCGCCGAGGTGCGGGACGACCCGCGCGTGCTGGAGGCGTACCTCGGTGTCTGAGACCATCCTGGCGCTGGAAGACGTCGAGGCAGGCTACGGCAGGGCGGCGCCGGTGCTGCGCGGCCTGACCGTCACCGTGCGCGCCGGCGAGGTGGTCTGCCTGGTGGGGCCGAACGGCGCGGGCAAGTCCACCGCGCTCAAGGTCGCCAGCGGGCTGCTCGCGCCCCGGTCGGGGCGGGTCCTGCTGGCCGGCCAGGACGTGACGGGCCTGTCGCCGCAGCGCCTGCTCGGGCGCGGGCTCGCCCACGTGCTGCAGGGGCACAGCGTGTTCCGCGAGATGACCGTGGCCGAGAACGTGCGGCTCGGCGGCTTCACCGTGCGCGACTCCGCGAAGCTCCAGGCCCGGATGGAGGCGGTCAAGGAGCTGTTCCCCGTGGTGGGCGAGCGGTGGGGGAGCATGGCCGGGCTGCTGTCGGGCGGACAGCAGAAGCAGGTGGAGTTCGCGCGGGCGCTCATGCTGGAGCCTTCCGTGGTGCTGCTGGACGAGCCGTCGATGGGGCTCGACCCGCGTAACACGCAGGTGGTCTTCGACCAGATCGACCTGATGCGCCGTACGGGTGTCGCCGTGCTGCTGGTGGAGCAGAACGCGCGCCGGGCGCTGGAGATGGCCGACGTCGGCTGCGTGCTCGACCTCGGCCGTGTCCACATCTCCGGCCCCGCCCGCGAGTTGGCCGCCGACCCCCGCCTCGGCCGCCTCTACCTCGGCGGCGCCCCTGTCACCTAGCCGTGCGTGAGGAGGGTGCCCTCCACCCGGACCCGCTTCCTGAACACCCAGTACGTCCACCCCTGGTAGACCAGCACGAACGGGAGCGTGATCAGGCCGATCCAGCTCAGCATCGTCAGCGTGTAGGGCCCGGAGGCCGCCTCCGCCAGCGTCAGGCCGGGGAACGGGCGCAGGCGCAGCTCCATGAAGACCGCCAGGGTCGACAGCACGATCGCCCCCGCCGTGGCCGCGAAGGCCCAGCCCTCGCGGCGGCGCCAGATCAGCGCCGTGGCCGCCGCCAGCGCCGCCATGGCGGCCAGCGCGGGGAACGTGCCCAGGCTCGACAGCGCGGCCACGGCCACCGGGACGGCCACGCCGCTGGCGGCCATCGCCACGACGCGGGCGCGGCGGCGTACCGGGCCGGTGGTCTTGAGCGCCAGGAAGACGGCGCCGTGCAGGGCGCACACCGCCAGCGTGAACGCGCCTCCCAGCAGGGCGGCCGGCACGCTGTCGAACACCAGGTCGGCGAAGACCGCCCCCCACAGGAACGCGGGGAGCGCGCTGCCCACCACGATGCCCAGGTCGCACCAGCGCGGGTCGTTCACCTTGCCGCGCCACTCCAGGCCGACGCCGCGCACGATCAGGCCGACCAGGACGAGCGTCACCGGCAGGTAGAACGAGCTGAACACCCCCGCGTACCAGGCGGGGAACGCGGCGAACATGGCGCCGACGGCGGTGATCAGCCACACCTCGTTGCCGTCCCACACCGGGCCGATGGTCTGCAGGCTCTGCCGTTGCTCGCCGGGATTGCGGCTGACCAGCGGGGCCAGCATGCCGACGCCGAAGTCGAAGCCCTCCAGCACGAAGTAGCCCGTCCAGAGGAAGGCGATGATGACGAACCACAACTCGATCATTGTCTGCTCCCTCAGTACATCAGCGACGGCTCGCGCCGCTCGGCGGCGGCGGGGGTGGGCGCCTGCTCCTCGACGCCCTTGCGGACATGCCTGGTCAGCAGGACGACCTCGGCCACGGCGAGCGCGCCGTACAGGAGTGTGAAGATCGTCAGGGACGTGGCCACCTCGGCCAGGCTCACCCCCGGCGACACGCTGGAGGCGGTGAGCAGCTCGCCCGCGACCGTCCACGGCTGGCGGCCGATCTCGCTCAGCAGCCACCCGGCGATCACCGAGAGCAGCGGCAGCGGCACCGCCAGGAGCATCGCCCGCGACAGCCATCTCGGGAACTCACGCCTGCGCCGGGTCAGCCAGAGGCCCAGCACCGACAGGCCCACCGTGGCCATCCCGAACCCCATCATCACCCGGAACGACCAGAACACGACCGGCTCGTTCGGCCGGTAGTCGCCCGGGCCGAACTGCTGCTCGAAGCGGCGCTGCAGGTCCTCGGTGCCCTGGACGGTGGCGTTCGGGTCGTGGGCGGACAGGAAGCTGAGGACCTTGGGGATCTCGACGCCCGGGACGAGGGAGAACGCCGCGCCGGCCGTGTCGCGCTCCAGGCCCTCGGCGGAGGCCAGCTTCATGGGCTGCTGCTCGTACATCAGCCTGGCCGACATGTCGCCGGTGCCCGCGACGACGGCGCCCGCGAGGGCCGTCATGACGAGGGCGGCGCGGGCCGCGCTGCGCCACATCGGGGCGCGCGTCCTGAGCAGCCAGTAGCCGCTCACGGCCAGGACGAAGCCGCCCGCCACGATGAACGCCGCCCCGATCACATGGGGCACCTGGGCCACCGCCGTGGAGTTGGTCAGCACGGCCCACAGGTCGGTCATCCTGGCCCTGCCGTCCACGACCTCGTAGCCGACGGGGTGCTTCATCCAGGCGTTGGCCGCGAGGATGAAATACGCCGACAGGTTGGACCCGATGGCGGCCGCCCAGATGCACGCCAGGTGCGCCTTCTTCGGCAGCCGGTCCCATCCGAAGATCCACAGCCCCAGGAACGTGGACTCCATGAAGAAGGCCAGCAGCGCCTCCATGGCCAGCGGCGCTCCGAAGACGTCGCCGACGAACGTTGAGTATTCACTCCAGTTCATCCCGAACTGGAACTCCTGCACGATGCCGGTGACCACGCCCATGGCGAAGTTGATCAGGAACAGCTTCCCGAAGAACTTCGTGAGCTTCAGGTAGTGCTCTTTCCCTGTCCGGTGCCAGGCCGTCTGCAGGCCCGCCACGAAGATCCCCAGACCGATGGTCAAGGGCACGAACAGAAAGTGGTACACGGTGGTCACCCCGAACTGCCACCGTGCCAGGTCAAGTGCGTCCATCTCCCCGCCGACTCCCTGAGCTCTACAGCGTGTAGTTTATCTACTTGAAGTAGTACTACAGCTCGTAGAGCAACGCGATGCGAGCTTGGTCACATCGCTCCCCGTTGGTTGTTGCCGCATCGAGGATCCCGTGCGGGCGGGCCCCGGCGCGTCCGCCGCCGGGGTGATTCAGGGGTACGCCTACCGGTCGACGGTCATGGCGGCCAGGTACGCCTGGAGGTTGCCCAGCTCGAATCCGCGGCGCTTGATCTTGTTGACCAGGACGCGGAAGTCCCCGGCCAGGTTGGGACGGAAGTGGAGGAGCAGGATGTCGCCCGGGCGCAGGCGCTTGTCGGGCACCTGGTAGGCGATCTTGCCGCCCGGCTGGACGGTGGCCGTCCAGAGGAGGACCGCCTCGATGCCGCAGCTCTTGGCGGCCCTGAGCGTGTCGGTGTTGTAGTTGCCGAACGGGGGCCTGAACAGCGTGGGCCTGGCGCCCAGCTCCTTCCTGATGACCTGGGAGGAGCCGCAGATCTCGCGGCGCTGGGCGTCCCGGGAGAGCAGGCGGAGGTTGGGGTGGGTGAGGGTGTGGTTCTCGATGGCGACGTCGGCGTTGCGGAGCTGCCGGAAATATCCCCATTTACCAGCACCTACGTATTTCCCTGGGCCGCCGGCCGGGTCCGGGGTGCCCTTGGCCTCCACGGCGTCGCGCATGGCGAAGGCGGTGATGGGGATGTGCTGGTCGCGTACCTGCTTGACGAAGCCCGGATCCTGCTCCCAGCCGTCGTCGATGGTCAGGAAGACGACCTTGCGCTTGGTGGGGATCGAGCTGATCACGGGCGGCAGGTCGCCGGCGCGCCCGACCGGGCGCACCTCGCCCGTGCGCGGCTGCTCGCCCGGCGGGCCGTGCCGGGTGGCCTTGGGCCGTGCGGACGGGGAACTCGGCGCGGAGGTGGTGCCGGGCCGGCGGACGCTCGCGGTCTCGGCGGGGGTGCACGCGGCGACGAGGGCCAGCACGCAGGCGACGGCGGCCGGACGGGGCATGATCTTCAACGCGCGCATGGGGCCCCATCTTGCCAGGCATGATCCTCAAGTCTTGTCTTCCTCTGGCAGGTGTTGCCCTTATCCACCTGGTCCCGGCTGCTTAGAGTGGCGACATGAAGGTGGCGGGTACTGCCGTGATCGGCGTTCAGAGGGATCGGGTGTGGGCTGCGCTCCAGGATCCGGCGGTGCTGGCGAGCACCATTCCGGGATGCGAGTGCCTTGAGGAGACCGGGCCGGACACGTACCGGATGACCGTGAACGCGGGCGTCGCGTCCATCAAGGGCGTCTACCAGGGGGAGGTGTCGCTCACCGACCCGCTGGCGCCCGAGAGCTTCACGCTCAAGGCGCGCGGGCAGGGCGCGCCCGGGACGGTGGACGCCACCGTCGTGGTGCGGCTGAGCGAGGTCGAGGACGGGACCCGGGTCGACTACGACGCCGACGCGGTGATCGGCGGGATGATCGGCGGGGTCGGGCAGCGCATGCTGGGGTCGGTGGCCAAGCGGACGGCGGGGGAGTTCTTCGCGGCCGTGGAGGATCACCTGTGCGCGGCGGCCGTTCCCGCCGGCGCGCAGGTGCCCGCCGAGGCGGAAGCGGTGAGCCCGGCGGGCGGCGCCGTGTACGGGCGGGCCCCCAGACCGCACACGCAGACGCGGCCGTGGGTGATGCTGGCGTCGTTCGGGATGGGGGCGGGCATCGCGCTCACCGGCGTCGCGGTGGGCTGGCTCATCGGACGGGCCTCCCGGCGCCCATGAGGGCTCTCGCGGAAAAGGATCTCCAGGCGTAGCGTGGCTGGTATGCGGCAGGCACACGCGGAAGACGCACGAACCGAAGCCAGGAGAGTCGTTCGCAACCTGCTGGGCGACGAGCGCCCCACAGCCGAGACCTTGATCGTCGACGTGCGCCCGGTGCTCGGGGACGAGCGGACCGAGCGGACGCTGGAGCTCGCGCTCGGAGCCTCGCTCACCCGGCGCTCGGCCGAGCTGGCCGCCATCGCCGCGCTGCTCGTGGGCACCCGCGAGCTGGGCGAGGAGTGGTGGATCCGGCCCAGGGGCGGCAAGCTGCCGGCCCCCGACGAGGTGGTGCGCACGGCGGTCGCGATCGAGCCCTGGACCGATCTGACCGCGCTGGAGATGCTGGCCGCCTGGATCTCCGACGACGCCGCCGACCAGCTGTGGGGCCGGCCCGTCGCCGAGGTCGATCTCAACTCGTGGCATGCCGAGGACCGCTTCCGGCTGCCGCCCGGGGTGAAGCCGGGGCAGCGGCTGGTCGTTCACTT
This sequence comes from Nonomuraea sp. NPDC052116, assembly GCF_040680035.1. NCBI lineage: Bacteria > Bacillati > Actinomycetota > Actinomycetes > Streptosporangiales > Streptosporangiaceae > Nonomuraea > Nonomuraea sp. NPDC052116. The sequence goes on along the minus strand of NZ_JBFAWA010000001.1, from coordinate 404,329 downwards.
CGACGCCGGCGGGCGGCTCGACGCGGTCGTCACCCGCAGGCCCGACGAGGATCTCGGGTCCAACCTCGACTTCCACTCCCTGCGTTACTCCCGGCCCGCCGAGGCGCAGTGGAGCTGGGGGGTGGCGGCCGGGCTGGGGCCGCACCGGCTGCCCGGCGAGGACCCCGACCCGTACGCCCGCGAGGTTCCGGCCGCCGCCGGGGGAGTCCTGCGGGCCTGGGCGGTGCGGCACGGCGCCACCCGGGAGCAGCTCGGCGAGCGGTGGCAGACGGTCGGCGACGTGGTGGCCGCCATCGAACGCGTGGACTGGATGTGGCGGAGCGGGGAGTGGTTCGGGTGGTGGCGGGGCGCCTCGGCGCTCGTGGACGACTCGGCGTACCTTCCCTACCGCCTGGAGGAGCTGGCCGCCGGATAGCCGCCCGGCGAAAGGGTTGTGTGACAATCGAGGCGTGTCGCGACGTCGCCTCGGTTATCTGCTCAAGCACGCCAACCTGCGCCTGGGGGAGCTGACGGGGCCGGCGCTGGAGCCGTACGAGATCGACGGGCGGGAGTTCGGGGTCATGTCGGTGCTCCGCACGCCGGAGCCGCTCTCCCAGCTGGAGGCCGCCCAGCGCCTGGGCATCGACCGGACGACGATGGTCGCGCTGCTGGACGGCCTGGAGCGCAAGAAGCTCGTCGGGCGCCGGCCGCATCCCGCCGACCGGCGCAAGAACATGGTGGAGCTGACCGGCCACGGGCGCGAGGTCCTGGAGGCGGCCACCCGCGCCGTGGGCGTGGCGGAGGAGGAGTTCCTGGCGGACCTGCCGGAGGAGGATCGGCGGCTGTTCAGAGACCTGCTGGACCGCCTGGTGTGAGGACGCTCCGGCCCTGGCCCTCGCCCTGGCCCTCGCCCTCGCCGAGCCGGCCGGAGCGGTGGTGGCGGCGGCAGAGCACCTGGTAGCGCACCGGCGAGGCGTCGGTGTCGCCGATCACGACCTGCTCGCCCGTACGCGCCATGACCCCGCCCACCACCCTGGCGTTGAGCTGCCCGGGACGGCCGCACCAGCACAGCACCTCGACCTGCAGCCGGCACACCTCGTCCGCCAGCTCGAACAGCCGCTGCGCCGCCGGGAACATCACCGAGCGGAAGTCCGAGGCCAGCCCGAACGCGTAGACGTCCACGCAGTGCTCGTCCACCAGGTCCGCGAGCTGCTCGATCTGCGGGACGGTGTAGAAGCAGGCCTCGTCGCAGATGAGGAAGTCGATGCGGTCGTGGGAGGTGACCAATTCCACGATGTCGAGGGAGTCCTCCACCTCGATGGCCTCCAGGCCGAGGCCGATCCGGCTGGTGATCTTGGGGCCGCCGGAGCGGTCGTGCTTGGTCAGCACCAGACCACGCCTACCCTGGCGTCCGTGGTTGTAATTCATCTGGAGTGCCAACGTGGACTTCCCGCAGTCCATGGGGCCGAAGTAAAACTTGAGCACGGCATCCCGGGCGCCAGACGGCACGGCAGACAAGGCAGACAGTTCAGTCACGGGGGGCCAGCTTAGTGGCTTGGCTTGTTCCATGACCTCGTGGGACATTTCTCCTCTGGAGTTCGCAGGAAGAACAGTGGTCACCGAGCTGAGGAGCCATGCGTAGCGTGCGTATCGGAGTGGACACCGGAGGAACCTTCACCGACGTGGTCGCGGTGGACGAGGAGACCGGTGAGATCCTCACGACCAAGACCCCGTCGACGCCCGCCGACCCGGCGGACGGGTTCGTCGCGGGCATCGAGAAGCTCGGCGCGACCGACATCGGGTCGATCGTCCACGGCACCACGGTGGCCACGAACCAACTGCTCGAGGACCGGATCTCCAACCTCGGGTTCATCACGACCGAAGGTTTCGAGTACGTCCTGGAGATCGCCAGGCAGAGCGTGCCCGACGGCTACGGCAACTCCTACTTCTGGGTCAAACCGCCCAGGATCGTTCCCGTGCACCTGGTGAAGACCGTCGGGGGGCGGCTCGATCACCTGGGGCAGGAGGTGTGGCCGTTCTCGGAGGAGCAGGCCGTGGAGGTGGCCCGCTGGTTCCGGGCCAAGGGGATCAACGCGATCGGCGTCTGCTTCCTGCACTCCTACGCCAACCCCGAGCACGAGCGCCGCATGCGCGAGGTGCTGTGGCGCGAGCACCCGGAGGCGGTGATCTCGCTGTCGAGCGACGTGCTGCGCGAGTACCGCGAGTACGAGCGCTCGGTCACCACGCTGGTGGACGCCGCCGTCAAGCCCGCCATGCGCGGCTACATCGCGAGCCTGTCCAACCGGCTCGGCAAGCCGTTCTCCGTCATGAAGTCCAACGGCGGCATCCTGTCGGCCCGCGAGGTCGTCAACCAGCCGATCACCACCGTCCTGTCGGGCCCGGCGGCGGGCGCGCTCGGCGCGGCGCTCATCGCCTCCACGGCGGGGCACCCGTCGGTGATCACGCTGGACGGCGGCGGCACCTCGACCGACGTGGCCGTGGTGATCGACGGCGAGCCCTCGATCACCACCGAGGGCTCCGTGGGCCGCTACCCGTGCAAGATCCCGATGATCGACATCATCACCGTCGGCGCGGGCGGCGGCTCGATCGCGTGGATCTCGCCCGAGGGCACGCTCAAGGTCGGCCCCAGGTCCGCGGGCGCCGACCCCGGCCCCATCTGCTACGGCAGGGGCGGGACGGAGGTGACGGTCACCGACGCGCACGTGTTCCTCGGCCGGATCCCGCCCCACCTGCTCGGCGGCGAGATCCCGCTGGACGCCGACGCCGCGCGCGGCGGCATCGAGGCGCTGGCCGACAAGCTGGGGCTCACCCCCGAGCGCACCGCGACGGGCATCCTGGAGATCAGCGCGTTCAACCAGAGCAACGCGATCAGGCAGCTCACCGTCAAGCGCGGGCTGGACGTGCGTGACTTCCCGCTGGTGACGTTCGGCGGGTCCGGGCCGCTGCTGGCGTGCCGGCTGATCGACATCCTCGGCCTGCCGGCCGTGATCGTCCCGCGCGACCCCGGGAACGTTTCAGCGTTCGGGTTGCTGACGGTGGACGTCAAGAACGACTACGTCCGTACGTACGTCACCCGCGACCTCTCGCTCGGCAAGGCCGTCGAGATCTTCCACGACCTGGAGCATCAGGCGGGCGAGGCGCTCGACCGCGAGGGCTTCGACGACCCGGTCTACCTGCGCAGCGCCGACCTGCGCTACTACGGCCAGGCGTACGAGGTGCGGGTGCCGGCCCCGGCGGGTGAGATCGACGAGGACTGGCAGGCCGAGGTGGTCGACCGCTTCCACGCGGCCCACGAGAAGCTGTACGGGTACGCGTACCGGGACGACCCCCGCCACGGCGTCGAATGGGTGAACCTGCGCGTCTCCGGCATCGGCCCCATCACCCGCCCGGCCATCCGCCGCCTGGACAAGGCCGGCGAGGGCGCCACCTCGGTGCGTCCCGTGCATTTCGACGAGACCCGCGACACCGCGATCCACCAGCGCTCCGCCCTCGGCCCCGGCGCCACGGTCACCGGGCCGGCTGTGATCGAGGAGTACGGCTCGACGATCCCGATCCACCCAGGCTTCACCGCGAAGGTGGACGAGTACGGAAATGTGGAGGTCCGCCGTGACTGATCCGATCTTGGTGGAGATCGTCGAGGGCACGCTGGCGTCCGTCGAGAAGGAGGTCGAGACGGCCATCGCCCGCACGGCCCGCTCGCCGATGATCCGCGACGCGCACGACTTCCGCGCGGGCATCCACGACGTACGGCTGCGCAAGCTCACCGGCCGCTCCTACAGCGCGCTCGTCCAGCCGGTGGTGCGCGACTTCCCGGTCGAGACGATGAAGCCCGGCGACGTGTACTTCCACAACGACGTCTACCTCTCCGAGGGCGGCATCGGCCACCTGCCCGACCTGTGCGTGACCGTGCCCGTCTTCCACGAGGGCGCCGTCGTGGCGTTCGTGCAGGCGTTCGGCCACCACGACGACATCGGCGGCTCCGTGCCCGGCTCCATGCCCTCGCACGCCCGGTCGGTGTTCGAAGAGGGCCTGATGGTGCCGCCGATCAAGCTGTGGGACCAGGGCGTGCCGAACGAGGCCGCGCTGCGCATCATGACCCGCAACTCCCGCATGCCCGACTCGCTGGCCGGCGACCTCGACGCCGAGTGCTCGGCCTGCCTGATGGGAGCGCGGCGGCTGGGCGAGCTGTTCGACCGGTACGGCAGGCAGGCCGTCGAGGAGTGCTTCGACGCGATCATCTCCAAGACCACCGAGACGTTCCGCAGGGAGCTGCTGGCCAAGATCCCCGAGGGGACGTACGTGTGGGAGGACTACGCCGAGCACGACGGCGTGGACGAGCCCCGCCTGCACGCCCAGCGGATCACGCTCACGGTCGACCACGCCGCCGACTCCCCGCTCACGATCGACTTCACCGGCACGTCGCCGCAGGCCAAGGGGCCGATCAACCACGCGGGCGACTACGCCGACGGCGTCTTCCTGAAGAAGTGGCTGGCCCCGGTGCTGCGCAACCTGGCCGACACGCCCGAGCGGATGGCCGAGCTGGACGTCAACGAGGGCGTCGTGCCTCTCATCAAGATGGTCTTCCCGGAGAAGGGCACCCTGCTCACCCCGGTCTTCCCGGCCCCCACGAACGCCCGCACGTTCGTCATCCTGCGCCTGCTCGGCGTGCTCGCCGGCGTGCTGGCCAAGGCCACGAACGGCCGCATGCCGGCCGACCAGGAGACCATCCGCTACACCGGCGTGTACGGCACGGACGCCGACGACCAGCCGTACCTGATGCGCGAGGTCCTGGGCGGCGGCTCGGGCGGGCGCTGGTACGCCGACGGCGAGGACACCATCCACGTGGTGCCCGACTCGCGCAACATCCCGGTGGAGTTCGCCGAGGCGCGCTGGCCGTTCCGGGTGGAGCGGCTGGCACTGGCCTGCGACTCCGGCGGGCCCGGCATGTTCAGGGGCGGGCTGGGCTACGACAAGCACATCAGGATGCTCAGGGACGCCTCCTACATGTCGATCGCCGACCGCTCGATCCTGTCCTGCTGGGGCGTCAACGGCGGCCTCGCGGGGCGGCCGTTCCGGGTGGAGATCGCGGGCAAGGAGATGGAGGGCCTGGTCGACGACCATCCGGTGCAGGCCGGTGAGCTGATCCGCATCCGTACGACCGGGGGCGGCGGCTGGGGCTCCCCGTACGACCGCGACCCCCGGGCGGTGGCCGCCGACGTGCGGGACGGGAAGGTGTCGATCGCGGGCGCGCTGGGCGACTACGGCGTGGTGCTCGACGGCGACCGCATCGACGAGCAGGGCACCGCCGAGCTCCGCGCCCGCCTGCGCCCTCCGGGCGACCGCTTCTTCGACCGTGGGCCCGGGTACGCGAAGCTGTCGGGCGGACGCGCGTACGCCGAGGTGGACGAGCTTTAGGGAGATACCGTCGTGCGCATTGTCCTGGCCGGGCTGGCCACCAGTCATCCGTACACCGACGCCCACACCCTGGCCCGCCACGCGGAGCTGGTGGTGTGGGAGCAGGACCCCGAGCGGCTGCGGCGCTTCACCGACCGGCACCCGGCGGCGAAGGTGGCCGGCAGCCTCGGCGAGGCGCTGGCCACCGGGCCCGACGGCGTGGTGCTGACCGTGCCCAACCCGCAGGTGCCCGAGGCGCTGGCCCGGGTCCTGGAGACCGGCGCGCCCTGTTTCGTGAACAAGCCGGCCGCCGCCAGCCGGGTCCAGCTCGACGCGCTCGACCGGCTGGCGATCGGCGACCGGGTGCTGTCGAGCTCGGTGCTGAGGTTCGCCCCCGCGTTCGCCGGGGTCCGGGTCGATCCCGGCGACGTGCTGGCCGTGCGGGCCACCGTACGGCACGACGTGGGGTTGTGGGCCGACGGCTACAACGCCTGGCAGGACACGCCCGGCGAGGGCGGCGGGACCATGGTGACCATGGGCATCCACGGCGTCGAGCTGCTGGTCGCCCTGCTGGGGCCGGACGTGCGGCTGGTGGGCGCCGCCGGGGCCAAGCGGCACTACCAGGGCCTGCGCTCCGAGGACACCGGCGTGATGGCGCTGCGGTGGGGGAGCGGCGTCACGGGGACGGTGGAGATCCTCGGCGTCTCCGAGGGTGAGGCCTACACCGTCACCGTGCACAGGCGCGACGGCTCCGAGTCGATCGTGATCGAGAGCGGCGACGACCCCGTCAAGGGGCTCGGGTACGAGGGGACGATCGACGCGTTCCTCTCCATGGTGCGCGGCGCGCCCAGCCCGGTGCCGTGGGAGCAGACCAGGGCGATCCTCGATGTGCTGGTCACAGCCCGTGAGGTCGCCTGACCCAGTTGTGCGTACCCGTTGACAGCCTAAGTCTGCGAGAGTTACGGTCTGGACCGTAAATAACAGACGGAGGAGATACCCGCGTGCGCACGACAGCGGAACTCGAGGAGCGCCTGGCCCGGCCCGGCGCCGGGCTGGTGGACGATCTCAGCGGGCTCGACGGCGACATCCTGATCCTGGGCGCCGGCGGCAAGCTGGGGCCGAGCCTGGTACGGCTGGCCCTCAACGCCACGAACGGGGACCGGCGGATCATCGCGGTCTCGCGCTTCTCCGAGCCGGGGCTCGCCGAGTCGCTGGCCGAGGACGGCGCGACCGTGGTGTCCGCCGACGTGGCCGACGAGCAGGCGCTGCGCGACCTGCCCGACGCGCCGAACGTGGTCTTCCTGGTCGGCGCCAAGTTCGGCACGCAGGGGCGTGAGCACGCCACCTGGTTCACCAACGCGTACCTGCCCGGGAGGGTCGCCGACCGCTTCCGGCACAGCCGGATCGCCGCCCTGTCCACCGGGAACGTCTACCCGCTCGTCCCCGTCACCGGCGGCGGCAGCACGGAGGACTCCCCGACGGGGCCCGTGGGCGACTACGCCATGAGCTGCCTGGGGCGCGAGCGGGTGCTGACGCACTTCTCCGAGACGTACGGCACGCCGCTGTCGCTCGTCCGCCTCAACTACGCGGTCGAGCTGCGCTACGGCGTGCTCATCGACCTCGCGCAGAAGATCCTCGCCGGGGAGCCCGTCGACCTGTCGACGGGCCAGGTGAACGTGGTCTGGCAGGGCTACGCGAACGAGGTCACGCTCCGGTCGCTGGCCCTGGCCTCCGCGCCGCCGTACGTCCTCAACGTGACCGGGCCCGAGCTGCTCTCCGTGCGGCGGATCGCCCTGGACCTCGGCGCGGCGCTGGGCAAGGAGCCCGTGTTCACCGGGGAGGAGGCGCCGACCGCGCTGCTGTCGAACGCGGGGCGCTGCCACCGCCTGTTCGGCTACCCCGAGCTCACGCCCGCCGAGCTCATCGAGCACACGGCGCGATGGGTGGCCGACGGCGGGCCGCTGCTCGGCAAACCCACCAAGTTCGAACGCCGTGACGGCCGCTTCTGACCGGTTCCGCCACTTCGCACGCCATATCAACGACCAAGGGGGACCTCACGTGCTCAGCACGGCTCCACAGGCGCAGACGTCCGTTCGCGACCTGTTCAGGCGCGGCCTGGTGATCCCGGCGCACCCGCTCGCGCTCACCGAGGACAGGAAGCTGGACGAGCGCCGCCAGCGGGCGCTGACCCGCTACTACGTCGAGGCGGGCGCGGGCGGGCTGGCGGTGGGCGTGCACACGACGCAGTTCGCCATCCACGGCACCGGCCTGCTGCCGCCCGTGCTCGAACTGGCCGCCCGCACCGCCAAGGAGGTCGAGCGCGAGGTGGTGCTGGTGGCCGGGGCGACCGGGCCCACCGCCCAGGCGGTGGCCGAGGCGGAGCTGGCCAGGTCGCTCGGCTACCACATGGTGCTGCTGAGCCCCTACCGGGAGCTCGACGAGAACGCGCTCATCGAGCGGGCCAGGGCCGTGGGCGAGGTGCTGCCGGTGATCGGCTTCTACCTGCAGCCCGCGGTGGGCGGGCGCACCCTGTCCCGTGACTTCTGGACGCGGCTGGCCGCCGTGGAGTCCGTCGTCGGCATCAAGGTCGCGCCCTTCGACCGCTATCGCACGCTGGACGTGCTGCACGGCGTCGTACGGGCGGGGCGGGCCGGGGAGGTGGCGCTCTACACGGGCAACGACGACCACATCCTGGCCGACCTCATCACCTCGCACCGGGTGGTCGTGGACGGGCGCGAGGTGGAGGTCGAGTTCGTCGGCGGGCTGCTCGGGCAGTGGGCCGTGTGGGTGCGGCGGGCCGTGGAACTGCTGGAGGAGGCCAAGCTCGCCCGGGGCGGTGACGACGCGGTGGTACGGCGGCTGCTCACGCTGGACGGGCACCTGACGGATGCCAACGCGGCCATCTTCGACTCGGCCAACGGGTTCCACGGGTGCATTCCGGGCATCCACGAGGTGCTGCGGCGGCAGGGGCTCTTGGCGGGGCGATGGTGCCTGGACCCGGCGGAGGAGCTTTCGCCGGGGCAGCTCGCGGAGATCGATCGGATCTGGGGCGCGTACCCGTGGCTCCGGGACGACGACTTCGTCTCGGCCGGACTCGACCGCTGGCTCTCCTGACCCCCATGCCCCTCCTCCCCACCACCCCCACACCCACCACCCCTGCGCCCGGGGTGCGTGGGTCAGAGGGTCAGGCGGTAGAGGGTCAGGGGGCGGCCGCTGGTGCCGCTGGTGAGGTTGCCGGTGCGCTCCGCCAGGCCCGCGAGCTCCAGCCGATGAAGCATGCGCCGGGCCGTGCGCTGCTGGACGGCCAGCCGTTCGGCGATCTCGCGGGTCGTCAGCGGCTCGTCCCCCGCCGCCGCCCGCGCCTCCAGGAGCTTCTCCAGCGTGGGCACCGACAGGCCGACGCGGCGGGCGATGACCGACAGGTTCTGCGCCCCCGTGGGCGCCGGGGTGACCGACTCCAGGACGATGTCCGTGTCCGCCCGCAGCGACAGGACCGCGGCCACCTCGCCGATCCGGCGGGCCCTGGCCAGGGCGCGGCGGGCCAGGCTCTCGGCCTCCGCCGCGCTGCGGCCCAGGCCGAAGCCGACGCGTACGACGTCGTTCTGGCCGGCCAGCCGCGCCAGCATGGGCAGCCCGGTGAAGCCGCCCGTGGCGTCGTGGAGCGGGCCGCGGGTCGTCACCAGCAGGTGCGTGCCGCCACGGAAGGCCGCCAGGGTGCCGCCGAGCGCCGTGGCCTCGCGCAGCAGGCCCTCCTCGTTGGCCACCTCGACGAGCCCGATCGCGATCTGGGCGTCCTCCTGGGCCTGGCCCTCGGCGGTCAGCATGAGCTGGCGCAGCGCCACCCGTACCGAATGGACGGAGGGCACCAGGCGCAGCACGGGGCGCTCGTCGCGCAGGGCCTCGTGCACGGAGCTCAGGCAGGTGATCACCGCGTGCGCGGGGCCCTTCCGGTGGAAGGTGACGGCCTTCTTGGAGGTCATCTCCGGCCGGTACGGCAGCGTGCGCAGATCGCCGGTGGGCAGCCCGGCCTCGGCGAACGTGGTCTGGACGTCGGCGGCCGACAGGGTGTCGATCGACAGCCGGGTGATGTCCTGGCCCTCGTGCTGGAGGCGTACGAGGGCGCTGAGCAGCGTCGCGCCCGAGTAGTCGACGAACGCCGCCGGGCGGGTGAGCGCGTCGGCGTCACGCGAGAGCATGTAGGGCACTATGCCGGTGAACAGCCACCCCTCCACGGAGGGGGCGTGCGCCTCGACGATCGCGGGCGCCTGAGACTCGTGGTCATAGTCGAGGCGCAGCGTGCTGACGCCCGGCTGCTCCTCGCAGACGGCCGCGACGTCGTCGACCAGGTCGTGCGGGCCGACGACCCCGATGACGATTCCCACCCACGCCTCCCTCTCGCTATTTTCGGTCAAGACCGCAATCATATCTTGTGAGGTGCCCGGTGAAGTTCCCGTCCATGGCAGAGGCGGACGGCCGTACGCTCGGCGACGAGGAGGTGGCCGCCGCCGAGCGGGTGATCCGCTCGGGCATGCTCAACTCCGTCTGGGGGACCGAGGCGCGGGCGCTGGAGCGTGAGATCGCCCGAGTCTACGGCTCCCGTCACGCGATCACCTGCAGCTCCGGCACCGCGGCCCTCCACCTTTCGGTCGTCGCGGCCGCGCCGGACCCCGGAGACGAGATCATCACGACCCCGATCACGGATTTCGGGACCGTGGCCCCCATCTTGGCGCAGAACGCCGTCCCTGTCTTCGCCGATGTGGATCCCTCCGACGGCAATCTCGATCCGGACGCGGTGGCCGCGCTCATCGGCCCCCGTACGAGGGCGATCATGGCGGTCCACCTGTTCGGCGCGCCGGCCAGGGTCGGCGAGCTGCGCGCGCTCGCCGACGAGCACGGCCTGACGCTGATCGAGGACTGCGCGCAGGCCTGGCTGACCGAGCTGCCCGGCGGCGGGCTCGCGGGCACGGCGGGCCAGGTCGGCTGCCTCAGCCTGCAGCAGTGGAAGCACATCACCTGCGGCGACGGCGGGGTGGCGATCACCGACGACGACGAGCTGGCCAGGCGGATGCGGCTGTTCTCGGACAAGGGCTGGGACCGCGCGGCCGGCCGGTCGCACGCCGCCTTCGGGATCAACTACCGCATGACCGAGCTCCAGGCCGCCGTGGCACGCGCTCAGCTCGCGAAACTCCCCGGCGTTGTCGCGGCCCGCCGCCGCACCGCCGGACAGCTCCTGGACGCGCTGAAAGGCCTCCCAGGGCTACGCCTGACGCGTCCGGACGGTCACGCCTGGTGGTTGTTCCCGATCGTGTGCCCGGACGGCGACGCGCCCGAGCTGGCCGCCCACCTGGCCGCGGCCGGGATCCCGGCGCGGGCCGGCTACCTCGCCGAGCCGCTGAACAGGGCGCCCGTGTGGGACGCTGCCATCTACGGCTCCTCCCGTTACCCGCTCGAGGACTACCGGCCCAACCCCTGCCCACAGGCGGAGCTCATGGTGGACCGTACGCTGCTGGTCATCGACTGGAACGAGGCCTACACCCCCGAGCACGTCGAGCTGATCGCCCAGGAAATCACGAAATTTCGGGCTCGACCGTAGTTACGTTCATGTATCAGGGATTGACCCGGTCAAGACGCGCTCATTAGGTTTCGGTCAGGACCGGTATTAGTTGAAAGGAAGCCGCCGATGAAGAAGGCAGCGGCAGTCGGCCTCGCGGCCGCCCTGAGCCTCGCGGCCGCCGGGTGCGGATCCAGCAGCGGCTCGGACAAGAGCACCGTGACCCTGTGGATGTATCCCGTCATCGGAGACCAGGCCAAGGCCCAGGCGTTCTGGGGCAAGGTGGAGAAGGACTTCGAGACCGCCAACCCCACGATCGACGTCAAGATCGACCAGCAGCCCTGGGAGGGCCGCCAGGAGAAGGTCACCACCGCACTGGTGTCGAAGAAGGGCTTCGACCTGGTCGTGCTCGGTCCCGACCAGATCCCCCAGTACGCCCAGCAGGGCACGGTCGAGGCGGTGGACGACATCGTCGCCCCGGCCAAGTCCTCCTACCTGCCCAACTCCCTGGCCGCCCTCACCGTCAACGGCAAGCTGTACGGCGTGCCGATCTACCAGACGATCACCGCGCCCATCTACAACAAGAAGCTGTTCGCCGACGCGGGCGTCGAGAAGGTGCCGGAGACGCTGGCGGAGCTGAAGGAGGCCGCGCCCAAGCTGGCCGCCAAGAAGGTCGCCGTACTGGACTACCCGGGCAAGCCCGACGTCAGCCTCAACCAGAGCTTCTACCCGATCCTGTGGGCCAACGGCGGCACGGTCTTCTCCGCCGACGGCAAGAGCGTCGCCTTCAACGGCCAGGAGGGCGTGGCCAGCCTGCAGTTCCTGCTCGACCTGAAGGCCGTGGGCGGCCTGCCGGAGAACACCGCGAGCAAGGCCAACGACGTCGAGGGCGGCCCGCTGGCAGCCGGCAAGACCGCCATGTACCACGCGGCCACCGCCGGCATGGCCGACCAGCTCGGCGCGGCCATCGGCGCCGAGAACGTCGGCATCGGCCTGCCGCTCGAAGGGACCAAGCGGGTCGCGTTCGGCATCCCCGGCGCCCTGGTGCTGGCCAAGCACACCGAGAACAAGGACGCCGCCAAGAAGCTCGCCACCTACCTGGCCTCGCCCGAGGTGTCCGGCGGGCTGGCCAAGGAGTCGGGCTTCTTCCCCGCCCGCACGGACGTGACCGTTCCCGACCAGTCGGCGGCCTCCAAGGAGTTCGCCAAGTCCCTGCAGTACGCCTTCCCCGGCGACACCCACCCCAAGGCCCGCCAGGTCATGGGCGTGCTCGCGCCGCACATCCAGGCGGCGCTGCTCGGCAAGGAGGACGCCAAGACCGCGCTCGACGCGGCCGCCAAGGAGGCCAACCAGCTGCTCGGCACCGGCTGAGCCCCCGCACACCGCCAGAAAGGAAACACCCGGTGCGTCAACGCCTGCGTGACCCGGTCACCGGCCTGCTGTTCGTGCTGCCCGTGCTCGTGCTGTTCCTGATCTTCCGGATCTTCCCGTCGCTCGGCGCGGCGGGGATGAGCCTGACGAACTGGAACATCGGCGGCGACTGGGAGTTCATCGGCACGGACAACTACGCCCGGCTGCTCGACGACGTGAACTTCTGGTTGAGCCTGCGGGTCACGCTCGTGTACGTGGCGATCTACGTGCCGCTCACGCTGCTCGTGGCGCTCGGCACGGCGCTGCTGCTCAACCAGGTGGTCTTCATGCGCGGGCTGTTCCGCGGCATGCTGTTCCTGCCGTACGTGACCAGCTTCGTGCTGGCGGGCATCATCTGGCGCTGGATCTACGAGTTCGACGGGCTGATCAACGGCCTGCTGGCCAAGGCGGACCTCGGCCCGGTGGCGTTCCTGGAGCAGTCGGCCGTGATCCTGCCCGCACTGGCCGTCGTGTCGGTGTGGAAGGGGTTCGGCTACTCGATGCTGATCCTGCTGGCCGGGCTGAAGTCGATCCCGTCCTCCTACCTGGAGGCGGCCACGGTGGACGGGGCGAGCGCGTGGCAGCGGTTCCGCAGGATCACGCTGCCGCTGCTCAAGCCCACGATCTTCTTCGTCGTGGTGATCGAGACGATCAGCGCCTTCCAGACGTTCGACACCGTGTACGTGATGACGGGCGGCGGCCCGGCCAGGGCCACCTACACGCTCATCTTCGGCATCTACGACCACGGCTTCCGATCGTTCGACTTCGGCTACGCCGCCACGTGGGGCATGGTGCTGTTCGCGATCGTGCTGATCGTGTCGCTGGTCCAGCGCCGCTTCCTGGATCGGGGGAACACATGACGATCACCGCGTCCCGGCCCGTCACCGAGGTGCGGACGGCCCGCGCGGCCCGCCGCCGGTGGTGGCGGGGCAAGTGGCCGCTGGCCGCCCTGCTCGCGGTGCTGTCGGTGCTGACCGTGAGCCCGTTCGTGGCCATGTTCATCGTGGCGCTCTCGCCGGCGGGCCGGCCGACCGTGCCGGCCCGGTGGCCGGACTCGCTCACGCTCGACAACATCGCGCGGGTGCTGGAGTCGTCGGGGTTCGTCACGTGGACGATCAACTCGCTGATCTACGCCGTGGTCTCCGTGGTGATCATCCTGCTCACCTCGTCCATGGCCGGGTACGCGTTCGCCAAGAAGCGCTTCCCCGGCCGCGAGGCCATGTTCTGGACGTTCCTCGCCACCATGATGGTGCCGTTCCAGGCCACGCTCATCCCGACGTTCGTGCTGGTCAACAGCCTGGACGGGGTGGACACGTTCTGGGGCCTGATCGTGCCGACGCTGGCGAACTCGCAGGCCGTCTTCCTCATGCGGCAGTTCATCCTGGGGCTGCCGGACGAGCTGTTCGACGCGGCCAAGGTCGACGGGGCCTCCGAGTGGCGGGTCTACTGGACGATCGTGGTGCCGCTGACCCGGCCGATCCTGGCGACGCTGGGCGTGTTCGTGTTCCTGTGGCACTGGAACGACTTCCTGTGGCCGCTGGTCGTCGGCCAGAGCGACGCCACCCGTACGCTGACCGTCGGGCTGACCACGCTGCGGACCGAGGAGCTGCAGCTGTCGGTGCTCATGTCCTCGGCGGCCGTGTCGGTGGTGCCGTGCCTGCTGGTGTTCTTCCTGCTGCAGCGGTACCTGGTCAACAGCATCGCGATGACCGGCCTGAAATAGGGTCGTGCGGGTGGACATCGCTGTACGAAACCTTCGTGACCGGCTCCGCGGCGCGCTGATCCCCGCCGCGGCCACCCCCATGACCGCATCCGGCGAGGTGGACCTCGACCTGGTCTCCCGCTATCTGGCCGGCCTGGTGGCCGACGGCGCCACGGGCCTGGCCGTGCTCGCCCACACGGGCCGCGGCCCGTACCTCGCCCCGGACGTCCGCGCCGGCGTCATCGAGCGCGCGGTCGCTCTGGGCGTTCCGGTGCTGGTCGGGGTGGGCGGGGGTGCGGAGGACCCGGCGGCGCAGGCGCGGGTGGCGGCCGAGCTGGGGGCGGACGGCGTGCTCGTCTTCCCGTCGGACGGCGACCGGGTGGCGCTGCACGAGGAGGTGTGGCGGGCGGCCCGGCTGCCGATGATCGCCTTCGACCTCTACACGCGCCCGTGCCCGGCCGGCACGCTGCGCGAGCTGCTGGCGCATCCCGGCGTGGCGGGGCTGAAGACGGCGCTGCTGTCGGACGCGATGGGCTGCCAGCGCGCCATCGCGCTGGCCAGGGAGGCGGACCGGCTGGCGATCACGGGGGAGGACCGCATGTTCGGCCCGTCCCTGCTGTGGGGCGCCGAGGCGGCCCTGGTCGGCATCGCCGCGGCGAGCGTCGGGGTGACCGCCGCGGTCCTGGAGGCGTTCGCGGGCAAGGACCTGCGCGCGTTCGAGGAGGCGTCCGGCCGGCTGGACCGGCTGGCGCAGGTCACGTTCACCGAGCCCATGGAGGGCTACGTGCAGCGCATGCTCTGGCTGGCCGCCGCCGAGGGCCGCGTGCCCGAGACGCATTCCCATGACCCGTACGGCCCGCCCCTCCCGGCGGAGGAGCGGGCCGTGATCGTGGCGATGAGCCAGGCGGCTCATTAGCGGCCCGCGATGGCCACCCGGACGAGGTTGCGGGCGCGCACCGCGTACAGGGCCCGGCGGGAGGGGTCGAGCGCCAGCTTGGGCTCCCCGCCGAACCACTGCCCGGCCAGCCCGTCCACGATGGCCTTCGACGTGAACGCGACCAGGTCGATCTTGTAGATCGACCCGCCGTCCGTGCAGTACGCCACCCGGCCGGTGACGAACAGCTCGCCGCCCTTCGCCCCGACCTTGATCGTCCTGGTGACCTTCCCGCTCCGCAGGTCGAACTCGAACACCTCGCCCGTGCTCGCCATGCCGTACAGGGTGCCGTTCCTGCCGAGGGCGAGCGAGGAGATCATGCGGGCCCCGGGGATCGGCTCCAGCTGCCACAGCAGCTTGCGCGTGCGCAGGTCGAACGCGGCCAGGCGGGCGGTCGTCGTGACCGGCGGCAGGCCGAGGCCCTCCTGGATGAGGGTGCCCAGGTAGGCGACGCCGTGCCGGGCGACGACCGAGTAGACGGTCTGGCGCTCGACCACCGGCCGGTAGGTCTCGTACGTGCCCCTCCGGGGCGAGTACAGCGAGAGCGCGCCGTTCATGTGGCCGGGCTCCGGCTGGGTGGGCATCACGATCAGGCCCGTCGTGGCGTCGTAGGCGAGGTCGCGCGGGCGGTCCTGCTGGTTGCCGGTGCGGGCGATCAGGTCGGCCTCGGTCTTGCCGCGGTGGTGCGCGTACAGGGCCGCCTGGGTGTAGATGCCCAGGTACGTGGTGTCGCCGACGGTGAGCAGCGTCTTCGGCTCGCCCGAGATGCCCAGCCGGGTCACCTTGCCGGTCGCCAGGTCGTGGACGTCGGCGCCGCCCTTGCCGCCGACGTAGACGCGCCGGCCGTCGGAGTGCACGGACATCGGCTCCTCGGGTGCCGCCTTGAAGCCGCGCTGGACGAGGTTGACGTAGTCGATCGCGCCGGTCGCCGGGTCGTAGACGAAGACCGCGCTGTCCTGGATGCCGTAGATCCGGCCCTCGTGAGCCAGGATGCGGTGGGTCAGGGCCTCGAAGTAGGGGACGCCGAGCACCTCCAGCTTCTCCGTGGCCAGGTGGTAGCGGTAGAACGTGCCGGAGGGGCGGCCGGCGAAGTAGACGTACCCGTCGTGGATCAGGACCGCGACGATGTACTTCTCGCCGGCCGCGGTGGCCTTGACGACCTTGTAGTTCTGCGGCGCGGCCTTCTCCAGCACGAGCAGCTCGCCCAGCGAGTTCATGCCGCCGGCCAGGTGGGTCTCCGACATGCCCATGCTGGAGACCCAGTCGCGGTCGGCCACGGCGGCCGGCAGGAGCTCGCGCTTCTCGCCGGTCTTGCGGTCGATCGCGATCAGGTGGGCGTTGGCGCCGATCCCGGCGTACACGTACGCGTCGTCGGCCTGGATGCTGCGGACGTACGCCTCGCCGGGGGCGGGCTGGCCCAGGTCGCGGCTGGTGCCGGTGGCCGGGTCGTACTCCCAGACGCGGCCGGGCTCCGACGTGCCCAGGTAGACCTTGCCGTCGGGGGAGGAGGCCATGGTCCAGATGTAGTGGTCGGGGTATTCGGCGGCCTTGGTGACCTGGCCGGCGATCGTGTCGATCTTGTACAGGTCGGATCTCGCGTGGGTGCCGACGTAGACGTCGGTGCCGACCTTGCACATCGCCCAGATGCCCACGCCGGTCGGGATGTCGAAATGGGTCGTGACCGAATCCTGGCCGAGGTCGAACGCGCCGACCACGTTGGGGGACAGGCCGCGCGAGCCGGCGTAGAGCACGCCGCCGACGAACTCGCCGTTGCCCAGCGGGCTGGCGACGCTCGCCGGCCCCAGGTCGGTGAGGGTGCCCTCGGGCTGGGCTTTTTGGTGGGTCGCGGCGCGGGCCGGCGTGGTCGTGAACGTGGCGGCCGCCGTGGTCGCGGCGGCCGCCTGGAGGAAACGACGGCGGGGGATCATGCGCGGGCTCCCTTGGTGAAGTTTGGGCCGCACGCTATAACGGGCTAGGCCGTAATGTCCAGAGCGAAGAGCGCCGCGGCGTTGCGCCAGGCGATCCGCTCGGCGGTCCCACGGGTGAGCCCCGCCGCCGCGACCGCCCCGAACGCCGACGACGGGTCGATCAGCGTCGCGTCGGTGCCGAACAGCAGCTGCGCCGGATCCACGGCCGCCACCACCTCCGCGATGCGGCCGGCGGGGAAGTGCGACCAGCAGGGCTCCAGGTAGAGGCGGTCGCAGGCGTTCGCGGCCTCGACGGCGTACCGGAACCCGTCGGCTCCCATGTGCCCGGCGATCACCCGCAGGTCCGGGATGTCCGCGCAGACCTCCGCCAGGGCCAGTACGGACGTGCCCCAGGTGTGCACGAGCGCGGGCCGCCCGGTCGCGGCCACCAGCGTGAGCGCCTCGCGGAGCTGCGCGGAGCCGACCGGCGAGCCCGTGTAGTCGGTGTGGATCTTGGCGCCGACGAACCGGCCGCCCGGCAGGTACGCCGCCAGGTCCGCCTCCGCCTCGCGCAGCCGGCGCGGGTTGACCGTGACGTAGCCGAGCAGGCGGTCCTGCGTCTCCAGGTAGGCGGCGAGGGCTCGGTTGCCGGCGGCGGCGTCGTAGATGACGGCCTCGGTGGCGGAGACGATCGCGCGGTCGATGCCGTAGCGGTCCATGGTGGCGAGGTTGGCCTCGGCCACGTCCATGGTGAAGAACCACGGGCCCCAGTGGGCGTGCACGTCGATGATCATGACTGTGGCCTCCTCAGGAGCCGTTCCGCGTTGCCGCCCGCCACGGCGGCGATCTCCTCCGGCTTCAGCCCGCTGGTGGCCAGGCGCAGGAGGGGCACGAGCGGCTCGTAGTGGGGGGCGCGCGAGCCGTACAGGAGGCGGTCGGCGCCGAGTTCGGCGGCGGCGAGCTCCAGCGCGTCGGGGGAGTTGAGCAGGCGGGTGGAGGTGTGGAAGCCGGGCTCGTCCGCGGCGGCCACCAGGAAGTCGCCCAGGTGGTAGAAGTGCGTGTCGAGGAAGACCACGGTGGCCCCGAGCCCCGCGAAGGGCTGCCAGAACCTGCGCACGTCACCGCCGGTGAGCATCACCAGGCCGAGCCGCGCCGCCCGGCGCGCGACGTGCCTGACGGACGGGAAGCCCGCCTCGACGCCCTGCTCGTCGGGGAACAGCCGGACGGCCCGGACGCCTCCGGCGGCCAGCCGCTCCAGCTCGCGCGCGGCGCCGATCGGGTCGCGCAGGTCCACGGCCCCGACAGGGACGACCTCCGGGGCCGCCCGCGCGATCAGCTCGTCGTTGCCCGAGCGCACGTCGAACAGCCCGGCCCGCAGGCTCGCCACCGCCGCGGCCCTGATCCGGTGCTCTCCCAGCAATCGCAGCACCTGGTCCGGGGCGCCGGGCGGGCCGTCGCGGTCCGGGTACGCCCCGAACAGCACGTCCACGTCCAGCGCCACCTCCAGCCCGCCGACCAGGCGCCATGCGTCGAACGGAATACCGGACCCATCCTCAATCGCCATGCCGCACATCATGCCATTGACGAACTGTGCTTATAAAGTTACGGTCTGGCCCATAATTGCTCAGCAATGAACGCGAGGTGCGCCCATGCTCCGATCCCTCCTGGTAATTCTGTCGGCGCTCTTACCCGCGCTCCTCACCGGCCCGGTCGCGCGGGCGGCGACGGCCTGTGACACCCCGGCCGTGGAGCGATTCGGCCCGGCGTCGGTCACCGGCGCCATCGTGGGCGCCGCCGTGCTCGACGGGCACGCCTACGTGGTGACCCGTGGCCTGAAGCCCCCCGTGCTGGCCGACATCGACCTCGCCACCCGCAAGGTCGTCAGGAGCGTCACCCTGCCCGACGGCCCGGCCGCCGGTGAGCCCGAGGGCGCCTGGGCCACGGCCGTGTCCGGCGGCAAGATCTACGTCGGCACCTACCCGGTGCCCGACCTCTACAGCTTCGACCCGGCCACGGGCGCCGTGGAGCGGCTGGCGTCGTTCGGGAAGAACGGCGGCTTCGTCTGGAGCCTCGCCGCCGCACCCGACGGCACCCTCTACGTGGGCACCTACCCGGACGGCCGGGTCCGCGAGTACGTGCCCGGCACGGGCGCGGTGCGCGACTTCGGCGTGCTGGTCCAGGGCGAGCGGTACGTGCGCGCGGTCGCCGCCGACGCCACCTACGTGTACGCGGGGCTGCTCGACAAGGGCCGGCTCGTCCGGATCACCCGGGCGGACGGCACGGTGAAGGAGCTGGCCGCCGCCCCGACCGGGATCGGCGCCGTCGCCGTGCACGGCGACCGGGTGCTGGCCGCCGCCGGCGACACGCTGATCGACATCCGCTCGGACGGCACGGACGAGCGCCGGGCGACCCTGACCGGCGGCACGATCGACATGCTGACCGTGGCCGCAGATGACACCGTTTACGCCACTTCCCGGCCCGATGGCGCCGTCCACCGCTACCGCGTGGGCGAGACCGCGTTCACCAAGGTCGCCGAACCGCCGTCCCCTGGCGACGAGACCAGACGGCTGCAGCAGCTCGACGACAACACCCTGCTCGGCTTCTCGGGCAGCGGCGGCATGTGGTGGCTGGACCTGCGCACCGGCAAGTCCGAGTTCGTCGACCTCATCGACGCCGGCCTGCCCAGCGGCCCGGAGCGGCCGCAGAGCATGCTCGTCGTGCCCAACCGCGCCGTCTACATCGGCGGCCACTTCTCCATGGAGGTTCGCGACCTGCGCACGGGCGAGAAGCGCAGGTTCCGGATGCCCGGCGAGCCGAAGGACCTCGTGCGGAAGGGCAACAAGATCTACGCCGCCATCTACCCGAGCGGGCAGATCGTCTCCGTCGACCTGCGTACGGACCGCGTGCGCAGCGTCGGCTACCTGGGCCACGGCCAGCAGCGCCCCTGGGACATCGAGTACGACCCCGCCACCGACAAGCTCGTGGTCGCCAGCGCCCCGCTCGGCGCCAAGCTGAACGGCGCGCTGTCCGTGATCGACCCCCGGACCGGCCGCATCGACGTCTACGAGGGAGTCATCCCCGACCAGAGCCTCATGAGCCTGTCGGTCGATCCCCGGGGCGGCGTCGTCTACCTGGGCGGCGACGTGCTCGGCGGGGGCGGCACCCCGCCGGTGAAGACGTCCGCGTCCGTGGCCGCCTTCGACCTGCGCGCCCGCAAGGTGCTCTGGCAGGTGGACCCGATCCCCGGGCACCGCACGTTCCAGGACATCAAGGTGCACGACGGACTGTTGTACGGCGTCTACAAGCGCGACTCGGGCACCTGGATCGCCATGGACCTGGCGACCAAGGCAGTGGTGCGGCAGGGCAAGCTCTCCGGGTACGGCGAGCTGACCGTGCACCGGGGCAGGGTGTTCGCGTCCACGTTCTTCGGCGGCGGGAACGCGTACGAGCTGGGCGCCGAGGCCAAGCTGCTGGCCACCGGGCTCGGCGACGAGTGGTACACCAACCCGCAGCTGCACTTCGAGCCCGGCTCCTGGCGGGCCTGGGGGCTCGTGGGCCGCGACCTGGCCAGGATCCGGCTCGATCCGCGCTGCCCGTCCTTGACCGTCACTCCGTAATCTCTGCTAGTTTCGGTCTGTGCCGAAATATGTGATCGATGCCCACCGGCTCATCGGTCCCGTGCCGTTCGACGACCTGCCGACGGACCCCCGGGACGAGATGGACCGGCTGGGCATCGGCTTGGCCTGCGTCACCCACACGCTCAGCCTCTACTCCGACCCGAAGGCGGGCAACGAGGCGCTGCTCGCGCTCGACGACCCCCGGCTCATCCCCGTCCCCGTCGTGGTGCCGGGGGCCGGGGAGCCGGACGGGCCGGACGAGGTGGCGGCGTGGGGCGTACGGATGATCAGGCTCTGCCCCGAACGCCACCGCTTCGACCTCACGGGACCGTGGGCCCTGCGGTGGCTGGCCGAGATCGGCCTGCCCGTCGCGATCGACCTCGACGAGACCTCGATCGCCCAGCTCCGCCATCTCGCCGAGCGCCTGCCCAAGCTGCCCGTGCTCGTCCTCAACCCCGGCTACCGCCGGTTGCGCGCGCTGGCGGAGCTGATGGCCGAGGCGCCGAACGTGCGGGCCGAGATCGGCACCGTCAACACCCAGGGCGGCGTCGAGTGGCTGGCGGCGCTGTTCGGGGCGGGGCGGCTGGTGTTCGGCACGGGCGCGCCGGTGTCCGACGACTGCGGTCCCCGCTTCCTGCTCGACCACCTCGACCTGCCCCAGAAGGACATCGAGCGGATCGCCGCCGGGACGCTGGAGGAGCTGCTGTGATCCTCGACGCGCACGGCCACGTCGGCACCTGGCCCGACTTCCTCATCCCCCATCCCACCGCCGAACACCTCGTGGCCGCGATGGACCGGATCGGCGTCACCGCGATGGGCATCAGCCACCTGCTCGCCGTCGGCCCCGACGCCGTGCGCGGCAACGAGCTGGCCATGGAGATCGCCGGACGTTTCCCCGGCCGGTTCGGGGTGTGGCAGGTCTACAACCCGCACCACCGCACCCCGCTCGCCGGCGACGGCGTGTGGGGGGTCAAGCTCCACCCCGACGTGCACCAGTGCCGCCTGGACGACCCCCTGTACGAGCCGGTCTGGCGGCTCGGCCTGCCGGTCCTGGCGCACGGCCAGACGGACTCGCCCTGGAGCGACCCCGCCCAGTTCGCCGCAGTCGCGGCCCGGCACCCGCACGTTCCGCTGATCATGGGGCACACCGGGCTCTGGGCGTACGGGTTCGGCCGCGCGGCCCGCCTCGTGGCCGACCTGCCGAACGTCTACCTGGAGACGTGCGGATCGAGGATGACCGGCCGGTGGATCGCCCGGCTGGCCGCCCTGGCGGGGGCCGAGCGGGTGCTGTTCGGCTCGGACGCCTGCTTCCTCGACCTGCGCACCGGCTACGGGCGCGTCGCCCTGGCCCCGCTCACCGACCCCGACCGCGCCCTCATCCAGGGCGCCAACCTGGCCCGCCTGCTCGGCCACTCGTGAAGGCCCGCTCGCAAGGGGCCCGCCCGTGAAGGCCCGCTCGCAAGGGCCCGCCCGTGAGGTCCACCCGTGAAGGTCCACTCGTGAAGGGACGTCTCCCCGTGACGCTCGCCATCCACGGCGGCACTCCTGTCCGCTCGGCCCCCTGGCCCGCCTGGCCGCCGCCCCTCGACCCCGCGCAGCGCGAGCTCGTCACCAAGGTGCTCGAGAGCGGCCTGTGGGGAGCCACGCAGGGCGGTTCCGTGGTGGCGGACCTGACCGGCGCGTTCGCCCGCCGCTCCGGCGTCCCGTACGGCGTCGCCGTGGGCAACGCCACGCTGGGCCTGTTCGCCGCGCTGCGCGGCCTCGGCGTGGGCAGGGGGGACGAGGTGATCGTCCCGGCGTACACGTTCGTGGCCTCGGCCACCGCCGTGCTGCTGGCCGGCGCCGTCCCCGTCGTCGCCGACGTGGACCCGGTGGACCTGCACCTGTCCTCTCGAGCCGTGCAGGACGCCGTGACCGGCAGGACCGCGGCGATCATGCCCGTGCACCTGGCGGGCAGCCCCGCCGACATGGACCCGCTCAACGACCTGGCCGCCCGGCACGGCCTCGCGGTCGTCGAGGACGCCGCCCAGGCGCACGGCGCCACGTACCGGGACCGTCCCGTGGGCGGCCTGGGCGACGCGGGGGTCTACAGCTTCCAGGCGAGCAAGGCGATGACCGCCGGTGAGGGTGGCCTGATCGTCTGCCGCGACCAGGCCGTGCACGACCGCGTCTGGTCGGCCTGCAACGTCGGCCGCGCGCCCGGCGGCCGCTGGTACGGCCACCCGTCCGTCGGCTGGAACCTGCGCCTCACCGAGATCCAGGCGGCGCTCCTGCTGCCCTGGCTGGACCGCCTCGACGAGGAGATCGACCGCAGGAACGCCTTCTGCGCCGCCCTGGAGCGCGAGCTGGCCCACGTCCCCGAGGTGACCGTGGTGCCGCCGCCGGAGGGCACGACGCGCGACTCGCGCCACCTGCTCATGCTGCGCCTCGACGCCGGGGTGGACCGGGAGTTCGTGCTGGCCGCCATGGCCGCGGAGGGGGTGCCGCTCGACGCCGGCTACCCGCCGCTCGGCACGATGGAGGCCCTCACCGCCGAGGGCGCCCGCGTCGAGCCGTGCCCGGGCGCCGAGGAGGCCGCCAGGACCGTGGTGTGGGTACGCCAGGCCATGCTCATGGACGCTCCCGAGGCGGCCGGCGACGTCGCCGAGGCCCTCGCGAAGGTGCTGTCCGGCAACGAGGAGCTTTGCGAGGATGGTCCGCACGTACGACCTACCAGAGCGATTTAACGGGCTTGACCGTAATTCGCCGGAGGGTGCCGTGACAAGATGTCGGGATGGGACCGACACGGATCATGGCGGTGCGGCACGGGGAGAGCGAGGCCAACCTCGCGCACCGGGAGGCCGGGTCGGCGCCCCTGGTCTACGAGCGCGGGGACGACGAGGTCACGCTGACGGACCTGGGCCGGGCGCAGGCCGCCGCGTTCGGGCGGTCACTGGCGGGCCTGCCCGACGCCGAGGCCCCCGAGGTGGTGTGGTGCTCGCCCTACCTGCGGGCGATCGACACGTGGCGGGTGGCCCTGCTGGCGTGGGGCGCCGGCCCGCTCCCGCTCACCGTGGACGGGCGGCTCAGGGACCAGGAGGCGGGCGCGTTCGCGCGCTACAACCTGGCCGCGATCAGGGAGCGCTTCCCCGAGGAGATGGCGCGGCGGGAGGCCGAGGGCGCCTACGCCTTCCGGCCGCCCGGTGGCGAGTCGCTGACCGACGTCGTGGTGCGGCTCCGTGACCTCCTCGCCGACCTGCGCGAGCACGCGGCCGGGCGGCGGGTGCTGATCGTCGCCCACGACTCGGTGGTGCTGGGCCTGCGCCACGTCCTCGCGGGCGGCCCGGACACGGACCTGGCCGCGGTCCTGGCGTTCGCGCCGGTGCTGAACGCCTCCGTCTCCGTGTGGGACGGCTCCGGGCTCGTCCGGTTCAACGACGTCGGCCACCTCTAGCCGGTCTCGACGGCGTCTGTCACCTTCAGCCGATCTCTGATCAGCCGGTCTCGGCGGCGTCGCCCGTCCCTGGCCGGTCCGGGCCGGTCTCGACGATCAGGTCGGCCCGGTCCCGCGTCCGGTCCTCGGCGAACCACTTCTCCTCGGCCGCGAACCACTCCAGCCACCGCGGCTCCAGCTCGGCCCCGTCCCGCTCCATGACCCGCGCGAAGCGCAGCGCCCGCGGCGCGTCCATCCAGACGGTGAAGGCCAGCAGGCGCGCGATCGAGGCGCGGGCCGTGCCGACGCCCTCGATGACCAGGACCGGCGCGACCGGGACCGCCACGTGCTCGGCGTACTCGCCGCGCACCCAGTCGTACCTGCGGAAACCTCCGGGCAGGCCGTTTCGGAGCCGGACCAGCACCTGCGACTCCAGCGCGTGGAACCAGCCGCCGGGCCCCTCCTCCCACGGCACGGGGAAGTCGTCGCTGTGGATCACCTGGCACCCGAGCGCCGCCCCCAGCCGCCCCGCGAACGTCGTCTTGCCCGCCCCCGCCGGCCCGTCCACGGCCACCAGCCGGACGGGGCCGCACGAGGGGCGCAGGGTCATGATGCGATCGGCCAGGTGGTTCACCGGACCCAGGGTAGAAGACGTGGTGTGGGCTACTGAGAGAATGTTCTTTCGCCCCGAATGCAAGCAGGAGGTTGATCTTGCTCGGACCCCTCGGTGACATCGTCGTGCTCGATCTGTCCAGGGCCCTGGCCGGGCCGCACGCGGCGCAGATGCTGGGTGATCTGGGCGCTCGGGTGATCAAGGTGGAGCATCCGGACGGGGGTGACGAGTCGCGCGGGTGGGGGCCGCCGTTCGTCGGACCGGATCACGAAATTTCGACTTATTTCCTGGCGGCCAACCGCAACAAGCAGTCCATCGCCGTCGACCTCAAGTCCGCCGACGGCAAGCGGCTCATCGAGCGCCTCGTCCGCCAGAGCGACGTCCTGATCGAGAACTTCCGCACCGGCGTGCTCGACCGCCTGGGCTTCTCCGTCGAGCGCCTCCACGAGCTCAACCCCCGCCTGGTCATCCTGTCGATCACCGGCTTCGGCCACGACGGCCCGGAGGGCGGGCGGCCCGGCTACGACCAGATCGCCCAGGGCGAGGCCGGCCTGATGTCGCTGACCGGGCCGTCGCCCGACGAGCCCTACCGCGTCGGCGCCTCCATCGCCGACCTCCTCGCCGGCATCCACGGCGCGTACGGCGTCACCGGCGCCCTCTACGAGCGCGAGCGCACCGGCAGGGGCCGCGTCGTACGCACCTCGCTGCTGGCCGCCATCACCGGCGTCCACGCCTACCACGGCACCGCCTGGACGGTCGGCGGCAAGGTGCCGGCGGCCGGCGGCAACCACCACGCCTCCATCGCCCCCTACGGCGCCTTCCGCTGCGCCGACGGCATGCTGCAGATCGCCGCGGCCAACGACGGCCAGTGGAAGAAGGTCGCCACGCTCCTCGGCATCGACCCGGACGCCGCGAAGTACGCCACCAACCGGGACAGGTTCGCACACCGGGACGAGCTGATCGCGGACATGGAGAAGGCCCTGGCGGCCCACGACCGCGCCCACTGGCTGGCCAGGCTGGGCGAGGAAGGCGTTCCCGCGGGCGCGATCAGGACGCTCGACGAGGTCTACGCCTGGGACCAGACCCGCTCGCAGGGGCTGGTCGTCGAGGTGGAGCACCCGGTGCTGGGCACGATCGAGCTGCCCGGGCCGCCGCTGCGCTTCGACGGTCTCGAGGGGTTCGAGCACACCGCGCCACCCGCCCTCGGCCAGGACGGCGACGCCGTGCTCGCCTGGCTCGAAGAGCGTGAACGATGATCCGCATTTCGCGGCACCGGACGTTCTCTTCATGCGTCAACATTGCAAGGCTGGCCGACATTTAGGGAGCGATAGTGAGCCGTCCGGACGCGCGCACACTGATCGAAACGATCCTCGACCGGGGGTCGTGGAAGTCGTGGGACGCGCCGCCCGCCGACCCGGCGCAGCCCGGCTCCCCCTACGCCGACGAGCTGGCCGCGGCCCGCGCCAAGTCCGGCTACGACGAGTCCGTCATCACCGGCGAAGGGCTGCTCGGCGGCCGCAGGGTGGCCGTGGTGGCGTGCGAGTTCTCGTTCATGGCGGGCTCGATCGGGGTGGCGGCGGCCGAGCGGTTCACGGCCGCCGTCGAGCGGGCCACCCGCGAGCGGCTGCCGGTGCTGGCCGCGCCCGCGTCGGGCGGCACGCGGATGCAGGAGGGCGCGCTCGCGTTCGTCCAGATGGTGAAGATCACCACCGCGATCCAGCTGCACCGGAGCGAGGGCCTGCCCTACCTGGTCTACCTGCGGCACCCGACGACGGGCGGGGTGTTCGCGTCGTGGGGGTCGCTGGGGCACGTCACGGCGGCCGAGCCGGGTGCGCTGATCGGGTTCATGGGGCCGCGGGTGTTCGAGTCGCTGCACGGCTACCCGTTCCCCGAAGGCGTGCAGGTCGCCGAGAACCTCCACCGCAAGGGCCTGATCGACGCGGTGGTCCCGGCCGAGGAGGCGCGGGAGATCGCGATCAGGGCGCTCGGCGTGCTCGCCGACGACAGGACGCGGGTGGAGGCGGGCACTCCTCCGGAGGAGGACCTGCGGCCCGTGGAAGCGTGGGAGGCGATCACCCGCTCGCGCCGCGACGACCGGCCCGGCGTGCGTACGCTGCTCAAGCTCGCCGCCACCGACGTGACCCCGCTCAGCGGCAGCGGGGAGGGTGAGAACGAGCCGGGGCTGCTGCTCGCGCTGGCCAGGTTCGGCACGGCGCCGGCGGTGGTGCTCGGCCAGGACCGGCGGGTCCAGCGGACCAACTCGCCCCTCGGCCCGGCCGGGCTCAGGGTGGCCCGGCGGGGCATGCGGCTGGCGGCCGAGCTGGGCCTGCCCCTGATCACCGTCATCGACACGGCGGGCGCCGACCTGTCGAAGGCGGCCGAGGAGGGCGGGCTGGCCGCCGAGATCGCCCGCTGCCTGGCCGAGCTGGTCATGCTCGACGCGCCGACCGTGTGCCTGCTGCTCGGCGAGGGGGCGGGCGGGGCGGCGCTGGCGCTGCTGCCCGCCGACCGGGTGCTCTGCGCCCAGCACGCCTGGCTGTCGCCGCTGCCGCCGGAGGGCGCCTCGGCCATCCTCTACCGCTCGGTGGACTTCGCGCCCGAGATCGCCCAGGCCCAGCACATCCGCGCCACCGACCTGCGCCGCGACGGCATCGTGGACCGGGTCGTCCCGGAGGTGCCGGACGCCGCGTACGAGCCGCGGCAGTTCTGCGAGCGGGTGGGGCGGGCGCTGGAGTACGAGATCGCCCGGCTGCTGGAGCTGAGCCCGGCGGACCGTTTCGCGGCCCGCCGGGCCCGCTTCCGCAACCTCGGCGTCGGAGACGGTCTCGGCTAGGAGGGAGG
Source organism: Nonomuraea sp. NPDC052116 (assembly GCF_040680035.1). Taxonomy (NCBI): domain Bacteria; kingdom Bacillati; phylum Actinomycetota; class Actinomycetes; order Streptosporangiales; family Streptosporangiaceae; genus Nonomuraea; species Nonomuraea sp. NPDC052116. The sequence goes on along the minus strand of NZ_JBFAWA010000001.1, from coordinate 376,948 downwards.
AAGACCCTTCCGCCACAGTTCCTTGCCGTCGGCGTCGTAACCCTTCAGGACGACGTTCGAGCCGGTGAACTCCTTGGCCGTGGGTTTCGGGGCGGCGAACAGCGCCACTCCCTGTCCCCATGGATCGGGGGCCGCGTCGGCCGTGGCGGTGATGCCGTTCTTCATCGTGGCCTCGACCTTGACGGTGCCGGCGAGGGCGTAGCCGTACCAGGACTTGTATCCGTCGATCCACCGGGCCGGCCGCTCCTCGTCCAGCAGGTCGCTCAGCTTTCCGCCCGGCAGCGGCCCGGGCACTGACGGCACCACCTCGCCGAGCTCCCAGAAGGCCACGCAGTTCGGGGCGAGGAGAGTGGTGACGCCCGCGGGGAGCGTGTGGCGGGTGGCGTCGGACCTCGCGGCTCGCCCGTCGCAGTCCTTGGCGTATATCGGGACCTGCTTGACCGGCTTGTCCTTCAGCTTCATGAGGAAGCCCCCGACCTCGGTTCCGAGCGGGACGTTGACGTGCCAGACCGGGCGCGGGGCGCCGGTGCCACGCAGGAACGAGCCGCGGATCTGCCGGCCGTCGAAGAGCACCGCGTCGACCGACTCCCAGTCCTCGCCGGCCGGGCCGTAGTAGCTGACGACGCCGGGTTCGGGCAGGTAGCTGGTCGTCTCCTCGTAACCGAAGGAGCCCTCCCGGAAGCTCTCCACGCAGGTGCTGGAGGAGCTCCAGTCGTCCGGCACGACGCCTCCGAAGTAGCAGAACTTGTTGTCCCCGCTGAACCAGACGCGCATCGGACGGCCGGAGTTCTCGGTGCCCGGGATGGTCATCACCTCGCCGACCACCTGGCGGGGGTCATCGTCGGTCCCTCCCACCATGTCCACGTGGATCTGCTGGCCTGACGCGTCATAGGCGATCACGCGATAGCCGTTCTCGCGGGTATCAGCCGGCGACGGTCCGGCGAACAGCGCCACTCCCAGGTTCCACGGATCGGGTCTGGTCTCCATGGTCATCGTGCCTCCGTCGTTGACCGAGACCTCGATCCTGGCGACGTCCTTGCGCGTGACGCCGACGATCACGCCGGAATGCGAGATCGTCTGCGTGAGCCCGAACCGCGGGGGGACCGTCAGGCTGAAGACATACGCGCCGGCCCGCGTCCAGGTGAGCTCCTGCCCCTGCTTCGACCGGACCGGCCGCACCGAGACACCCTCGGGCAGCTCCATGGACGCGCCCAGGGCGGGCTGGGTCGGTGGAGATATCATGGCGCGAGGTCTCCAGCCGACGTTTCTGCCCTTGACGTCGGCGATCTCCACCTTGGACAGCGTCTCCTGAGCCGGATAGGTCACGGTCCAGATCCGGTACGGCGCTCCGTCCAGGCTCCGCAGCGTGCCGGCGAACTCCTTCCCGTCCTCCGTGACACCCGTGACCGCGCCCACGTCGTGGCGTGCCACACCCCAGTCCATCGCGGTGGCCGCCCCGTCCCGCAGGGTGCTGCCCACGAACCAGGCGTCCGAGAAATCCCCCTGATAGAGATCCGAGCATTTCCCGTACGGCTCGGCGGCGGCCCGCTCCACGATGACGCAGAGCTCGGGATAGCCGAGCTTCGCCTTGGCGAACCAGATCCGCAGCGGCTTGCCCTCGGAGGGGTTGTCGACGGACGTCTCCTTGCCCAGGGGCGTGCGCTCCTTCATGAGCTGCTGGTAGATCCCGGTCGGGTCGATCGCGGTGTTCCTGCCCAGGCCCCCGTTGAGCAGCGCAGGAACGAACACGGTCAGCAGCGCCACCGGCAGCGCGGCCAGCAGCCACCGGGCCGGCCGCCGCCGCGGCCGGCGCTCCATGATGCGCGCCCAGGCGTGCGGGTCGGGCTCGTAGGCCCGGGCGCGGGCGTCGAACGCGGCTCGAAGGCGCTCTTCCAGGTCGTTCACGCGTCCTCCTCCTTCAGCGCCTTGCCCAGGGCCGCCAGGGCCCGGCTCGCGTGCGTTTTCACCGATCCGGGCGAGACGCCCATGGCGTCGGCGATCTCGCGTTCCGACAGGTCCAGCCAGTAGCGCAGGACGAGCGCCTCACGCTGGCGGCGCGGCAGCCGGTCCACGGCGGCCAGCAGCTCGCGGTGCTCCTCGGAGACGAGCACGGCGTGCTCGCTGCTGCGCGCCGGTTCAGGAGGGTCGGGGCGGCGCAGTCGTACGAGGCTGAGGTGGCGCAGGCGGTTGCGCGTCAGGTTGCAGACGGTGGAGCGCAGGTAGGCCAGGGCGGCCCCGTCGTCGCGCAACCGCCTGGTGTGCAGCCGGGCGAACGCCTCCTGGGCGATGTCCTCAGGGTCGTCCGCGCCGAGCAGCCCGGCCAGGCGTACCAGGGAGTGGTACTGGGCCGCGAACAGGTCTGCGAACGACGGCTGCGCCATGGTCGCTGTTTCGGTCACGTCTTAGAGACACCCGGAACGGCGGCCGGTTGACTAGGGGACCGGAATCCGTTCGACGCGGATCGAGAAGACCTCCTCGCGGGGCACCACGACCTCGTAGGCGCCGTGGTCGACCAGCCAGTAGCCCAGCGCCTCCGCCTTCATCCCGCTGTGCCCCGTGTAGGCGATGTGCAGCCCGTCGTCGTCCTCGTCGATCACGATGCACGGCTCGCCGCCGAACGCCCCCACCGTGCGGATCAGCACGAGCCACTCCACCTGCGACCTGGCCACCACCCGGCGCCAGTAGCCCGACGCGGGATCGAACCCGTCCAGCTCGACCTCGCTGAACAGCACCACCTGGTCGTTGTCGGGGCCCAGGGCGGCGGGCAGCGTGCGACCGTCGAAGCGTGCCACGAAGCCGGACGCCACCGGCATGATCTCCTCATCGCTCATGCGCCCTCCTTCGTCGGTCGCCTGAGCGAGAATCGGCTGTGTTTGACGGGTCGCTCGCTACGCTCGCTCATGCCGCGGGCCGCCAAGTCAGGCCGTCGTACTCGGCGAAGGGCCGCTCGCCGTCGGCGGTGACGTGGACGATCTCCGTCCCGGCCGGGATCGGCATCGGAACGGTGTGGAACTGCGGCACCACGTGATCCGACGATGTTGTGAAACCGTTGCCGGCGAAGGGCGGCGCGTCGCTCCAGTCGCCACCCATGTGGGGCCCGTACGGCACCGCGTACGTGTCGACGTCGCGCGCGTACCAGCGCATCACGTAGAGCTCGGGCACCTCGCCGAACAGCTCCGACCCGTCGAAGGACAGGTCGAGCCCGTGGTAGAGCGACTCAGGCGTGGTCAGCCTGACGCAGTCCTGCACGCGGTAGACGTAACCCGAGATCACCGTGCGTTTGCCCGACAGGTATGGCACGAGCAGACGCGGCGGGACAACCTTCTGCATCTGCGTTCCGCTCACGGTACTACTTTACGATCGGTTGAACCTCAGAGAACCCGGTGTTGGAGGCACGGCAGGGTCGCCCTGGCCGCTGTTGTCCATTCGTGATCCACCCGCACGGTCTGCACGCCGGGCGCGGTGCCGAGGTCGGCGCGGATCACGCCCAGCGGATCGACCAGCATGCTGCGGCCCACCCCGTAGCCGTCGGACGACTCGGCCGGGTTGGGCGCCTGGCCGACGGCGGCCGTCCACATCGTGTTCTCCAGCGCCCGGGCCCTGACCAGGGTGACCCAGTGGTCCTCCTTGAGCGGCCCGGAGCCCCACGCGGCGATCACCGCGAACAGCTCGGCGCCCTTGTCCACGAGCGCCCTGGCCAGCTCGGGGAAACGCACGTCGTAGCAGGTGACGAGGCCGACCCTGAGCCCCGCGAGCTCCACCACGGTCGGCTCCGCGCCGGGCGCGACCAGGTCGGACTCCTTCGCGCCGAACGAGTCGAACAGGTGGATCTTCCGGTACGCCGCCCGCACCGCCCCCTGCGCGTCGATGGCCACGGCCGTGTTGTGCACGCGGTCGTCGCCCGGCTCGAAGACCCCGGCGATCACCGCCAGCCCGTGCTTCCTGGCCGCCTCCGCCAGGCCCGACACGAACGGCCCGTCCAGCGGCTCGGCCAGGTCCGTGATGCGCCGCCCGTAGCGGGTGAGCGTGGCCTCGGGGAAGATCGCCAAGTCGGCCCCCTCGGCCCTGGCGAGCGCCTCCCGGGCACGTTTCAGGTTCGTGGCCGGGTCAGGAGACACCGGGATCTGGCAGAGGGCGATTTCGGTCACGGCCCGACTCTAACCGGTTGGGTACCACTCGAAACCAGGTCAGGCACCGCCAGATCCACTCAAGAGGCCCGTACCTGAACCTGGCCTGCCACCACCTGCTGAACAGCACCTGCGCCGCCACGGTCACCGCCGCCAGCGCCACCACCGACCAGCGCGTCGGGTCGGTGTCCAGCATCGGGGTGGCCAGGACGATCACGACGGTGCCCGTGACGTAGTTCGTCAGCGCCATCCTGCCCAGCGGCTCCAGTACCGCCGACAACCACGGCCGCAGCGCCAGCAGCAGCCCCAGCGAGTACGCCGCCGCGCCCGCCAGCGCCGCCGTGCTGTAGAGGATCCACCCGCCTTGGCTCGCCCAGGCGGCCGTCAGCAGCGCGCCGGCCAGCGCGGTGACCGCGAACGAGGGCAGCAGCAGCGACCTGGACGGGCTCAGCCGCCACAGCCCCATGCCGATCAGGAACAGGCCGGGGATCAGCATCGCCCCGCCATCCCCCTGGAGCCCCCACGTCAGCACCGCCACCCCGAGCACCAGCACCGGCAGGCCGCCGATCAGGAACGAGGCCGGCAGCAGCACCGCCGCGCCGAAGACGGCGTAGTCGGTCAGCACCTCGCCCTCGTAGAACGTGTGCTGGACCATCCCGAGGCAGAACAGCCAGAACAGCCTGCTCAGCAGCGCCCAGCGGCTGTTGCCGCGCAGGAACAGCATGAAGCTGATGCCGAACAGCAGCGAGAAGATCGGGTAGAACCGGCTCTGGAACAGCGCCTCGACGACCCAGTCGACGCCGTTGCGCGGGTCCTTGGCGGTGTGCTGCCAGGTGTTGACCAGCATGATGCCGCCCACCGCGAAACCGCGGAGGGCGTCGAGCTCACGGATGCGCGTCACAGGAACCAGGTCAACCACCATACGAGGAATCCGGCGCCGACGGCGGCCGCCGCGATCTGCGGCCAGCGCCGGTCACGCAGGAGCGCGGCGGCGGTCAGCGCGGCCGAGGCGGCGGCGATCCAGGTGTAGAGGACGGCCGTGCCGGGCACGCCGACGGCGAGCGCGGTCTCGTTCCGGGTGACCAGGGCGTACACCGACTGCCCGGCCAGCCCGGCGAAGGCCACGCCGGCCAGCCCGCCGAACGCCGCCAGCGCCCGGCCCCTCAGCGCGCCCGCGACCAGCTGGATCAGGGAGACGAGGGCGAACAGCGCGAAGGGCGCGGCCAGCCAGGGCGACTTCGAGATCTGGTACGGGGCGGCGGTCACGTGCAGGTCGCCCGGCTGCCCGGCGGCGTCGTCGACGCACGGCGAGGCCGTGCCGCCGGCCGGTGCATCGAGGAACTCCACGATCTTGCGGCGGGCGCAGGGGCTGGTCAGGAAGACGGCGTGGGAGGCGCGGGGGAACTCCTCGAAGCGGGCGCCGGGGAGGGCCTCGGTGGCGGGCTTGGTGGTCCTGGTGGGGGTGGTGGGGTCGTACTGGCCGCCCACCACGTACACGGGGGCCTTGGTGGTGGCGTTGACGGGCTTGGACTTGGGGAGCTGCCACGCATCACACACCGCCTTGTCCCCATTTACGGTGAAAAGTCGTGATTTGGTGGTGTATGCGTTGAACGGGACCTCGTCCTGGCACTGCACCGCGTGATACAGCCCGAACTCGTGCGACACCAGCCCCTCGCCCACCGCGTCGGCCAGCGCCCGCAGCAGCTCGTCGTGGCCCTTCGCGAGCGCGCCGACCATGGCGGGCGCGACCGCCGCGAAGTCCGCCTCGTGCAGCGCCTCCGCCATGATCGTGGCCACGTCGTCACCGCTGATCCGCGCCTCGAACGCCTTGCCGAGCAGCGGGTCGGTCGTCGTCACCTGCGCGGGCGTGGCGTTCAGCCGGGCCGTCATGGCCTCGAACGCGTCCTTCATGTTCAGCCGCGCCGCCGTGTCGGCCAGGTTGCGGTCGGCGTCGTCGTACCAGTTGACGCTCTCCGGCAGGTACGAGTCCAGCACCACCGACCGCACACCCTTCGGGTCCGCGGCGGCCACGTCCATCATGACCCTGGTGGAGTAGCTGACGCCGAACAGGTTCCAGGAGTCGTACCCGAGCTTCTCCCGTAACGCGACCACGTCGGCCGCGATCTCCTTCGTGTTGTATCCGCGCAGGTCGACACCCTGCTCCTGGAGCCTCTTACGGCAGCGGACGGCCGCCGCGCCGACGTCGGCGGGGGGCCGCCTGAGCTGCCCGAGCAGCGCCTCGGCCGTCTCGGGGCACCCCAGGACCGGCTCGGAGTACTTGCTGCCGCGCTGCTCGATCGTCACCACGTCGCGATCGGGGAACATCTGGCTCAGGAACCCCGTCAGCTGCATGGACGCCGACCCCGGGCCCCCGCTCATGTACACCACGGGGTCGGACTTGCGGTCCTTGGCTGTGGAGGCGTGGACCGCGTACCCCACCTTGATCTTCCGCTCCGGCGCGTCCCTGCGCTCGGGGACCTCGAGAAAACCGCACGTCGTACGGGGTGGCATGGCGACCGGGCAGGCGCTCGGGCCGGCGTCCGACGGGGTCATGACAGGGGGCGTCATTAAAGCGAGGGCTAGCACGACCCGAATGATCACGGGACGAGACTACCGACAAGGCGCGGCGAACCGCCCATGCCCTTCGCGACATCAGGGGGCGGAATGATGGGCGGCTTTCCCGCCGGGCATAGCCTAAGTGCCGTGACCGAACCACTTGTTGCCAGGATGCGCGCCTTCGGCACGACGATTTTCGCGGAGATGAGCGCGCTCGCCGCCGAGACCGGATCCATCAACCTCGGCCAGGGATTCCCCGACACCGACGGGCCCGCGGCCATGCTCGACCGCGCGGTCCAGGCGATCACCTCGGGCGCCAACCAGTACCCGCCGGGTCCGGGGGTCCTGGAGCTGCGCCGGGCGATCTCGGAACACCGCTCCGCCCACTACGACCTCTCCTACGATCCGGCGGGCGAGATCCTGGTCACGGTGGGGGCCACCGAGGCCATCGCGTCGGCCGTGCTCGCCCTCTGCGAGCCGGGGGACGAGGTGATCGCCTTCGAGCCGTACTACGACTCGTACGCGGCCTCGATCGCGCTCGCCCAGGCCCGCCTGGTCGCCGTCACGATGCGCCCGGTGGACGGGCGCTTCACGTTCGACCCCGACGAGCTGCGCGCCGCCGTCACCCCGCGCACCCGCGTCATCCTCGTCAACTCGCCGCACAACCCCACCGGCACCGTCTTCACCCGCGCCGAGCTCGAGGTCATCGCCGAGCTCTGCCAGGAGCGCGGGCTGATCGCGGTGACCGACGAGGTGTACGAGCACCTGACGTTCGACGGGGTCGAGCACATCCCGCTGGCCACGCTGCCCGGCATGCGCGAGCGCACGGTGATGATCTCGTCCGCGGGCAAGACGTTCTCGGTCACCGGCTGGAAGACCGGCTGGATCTGCGCCCCTCCCGCCCTGGTCACGGCAGTGCAGACGGTCAAGCAGTTCCTCACGTTCACGTCGAGCGCGCCGTGGCAGATGGCGGTGGCGTACGGGCTGCGGCACGAGCTCGAGTGGGTGTCCGCGCTGCGCGCCGGCCTCCAGGACAAGCGCGACCGCCTCATGGAGGGCCTCGCGGCCGCCGGCTTCTCCGTCCTGCGGCCCTCCGGCACGTACTTCGTCCAGACCGACATCCGCCCCCTGGGCTTCACCGACGGCCTCGAACTCACCCGCCGCCTGCCGGACCTGGCCGGCGTGGTGGCCATCCCGACCCAGGTCTTCTACGACCACGCCGATCGGGGGCGGCACTTCGTCCGGTTCGCGTTCTGCAAGAAGGACGAGGTCATCGACGAGGCCGTGACCCGCCTCAAACGCCTCTCCACCTGACGGGAGTCATCGGGTCGGGGGCGAAGGGCGGAGGCCGTCGAAGACGATGGCGAGGGTCCTCGTCCGCAGGCCCTCGTCCCACCCGTTGTGCTGCGCCGCCAGACACGTGGCGCTCAACAACGCCAGCAACTCCGCCATCCCCACATCCCCCCGCACCGCCCCGGCGCCCTGCGCCCGCACCAGCAGCGTCTCGATGGCCCCCCGGATGTCCGGCATCCCGGCCTTGGCGTCGATCCCCGCCGCCGCCAGGGCGTCCACGAGCACCTTCTTGACGGTCGAATCCTCCACGATCATCGTGAAGTACTCGAAGAACGCCTCCCCGGCGTCCGGGGCCGTGGCCAGTTCGTCGGCCAGCGCGGCCAGCCGCGCCATCCGGTCGACGACGATCGCCTGGTAGAGGTCCTCCTTGGTGGGGAACTGGCGGTAGATCGTCCCCACCCCCACCCCGGCCAGCGAGGCGATCTCGCGCATCGACGCGGACAGCCCGTCCCTGGCCAGCACCACTTCGGCGGCCTCCAGCACCCGGGCGCGATTGCGTCGCGCGTCCGCACGCATCACAGAGAGCCCCTTCCTCGTTGACAACCGGAACCGTTGTTCCGTATGGTCAACATCCGGAACAACCATTCCGATTCTAGGGGGATTCCCTTGGACTACCTGAATCTCGGCCGTTCCGGCCTGCGCGTCTCCAGGGCCTGCCTGGGCACCATGAACTTCGGCACCGAGTACGGCCTGGCCGCCAGCGACGAGGCCGAGGCGGGCCGGATCATCGACGCGTTCCTCGACGCGGGCGGCAACTTCATCGACACCGCCGACCTGTACCACCGGGGCGAGACCGAGGAGATCGTCGGCCGTGCGCTGAAGGGCAGGCGCGAGTGGGTCGTGCTGGCCACCAAGGGCGCCATGCCGGTGGGTACGGAAGGGCGCGGCCTGTCGCGGCGCCACCTCACCAGAGCCCTCGACGCCAGCCTGCGCCGGCTCGGCACCGACTATGTGGACCTCTACCAGTGCCACCAGTGGGACCCGGCGACGCCGATCGAGGAGACGATGGCCACGCTGGACGGGTTCGTCAGGGCGGGCAAGGTCCGCTACCTCGGCTGCTCCAACTTCACCGCGACCCAGCTCGTCGAGTCGCAGTGGGCCGCCGCCCGCGTGGGCGGCACGCCGTTCGTGAGCCTGCAGCCGCAGTACTCGCTCATCCAGCGGGTGATCGAGGCGGAGATCCTGCCCGCGTGCGAGCGTCACGGGATCGGCGCCGTCGTGTACGGGACGCTCGGCGGCGGCGTGCTGACCGGCCGCTACCGGCACGGCGAGGCCCCCGACCCCGACAGCCGCATGGGCAGGCTGCTCGGCCACTCCCTTCCCGGCGCGAACCGTTGGGCCCGCTCGCTGCTCAACGACCGCAATCTGGACATCGCCGACGAACTCGTCAAGGTCGCGGCCGAACTCGGCGCCGCACCGGCAGCGGTGGCCCTGGCCTGGGTGGCGCGGCGGCCCGGGGTGGCCTCGGTGCTGATCGGCCCGCGATCGGTGGAGCAACTGCGGGAGAACCTGGCGGCGTTCGACCTCGACCTCCCGGAGGAGGCGGCGGCCCGGCTGGACGAGATCTCCCACCACGACCTCGGCCCCAGGGACGGCTCGTTCTTCCACCTCGTCCCCCGCTGAGCCTCCCGCGTTCAAGTAAAACGGAGAGTAGCGAATGGTAAACTGACTGTAGTGGTATCGCCGTGATACCGCCCTCGACCTACGATGAGGGCATGGCTATGACCCTTCGCCTGACCGACGAGCAGACCGAGGCCCTCCGCAAGCGCGCCGAGTTCGAGGGGCGCAGCATGCAGCAGGTGGCTCTGCACGCGATCGACTATTACCTCGAGCACGTCTCCGACGACGAGCTCACCGACGCGCTCGCGGAGAAGGGCGCCCGGCGCTTCGCCGATCTGTTGCGGAGGCTGGGGGAGTGACCCGTTACGTCACCCTCGAGCAGGGGCTGCGCATTGCCCGCGCTGCCGTGGGCGGCGCCATCCAGGTGCGTGACCTCGGGCTTCTGGAGGCGGCGCTGCTCCGGCCGGCGACTTCCCTGTTCGGCCAGGACGCCTATCCCGATCCGTTCGTGAAAGCCGCGGCCCTGCTCCATTCGATCGTCACCAACCACCCTCTCGTGGATGGCAACAAACGAGCGGGTTGGCTGACGACGTATGTCTTTCTCGCGAAGAACGGGATCGAGCTCGATCCGGCCGACGACGATGCCTATGACTTCGTCGTCGCCGTCGCGGCCGGCAAGCTCACCGAGGTCGATGAGATCGCCGACGTCCTGCGAACGTTCACGACCCGGCCCTGACCGGCAGCCTGCCCCGGGTCAGCGGCGGCTGGTCTCGTCGTGGGGCTCGTCCAACGGGGTGAGCGTGTCCGTGGCCGCCTCGTGCTCCATCCCGGTCGCCTGCAGCAGGTCCACGACCACCGAACGCAGCTGCGCGATGATCACGTGCGCCGAGAAGCCGAGCCCGTCGGGCCGCTCCCGGGCCGCCACCGCCAGCAGCGCCTGGCGCGCCAGCGTCGGCTCCCGGCCGGCGCCGAGCTCCAGCTGCAGCAGCAGCGCCGCCTCCGAGACCTCGCGCAGGGCCTCCGCCAGGGCGGTGGGCGGCGGGCTGGCCTCCCCGAGCGAGGCGAGGGTACGCCTGCTCAGCACCCGGGCGTTCCGCAGCGCCAGATCCACCGGTACGGCGGCCGTCTCGTAGCGCGCCAGCCTGGCCTTCCGGTGCCAGTGCAGGGGCGAGAGCATCGTGATCTCCTTGGCGGTCTCCAGCGCGTGCTCGAACTCCTCCACCGCCTCCTGCGTGTTCCGCGCCTCCTCCAGCGCCTCCGCCGCCAGCTCCACGTCCCGCTTCTCGATCGCCTCCGCCGCTCGTTCCAGCACCGTGGACAGCGCGTCGAGCACCCCGGACAGGTGCTTGGCCGCGATCGTGAACGGGCTGGCGGGCAGCAGCGCGACCGCCATGACCCCGACGATGCCCCCGGTGAGCGCGTCGGCCATCCGGTCCAGCCCGCCGGCCCCGTCGCCGGGCACCAGGGTGGCCACCAGCACGGCCGACGACCCGGCCTGCGCGACGAACAGCGCCCCGCTGTTCAGCAGCACCGCGACGGCCATCGCCAGCGCCACCACGAGCGCGAGCTGCCAGGCGCCCGAGCCGATCCAGGACACCAGCAGGTCGCCGATGCCCACCCCGAGGCTGACGCCGATCACCAGCTCGGCCACCCTGCGCAGCCGCTGCCCCAGCCCGACGCCCACGCAGATCAGCACCGAGATCGGCGCGAAGAACGGGCGGGGGTGGCCGAGCAGCTCCATGGCGATGATCCAGGCCAATGCGGCGCCCACCGCGCACTGCGCGATGGAGGGCGCCATCAGGCCGAACGTGCCCAGTCGTTCCTTCACATGATCGCTGAGCCTGGTTCGCACCCCTCTACCTTAAGGCGGATCTCTATGACATTGAGGTCACGTTTGCCCCAGCTACGTCCTTTTCGTCGGGCGTTGTGGGGATTTTTCGGAGCTTGGGGGATCGCTCTCCGCGTCGGGGTCGGGCGAGTCGGTTGACGGGTCGTCGGGGTGGACGTCCAGCGGCGGCAGGGTCGCGACCGCCTCGTCCCGATCGATGCCGGTCGCCTGGAGGAGGTCCACGATGATGGACCTGAGCTGGGCGGTCATGACGTCCGCCGAGAAGCCCCACCGCTCCGCGCCCTGCCGCGAGGCCACCGACAGGATCGCCCGGCGCGCCCTTTCCGGCGAGCGTCCGGCGGCGAGGTCGTCCCGCAGCATGAGTGTCGCGTCGGCCAGGTCGCGCAGCTCGCGCGGCAGCCGGGGTGGGAGGGCGCCGGGGCCGTCGAGTGCCACGATGGCCCGCCTGGCCAGCACCCTGGCGTTTCTGAGCGCGTGATCGAGTGGCACGGCCGCCTGCTCGTACCCGTCCAGGAAGGGTCGGCGGTGGCGGTGGAGCGGCGAGATGGTGGCGATCTCCCTGCTCGTCTCCAGCGCCTGCCTGAACTCCTCCACGTTCTTGTGGCTGCCGCGCGCCTCCTCCAGCGCGTCGGAGGCCACGCGCGCGTCGCGGTTCTCGATGGCCTCGGCGATCTGCCGCATCGCGTCGGCCAGCGCGCCGAACGTCCCCTTCGCGTGCCTCCTCGCCAGCGCCGCCGGGCTGGTGGGCAGCAGGGCGACGGCCGCGAGCCCCATGAGCCCGCCGACCAGGGCGTCGACCATCCTGTCGAACCCGCCGCTGCCGCTCGGCGGCAGGAGCGTGGCGACGAGCACGGCCGACGAACCCGCCTGGAGGACGATCAGCGAACCGCTGTCGAGCAGCACCGCCACGGCCATCGCCAGCGCCACCACCAGCGCGATCTGCCAGGCGCCCGAACCGATCCGCGACACCAGCAGGTCGCCGACGCCGACGCCGAGGGTGACCCCGACGACCAGCTCCACCACCCGCCGCAGCCGCTGGCCCAGCGCCACGCCGATGCAGACCACGACGGCGATGGGCGCGAAGAACGGGCGGCTGTGGCCCAGCAGATTCTTGGCCACGAGCCAGGCGATCGCGGCTCCGATCGCGCACTGGCCGATCGTGGGGGCCATCAGCCTCAGTCTGCCCAGACGCTGATGTACGTGCATGTCAACCACGCCCCTACCCTGCCGTGCATACGTGACACCAGGGTTACGGCGTGATGAGATGCGGCCCGTCAGCCGTCCAGAAAGGTGTCCACCGCCTGCAGGAACCGGCTGCGGGCCGTGGTGTGGATCAGGTGCCCGACGTCGATCGTGACCAGCCGCGCCCCCGGGATCCGCGCCGCCACCTCCCCGGCGCCGACGGGGCTCTGCTCCCCGCCGCTCAACACCAGCGTCGGCGCCGTGATCTTGCCGAGCCCCTCCAGCCAGGCGGGATCGGGGCCGGCCAGCTGCCGTTCCGTGTCGTGCATCATGCGCCAGTCGAACCCGGTCGAATCGTCCTCGACGACCGGCGGGCGGTTCTTGAAGGGGAGTGGCGGCGGCGCGTCCTCGAGCACGAGCCGCTCGACCCGGTCCGGGTGGTTCATGGCCGCGTGGTAGGCCACCACGCCTCCGAGCGAGTGCCCGACCAGCGCGGCGCGCCCGATGCCCAGGTGGTCGAGCAGCGCGACGACGTCCTCGGCCATCTCCGGAACCTCGTACGGGCCCTGGTAGTCGCTGGCCCCGTGCCCGCGCAGGTCGGGGGCGATGACGTGGTAGCGCGCCGCGAAGTGCTGGGTGATGCCGTTCCAGTCGTTGTGGTTGGCGGTCCGGCCGTGGATGAGCAGGAGCGGGGGAGCGGTGGGGTCGCCTTCCTCCCGGTACACGAGCTTGATCCCGTTGACGTGTGCTTCGCGAATCACACCGGCGACCATACCGCCCGGCGTCCGACGTGCTCCCGGCCCGTGGCGCTGAGCGCACCTTGACATCGTCGGCGGGCTTCATGGGCAGACATTGACCATGAACCCCGCTGACCGGCTCGGATAGCGTCGCGAGGGCGGGGAGGACCGGTAACGGAGAAGGGGCGTCATATGCCGGACCCGATTGAAGTACGCAAGGTGCCGATCGAGAGCGTCACCGACGCCTCCGGTCTCGCCCGGCTCATCGCCGACGGGGTGATCGAGGCGCGCCGGGTGCTCGCCGTCGTCGGCAAGACCGAGGGCAACGGCGGCGTGAACGACTACACGCGCATCCTCGCCGACCGGGCCTTCCGCGAGGTGCTGGCGGAGCACGGGCATCCGGCGCCGGAGAGCGTGCCGCTGGTGTGGTCGGGCGGCACGGACGGCGTGCTCAGCCCGCACGCCACCATCTTCGCCACCACGGCCGACGCGCCCCCGTCCGACGAGCCGCGGCTGTCGGTGGGCGTGGCGATGAGCGAGGTGATCCTGCCCGAGGACATCGGCAGGCCCGCCATGGTGGAGAAGGTCGCGGCGGGCGTACGCGAGGCCATGAAGATCGCCGGCATCGACGACCCGCGCGACGTCCACTACGTACAGACCAAGACGCCGCTGCTCACCCTGGCCACCATCACCGACGCCAAGAGCCGCGGCCAGGACACCGCCATCGAGGAGACCGGCCCCTCCATGGACCTGTCCAACTCGACCACCGCCCTCGGCATCGCCGTCGCCCTCGGCGAGATCGACATGCCGAGCGCCGACCAGATCCACAAGGACCTGTCGCTGTACTCGTCCGTGGCCTCGTGCTCGTCCGGGGTGGAGCTGGACCGGGCGCAGATCGTCCTGGTGGGGAACGTACGGGGGATCGGCGGGCGCTACCGCGTCGGCCACAGCGTCATGAAGGACGCCCTGGACGCCGACGGCATCTGGGAGGCCATCAGGGACTCGGGGCTGCCGCTGCCGGAGCGCCCGCACCCGTCGGACCTCGGGGGGCGGCTGGTGAACGTGTTCATGAAGTGCGAGGCCGACCCGTCGGGACGGGTTCGCGGACGGCGCAACATCATGCTGGACGACTCGGACGTGCACTGGCACCGGCAGATCAAGGCGACGGTGGGCGGGGTGGCGGCCTCGGTCACGGGCGACCCGGCGGTGTTCGTCTCGGTGGCGGCCGTCCACCAGGGTCCCTCGGGCGGCGGCCCGGTGGCGGCCATCGCCGACCTGGGATAGACGGCCATAGGGCTCTGGGGGCCGGGGCCCGTGGGATCGGGGCCCGTGGGATCGAGGCGGGGCCGGGGAACCCGGGCTCAGGGCAGGGGCGGGAGCTCGCGCTCAGGGCCAGGGGAGGGCGGTGAGCTCGGGCCATTCCTCGGTCCACCGGGCCACCTTGGCCTCGTACACGTGCCTGGGCGCCTGCCTGGGATTGGGCCGCAGCACCAGGCCGAACGCAGGGTTAACGCCGAGCACGGTCGGCAGGACGGCGAGCTGCTCGTCCAGGGGAAGGCGTCCGATCCACATCGCACCTGTCTACCAGCCGGAACCGGCATCGTCGGTGGGTACGAGCATGTCGCCGGAGCGGGAGGGTGGGCCTTGTTCTGGCTATGTAGAGTACGAGATATGAAGAGAAGCCTGCGGATGACCATGCCGACCCAGGCTGTCCTCCGAGCCCTGCTCCGTGATCCCGGGCACGATCGCTACGGGCTCGAGGTGTGCGAGCTGGCGGAGCTGCCGAGCGGCACGGTCTACCCGATCCTGGCCAGACTGGAGCAGATCGGCTGGGTGGAGAGCCGATGGGAGGACCCGGAGACGCACGTCGCGGAGGGACGTCCGCGCCGCCGCTACTACCGGATCACCGCGGACGGCGCGGAGCAGGCGCGTGACGCCGTCGCGCGGGCGTACCGGTCACGCAGGCAACAGGTGCCCGGTTGGCTGAACCGCCCGGGCCCGGCCGGGGGCGGGTTATGAACGGCTCGCTTCGGCCACTGTTGGAGGCCGTCGGTGACACGCTGAACGGCGAGCGGCTGCGGATGGTCGAACAGGCCCACCTGACGGCCGCCCACTGGCATCGCGGTCAGTGCCGGCGCAGTGGCGAGCCCTACATCAGCCACCCGGTCGCCGTCGCCACGATACTGGCCGAGCTGGGCATGGACCACGAGGTGCTGTGCGCGGCCCTCCTGCACGACGTGCTGGAGGACACCGACTGCCCAGAGCGGGAACTGGTGCGCGAATTCGGCGAGCCGATCGTGCGCTTGGTGCGCGACATGACCGCGTTGCGGGATCCCCGGCAAGTGCCCGTGATCTGGGCGAGTGAGACGGGCGAGCGCGTGCTGATGCTCAAGTTGGCAGATCGGCTGCACAACCTGCGGACGCTGCGCTGGCTGCCCGAGGCGAAGCGCCGGCGGACAGCGCAGCAGACGCTGGACATTTTCGCGCCGGTCGCCGGCAGGCTCGGTCTGGGCCACCTCGAACAAGAGCTCGAACGGCTCGCCATCGCCAACCTCCCCGGCCGGGAAGGCATGCAGGCATCCTTCGGCGTCATCGCCGCGGGCGCGATCCTGCTTCCACGCGAATGGCGTGCCCGCTGGTTGGAGGAGTGGCTGGGTGAACTGCGGACGCTCCCGGGCAGGTGGTCGAGGATACGGTTCGCCGTACAGGTGCTCAGCGGGACGCCGTGGCTGGCGATGACCCTGCGGCGGTGGGACAGCCGGTCCGGCCGCCACCGGCCGGGCGTGGGCGCCGTACGGTGCCTGAGATGGGTGCTGGAGTCGGACGTGCGGACCTGGAGCCTGCTCATGCCGCTGGTCGCCTGGCTGGTGCTCGACACGGCGAGGGAGCGGCCCGGTGACGCGGTGACCATCCTGATCACCGTCCCCCCGGTGCTCGCCGCCGGAGTGCGGGCGCTGCGGGCCAGGCTCGGGGGCAGGGGCGGGCGCGGGTAGTCTCGGGGGTTGTGCCGAGCATCCCGCGACCTCTCGATCCCGACGACGACGGCGGCGCCGCACCCGCCGTGGCCGCCGCCCTGGCCTCCTATCAGGCCGGCACCGCCGACGCCGCCGAGGTGCTGAACGCCCTCAGCGGGGCCAGGCTGCTGGTGCCCGTCGTGGCGCTGCTGACCGAGAGCGAGGTCGGCGCACACGGGCTGCGGCAGGAGAAGGAGAGCGAGATGGCGCTGCCCAAGCTCGTCGGGGCGGACGGCAGGGAGGCGGTGCTCGCGTTCACCGGCAGCCAGGCGCTGGCCCGATGGCGGCCCGACGCCCGGCCGATCCAGGCCACGGCGTTGCAGGTGTGCCGGGCTGCGGTGCAGGAGAAGGCGGCGGCGGTCGTGGTGGATGTGGCGGGGCCGGTGCAGTTCGTGATCGAGGGAGCGGTGCTGGAGGCGCTGGCGGCCGTCGAGTCGGGGACCGTCGATCGGCTCGACGGTGTGACCGTCGCCAAGGTGGAGCCCGTCCGGCGCCGCCGGTGGTTCTCCAGAAAGGGCTGATGACGTACGCCCCGCGGGGCCGAGCGCCGATCGGCGGAGCCGTGCCGGGCGTGGGGTCGGTCCGGCCGAGGCGGGCCGATGGCGTTTGCCGTGCCGGGCGCGGGTCGTCCGCCCGCGGAGGGCCGATGGCCGGGCGCGCGTCGTCCGTCCGCGGGGGGTTGACGGGCACGCGGCAAAGCCGTAGCAGGTGGATTGATACGGCCCCGCGTGGGCGGGGTGGCGCATTAAGGTCGGCTCGTGGTCGCACTCATGGCGCTCGCCGGGCTGATCTGCGGACGCCACATCCGCGGGCTGGCCGACTCCTACGACGAGGGCCCGGTCCACTACGATCTGGGCGCGGTGATCCAGCGACCCGGCCCGGGGGTCGAGCTGGTGACCGCCGCCGTGGCCGCGTTGGTCGCCTGGCGGTTCGGGCTGCCGTACGTGCCTTTCGCCCTCATCGGCACCGCGTTGGCGGTCGTCGACTGGCGTACCAGCCTGCTGCCCGACGCGATCACGCTCCCGGCGTACCCGATCATGGCCCTGGCCCTGGCACCGACGGGGGAGCTGCCCAGGGCGCTGGCCGGCGGGGTGGCGCTGACGGCCGTGTACGGGCTGCTCTGGTTCATCAGGCCGGAGGCGATGGGCCTGGGGGACGTCAAGCTGGCCGGGCTCATCGGGATGGCCGCAGCGGCGCTGAGCTGGCAGGCGTGGATCGTCGCGGCCTTCGGCGGCCAGCTGCTCGGCGCCCTCTACGGCCTGGCGCTCCTGCTGTCCAGGCGCGGGACGAGGCACACCCAGTTCCCGTTCGGGCCGTTCATGCTGCTGGGCGCGTTCACGACACTCTGTCTCGGCTGGTGAACGCGGGACATCTCACTAGGCAGCACATGGAAGACTTGTACGCATGTTGCGCTGGTTGACCGCCGGAGAGTCCCACGGCCCCGAACTCGTCGCCATCCTCGAAGGCCTGCCGGCCGGGGTGGAGGTGACCACGGCCGCCATCGACGAGGCCCTGCGCCGCCGCAGGCTCGGTTATGGCCGGGGTGCCCGGATGAAGTTCGAGCAGGACCAGGTGACGATCGTGGGCGGCGTCCGCCACGGCCGCACGATGGGCAGCCCGGTCGCGATCCGGATCGGAAACACCGAGTGGCCCAAGTGGGAGAAGGTCATGGCGGCCGACCCGGTCGACCCGGCCGAGCTGGAGGGCCTCGCGCGCAACGCGCCCCGGTCCCGGCCGCGCCCCGGCCACGCCGACCTGGCGGGCATGCAGAAGTACGGGTTCGACGACGCCAGGCAGGTGCTCGACCGGGCCAGCGCCCGCGAGACGGCCGCCCGCGTCGCGCTCGGCGAGGTCGCCAGGCGCTTCCTCAAGCAGGCGCTGGGCGTCGACATCGTCAGCCACGTCACCGAGATCGGCGGCGCGAAGAGCCCGGCGGAAACCCTGCCCGGCCCCGGCGAGCTGGCCAGGATCGACGAGGACCCGGTGCGCTGCTCCGACGCCGAGGGCAGCGCGGCCATGATCGCCGTGATCGACAAGGCCCACAAGGACGGCGACACGCTCGGCGGCGTCGTCGAGGTCCTCGCGTACGGCCTGCCGCCCGGCCTGGGCAGCTACACCCACTGGGACCGCAGGCTCGACTCCAGGCTCGCGGGCGCGCTCATGGGCATCCAGGCGATCAAGGGCGTGGCGGTCGGCGACGGCTTCGAGACCGCGCGCAGGCCCGGCTCCCAGGCCCACGACGAGATCGAATACACCGCCGAAGACGGCGTGCGCCGCATCACCAACCGCGCGGGCGGCGTCGAGGGCGGCATGACGAACGGCGAGATCCTGCGCGTCAGCGCCGCCATGAAGCCGATCTCCACCGTCCCCAGGGCGCTGGCCACGATCGACGTCAAGACCGGCGAGGCGGCCAAGGCCCACCACGAGCGCTCCGACGTGTGCGCCGTGCCGGCCGCCGGCATCGTGGCCGAGGCCATGGTCGCGCTGGTGCTGGCCGACGCGGCCCTCGAGAAGTTCGGTGGCGACTCCGTCGAGGAGGTCGCCCGCAACCTGTCCGGCTACCTGTCTTCGATGGTGATCAAATGAGCGACCGACGAGCAGGGAGCGAATGAGGAGTGGTGAGCGACCAAATGAGCAGGGTTGTATTGATCGGTCCCCCCGGGTCCGGTAAGACGACGCTCGGGCAGTTGCTCGCCGAGCGGCTCGGCGTCGGGTTCCGCGACACCGACGCCGACGTGGAGGCCGTCGCCGGCAAGCCCGTCTCCGACATCTTCGTCGAGGACGGCGAGGCCCGCTTCCGCGAGCTGGAGCACGAGGCCGTGCGCCGCGCTCTGGCCGAGCACGACGGGATCCTGTCGCTCGGCGGCGGCGCCGTGCTCAACGAGGAGACGCAGGCGCTGCTGGCGGGCCACCACGTCGTCTACCTGCAGGTGGGGCTGGCGGACGCGGTCCAGCGGGTGGGGCTCGCCTCGGCCCGGCCGCTGCTCGTGCTCAACCCGCGCAGCCAGCTGAAGAAGCTGATGGAGGAGCGGCGGCCGGTCTACGAGCGGCTGGCGGTGGCGACCGTGGTCACGGACAAGCGGGAGCCGGAGGAGCTCGCCGACGAGATCATCGAGGGGCTGCCCGCATGAGTGCCACGAGGATCCACGTACGCGGTGACAGCCCGTACGACGTGGTGGTCGGCACCGGGGTGC
Source organism: Nonomuraea sp. NPDC052116 (assembly GCF_040680035.1). NCBI lineage: Bacteria > Bacillati > Actinomycetota > Actinomycetes > Streptosporangiales > Streptosporangiaceae > Nonomuraea > Nonomuraea sp. NPDC052116. Next base: position 357,376 of record NZ_JBFAWA010000001.1, on the reverse strand, counting down.
TGGCCGAGCTGACCACGCTGCTCAAGCCCGGCGTGCGCACGGTCGCCGTCATCCACCCGGAGACCCTGCCGGAGATCTCCGGCCCGGTCGGCGAGGTGCTGCGCGAGGCCGGCTACGAGGTCGTCGAGCTGCCCGTGCCCGACGGCGAGGCGGCCAAGACCGTCGAGGTGGCCGCCGGGCTCTGGTCGGCGCTCGGCCGCAGCGGCGTGACCCGCTCCGACGCCGTGGTGGGCGTGGGCGGGGGCGCGACGACCGACCTGGCGGGGTTCGTGGCGGGCACGTGGTTGCGCGGCGTACAGGTCGTGCTCGTGCCCACGACGCTGCTCGCCATGGTCGACGCGGCCGTCGGCGGCAAGAACGGCATCGACACGCCCGAGGGCAAGAACCTCGTGGGCACGTTCCTGCCGCCCGCCGGGGTGCTGTGCGAGCTGTCCACGCTGGCGAGCATGCCGAGGCGCGACTACGTGGCCGGCCTGGCCGAGATCATCAAGGGCGGCTTCATCGCCGACCCGGAGATCCTCAGGCTGGTCGAGGCCGACCCGGAGGCCGCCACGAGGCCCGACGGCCCCCACACCCGCGAGCTGATCGAGCGCAAGATCCAGGTCAAGGCCGACGTCGTGGGCGCCGACCTGCGCGAGGCGGGCCTGCGCGAGATCCTCAACTACGGCCACACCCTCGCCCACGCCATCGAACGCGAAGAGCGCTACGCCATCCGCCACGGCGAGGCCGTCGCCATCGGCATGGTCTACGCCGCCGAGCTGTCGAAGCTCGCCGGCCGCGCCGACCTGGTCGAACGCACCAGATCCATCCTCACGAGCGTCGGCCTGCCCACCGCCTACCGCGCCGACGCCTGGAAGTCCCTGCGCGACCACATGCGGCTGGACAAGAAGAACCGCGGCGCCAAGCAGCGGTTCGTCGTGCTCGACGGCCTGGCCGAGCCGGGCCGGCTCGAAGGCCCCTCGGAAGAGCTGCTCGAAGCCGCCTACAAGGAGATCTCCGCATGATCCTCGTGCTCAACGGGCCCAACCTGGGCAGGCTCGGCACCCGCGAGCCCGACATCTACGGCGCCGAGACGTTCGAGGACCTCGCCACGCTCTGCCGCGACACCGGCAGGAAGCTCGGCGAGCACGTCGAGGTGCGCCAGACCAACGACGAGGCCGAGCTGATCGGCTGGATCCACGAGGCCGCCGACGGCCGCATCCCGGTCGTGCTCAACCCGGCCGCCTTCACCCACTACTCCTACGCCCTGCGCGACGCGATCGCCATGCGTACGGCACCGCTCGTCGAGGTTCACATCTCCAACCCGGCCGCCAGGGAAGAGTTTCGCCACAACTCCGTCGTGGCCGGGGTGGCGACGGGCACCATCGCGGGCTTCGGACTACAGTCATACGTCCTTGCGCTGCACGCTATCGCGGAGATGAACACCACCTCATGAGGCACTACAAGTCCTTCGTCGCCCTCGGCGACAGCTTCACAGAAGGACTGAACGACCCCGGTCATAACGGTCACTACCGTGGCTGGGCCGACCGGGTGGCCGAACGGCTCGCCGCCGACGCACCCGGCTTCCGCTACGCCAACCTGGCCGTGCGCGGGAAGCTGCTCGACCAGATCGTCGCCGAGCAGGTGCCGGTGGCCGTCGAGATGGCCCCCGACCTGGTCAGCCTCTGCGCCGGGGGCAACGACCTGCTCAGACCGGGCACCGACCCCGACGTGATGGCCAAGAAGCTCGCCCGCGCCGTGCGCGACCTGCGGGCCGGGGGCTCGGACGTGCTGCTGTTCACGGGGGTGGACCCGCGCGACACGCCGCTGATGCGGCGGCTGCGCGGCCGCTTCGCGGTCTTCTACCTGCACGTGCGCTCCATCGCCGACCTCTACGGGTGCCGGCTGGTGGATCAGTGGTCGATGCAGGGGCTGCGCGACTGGCGGGCGTGGAGCGCGGACCGGCTGCACATGAACGAGGACGGGCACCGGCTGGTGGCGGCGCGGGTGCTGGACGTGCTGGGGGTGCCGTTCGAGGACTGGCGCAAGGACTGGCCGTCCCGCACGGTCGATCCCCGGGCGCGGCGGCGCGAGGACGCCCAATGGATCCGCGAGCACCTCGTCCCCTGGATGTCCCGCCGCCTGCGCGGCGTCTCCTCCGGCGACGGGCTCTCCCCGAAGCGTCCTGACCTGACCCCCTTTTAAGTCTTTTACGGCTGCGCACGGGCAGGCCACCCGCCGTACTTCGGCTGGTGGCCTTCCAGGGAACGGCCGCTGACCCTTCACCGGCTGAGCGCCGTTACGGTGCGCATGCTTGACCGGCTGGGTGCCGAAAAGCCGGACCGGCTCCGGGCTTCCCCCCTTCCCACCGCACGGCTGCTCGCCGCACCGGCGCCGGCGCCCGCGGTCAGGCGGGGGATTCGGACGCGAGGCGCTTCAGGGCCGCCCTGGGGATGGCCGGGTCGGTGGTGCGCCAGAACGGGGGTAGGGAACCCAGGAGGAAGCCGCTGTAGCGGGCCGTGGCGAGCCGCGGGTCCAGGACGGCGATGACGCCCTTGTCGTCCTGGGCGCGCAGGAGACGGCCGGCGCCCTGGGCGAGGAGGAGGGCGGCGTGGTTGGCCGCGACCGCCATGAAGCCGTTGCCGCCCCTGGCCGCCACGTGGCGCTGCCGGGCCGACGTCAGCGGGTCGTCCGGGCGCGGGAACGGCACCCGGTCGATGATGACCAGCCGCAGCGAGGGCCCCGGCACGTCCACGCCCTGCCACAGCGACAGCGTGCCGAACAGGCACGTGGGCTCGTCCTCGGCGAACTGCTTGACCAGCAGCATCGTCGAGTCGTCCCCCTGGCACAGCAGCGGCACGTCCAGCCGCTCGCGCAGCGCCTCCGTGGCGGCCTTGGCGGCGCGCATCGAGGAGAACAGGCCCAGCGTGCGCCCCCCGGCCGCCTCGATCAGCTCGACGATCTCGTCCAGGTACTGCTGCGGCAGCCCGTCGCGGCCGGGCTGGGGGAGGTGCTTGGCGACGTACAGGATGCCCGCGCGGGGGTGGTCGAACGGCGAGCCGACGTCGATGCCCTGCCAGCCCTTGCCGTCGCCGAGCCCCCACTGCGCGGCCAGCGCGTCGAACGTGCCGCCCAGGGCCAGGGTGGCGGAGGTGAGGATCACCGTGCGCTCGCCGAACAGCTTGTCGCGCAGCATGCCGCTCACCGTCAGCGGCGCGACCCGCAGCGTGGGCGGGCGCCGGTCGGTGCCCCCGTCGAGCCAGACCACCTCGGCGCGGTCGGACTCCGAGGCGTGGCCGTACGCCTCCAGCATGCGCACCGCCGTGTCGTGCACCTCGTCCAGCACCGAGAACGCGGCCTTGCGCTGCCCCGCCTTGTCGGGGTCGTCCTTGTCGGCGCCGCGCGGCCCCATGGCCGTGACGCATCGCGCGGCCGAGTCGCGCACCAGCGCCAGCGTCAGGCCGAGCACCTGCGGCAGCTCGTCGATGCGCCCGGGCGGCGCGGCGACCAGCAGCGCCTTGAGGTCCTCGCCCGCCTCCATGAGCTGATCGGCGATCGCCTGCTCGATCAGCCTGCCCACCCGGCGCACCGCCAGCGCCACGGTCAGCTCCGACAGCTCGCCGGTCACCACCGAGGTCACCCGGTCGACCAGCTCGTGGGCCTCGTCCACGACCACGACCTCGTGCTCGGGCAGCACCGGCAAGTCGCCCATGGCGTCGATGGCCAGCAGCGCGTGGTTGGTCACCACGACGTCCACCTCGCCCGCCCGCGCCCTGGCCATCTCGGCGAAGCACTCGGCCCCGCTCGGGCAGCGGCCGGCCCCGAGGCACTCCTGGGCGCTCACGGAGAACTGCCGCCACGCCTGCTCGCTCACCCCGGGCACGAGCTCGTCGCGGTCGCCGGTCTCGGTCTCGTCGGCCCACTCCTGGATGCGCTGCACCATGCGGCCGGTCGCGCTCACCTCGCGGGGGTCGAAGAGCTGGTCCTGCTCGTCCTCCTCGGGCCAGCCCGCCGTCGCCTTGTAACGGCACAGATAGTTGCGGCGGCCCTTCAGGATCGCGAACGTCGGCTCGTGCGGCAGCTCCTTGCCCAGCGTCTCGGCCAGCCGGGGCAGGTCGCGGTCGACGAGCTGGCGCTGCAGCGCGATCGTGGCCGTGGAGACCACGACGGGCGAGTCGCTGTCCATCGCGTGGCGGATCGACGGCACCAGGTACGCCAGCGACTTCCCGGTGCCCGTGCCGGCCTGGACCGCCAGGTGTTCCTCACCGTCGATGGCCTGTTGCACGGCCTGGACCATGGTCAGCTGGCCCTGCCGTTCGCTCCCTCCGAGAGCGTTTACCGCAACCATGAGTAGTTCGTCCGCAGACGGGAGATGGGAGTCCGGCACGGCAGTAAACGCTACCCGCATTCCAGGGTCGCCGTGCCGAACGCGGTGTGATCGGCCAGATGCATCCCGGCGTTCCCGGACTCTCGCGTCGGCACCCGTGGCACACTGGGCGGTCGGGACTCCGACGGGTCAGAGAAGACCTTCACGCAGAGTGATCAAAGGGGTTCCCGGTGTAGATGGGAAGGCCGGTTCAAGAGGGTTTTCCGGGGTTGAGTGGACGGGAAAAGGCTGGTTAAAGCAGTATGTCTGCCATGTCGGAAGTTGTCCCGTTGCCGTCGTTCGGCGAAGTGTTCTTCGATGCGCGAGGTCAGGAGCGGTGTCTCCGCGTCACGTGGCATGAGGGCACGCTGGTCCTGAGCCTCTGGCGCGGCGAGATGTGCACCGCGAGCTTCCGCATGCCGATGGAGGACGTCGGGCGCCTGCTCGACACTCTCGACGAGGGTTTCGCCGAGGCCACGGGCGAGCAGCCCGCCGTGCCCGCGCACGACCCGGGCACCGAGGTCATGCCCGGCACCGGCCAGTACCAGCGGCCGACCCCGCCCGTCCAGCAGCCGCCGCAGCACCAGCCCGAGGAACGGCCCACGGCCGCCCTGTCGCCCAACGACGTCCTCGTGGCCAGGGGCGCCCCTCCGGCCCGTCAGGACAAGCTGGTCGCCTCGTACGGCGAGACCACGGCCCCCAGGGAGACCATGCCCCCGGCGTACGGCGAGGCGCCCAGGGACGCCTACGGCGAGGCTCCGAGGGACGCCTACGGCGAGCGGGCCCCCTTCACCGGCCCCCAGTACGTGGAGACGACGGCCCCGCAGCAGCGCTACACCGGCGACCCGCTCAGCGGCCCGCAGTACACCGGCGACCCCTTCAGCGGGCCCCAGTACACCGGCGATCCCCTCAGTGGCCCGCAGTACGGCGGCGACCCGCTCAGCGGTCCGCAGTACACCGGTGACGCCTACAGCGGCCCGCAGTACGCCGCCGAGCCGCAGCAGTACGGCGGCCCCGCCGCCCAGGCCGACCCCTTCATGGGTCCCCAGTACATCGACAACGAGCCCGTCTACCAGATGCCCGGCGACCAGCGCCGCCCGGCGCCGCTGAGCACCGACCCGCTCGGCTTCCCCTCCCAGGCGGCCGCGCCCCACCAGCCGGCCCCTCCTCAGCCGCCGCAGCACCGGCCCGACCTTTATCAGAACGACCCGTACCAGAACGACCCCTACCCGGCCGATCCCTACGCCTACCAGCAGCAGCAACCGCCGCCACCACCGCAGCAGCAGGCTCCGGCCGCCGCGGGCCTGGGGACCCCCATGCACGGCATCCCGGGCGCGGGCCGGCGCCGTCCCGCCCCGCAGCCCGTCCGCGACGACTACGCCGCCTACCAGCAGAGTCCCGCGCCGAATCCGGTGGACCCGCTGATGTCCATGGGCCGCCAGGAGCACCAGCAGCCCGACGCGCTGTCCCGCCCGTACGTCGTGGACCCCATGTTCTCCACGGGCGAGCGCCTGCGGCCCGGCGAGCAGCCGGACTACCACGAGCGGAGCGACCGCAGGGAGTGGTGACACGCCGGGTCCGGGGGCCAGGTACGCTCCTCCCGTGAACCCGACCATGGGCCTGCAGTTGCTGCTGCTGGCGGGCGGCGCCATCGGCGTCGCGGCCGTCGCCCGGCGCAAGGGCTGGCCCGCTCCCCTCCTGCTGGTGGCCGCCGGCCTGCTGGTGTCGCCGCTGGTGCCGGCGGTGCCGCTGCAGCCCGAGCTCGTGCTGTACGTGTTCCTGCCGCCGCTGCTCTACTCCGCCGCGTTCGACAGCTCCTACCTGCGCCTGCGTGACGTCAGGCGGGCCGTGGCCCTGCTGTCGATCGGGCTCGTGCTGTTCACCACCGCCGCCGTCGGGCTGGTCGTCCACCTGCTGCTGCCGCAGCTTCCGCTCGCGCTGGCGTTCGCGCTGGGCGCGATCATCGCGCCGCCCGACGCCGTGGCCGCCGTCGCGGTCGGCCGACGGCTGGGCCTGCCGCGCAGGGCGCTGACGATCCTGGTCGGCGAGAGCCTGTTCAACGACGCCACGGCGCTGACGCTCTACCGGGTCGCCGTCGGGGCCGCGCTGGGCGGCACTCTGGACATGTGGCACGGCCTCGGCGACTTCGCGCTCGCCGCGGCGGGCGGCGTGGCGATCGGGCTGGTGGTGGCGTTCGTGATGGCCTGGCTGTTCAGGCACACGCGCGACTCCCTGGTCGAGAACACGCTGATGCTGCTGATCCCGTTCGCCACCTACCTCGCGGCGGAGAGCGTGCATGCCTCGGGCGTGATCGCGGTCGTGATCGTCGGCCTCTATCTGGGCAACCGCATGCACCTGCAGGGCTTCGGCACCCGGCTGGTGTCCGACGCCGTGTGGAAGGTCACCGACTTCTTCCTGGAAGCGGTCGTGTTCGCCCTGATCGGGCTGCAGCTCACGACCGTCATCCAGGGCATCTCCGGCTACGACCCGTGGGCGGTCGCGGGCTACGCCGCCGCCGTGCTGGCGGTGACGATCGTCAGCCGGTTCGTGTGGCTGTTCGTGGTGACGCGCCTGATGAAGCTCCTGCGCAGGAGCAACGTGCCCACCGGCCCGCAGACGGTGATCCTCGGCTGGGCCGGCATGCGCGGCGTGGTGTCGCTGGCGGCGGCCTTCGCCATCCCGCCGGACATCCCCGCGCGGGACCGCGCGATGCTGCTGTTCCTGACGTTCACGACCGTGATCGGCACGCTGCTGATCCAGGGCACCACGTTCCCCGCGCTGATCAGGCGGCTGCGCGTGTCGAGCGAGCAGGAGCAGTACGAAGACCGCCTGGCCGAGGCGGCGGCCCAGCAGGCCGCGCTGGAGGCGGGTCTGGAGGAGCTCACGCGGCTCATCGCCGAGCAGGGCGAGCCCGACGAGATCCAGAAGCAGGTCATCGACCAGCTCAGGGAGAAGTCCTGGCGCCGCTCGCTGAGCGCCTGGGAACGGCTGGGCGGCGGCACGGGGCAGGGGGGCGCGGAGACCCCCAGTGCCCTTTACCGCCGCCTGCGCCGTGACATGCTCCAGGCCGAGCGGCAGGTCTTCGTCCGGCTGCGCGACGAACGCCGCCTCGACGACGAGGTGATGCGCGACGTGATGGCGCAGCTCGACTTCGAGGAGGCGATCCTGGAGCGCTAGCCGGGAAGAGCCGCGCCGCTCAGCCCATCGCGCTGTCGACGAAGCACCAGCGCCAGTCTTCGCCGCGTTCGTAGGACTGGATCACCGGGTGGCCCGTCTCGTGGTAGTGCTGGGTGGCGTGCTTGGCCGGTGAGGAGTCGCAGCACCCGATGTGGCCGCACTCGAGGCAGCGCCGCAGGTGCACCCAGCGGCCCCCGACGGCCAGGCACTCCTCGCAGCCCTCCGGCGTCTTCGCGGCCGGATCGTCCGCCTGGGAAAGATGCTCGCAAATTGCCATAGGAGAAATCCTAGGACCAGCAGCACGATCAAATTTCGCCCGCCCCTCTTGTCGGCCGCCGGGCAAGCGTGGACATTGTGCTCATCAGGGAGTGACATACGCCACACCATCCCGAGGAGTCGGGTGTGCTGGAGGTCCGCAACCTCGAAGTCGTCTACGACGACGTGATGCTCGTGCTGCGCGGCGTGAGCCTCAGCGTGCCGCCTGGGGCGATCGTGGCGCTGCTCGGCGCGAACGGCGCGGGCAAGACGACCTTGCTCCGTGCCGTGTCCGGGCTGCTCGACGTGCACGACGGCGAGATCACCAAGGGCAGCGTGACGCTGGAGGGCGAGCCCATCCACCACCTCAGACCCGCCCAGATCGTGCGGCGAGGGGTCAGCCAGGTGATGGAGGGCCGCCGCATCCTCGCCGAGCTGACCGTCGAGGAGAACCTCAAGGTCGGCGGCCACACGGCGGCCGAGTCCCACCTGGACCGCGTCTACGGCCTGTTCCCGCTGCTGCGGGAGCGGCGCAGGAGCGTGTCCGGCTACCTGTCGGGCGGCGAGCAGCAGATGCTGGCCGTCGGCCGCGCCCTCATGGCCGGGCCGAAGTACCTGCTGCTGGACGAGCCGAGCCTGGGCCTGGCGCCGTCGCTGGTCGCCCAGGTGCGTGACCTCATCGTCGAGATCAACCGGCAGGGCACCACGGTCCTGCTGGTCGAGCAGAACGCCACGATGGCCCTGTCCATCGCCTCCCACGGCTACGTCATGGAGACCGGCAAGGTCGTGATGGACAAGCCGTCCGGCGAACTGCTCGCCGACGAGGACATCAAGGAGTTCTACCTGGGGGCCGTCAGGTCCTTCCGCGAGGTCAAGCACTACAAGCGGAGGAAACGATGGCTCTCCTGACGTTCGAGGACGTGCACCTGAGCTTCGCCGGCGTCAAGGCCGTCGACGGCGTCTCGTTCGAGGTCCGGCAGGCCGAGCTGCTGGCGATCATCGGGCCGAACGGCGCGGGCAAGACCTCGATCTTCAACGTGCTCTCGGGGGTCTACCGGCCCCAGCGCGGCCGGGTCACGTTCCTGGGCGAGGACCTGCTGCCGAAACGGCCGCACGAGATCGCCGCCATGGGCCTGGCCAGGACGTTCCAGAACGTCGAGCTGTTCCACAACCTGACCGTCCTGGACAACCTCATGCTCGGCCGCCACCACCACTTCCGGTATGGAGCCCTGCCCGCGCTGCTCTGGTACGGGCGGGCCAGGCGCGCGGAGCTGGCCGCCCGCGCCCAGGTCGAGGACATCATCGACTTCCTCGAACTCGAGGCCTGGCGGCGCCATCCCGTGCGGCTGCTGCCGTACGGGATCCAGAAGCGGGTCGAGCTGGGCCGGGCACTGGCCATGGAGCCCCGGCTGCTCCTGCTGGACGAGCCGGTGGCCGGCATGAACCTGGAGGAGACCGAGGACATGGCCAGGTTCGTGCTGGACATCCGGGACGAGCTGGGCATCCCGGTCGTCCTCGTGGACCACGACATGGGGCTGGTGATGGACCTGGCCGACCGGGTGCTCGTGCTCGACTTCGGCCGCCCGGTCGCGCTCGGCGCCCCGGCCGAGGTCCAGCAGGACCCCAAAGTCATCGAGGCGTACCTGGGAGGAGCCGCATGAGCATCGTCACCAGGGTGCGGGACCGTGCCCGCAGCACCCCCGGCGCGGTCGCCATGCGGCACAAGGACCTGGGCATCTGGCGGGAGGTCACCTGGGCCGCGTACTGGACCCAGGTGGAGCTCGTCGCCCACGCCCTGCTCGCCCTCGGCGTCGAGCCCGGGGACCGCGTCGCCGTCCACTCCGAGAACCGCCCCGAATGGCTCTACGGCGATCTCGGCACGGTCGCCGTCAGGGGGATTACCGTCGGCCTCTACCCCACGAACCCGCCCGCCGAGGTCGCCTACCTCCTCGCGGACTCCGGCGCGAAGATCCTCATCGCCGAGGACCAGGAGCAGGTGGACAAGGCGCTCAAGGTCCTCGACGAGTGCCCCGAGCTGCGGCGCATCGTCTACCTGGAGCCGCGCGGCATCCGCGGCCGCTACGACGACGACGTCCTGATGTCCTGGCCCGAACTGCTCGCCCTCGGGGCCGAGCACCGCGCCGGGCACCCCGACGCCGTGGAGCGCCGCATGGCCGAGGCCGAGCCCGGCGACGTGATGACGCTCATCTACACCTCGGGCACCACGGGCCCGCCCAAGGGCGTCATGCTCACGATCGGGAACGTGGAGTTCGCCGTCAGCACGCTCGTCCTGGGCGGCGGCTTCACCTCCCCGCCGCCCTCCGAACGCGACCTGGCGCTGTCGTACCTGCCGCTGTGCCACGTGGCCGAGCGGGCGTTCACCGTGTGGTTCAACTCGGCCGCCGGCGTGCAGGTGAACTTCGCCGAGTCCATCGACACCGTGCAGGCCAACCTGCGGGAGGTGCAGCCGACGATCCTGTTCGGGGTGCCGCGGATCTGGGAGAAGGTCCTGGCCCAGGTCGACATCCGGCTGGAGTCGGCCTCGCCGGTCAAGCGGGCGGTGACCCGGTTCTGGCTGCGGGTGGCCGACCGGATCGGCGACGCGCTGGTGCGCACGGGCGGCCGGCACACGTTCGGGACGCGGCTGGCGTACGGGATGGGCTGGGTGTTCTGCTACCGCTCGCTGCGCGAGCGGCTCGGGATGCGGCGGGTCAGGTACGCGGCCTCGGGGGCCGCGCCGATCGCGCCCGGCGTGCTCAAGTTCTACATGGGGATCGGCATCCGCATGCACGAGGTGTACGGGATGAGCGAGAACACCGCCATCGCCACCGCCAACCGGCCCGGCAGGGTGCGCCTGGGCACGGTCGGCGAGCCGCACCCCGGCGTCGAGCTGAAGATCGACGAGGCCACCGGCGAGATCATGACCCGGCATCCGGGGAACTTCGCCGGCTACTGGCGCGACCCGCGGGCCACGGCCGACGTGCTGGACGAGGACGGCTGGCTGCACACAGGGGACGTGGGCGAGTTCGTCGAGGGCACGCACGTGCGGATCACCGACAGGATGAAGGACATCATCATCACGGGCGGCGGCAAGAACGTCGCGCCCAGCGAGATCGAGAACGCGCTGAAGGCGTCGCCGTACCTGAAGGAAGCCATCGTGATCGGGGACCGGCGGCCGTACCTGGTGGCGCTCATCGGGATCGAGCCGGACACGGTGGGGGAGTGGGCGCGGCGGCGCGGGCTGCCGTACACGACCTATCGGGATCTGTCGGAGAAGCCGGAGACGCGGGAGCTGGTCCGGGGGATCGTGGACGAGGTGAACACCCGTTTCGCCCGGGTCGAGCAGGTGCGGCGGTTCACGTTCCTGCCCAAGGAGCTCGACCACGAGGACGGCGAGCTGACCGCCACCCAGAAGGTCAAGCGCGCCGCCGTCGCCAAGCTCTTCGAGGACCTGGTGGAAGGGATGTACGCCCGGTGAAGGGGCTGCTCGAGACCGTGATCAGGGGCCTGGGGAACGGCTCGGTGTACGCGCTGCTCGCGCTCGGGTTCGTGATCATCTACAAGGCCACGCGGGTGATCAGCTTCGCGCAGCCCGCGCTGATGCTGGCCGGGGCCGTCGCGGTGAGCTACCTGGCCGAGGTGACCGGCTTCTACGCCGCCGTCCTGCTGTCGGCGCTGCTCATCGCCCTGGTGGCGCTCGGGATCGAGCGGGTCGCGATCAGGCCCATGGTGGGGCGGCCGGTGTTCGTCGTGGCGATCATCACGCTCGGCATCGACGTGGTGGTGCGGGTGGTGGTGAACGGCTTCATCGGCCGGGACGTGCGGCAGGTCGGGGACCCGTGGGGGTTCACGCAGGTGTCGCTAGGGTCGCTGGTCGTGCAGCGGCGCTGGCTGGCCATGCTCCTGGTCACGGCGGTGCTGGTGGCGCTGCTGTTCGCGTTCTTCCGTTACACGAGGTACGGGCTGGCGATGCGGGCGGCGGCGTTCGACCAGGAGACCGCCCTGGCGCAGGGGGTCTCGGTGGGGGCCGTGTTCGCGCTGTCGTGGGCGCTGGCCGGGTTCCTGGCGGCCGTGGCCGGGATGTTCGTCGGGACCGGGCAGGGGATCGAGCAGCTCACCTGGGTGGTCGCGTTGAAGGCGCTGCCGGCGATCATCGTGGGCGGGCTCGACTCGCTCGGCGGCGCGGTCGTGGGCGGGCTGGTGGTCGGGGTCGTGGAGTCGCTGTTCCAGTCGTACCAGGGGGAGTTCGCGCCCTGGCTGGGGCAGAATGTAGCGGTCGTCTCGCCGTACATCGTGATGTTGATCGTCCTGCTGGTCAGGCCGTACGGCCTGTTCGGGACCCGGGAGGTCGAGCGGGTATGACCGGGACGCGATCCGCGGCGCGCTCCGCCGTTCCTGACATACCGACCGGACGGTCTCGCCGGGTGCGCGGGCGGCCGCTGCTCTACACCTCCTACGCCCAGGACATGGCGCTGCTCGACACCCCGGCGAAGCGGGTGTGGACGGGGCTGCTGGTGCTGCTGGCGTTCGGGCTGGCGGTGCTGCTGCAGGACCGGTCGCTGGAGGTGCTGGCGGGCGCGTACGCGCTGGCCATCGGCGCCATCGGCCTCAACATCGTCACCGGCTACGCGGGGCAGGTCTCGCTCGGCCACGCGTTCTTCGTCGCCATCGGCGCCTACACCGCCGCCGCCGTGTCCGGCCCCGTGGACGGCGAGCGCATCGGCTTCGGCCTCGCGGAGATCTGGATCTGGCTGCCCGCGGCCGGACTCGTCGCCGCCGTGGCCGGGGTGCTGGTCGCGCCCCTGGCCACCCGCCTGCGCGGCCTCTACCTGGCCGTCGTCACGCTCGGGCTGGTGTTCCTCGGCGAGCACGTCTTCAAGGAGTGGCAGGACCTCACCGGCGGGCCGGGGGTCGGGCGCGAGGCGGCGGTCCCGCAGCTCTTCGGCGTGCGCCTCGACCAGGACGGGCCGCTCGGCACCAGGGAGCAGTCGCTGTACGTGCTCATGCTGGCGCTGCTCGTCGTCTTCGCCCTGGCGGCCCGCAACCTGGCCCGCTCGCGCGTCGGCCGCGCCTTCGCCGCCATCCGCGACCGGGACATCGCGGCCGAGGTCATCGGGGTGCCGCTCACCCGCTACAAGGTCCTGGCCTTCGGCATCTCGTCGTTCTACGCGGGCTGCGCCGGGGGCCTGCTCTACACGATCTCCGGGTACGTCGAGCCCGGGTCGTTCAGCCTGCTGCTGTCGGTGCAGTTCATCGCGATGGTGCTGATCGGCGGCGTGGCCACCGTGTCGGGGTCGATCGCGGGGGCGCTGTTCATCTCGCTGCTGCAGCCGCTGACCAGGGCGCTGCCGGCGCTGATGCCGTTCGTGAGCGCGGACACCACGCTGACGCCGAACGTGTTCCAGGTCGAGACCGTGCTGTACGGGCTGCTCATCGTGGTGTTCCTGATCTTCGAGCCACGGGGCCTGTTCGGCCTGTGGATTCGGGTCCGCAACTACTGGAAGTCCTGGCCTTTCTCCTACTAGAAGGTGATTTTTCATGAAGAGTCGCTATGCAGCGGGATTTATCGCGATAGTGGCCCTTCTGTCCGCGTGCGGCGTCTTCCGGGGGGACGACGAGGGCAGCAAGGGCGGCGCCCAGGCTCCAGGTGTCACCACCGCACCCTGTCCCACCGCGGTGGACGCCAAGAAGGGCTGCATCTACCTCGGCACGATCTCCGACCTGACCTCCGGCCCCTTCGCCGCGCTGGCCGTGCCGATCACCGACGCCCAGAAGGCGTTCTGGGCCCGCGTCAACAAGGCCGGCGGCGTCGGCGGCAAGTACGAGGTCGACGTCACCAAGTACGTACGGGACAACAAGTACAACCCGGAGGTGCACCGCCAGGTCTACAACGAGATCAAGGACCACGTGCTCGCGCTGGCCCAGACGCTCGGCTCGCCCACGACCGCCGCGATCCTCGGCGACCTCAAGGCCAACAGCGTCGTCGCCGCCCCCGCCTCGTGGACCTCGGCCTGGGAGTTCGAGGACGTCATGATCGAGAGCGGCTCCAACTACTGCGTCGAGGCCATGAACTCCGTGGACTACGCGATGGACACGTACAAGCCGAAGTCGGTCATGGCCGTCCACCTGGCCGGCGACTACGGCGCGGACGCCGCCGCCGGCGCCAAGATCGCCGCCGAGCGCAACGGCCTGAAGTTCACCAACGTCGAGACCCCTTCGGGCGCCACCGAGCAGGGCCGGGCCATCACCGAGATCACCAAGAACAAGCCCGACCTGGTCATCCTCACCACCGGCCCGGCCGACGCCGCCACGATCATCGGCCAGGCGGCCGCGGCCGGCTACAAGGGCCGCTTCATCGGCACCGGCCCCACCTGGAACCCGGCCCTGCTGAAGTCCCCCGCCGCCCCCGCCCTCAAGGCCCTGTACGAGCAGTCGGCCCCGGGCAAGCCGTGGGGCGCCGACACGCCGGGGCACAAGGCGATGCGCGACGCGCTGCCCGGCGTGACGCCCAACGACGGGTACACCTCGGGATGGGCCTGGGCGTACCCGATGAAGGCGGCCCTGGACGCGATGGTGGCCGGCGGGGACGTGAGCCGCAAGGGGCTGCTGGCGGCCGTCAAGACGCTGAGGACGGTGGACTACGAGGGCATGCTCCCGCCGGAGGCGGGCAACTACGCGGATGCGTCGAGCGCCGCGGTGTTCAGGCAGACGCTGATCAACAAGGTCGACGAGCAGGCGCCGACGGGCGTGACGATCGTCAAGGACTTCTTCACGGGGCCGACGGCGCAGGGGTACACCTTCGACGGCCCTTGCTACAACAAGCTCTAGCGAACGCGAAGGGCGGACCCGTGTGCTTCACGAGTCCGCCCTTTCACCGAGGGGCAGGCGCTAGTTGGCGCTGACCTTGCGCTGGATGTCGATGAGGATGCTCATCATGTCGTTCTGGTTGCCCTGCAGGTTGTTGATCTTGACGTCCATGGACTCGAACCTGGCGTCGATCTCCTCGAACTTCGTGTCGATCTTGGTGTCGAGCGCGGTAACCCTCTCATCGAGGACGGTGACCTTGGTGTCGAGGACGGTGACCTTGGTGTCGAGGGCGGTGACCTTGGTGTCGAGCGCCGAAACCCGCTCGTCGAGGACGATGACCTTGGCGTCCAGTAGGGTCACCTTCGCGTCGAGGGTCTTGACGTGGTTGGCCACCCCGTTGATCCGCTCGGTGAGCTGCTGGCCGAGCTCCGCCTGGTCGGCCCGGAGCCGGATGAACTCGCTGTCCAATTCGGTGCAGAGTTCCTTGAAGGTCATGTTGATCTCCCTTACCTTTGGGGTAAGGGACCGGGGATGTTAGGGATCTCCGGTCCCGCTTTCTTTGCCAAGAGGATACCCCTTCAATCGGCGATCAGAAGCGGAATCGAATGAAGATTCCCCTGGTCGGAGGGCAACTGGCACCTTAAGTCCGGAATTATCCCCCTGAATTTGAAAGAATTATTTTCAGGTTAAGCGCGAGTGCGAATGGGGTATCGAAATCGCCGCCCCGCCGGTCGTCAGAGCTTGCCGAGGCCGCGGGCCAGGATGGTGGCCGTGCGGGCGATGGCCGTGTCGTCGCCGGTCTCGCCCGCCGCGCGGTTCGTGTAAATGGTCATGATGATGGGAGACGCGCCCTTCTTGGGCCAGATGACCGCGATGTCGTTCGCCCCGCCGAAAGCCGAGTTGGTGCCGGTCTTGTCGCCGATCGTCCAGGTCTTCGGCAGGCCGGCGCGGATGCGGGCGTCACCCGTCTTGGTCGCGATCATCCAGGCGTTGAGCTGCTCCCGGTCCTTGGCGGTGAGCGCGTTCCCGGTCGTGACCGCGCGCAGGTCGCGGGCGATGGACGCGGGCGTCGTGATGTCGCGCTTCTCCTTGGGCGTCCAGTCGTTCAGCTCGGTCTCCCAGCGGTCCAGGCGGGAGATCGGGTCCTTCAGCGTGCGGAAGTACTGCGTCAGGCCGGCCGGTCCGCCGATCTGCTTGAGCACCATGTTGCCCGCGGTGTTGTCGCTCAGGGTGATGGTCGCCTCGCACAGCTGGTTGACGGTCAGGCCGTCCTCCACGTGCTTCTCGGTGGTGGGGGAGTTCGGCTTGAGGTCGTCGGCCGTCCAGCGCACGACCCTCTCCATCAGCCCGGGGTCGGAGGTGCGCGCCTTGTGCAGCACGGCCGCGCAGGCCATCGCCTTGAACGTGGACAGCAGCGGGAACCGCTCGTTCGACCGGTAGCCGATCGTCCTGCCGGTGGCGGTGTCGATGGCGTACGCGCCGATGCGCCCCTTGAACGACGCCTCCAGCGCGCGCAGCTCCTTGCGGGCCTGGGCCTCGCCCGAGAGCGCCTGCACGGAGCTCGTGGCCGAGGCCGCGCCCGCCGGGAGGGCCCCGCCCGTCAGGAAGGAGATGGTCAACGTGGCTGCTGCCGTGAAGCGGCGGTTTCGCATGCTTTGTCCTTACGGTCGTCCGTCAATGGGCAAGGAGCAAAGCAGATGCGATCACCACGTGTCTAATAGCGATATCGCGAAGAAGTCGATATCGGTTCACGCATGAGCGCTGGTCAGAACCATGATTCCGGCGACGATCAGCCCGGCCGCATGCACGCACAACGCGGGCACGACCTCCGGCCTCATGCCGCCCAGCGCCGGAGATGTCAAGAGAGCCTTTGGAATGCGTTGGGTAGGGTCGAGGTATGCGACTCCTCAAGAGCCGATTCGTGCCCCTGGCCGCCTTCGCCGTCTGTGTCTTCGCCGCCGGATGTGGTGAGGTCAACAGCACCATCGACAAGGCCCAAGCGTGCCTCGAAGCCCCGAAGATCGTCGCCGACCTGGGTGCCCAGCTCAAGACGCTCGCCGACGATCCCAAGGCCATGGACAAGGCCCTCGACGACGCCGCCACCAAGCTCAACGACGTGGCCGACAAGGCCGCCAACACCACGATCAAGGAAGCCTCCGACGACCTGGCCAAGACGCTGAGCGGCATCAGCGTCACCAACGTCAACGACGCCGTGGACGCCACCCAGAAGGTCCTCACCGAGAGCGCGGCCTATGCCGAGAAGGTGGCCAAGGCCTGTACTGGCTGAATCCCAACTTCTCTAGGGGAAATGGGGACGAATTACCGTTTTCCCATGGAACCCGACCCGCGTTTCACCTTGGCCAATGAACGAACCTTCCTCACCTGGCTGAGCACGGCGCTGGCGCTCAGTGCGGGTGGGGTGGCGATGGCGGCGGTGCCCGAGCACGTGTTCGTGCCGTGGATCCGTACCGCGCTGGCCGTGGTGCTGGTGACGCTCTCCGCGCTCGCGGCGGGCATGGCGTATCCGCGCTGGCGCAACATCCAGCGCGCCCTGCGGCAGCAGGCGCCGCTGCCGCCCCCCGCGCTCGCGGCGGTCTTCGGGTACGGCGTGGCGGCCGTGGCCGTGATCGCCCTGGTGCTGATCATCCTGGCCGCCTGAGCCGGAGGTCGGATCAGGTGACCCCGGAGAAGGAGATCTGGGACGAGGGGCTGCAGAGCGAGCGCACCCGGCTGGCCTGGGTGCGCACGGCCGTGGCGCTGGCCACCGGCGGGCTCGGCGCGGCCGGGCTGTCCCTCAGGCACGGCCTGCCCGTGGCCTCGATGGTGGTGTTCGCGCTGGCCGCGCTCTGCGGCGCCGTGCTGCTGATCAGGACCCGGGCGCGGTTCCGCCGCGTGCAGGAGGCCCTGCACGGCGGCAAGCCGCTGAACCCGGGGCTCGACGTGCTGTTCGCCTGGCTCGGCACCATGTGCGTGGTGGCCGGCGCCATCGTCTTTGTTCTGGCGATTCGGTAAGCGCGGTTGCCAGATCCGGAGAAGGAGGCACACACTCGGAGGTGAGGGGGTGACCTCGTTGGAAGAAGAACACAGGATCGTGCCTTTCGAGTGCCGCGGTTGCTGGCACGTATGGGAAGAGGAGTACCTCGTCAGGCACATCGACGACCGTCACGGAAACGAGCGGGAGATCTGGTTGCACGCGGGGCTCCCCGTGCTGCCGCCGTCACCGGGGGGCGTCATGTGCCCGAGGTGCGGCTGTCAGCAGGCCACGACCTTCCCGGACGGTTACCTGTCCCGACATCCGGAGCTGATCCCGCCCGCGGAGCCCCCCGTGCCGGACGCGACTCCGCTGCTCAGCCCGGTTCGGAAGTCCATCTACGAACGACTAACCTGACACTTGGTGAGCATTCCATAGCGGAAAGTGTCATAAGGCCCGTCTTGCGGGCGCGCGAAGTCAAGCGGACACTCGGGATCGACGGCGATCGGAAGCCGGGGGGTGGTCCCAGTGACCGAAGGATTCGACACCCGCGAGACGTGGCCTTTCGAATGCCTTCGTTGCTTACATGTCTGGGAAGAGAACTTCGTCGTCAGACATCTCACAGACGTGCACGGCAACGAGGTGGACCTCTGGCTCAGCTCGGGAGTGACCGTGCCGCCGCCCTGGTCGGGCACCTGCTGCCCGACCTGCGGCGCGTACCACGTGACCTCGTTCCCCAGGGGGTATCTGGCGCGGCATCCCGAACTCGTGCCCGCCCCCGATCCGGAGCCCGAGCCGGTGTTCGCCGCGGCGACGCCGGAGCCGGGCAGGGTGTCCGCGCCGCGGACCCACCTGCCCGGCAGGCTGCTGATCGCTCTCGGGGTGCCCCTGGCGCTGTTCGTCGGGTACGAGCTGTACGCGAACGCCGTGGCCATGGCGCACCACTAGGGAGCTAGCTGAGGCTCTCCAGCCACGCCTGGTGCAGCCCGGCGTACCGGCCCGAGGCCGCGATGAGCCGGTCAGGCGGACCGTCCTCGACGATCTCGCCCCGGTCCATCACCAGCACCCGGTCGGCGATCTCCACCGTCGAGAGGCGGTGCGCGATGATCAGCGCCGTCCGGTCGGCCAGGATCGTGCGCAGCGCGCGCTGCACCAGCCGCTCGCTCGGCACGTCGAGGCTGGAGGTGGCCTCGTCGAGGATCAGCACGGCGGGATCGGCGAGGAACGCCCTGGCGAACGCCACGAGCTGGCGCTGCCCGGCCGACATCCGGCCGCCGCGCTTGCCCACCTCGGTGTCGTAGCCGTCGGGCAGGCTCGAGACGAACTCGTGCGCCCCGATGGCCTTGGCCGCCTCGCGCACCTCCCGGTCGGTGGCGTCGGGCCGGCCGAACCTGATGTTGTCGGCGACCGTACCGCTGAACAGGAAGTTCTCCTGCGTCACCATGACCACGGCCGCGCGCAACGCCGGCTCGTCCAGCGTGCGCAGATCGACGCCGTCGAGCAGCACGCGGCCGTCGGTGGGGTCGTAGAAGCGGGAGATCAGCTTGGCCAGCGTCGTCTTGCCCGCGCCCGTCGCCCCGACCAGCGCCACGGTCTGCCCGGCCGGGACCGTCAGGTCGAGCCGGGGCAGGATCGGCATCTCCTCGACGTAGGCGAACCTGACGCCCTCGAAGCGCACCTTGCCGCGTGCCCGGCCGTCCGGCAGCCTGGCCGGCTCGCGCGGCTCGGGCACGGAGGGCTCCTCCTCCAGCACGCCCGACAGCTTCTCCAGCGCCGCGCCGGCCGACTGCAGGGTGTTGTAGAACTGGCTGACCTCCTGCATCGGCTCGTAGAACTGGCGCAGGTAGAGCAGGAACGCGGCCAGCACGCCGACCTTGACCTCGTCCTGCAGCGCCAGCCAGCCGCCGTACAGCAGCACGCCGCCGATCGTCAGGTTGCCGATCAGCTTGATCCCGGTCATGAACGTCGCGCCGAGCTGCATGCTGCGCGCGTTCGCGCCCCGGTAGTCGTCGTTGAGCTGCTCGAAGATCTCCTGGTTGCGCGGCTCCCTGCGGAAGGCCTGCACCGCGCGGATGCCGGTCATCGACTCCACGAAGTGCACGATCACCAGCGCCACCGTCTCCCGCGTACGGCGGTAGACGATCGCCGACTGCGTCCGGAACCACCGGGTGAACAGCAGCAGGAACGGCAGCGGGACGAGCGCCAGCAGGCCCAGGTGCACGTCCAGCACCAGCAGCAGCACGGCCGTGCCCGCCATGGTCAGCACGGCCTTGACCAGCGCGTCGAACCCCGACTGGAGCAGCTCCGCGATGGCCTCGATGTCCGAGGTCAGCCGCGAGATGACCCGCCCGGAGGTGTACTGCTCGTGGAAGCTCAGCGACAGGCGCTGGAAGTGGTCGAACACCCTCCTGCGCAGTTCGAGCAGGGTGCCCTGGCCGATCTGGCCGGACAGCGTCAGGAACGCCCGGCGCGTGAGCGCCTGCGTGATCGCCGCGGCCAGGATCACCCCGACCACGGTCAGCAGGACGGCGGGGCCGGACCCGCTCGTGATCGGCGGGATGCCCTCGTCGATCCCGATGGAGACCAGGAAGGGGATCGAGAGCCCGGCCGCGTTGGAGACGACGACGATCGCGACGAGCAGCCCGATCTTCTTCCGGTACGGCCTGAGCAGCGCGCCGAGCAGCCGCCGGGAGCGCTCCCGGAGCAGGACGGACACCTTCTCCGGAAGCTCGTCCTGGTCCTCGGAGGACACGCCCCGCCAGGACGCCGTGGTGGTCGTGGTCATCGCAGCGCTCCTTCCGCGGCGTCGTCGAAGTCGGCGTCCTGGGCCAGCAGCTCGCGGTATTCGGGCACCTGGGCCAGCAGCTCGTGGTGCTGCCCGACGTGCGTGATCGTGCCGCCCCGCAGCAGCGCCACCTTGTCGGCCAGCAGCACGGTCGAGGCGCGGTGGGCTACCACGATGCCGGTCGCGTCACGCAGCACGTGCCGCAGCGCCTCCTCCACGAGCGCCTCGGTCTCCACGTCGAGCGCGGAGAGGGTGTCGTCGAGCACGAGGATGCGCGGATGGCTCAGCACGGCCCGCGCCAGGGCCAGGCGCTGCCGCTGGCCGCCGGACAGGGACAGGCCCTGCTCGCCGATGCGGGTGTCGAGGCCCCACGGCAGGTCGTACACGAACATGGCCTGCGCGGTCTGGATGGCCTCGGCCAGCTCCTCGTCGGTGGCGTCGAGCCGGCCGAGCGTGAGGTTCTCCCGCACGCTCATCGAGAACAGCGTCGGCTCCTCGAACGCCGTGGCCACCACCGAGCGGAGGCTGGTCAGCTCCAGGTCGCGCACGTCGTACCCGTCGATCGTGACGCGGCCCTCGGTGGGGTCGATCAGCCGCGGCACCAGGGCGGTCAGCGTGGTCTTGCCGGAGCCGGTCGCGCCCACGATGGCCACCGTCTCACCGGGGCGCACGTCCAGCCAGACGTCGCGCAGCACCGGCTCCTCGGAGTCGTGGAAGCGGAACCCGACGCCCTCGAAGCGCAGGTGGCCGCGGGGCCCGTCGATGGTCCGCGTGCCGCCCTCGATGGCGGGCACGGTGTCCATGACCTCCATGAGGCGGTCGGCGGAGGTCATGGCCTCCTGGGCCATGGCCAGGATGTAGCCCAGGCTCGCGATCGGCCAGACGAGCTGGAGCATCAGCGTGGTGAACGCGACCAGCGCGCCCAGCGTCAGCGAGCCCGTGCCGACGGCCAGCGCGCCCAGCAGCAGCACCAGGGCCAGCGTGATGTTGGGGATGATCTCGAGGAAGGCGAAGAACCTGGCCAGCAGCCTGGCCTTGTCCATGGAGGTGCCGTAGACCTTGAGCGCGCCCTCGTCGTAGCGGTCGAAGACGTAGTGGCGGCGGCCGAAGGCCTTGATCGTGCGGATGCCGAGGGCGGACTCCTCGACGAGCGTGGCCAGGTCGCCCTGCTCGTCCTGCACCTGGCGGGAGGTCTTGATGTAGCGCTTCTCGAACCGCAGCGACAGCCACACGATCGGCACGGCCGAGGCCAGCACCAGCAGCCCGAGCGGCCAGTACTTGTTCAGCAGCAGCACGGTCACCGTGATCAGCTGCAGGATGTTCATGACCAGGAAGAGCATGCCGAAGCCGAGGAAGCGCCGGATGGTCGACAGGTCGGTCGTGGCCCGGGATAACAGCTGGCCGGACTGCCAGTCGCCGTGGAAGCCCATGGGCAGCCGCTGCAGGTGCTCGTAGAGGTCGTCGCGGATCGCGGTCTCCAGGCCGAGCACCGGCTTCACCTGGGCCCACCGCCGCAGCAGGATCAGCAGGGCCTCGACGACGCCGACGCCGATCGCGAGCAGCCCCAGGGGGAGCAGCGCGCCGGAGTCCCCGTGGGCCACGGGACCGTCGATGACCTTCTCGCTGATGAGCGGGAGCGCGATGCCGGCCGCGATGCCGACGATCGCCGCCAGCCAGATGAACACCAATCTGACGACGTAGGGGCGGAGGTAGGACTTCATCCGCCACAGGGAGTTGGAGGAGAGCAGGGGACGTTGAGGTATGTGCGTATCGGGAGGCATCCCTTCTAGGCTATTACGAGGGTTCAACCGATTTTCAGTAGCCCGAAGAGTGCGGTTCTTGTACGTGACGTGCGGAAACAGTGAAAGATCTTGCACATTCGGCTGACCGTTACTTTTGTTGTGATCTGTTGGGGTATGTTCTTGGCCCTGCTCGGCGGCCGTCTAGGATGGGGGACTCATGATCGCCGAATCGGAGATGCCGCACCTGCGCCGCTGCGTCGAGCTGGCCGCGCGGGCGCTGGAGGTGGGCGACGAGCCGTTCGGGTCGGTGCTGGTCTCCGGCGACGGGGCCGTGCTGGCCGAGGACCACAACCGGGTGGCCGCCGGCGACAACACGCAGCATCCGGAGTTCGCGCTGGCCCGCTGGTCGGCGGCGCACCTGACGCCCGGGGAGCGGGCGGCCGCCACCGTCTACACCTCCGGCGAGCACTGCCCGATGTGCGCCGCCGCCCACGCGTGGGTCGGGCTGGGCCGCATCGTGTACGTGGCCTCGTCGGAGCAGCTCGCCGCGTGGCTGTCGGAGCTCGGCGTCCCGCAGCCGCCCGTACGCACGCTCCCGGTCAACGAGGTCGCGCCCGGGGTGGTGGTCGAGGGCCCGGTGCCCGAGCTGGCCGAGGAGGTCCACGAGCTGCATCGCCGTTTCCACGGCTGAGCAAATATGCCGTTTTACCTGGGATTTGTACTCTCCGTGACAGAGTACGACCATGGTGTTCGGCCGCTCGATCAGGGCCCGGATGACCATCGCGACGGTGGTGGTCTTCGGGGCCGTCGTCCTTCTGGGGATCCTGGCGATCTTGCTGACCTACCCCGTGCGGGCGCGGGCGGACCTCGTCCAGCAGGCTGACGACGCCAGCCGGCACCTGTCCACGAGGATCACCGAGCACCGGTTCAGCGGCCCCATCCCGCCGCTGAAGGGCGTCTACCTCCTTCAGGTCGTGAACTCCGACGGCCACGTGCTGGCCGCGAGCACCGGGCTCGCCGGCCAGCCGGCGATCACCCGGGCCTGGCCCGGGCCGGGCGACCTGCGGGTTCAGACCCGGGTGTGTTCCGGTAGGTGCATGGTCGTCGTGGGGACGAGCAACTCCGCCAGCGCGTACGGGTCCGTCATCGCCTACGCGGCCCTGCGGGAGCCGTTCCTGCTGAGCTCGCCGTTCCTGCCCCTGATACTGACCGCCTTCGGCGCGGTGCTGGTGGCGCTGACGGGATGGGGCGCCTGGTACGGGGTCGGCCGGGTGCTGGCCCCCGTGGAGCGGATCAGGGCGGGGCTGGAACGCATCAGCGCGCAGGACCTGAGCCGGCGCGTCGACGTGCCCGACACGCAGGACGAGGTCGCCGAGTTGGCCGCCACGGTCAACGAGACCCTGGAGCGACTGGAGGGCGCCGTGGCGCGGCACCGGCGCTTCGTCTCCGACGCCTCCCACGAGCTGCGGACGCCGATCACCGGGCTCCTGGTGCGGCTGGAGGCGGGGCTCGCGGACCCGCACGAAGGCGATTGGCGGGCGGCGATCAAGGACGCCGAGCGGCTGTCGGACATCGTCCACGACCTGCTCCTGATGGCCCGGCTGGACGCGGGGGTGCAGCCCGAGCAGGAGCGGATCGAGCTGGGGAAGCTGGTTGAGGAGGAGGTCGCGCGACACCCCCGCCGGCTGCCGCTGACGATGGACGTGGAGCCGGGGCTCTTCGTCCGCGGCAACCGGCTCCGGCTCGCCCGGCTGCTGACGAACCTGATGTCCAACGCCGACCGCTACGGGGAATCCCGGGTGTGGATCTCCGTGCGGGGGTGGGCGGACCAGGCCGTGGTGGAGGTGCTGGACGACGGCCCGGGGATCCCGGCGGAGATGCGGGACCAGGTGTTCGAGCGGTTCACCCGCCTCGATCACACCCGGTCGCGGGACACCGGGGGCACCGGGCTGGGGCTGCCGATCGCCCGCGACATCGCCAAGGCCCACGGCGGGACGCTGGAGATCGGGGACGGCCCCGGGGCCCGGATGATCCTGCGCCTGCCGCAGAGCCTGCCCGCCCCCGACGCGACGCGACTCTAGGACTTGCCGAGCTCGACGGTCTCGGCCACCTCGGCGTGCCGCTCGGCCTCCTCCTGGGTGAACCGCTCCGCGTCGAGCCTGTCGGCGATGTCCTCGTCCTGGCGCATCAGGGCGTCCAGGGACTGGCCCGCCATCTCCAGCACGCCCATCTCCGCGTACGCCTGCCGCAGCCGCGGGCTCCACAGCCCGATGTCCTTGACGCACGGCACGATCCGGCTGAACAGCAGCGACCTGAACAGCCGCAGGTATTCGGAGTGGTCGGTGGCCTCCATAGCCTCGTCGACCTCGGCTTTCGACAGGCCCAGGTTCTCCCAGGTCTCCCGGCCGCGCAGCCGGTCGCGCATGAGGTAGCAGCCCTCGATGACGAAGTCCTCGCGCTCGCGCAGCTCGCTCTCCGACAGGTTCCGGTAGTGGTCGCGCAGCGCCATCCGGCCGAAGGCCACGTGCCTGGCCTCGTCCTGCATCACGTACGCGAGGATCTGCTTGGGCAGCGGCTTGGTCGTGATGTCGCGCATCACCCCGAACGCCGCCAGCGCCAATCCCTCGATGAGCACCTGCATGCCGAGGTAGGGCATGTCCCAGCGGGAATCGCTCAGCGTGCTGTCGAGCAGGGCCTTGAGGTGCTCGTTGATCGGGTACGCCAGGCCCACCTTCTCCTGGAGGAAGCGCGCGTACGTCTCGGCGTGGCGCGCCTCGTCCATCGTCTGGGTGGCGGCGTAGAACTTCGAGTCGAGATCGGGGACCGACTCCACGATCTTGGCCGAGCAGATCATCGCGCCCTGCTCGCCGTGCAGGAACTGGGAGAACTGCCACGCCGCGCCGTGCCGCCGCACCTCGTTACGGGTCTGCTCGCTCATCCGCTCCCAGAGCGGGGTGCCGTGGATCGCGATGGTCTGGTCGGGGACACCCAGGACGTCGTACGGATCGACCTCGAGGTCCCAGTCGATGCGCTTGGTCGAGTCCCACTGCTTGTCCTTGCCCTTCTGGTACAGGGCCAGCATGCGATCCCGGCCGTCGTCGTACTCCCAGGTGAATCGGCTCGCCCCGGCCATCTCGACGTTCCACGTGGAGAGCTCGGCGGGGATGGTGTAGAGGTCGTGGGTCGACATGGAACCTCCCAAGGGGGTTACGTACACCGTACGTATGTCCGCCTTCCGAGAGTTCCACGTACACCGTACGTACGTCAATAGAATGAGGTATGCCTACGGAGCCCCTCTCGCGAGGCCGCATCGTCGCCACGGCCATCGACCTCATCGAGCGCGAGGGCGCCGACGCGGTCTCCATGCGGCGCATCGCGGCCGAGCTCGGCGTCGGTGTGATGTCCCTCTACAACCACGTGCCCAACAAGGACGCCCTGCTCAACGGGGTGGCCGAGGCGGTGCTGAGCGAGATCGAGTTCACCGACGACCCCGGCGCGCACTGGACCGAGCGGGTGCGCATGCAGGCTCGGGCGTTCCGCCAGATCGCCCATGACCACCCGCGCTCGACCATGGTGGTCGTCAGCCGCCAGCTCCACTCCACGGCCGGGCTGCTGCCGGTCGAGCGGGCGCTGGCCACGCTGCGCGGCGCCGGGTTCGACGGGGCGGACGCGGTCAGGATGCTGCGGATGTTCATCGCGTACATCGTGGGCTCGCTGCTGCGGGAGGTGGGGGTGACGCCCACGTTCGCGCCCGTCCACAACCGGCTCGTCAAGGCCGAGGGCGTCGATCCCGCGCTGTTCCCCGAGGTCCACTCACTGGCGCCGCTGCTGGACCAGTGCGATCACGAGGCGGAGTTCGAGTTCGGGCTGGAGCTGCTCATCCAGGCGATCGAGGTGCACGTGGCGCGCAGGGAGGGCACCCGGTGAGCCCCGGGTGCCCTCTCCCGCCTTCGGCTAGTACCAGTTGTGCGATCTCCAATGTCCCCAGGCGCCGCACGGCCTGCCGTACCTCCCCTTGATGTAGGACAGCCCCCACCGGATCTGCGTCTCCGGGTTGGACTTCCAGTCGCGGCCGGCGCCGCGCATCTTGCCCGCGGGCAGTGCCTGCGGGATGCCGTACGCGCCGGACGAGCGGTTGAGTGCGTGATGGTTCCAGTTGCTCTCCCTGGTCCAGAGACTGTCCAGGCAGCGGAACTCCTGTAGGTTCCACGACCGCTGGACCACCTGGCCCAGCGCGATCCTCTTGTTCTTGTTGGGCGTCGCCACCGCCACCTTGGGCTGCGCCTTCGTCGTCCAGGTCCCGATCCGCACCACGGGCGGGCGGTCGGCCCAGGCCGCGGGTGCCCCGATCGCGGTGAACGCGGTGAGCGCGGTGACACTGATGAGCGCGCGTTTGCTGTCCAAATCGATCCTTGCTGTCGGGTCGCGTGCGGACAGGCGCACTTGCATCGGGCGCCCTTGCCGGTCCGCGTCCGTGGCTCGGACGCGGAGGGTCCGCGCGGCCCTCCGGGAATCTGGCACCGCCCGATCCCGCTGGGCGGCCCGAAGGGCGCCGCGACGTGTCCTCTAGCACGATTCCTATTACGTTCGGTCACCGCGGGTCGTCCATCTCGACACGCGGTGGAGAGGTGTTTGCGCGAGCGTGGCGGATAAAAGTCCCTCTCGCAGGCCCGGCCTTGCCCGCCCCGCCGTCCGGCTGAACGGGCCTTGCCGCAAACCGCGACCAACTATGGGGTTTGGCCGGGTGCGACCCGCGGGTAAGCACGGCCTCCCACCGACGGGGATCGGCGGTGGGGTGCCGCCGATCTCCCGCCGGGCCGTTACTGCTGGGCCGGTGACGTGGTCACGTACCGGGCCGTGTTCGCCTCGGCGTCCGTGTGTGACCGCTGGAAGCCCGCCTTCTCCAGGACCCTGATCGAGGCCGGGTTCGACAGTTCGACGCCGGCGCACACCGTGTGCACGCCCGGCGCCGTGAGGGCGAACTCCGTCAGCGCGCGCGCCGCCTCGGGAGCGTAGCCGCGGCCCCGGCGGGAGGCCACGATGCCGTACCCGATCTCCAGGGTGCCGTCGGCGGGCGGCCAGAACAGGCCGATGGAGCCGACCACGAGACCGCCGTCGCGCTCGATGATCTGGCGGTGGCCGTACTCGTCCAGCCACGCGGGGTGCTCGGCGAACAGGCCGGCGATGACGTGGTCACCCTCGGCGGGGAAGTCGTCGGCCCAGTGCGCGGACCGGGTGCCGTGCAGGACGGCGTCGGCTTCGCCGGAGGTCCAGGAACGCAGGACGAGGCGGTCGGTGGTCAGGTCGGTGCCGGCCACCGAGAAGAAAGAAGACACTTGTGACTCCAGGTCGTTGATACGACCGGTCGGCGCTCTAGGCTCGCGCGGACCGGAGAAGGGCACGCTGATGACGACTGCCGGCAGCCATATTCATCAACCTCCTTCGCTCCGGAGCGATCAGGCGCCTCTCGCGCCGCCGCGAGCCTAGCAGTCCCGCGACGGGGGAGGGCGCGAGACCGAATCACGTTCCGGAGGCGTAGGGTGCGGTTCATGAGCCTCACTGACATCCAGCTCCACACCCTCGACGACGTCCCCACCACCTTCGGAGAGCTGGCGGCCGGCAAGGCCGTCCTCGTCGTCAACGTGGCCTCGCGATGCGGCCTCACCCCGCAGTACGGCGCCCTGGTCAACCTTCAGGAGCAGTACGGCCCGCGCGGCTTCACGGTGGTCGGCATGCCCTGCAACCAGTTCGCCGGCCAGGAGCCGGGCACGGCCGAGGAGATCCAGGCGTTCTGCTCGACGACGTACGGCGTGGACTTCCCGCTCCTGGAGAAGGCCGACGTCAACGGCCCCGACCGCCACCCGCTCTACGAGGAGCTGACGCGGACCGCCGACGAGCAGGGCGAGGCGGGCGACGTGCAGTGGAACTTCGAGAAGTTCCTGGTGGACCGGGAGGGCGCCGTCGTGGCCCGCTTCCGCCCTCGCACCACCCCGGACGACCCCGCGGTCACGTCCGCCATCGAGAAGCTCCTCTGAGCGGAAAATCCTTCGACGCCTCGCGAGCGGTCGGCGAGGATGATCGGATGATGTCCGAGACGAGGGTCGCCGTGGTGACCGGCGTGAGCAGGCGGATCGGGATCGGCTACGCCATCGCGCGCGAGCTGCTGGCGACGGGCGCGAAGGTGCTGGCGCAGTCGTGGACCCCGCACGACGCCGAGCAGCCGTGGGGCAGCGACCCCGCGGGCATGGACGGCGTGCTGGAGTCGCTGGGCGGCGTCGGCGACCGGCTGCACCACGTCGAGGCCGATTTCGCGGACCCGGCGGCGCCGGCGTGGGTGATGGAGCAGGCGGTCGCCAGGTTCGGGCACGTGGACGTGCTCGTGGCCAACCATGCCCGCAGCAACCGGCAGTCGCTGGCGGAGCTGACGGCCGCCGAGCTGGACCTGTCGTGGGCGGTGAACGCCCGGGCCAGCGCGCTGCTGACGCAGGCGTTCGCGGCCCAGCACGACGACCGGCGGTCCGGCGGCAGGGTGATCATGTTCACCTCGGGCCAGCATCTGGCGCCGATGCCGGACGAGCTGCCGTACGCGATCAGCAAGGGCGCGATCCACCAGATGACGGCCAGCCTGGCCGACGCGCTCGCGGACCGGGGCATCACCGTCAACACCGTCAATCCGGGCCCGGTCGACACGGGCTGGGCCGGCCCCGAGCTCGCGCGGCGGGTCGGCCGCTCGCTCCCGGCCGGGCGCTGGGGGCGGCCGGAGGAGGTGGCCCGGGTGGTGCGCTGGCTGGCCTCGGACGAGGCCGCCTGGATCACCGGGCAGGTGATCAACTCCGAGGGAGGGTTCCGCCGCTGGGTTCCGTAATCGTGTGATTTCACTCCGTGACGGGTAGGGGTCCAGGCATTGGCCTGACGTCCCGCAGGGAGCACGCGATGACGATCAATCCGTACGCCGGCTCGCCCTTCAGCTATGCCACCGAGCCGGCCGTGGGACCGTACTCGATCGTGGAGCTGATGCCCGGCGTCCGGAACCTGCTGGACTACACCGGGCTCCAGGCGGGCGAGCGCGTGCTGCTGCTCATGGAGCACACCGTCGACCCCGTCGTCGTCCAGGCCATCGCGGCGGCCGCGGCCTACCGGGACGCCGACGTGCGCATCCTGTCCGTGCCGCCGTTCAGCCCCGGCGGGTGGGACAGGGAGGCGTCGCTGCACATCGAGACGGCCGCCTTCCGCGAGGCCGACCTGGTGATCAGCGGCACCTGGTGGGGCGAGGTGCACACGGCGCCGCTCTTCTTCGACCAGATCAAGTCACGCTCCTCCCGCTTCCTGTCCCTGCACATGACGGCCACCGCGGGAGCGCTGCTCACCGGCGGGCGGCTGCCCGCCGAGGTCTTCTACGCGCTGCTGCGCCGGACGCTTCGGCAGATGGCGGGCGCCCGCTCGATCCGGGTGACGTCCGCGCGGGGGACGGACGTGACGTTCTCGGGCCTGGCGTTCGACCCGGACCCCGGCGCGATGCGGCCCGGGGACTGGCGGCCCTTCCCGTACGGGGGCGCCAACTTCTGGCCGGCCGACACCGAGGGCGTCCTCATGATCGAGGACAGCACGGTCACCGGCGTGCCGGAGGAGTCCCTGCGCATCACCCTGGAGGGCAACCTCGTACGCAAGATCGAGGGCGGGGTCGCGGCCGAGCAGCTGCGGCGTTACGCGCCCGGCGGCTTCTACATGCGCCACGGCCTGATCGGGCTCAACCCGAAGGTGCGGGTGGCCGGGGGGAACCAGTTCGAGCGGGAGAAGCACGCCGGGGCCTTCTACTGCGGCATCGACGGCCTGACCGACGGGCAGCCGGTCACGACGGGCCCGGGCTTCGCGCACTGCGACTGCCAGGTCGACCGGCCCACCGTGCTGGTGGACGGGGAGCTCTTCATCGAGAACGGGCGCCTGCTGATGCTGGACGAGCCGGAGATCAGGGAGGTCGCGGCGCGGTTCGGCCCGCCGGACGTGATCCTCGACGACAACCCGATCATGATCCTGCCCCGCCGCTACACAGGTGGTGCAGCCCGCTAGCGGTGGGGGCCGCAGCTGCCCCGGATGATGAGCTCCGTCGGCAGGACCACGCTGCGCGGCTTCCTGGTGCCGGCCCGGAGCACGAGCTCCGCCGCCCGGTAGCCCATGTCGCGGCCCGGCTGGGCGATCACCGTCAGGGGCGGGGAGCACAGCTCGGCCCAGGGGACGTCGTCGTACATCACCAGCGACACGTCCCTGGGCACCCGCAGGTCCAGCTCCCTGGCCGCCAGCACCGCCGCCTCGCCCAGCACGTTGCCCCCGGCGACCACGGCCGACAGGTCGGGGCGGCTCTGGAAGAGACCTGAGGCGGCGGCGTAGGCGGAGTCGCGGCTGCCGGTGCCGAACACGACGAGTTCCTCGTCCACCGGCGCCCCCACGGCCTCCCTGAAGGCGTTGACCCGGCTCTCCTGGCCGGGGCCGCCGAGGAAGGCGATGCGCTTGTGGCCCAGGCCGCGCAGGTAGCGCACGGCCGTGCGGATGCCGGCCCGGTCGTCGGCCACCACGGCGGGGATGTCCAGCGGGCGGGCCGGTGCGGCGGCGGAGAGGCCGTCCAGGGCCATGAGGTCGGCCACGGCCGCCGCCCGCACGTCCTCGGGGGAGGACAGGAGCGGGAGGCGGTCGGCGAAGACCACCGTCATGCCCGCGCGGAGCACCGGGGACCAGGCGTCCGCGTCGCCCGACGGAACGGCGATCAGGCGGTCCACGCTCTGCTCCAGGAGCATGCCGATCAGGTCGGCCTCCTGCTCGGGGTCGCCGCCCGTGGAGCCGATCACGACGGGCTCGCCGGCCGAGCGGGCGCAGGCGAGCACGCCCTCGGAAAGCTGGCCGTAGAAGGTGTCGGTCAGGTCGGGGACGAGCAGGCCCATGCCGCCTGTGCGGCGTTGGCGCAGGTTGCGGCCCAGGGCGCTCGGGCGGTAGTCGAGCTGGGCGGCGACGGCCAGGACGCGCTCCCTGGTCGCCGCGCTGGCCGAGCCGCCCGACAGTACTCTGGACACGGTAGCGACGCCCACACCGGCCGCCTCGGCCACATCCTTGATCGTCGCCCGCTTCTCCATGGAAACGATTCCATCATGGTTTCCGGAAAACGGGAAGACGCGCGTTCCCACAAGGGCTGGTCACACGGCAACCCTTGACACCGATGTCCGTTTCGGGTGAGATGCTTGAAAACGTATCCACGTGAGTGGGTCACGGTAACAACGTCCGGGCCACCGCCCTGGAGCGCGAAGGAATGTCATGGCATCCATCGTTCTGACGAACGTCGACAAGGTCTACGCCGGTGGCGTGAAGGCCGTGAACGGGCTCAACCTTGAGATCAAGGACGGCGAGTTCATGGTACTCGTGGGCCCATCCGGTTGCGGTAAGTCGACCGCGCTCCGGATGATCGCGGGCCTCGAGGACATCAGCGGCGGCGAGATCGCCATCGGCGAGAAGGTGGTCAACCACCTGCCGCCCAAGGACCGCGACATCGCGATGGTCTTCCAGAACTACGCGCTCTACCCCCACATGACGGTCGAGGAGAACCTCGCCTTCGGCCTCAAGCTCCGCAAGATGCCCAAGGCGGAGATCCAGAAGCGGGTCAACGAGGCCGCCAAGATGCTCGGCCTCGAGACGTACCTCAAGCGCAAGCCGGCCGCCCTCTCCGGTGGTCAGCGCCAGCGTGTCGCCATGGGCCGCGCCATCGTGCGTGAGCCGCAGGCCTTCCTCATGGACGAGCCGCTGTCCAACCTGGACGCCAAGCTCCGCGTCTCCATGCGCGCCTCGCTCAACCAGATGCACGAGCGCCTCGGCGTCACCACCGTGTACGTCACCCACGACCAGGTCGAGGCCATGACCCTCGGCGACCGCGTCTGCGTCCTGCGCGACGGCCTGCTCCAGCAGGTCGACACCCCGCAGAACCTGTTCGACAAGCCGGTCAACCTGTTCGTCGCCGGCTTCATGGGCTCGCCCTCGATGAACTTCGCCACCGCCGAGCTCGTCCGCGACGGCGGCGACGCCGCCGTCACCTTCGCCGACATCAAGCTGCCGATCCCCGACTCGACCTTCACCGACAAGCCGGGCCTCGACCAGTACGTCGGCAAGAAGATCATCCTCGGCATCCGCCCCTCCGACTTCGAGGACGCGGCCTCGGCCGGCAACCACGCCAACGGCTGGGCCACGCTGCCGGTCAAGGCGGAGGTCACCGAGGAGCTGGGCTCCGAGATCAACGTGCTGTTCCTGATCGACGCCCCGCCGGTCGAGCACAAGGACACCGTCGCCGCCGCCGACGCGGGTGACGACGAAGAGGCCGCGCTGCCGCTGTCGGGCGACAAGTCCCTGTGGACCGCCCGCGTCAACGCCCGCAGCCACGCCCGTCCCGGCCAGAACATCGACCTGGTCCTCGACACGCACAACCTGCACTTCTTCGA
The DNA here is from genome assembly GCF_040680035.1 of Nonomuraea sp. NPDC052116. NCBI lineage: Bacteria > Bacillati > Actinomycetota > Actinomycetes > Streptosporangiales > Streptosporangiaceae > Nonomuraea > Nonomuraea sp. NPDC052116. The sequence continues at coordinate 324,822 of NZ_JBFAWA010000001.1, read as the reverse complement.
CCCCGAGAGCGGCCTGTCGATCGGCCACGAGGCCAACCGCTAGCCGACTCCTGCATTCCCGGCCGTGAGCCCCGCTCACGACCGCTCGGGCCCCCACCGCGACCCCCTCCCGCGGCGGGGGCCCGTTCCATTGGAGCCCGCACCGGCCCCGGGGACCGGTACGGGCTCAGCGGCAGAGGCCCGTCTGGGAGCCCGGTACGGGGTCAGCGGCCGATGCTCGACGAGACGCGGGCCTGCAGGCCGCGCGGCACGAGTCTGCCGATCGCGACGATGGCCTTGTAACGCAGGTCCGGCACGCTCACCCGCTTGCCCAGCGCCAGGTCGCGCATGGTCTCCCGCACCACGTCGTCGGCCTTCAGCCACAGGAACCCGGGGATCCCCGAGGTGTCCATCGAGGCCCGCTGGTGGAACTCGGTCCGCACGAAACCGGGGCAGAGCGCCATGATCTTGATGCGCGGGTTGCGCACGTCGCTCGCGGCGGACTCGCTGAAGTTCACCACCCACGCCTTGGACGCGCTGTACGTGCCCCGCGGGAAGAACGCCGCCACCGAGGCCACGTTGACGATCGCGCCCCGGTCGCGCTCCCGCATGCCGGGCAGCGCGGCCAGCGTCAGCCTCAGCACGGCCTCGCAGTGCACCTTGAGCATGCGCACCTCGTCCTCGACCGGCACCTCCAGGAAGCGGCCCGGGTGGCCGAACCCGGCGTTGTTGACCAGCAGGTCGACGCCGCCGGCGACCCTGGACTCCACCCTGGCCAGCCCTTCCTCGGTGGCGAGGTCGGCGGGCAGCACCTCGACGCCGACGCCGTACCTGAGCTTGAGCTGGTCGGCGCTCTCGGAGAGCCGTCGCTCGTCGCGGGACACCAGGACGAGCGAGAAGCCGTCGGCGGCCAGGCGCCGGGCGAAGGCGGCGCCGAGGCCGGAGGTCGCGCCGGTGATCAATGCGGTAGGCATACCTGAACCCTAATGCCGTGCGAGGATGGGCCTCGTGCGACTCGTGGCGGCCTCGACGGCCCTCGTCCTCGTGACCCTCACCGCGTGCGCGCAGGGGCCCGCGCCGGCCCCGCTCGACCCCGTGGAGAGCACCGCCCCGACGCCGGAGCCCACCGAGGCGGCGTCCACGGAGACAGCGCCCACGGAGACAGATACGGAGTCCCCAGAGCCCGGGAAGTTACGCTTCAGGCAGATCGCCAAGCTGGAGCAGCCGGTGGCGTTCGCCGTGCGCAAAGGCGACGACCGCCTCTACGTCGCCGAGCAGACCGGCAGACTGCGCACCTCCGGCGGAGACGTCGTGATCGACCTGTCCCGCGAGGTGAGCGGCGCCAACGAGCAGGGCCTGCTCGGCGTCGCGTTCCACCCCTCCGGCCGCTGGGTCTACCTCGACTGGACCGACGCGCGGGGCGACACCCATGTCACCGAATGGGCCTTCGACGGCTCCAGGGCCACGGCCAGGCGCGACGTGCTCACCCAGGACCAGCCCTATCCCAACCACAACGGCGGCCAGCTCGCCTTCGGCCCCGACGGCTACCTGTACATCGCGCTCGGCGACGGCGGCAGCGCCGGCGACCCCCAGGGCAACGGCCAGGACCTGACGACCCTGCTCGGCAAGATCCTGCGCATCGACCCGCGCGGCGGCCGGCCGTACAAGATCCCGGAGGACAACCCGTTCGCCGACAAGAAAGGCGCAAAGCCCGAAATATGGGCTTACGGGCTTCGCAATCCCTGGCGTTTCGGCTTCGACCGCGGCACGGGAGACCTGTGGATCGGCGACGTCGGGCAGAACGCCTTCGAGGAGGTCGACCACCAGCCGGCCGAATCGCGGGGCGGCGAGAACTACGGCTGGAACGCCCGCGAGGGCAAGAGCCGCTTCCGGGGCGCGAAGGGCCGCGACATGGTCGACCCGGTGCTCACGTATCCCCTGGGCGAGGGTGGAAACTGCTCCGTCATCGCCGGATACGTCTACCGCGGCGAGAAGATCCCCTGGCTGCGGGGCCGGTTCCTGTACGGCGACTTCTGCGCCGGCTGGATCAAAGCCGCGCCGGCCGACGCCCCGCAGGACGGGGTCGAGGTCGGGAAGGTCGAGCAGCTCTCGTCGTTCGGGGAAGGGCATGACGGCGAGCTGTACGCGCTCAGCCTGCGTGGTCCGATCTACCGGATCGAGCCTGCCTGACCCGCTCGATCAGCCCCTCGACCTGGTCGTTCAGCTTGCTGCCCCGGGCCCAGCCCGCGTAAAGGGTGAGGAAGACGACCACCTCGCGCAACTCGGTCTCGGTGAGCTCGCACGAGCGCAGCGCGGTGTCGAGATGGACGTCCGTCTGCTCGTGGAGCCCCTGGCCGACGAGCAGCCCGAGAAGGAGCAGGCGGCGCTCCCGCACCGACAGGACCGTCCTCGACCAGACTTCGGCGAACTGCCGTTCCGCCGTCATGCCGAAGGAGTCGACGGTCTCCATTGCGGGTTCTGACATTGTGCGCTCCCGGGGCGGTCGGAAGGGATCCTCATATCTTTCGCTACTTCCCCAGATGAACCAATGGGGGTTGCATGAACGTTGTAGCCACCTGAACCGCCCTCCGAGATGGCCCGCCACGGAGCGCTACGGACCGTGCACAATGCCTTAATTGATCTGTAACAAGTAAAGCCAAGGCACGGCCAAGATTTGGTCAAGATTTTTCCCTCCGCTTCGCGCTCATTGTGTCGGAAAGCGGGCACAACAACTCCGTTGGTCCGTAAAGCGGAGGTAAGCCCTGGTGAAAAAGGCACGGGGTTTGATCGCGGTAACGGTCGCGATCCTGATGCTGTCCGCGTGCGCCGGACAGCCCGAATTCCATTACGTACGCGACTCGGCGGGCACGACCTACTTCAAGGTGCCGTCCTCGTTCACGCAGCTCAACGCCGACCCCATTGAGCTGTACCTGTCCGGAGACCAGCCGAACTCGGTGGCGGCCCTCCTCCGGGCCCAGCGGGTGTGGTCGACCGCCTTCGACCAGTCCGCGGAGCCGTCGGTCAACCACCTGCTGGGCTCGACGGAGCCGTTCGTCTACGCCACCGTGCACCAGCTCACGGAGGAGCAGCGGGACGCGATCTCACTGAACCGGCTGCGCGACTTCGTGCTGCCGGTGACCTCGCAGATGCGCGAGCTCTACGCGCAGCAGGCCATGGCGACGGGGCAGCCGTCGATGTTCAAGAATTTCGTCCTCCTCAACGACGAGGTCACGACGATGGACAACGGCGCGAGGGGAGTCCGGGTCCGCTTCGAATACCAGATCGGCGAGGACGTCCAGACGTTCGACCAGACCGCCATCCTCGACGAGAAGGGCGCCACGGTCTCCGTCATGCTCATCGGCTGCCAATCCGTCTGTTTCCGGAAGCGCGCCGCCGAGTTCGACAAGATCGAGAGTACGTTCAAGCTGCTCCGGCTGCCTGGATGAGGGAGCACCATTGACCACGACCAATCACCATGAAGGGCTGCGTGCCCCCGGCAGCGGGCCCTCCGACCCCGAATCCGTGACCAGAAAGAAGATGCAGTTCTGGGACCGGAGCAAATTCCTCATCGCCCTGGTGGTGGCCTACCTCATCCTCACGTGGAAGGTGATGGCCGACTGGCAGGGCGTCGTCCTGTTCCCCGAGGCCGCCCAGAGGATCGCCTACGAATACCCATGGATCTTCTGGCTGCTCGGCGTCGAGGTCGCGCGGCAACTCCACTTCCTGGTCAGCGAGCACTGGTCGGCCTACCACCGCTTCTGGAGCCACCGGGTGTTCGGCGGCTTCGAGCGCTGGACGCACCGGCGCTTCGACGACTGGACGAGGTACCGGCTCTCGCGGGCGCTCAAGGTCACCTTCTTCGTGGTGCTGACGGCCCTGGTGCTGGGGGCGGTGCTGGACGTCAGCCCGTTCGTGGCGGTGATGCAGGCGCCGGCGCTGCTCTGGAACGCGATGCCGTTCCTGATCCAGATCGTCTTCCTGTTCTTCGTGGTCATCATCCAGTTCGTGGGCCTGTTCTGGTTCCTGTCCAGGGGCGGCGTGGAGACGTACTTCCCCGACGACATCAAGACCCGCTTCCACGACGTGTGGGGCCAGGACCACGTGGTCGAGCGCGTCCGGGAGAACATCGTCTTCCTCGAGCGCCCCGACGAGATCGAGCGGCGCGGCGGGTACGTCCCCAGCGGCCTGCTGTTGTGGGGGCCGCCGGGCACCGGCAAGACCCTCATGGCCGAGGCCGTCGCGGGTGAGACCGGCAAGCCGTACGTGTTCGTGGATCCGGGCGCGTTCACGAACATGTTCATGGGCGTCGGCATCCTCAAGGTCAAGGGGCTGTTCAGGAAGCTGCGCAAGCTGGCGCTCCGGTACGGCGGCGTGATCGTCTTCTTCGACGAGGCCGACTCGCTCGGCAAGCGCGGCCGCCTCGCCCAGCAGGGCCCGCCCGGACAGGGCGGCTTCTCCGGCCTGTCCGGCGCCAACGGCTGCCACGGGCTCAACTACCTGTCCGAGGAGACCCGCCAGGTGCTGGCCTTCCGGGCCGGGCGCGAGTCGCCCGACGAGCCGGGGCGGCGCAACCGCTTCTTCATGGGCGGCGGCATGAACGGCTCGGGCGACCCGGGCACGCTGCAGGCGCTGCTCACCGAGCTGTCCGGGCTCAAGAAGCCGCGCGGGTTCTTCAACCGGCTCGTCCGCCGGCTGCTCGGCATGCGGCCCAAGCCGCCGCCCAAGTACCGCATCCTCGTCATGATGGCCACCAACCGGCCCGACGCGCTCGACGAGGCGCTGCTGCGGCCGGGCCGTATCGACCGCATCTACAAGGTCGGCTACCCGTCCAAGGCCGGGCGGGTCCGCACGTACCAGGGCTATTTCGACAAGGTGTGGCACGAGCTCACCCCCGAGCAGATCGACAAGCTGGCCACGATCACCCCGTACGCCACCGGCGCCACGATCAAGGACCTGGTCAACGAGTCGCTGATCACCGCCATCAGGGACAGCCGCGAGATCATCACCTGGTCGGACGTGCTGCGGGCCAAGCGGCTCAAGCAGCTCGGCCCGCCCGAGGACGTCGAGTACATCGAGCGCGAGCGGCACGCCGTGGCCGTGCACGAGGCCTGCCACGCCGTCGTGGCGTACGTGACCCGCTTCCACCTCGAGATCGACATCGCCACCATCGAGAAGGGCGCCGACTACCTGGGCATGGTCGCCTCGATCAAGCCCGAGGACCAGTTCACCCGGTGGAAGTCCGAGCACGAGGCCGACATCATGGTCTCCCTGGCCTCGCTGGCCGGCGAGCGGATGTTCTTCGGGGAGGACAACTCCTCCGGCGTCTCCGGCGACCTGTACTCGGCCACGTACCTGACCGCCATGATGGAGTCGTACTGGGGGATGGGCTCCGGCGTCACCTCGCTGCCGGCTCTCCAGGAGCTGGAGATCATGGGCGGCAAGGCCATGCGCAAGGCCCGTCCGGGTGCCGGCGGCACGATCGGCATCACCGAGCGGGAGCCCGCCAGGAACCAGCCCGACCTGACCCCCGACGTGCTGGGGGAGCGGATCGAGTTCAACCTGGTGCGGCTGCTGGAGAAGACCGAGGAGCTGCTGCAGGAGCACCGCAGGGAGGTGCTCTGCGTGGCGCACGCGCTGGAGACGCACAAGACGCTCAACGGCGACGACGTGGTGGCCATCATCCGCCGGGAGCCCGGGCCGCTCATCGACGGCACGATCTACGCCTCCGACGAGCTCTGCCAGGAGCTGGAGGACTACCACCGCGACGCGGCCAGGGCGCACAAGGAGCACAGCCACATCGAGCGGGACCTTCCCGGGCCGGTGGAGGAGCCGGTCGAGCTGCAGCCGGTCGCCCACGGCGGTCCCGGCGTGTCGGCCGTCCAGCCGGCATCCCTGGCGGCGCAGCCCTCGGTGATCCAGGCTCCGCCCCTCATCACGCACGAGGTGAACGGAGAGGCGGCCGAACGCCCCGAGTTCGTGCCGTGGGCGGCGGCCTCGCCGTCTCCCTCGCCCGTGCCCGTCGTGGTGGGGACACCGGCCGCCGCCGCGGTCCCGCCGCCGGCGCCGCGGCGCGCGGGCCGGGTCTGGCTGGTCGTCGCCAGCCTGCTCGGGCTCGTGGCGCTGTCCATCATCGCGGCGCTCGCGGTGACGGGCACGGTGGCGGGCGTCGGCACGAACGCGGCCACCTCGACCGTGGCCTCGCCGGGGTTGCTGCTCCTGCTGTTCGTCGTGGTGGTCGCGGTGATCGTGGGCGCCGGGCTCGCGCTCGTCGCGATCAAGGGGGTACGAGCCGCGCAGGCCAAGGCCGAACGCGAACGCGACCAGGCCCACGCCCGCGCCCAGCTCCTGGCGGCGGCGATGGATCCCGACACGGCGATGCGGCTGCTCGGCTACGACGGGAACGGGACGGAGGGCCGCACCTGACACGACGTCTCTGACCGCATGGCGTGGCGCCCTCGGCGCCACGCCATCTTTTACCTTTGGGTTGCCTGATTAACACGGCGTTCACATTCGGGCAAAAACCGGGAAACGGCCGTCCGTAAGACTCGGCGTGGCTGTGAACACCGTGAAGAAAAGGACCGCCGTGAGCTACAAGGCTGAGTACATCTGGATCGACGGCACCGAGCCCACGGCTCTGCTGCGCTCGAAGACGAGGATCCTCGCCGACGGGGCCGAGCCGCCGGTCTGGGGCTTCGACGGCTCCAGCACCAACCAGGCCGAGGGCCACTCGTCGGACCGCGTGCTCCGCCCGGTGTTCGTCTGCCCCGACCCGATTCGCGGCGGTGACAACGTCCTGGTCCTCTCCGAGGTCGAGGAGATCAACGGCGACGCGCACGTCAGCAACACCCGCGCCCTGCTCCGCCCGATCGCCGAGAGGTACGCCGCTCAGGAGTCCTGGTTCGGCATCGAGCAGGAGTACACCTTCTTCAAGGGCAGCCGCCCGCTCGGCTTCCCCGAGGGCGGCTTCCCCGCCCCGCAGGGCCCGTACTACTGCGGTGTCGGCGCCGACGCCATCTTCGGTCGCGAGATCGTCGAGCTCCACCTCGACCGCTGCCTCGCCGCCGGTCTGGCGATCTCCGGCATCAACGCCGAGGTCATGCCCGGCCAGTGGGAGTTCCAGGTGGGCCCGGCGGGCCCGCTCGAGGTCGCCGACCACCTGTGGGTGGCCCGCTGGCTGCTCTACCGGACCGCCGAGGAGTTCGGCGTCGAGGCCACCCTCGACGCCAAGCCCGCCCGCGGCGACTGGAACGGCGCCGGCGCGCACACCAACTTCTCGACCAAGGCCATGCGCGAGGGCTACGACGCCATCATCACCGCCTGCGAGGCGCTCGGTGAGGGCGACAAGCCGATGGAGCACATCACGCAGTACGGCGCGGGCGTCGAGAGCCGCCTGACCGGCGCCCACGAGACCGCCCCGTGGAACAAGTACAGCTACGGCGTGTCCAACCGCGGCGCGTCCGTGCGCATCCCGTGGCAGGTCGAGGTGGAGAAGAAGGGCTACATCGAGGACCGTCGCCCGAACGCCAACGTCGACCCGTACGTGGTCACCCGCCTGCTGGTGAACACCTGCTGCTCGGCCCTGGCGAAGGCCGGCCAGGTCTGACCCGCCCGCAAGCGACGAAGAACGGGCCCCTCGCCTCCGAGGGGCCCGTTCTCGCGTTTGATCACGGCAGGCGGAAGGCCAGGTCGGGCTCGATCTCGGCGACGTCCATCTGGGCCTTCTGCAGGCGGCCCGAATGGTCCCAGTTCATCGCCTGCCAGCGGGTGAACTGGTCGAGCACCCACATGCCGGACTGGCGGCTGCCGTTGCCGGACTTGCCGTTGCCGCCGAACGGGAGGTGGGCCTCGGCGCCCGAGGTCGAGTTGTTGACGCTGACCATGCCCGCCGAGATGCCCTCGCGGAAGCGGAAGGCGTGCTGCGGGTCGGTGGTGTAGATGGAGCTCGACAGGCCGTAGCCGGGCAGGTTGGCCAGCTCGATGGCCTCGTCGAGGGTGCTGAAGGTGGTGACGCCGACGATCGGGCCGAACGTCTCCTCCAGGAACAGGCGGTCGGTGGGCCGGACGCCGTCGACGACCACCGGGTGATAATAGAGGCCCTGACCGCCGTCGAAGTCATGGCGCGGGTTGTCCCCCGTAATTTTCCCGATATTTCCGGACACGACCTGGTGGTGGGGCTGGATCCAGGTCAGGTACTCCTCGTACCGATCTGCGAACTTCTGGTCGAGCAGCGGGCCCGCCAGCACGTCCTCCTCGGGGTCGCCGATCCTGGCCTCGCCCACGGCCCGCGCGAACCGCTCCACGAACTCGTCGTGCACGCTCTCGTGCACGATCACCGTGCCCAGGCTGGTGCAGCGCTGACCGGCCGTACCGAAGCCGGAGAACAGCGCGCCCTCCACGGCCAGGTCGAGGTCGGCGTCCGGCATGATCACCATCGGGTTCTTGCCGCCCAGCTCCAGGCAGGCCGACTGCAGGTGCCGCCCGGTCAGCTCGCCGATCTTCCGGCCCACCTCGCTGGAGCCGGTGAACCCGACCTTCTGCACGCTCCCCTCACTGAGCGCCTGCTCCAGGCCCTCGTACGTCGCGGCGCCGTCGGCGAACACGATGTTCAGCACGCCGTCGGGCAGCCCGGCGGCCACGAAGAGCCGGTACATGGCGTGCGCGGAGGCGGCGGCGTACTCGGCGGGCTTCCAGACGACGGCGTTGCCGCAGAGCAGCGCCGGGACCAGGTACCACGAGGGGACGGCGACCGGGAAGTTGCCCGCGGTGACGACCGCCGCCACGCCGATCGGGTTGCGGAACGTGAACAGGTTCTTGGCCGGCATCTCCGACGGGACCGTCTGCCCGTACAGCCTGCGGCCCTCGCCCAGGAAGAAGTCGCACGTGTCGACGATCTCCCGCACCTCGCCGAGGGCCTCCGCGTACGGCTTGCCGATCTCCTCCGTCACCAGGTGGGCCAGCCGCTCGGCGTTGGCCTCGACCAGCCGGCCGATGGAGGCGATCACCCGGCCGCGCACCGGCGCCGGCACCTTGGCCCACTCGCGGTGGGCCTCCTTGGCGGTGCGGCAGGCGGCCGCGAACGTGCCGGCGTCGGCCAGCCCGACGTGGGCCACGACCTCGCCGGGGCGCGCCGGGTTGGTCGACGGGTACGTGGTGGCGCTTCCCGTCTCCTTGCCACCCACGATGGAAACGATCTGACGGCTCACCGGTGTCCTCCTCGTAGTTCCTTCGGTCAGACAATCATCTCGCCAGGAAAAAGCCCAACCGGAAAAAACCCAAGACGTCAGCCGCTCTCCTGGGCGAGTTTGCGCAGCTCCGGCCCGAACCTCGGGTGCGCCAGCGCGGCGGCGAACTGGGCCTTGAGGTAGTTGAGCGGCGAGCCCGTGTCCCACCAGGTGCCGTCGATCACCTGCCCGTACACCGGGTGGTCCGCGGCGTGCCGGTGCAGGGCGTCGGTGAGGTAGATCTCGCCCTGCGGGTTCTCGTGCCACCTGCGCGTCTGCTCGTGGAGCTCCTCGACGACGCCCGGGGTGACGACATATCCGCCGATGGCGGCGTACCGGGAGGGGGCCTGCTCGGGGGACGGCTTCTCCACCAGCCCGGAGATCAGCAGGCGGCCGCCGCCGAGATCCTCCTTGACGATCGGCACGCCGTACCGCGAGGCGTCCTCGACGGCCATCGGCATCAGGGCCAGCACGGGGGCGTGGGTGGCGTCGTACGCGGCCTTGAGCTGCTTGGCCCTGGGCACCTCGGCCACGAACACGTCATCGGCCCACAACACCATGAACGGCTCGTCGCCGATGACGCGGGCGGCGTTGAGCACGGGCGTGCCGTTGCCGTAGGGGCCGTTCTGGTACAGGTACGTGATGTGGGCCAGCGACGACAGCTCCGCCACCGCGTCGGCCAGGTCGTCCTTGCCCGCGGCGCGGAGCTGGAGCTCGAGGTCGGCGTCGGGCGCGAAGTGCCGCTGGATGAGGTCCTTGCGGGACGAGGTGACGATGGTGATCTCGTCGATGCCGGAGTCCACGAGCTCCCGGATGGTGTGCTCGATGACGGGCTTGTCGCCGATCGGCAGCATCTCCTTGGGCAGCGCCCTGGTCAGCGGCAGCAGCCGCGAGCCGAGTCCGGCCACGGGGATGACGGCTTTGTGGACCATGCGTCTCTCCTTGTTGAAGCGCTCCCCACGGCTAATGCCGGGAGATTCCAGCCAGTCCGGGACTTGCCGTAGCGAGGTCCTGCACTGCTGTTGCTTGACGGTTCGCCTTCCGGCCCACGCGGCTGCGTGGTTTGCGCGCCCCAACCCGCGCTGCCGGTCTGGCCTGCGCGAGCTCCGCCCTCCCAGCGGTGAGTATGTTCTTGGCGGCGTTCACGTCCGCATGGTCACGGTGCCCGCACGAGGCGCAGACGAAGACCGCTTGGCTCTTGCGGGACTTCGCTTCCACATGCTTGCACTCATGGCACGTGATGGACGTGTTCACCGGGTTTACAGTAATCACAGAGGTGCCCGTGTACCGGGCCTTGGACCGGACGGCTAGTTCGATCCGATGCCACCCCTTATCCAAGATGGCCCGATTCAGTCCGGACTTGGCAGCGGCCTTGTTGGGCAGGAACGCCCCGGGCCGTTCGGGGTCCGGCTTAGGCGCAACCGTCGCGGTCATGTTCTTGGTCTTGAGCGCCTCGAACACGATCAGGTCGTGGTCGAGGGTCAGCATATGGGCGGTCTTGGCGGCGAAGGCTGCCCGCCGCCTGCGGATCTTCGCGGCGAACGCCTCCACCCGGCGCGCGGCGCGACGGCGGCGATTGGACCCCTTGCGGGTGCGGGCCCAGTCCCGCTGCAGCTTGGCGGCGTGTTCTATCTCACGGCCAGTCGCGAACACCTTGTGATGAAACCGCCCCTGGCTGGTGGTCACGATCTTCGCTACGCCGCGGTCCACCCCGATGGCGGTCTCGGGTATGGCGTGCCGGACGGGAGTTTGGATACCGTCGTCGACCAGGAAGCTGACGAACCACCGCTGGCCCTCACACAGCACGGTAGCGTTCTTGACCGCCCCGCCCAGCGGCCGGGTCCACCGCAAGCGAACCCAGCCCAGCTTGGGCAGCTTGACACGTGCCCAGCGCCGGTTGAGCCGCTCCACCGTGATCTTTCCGCCCTCAGGGAACCGGAACGACGGGCGGGTACGCGTTTTGGACTTCCAGTGCACCCTCCAAGTCCCATGCCGAGTACATGCGGCATCCAGGTCGATGAGCGTCTGTTGCAGGCAGTGGCCAGGAACCTCGGCCAACCATTCCAGCTCCGGCTCGCGCTTGGCCTCCACAAGCTGGCGGGCCTGCTCGTGGTAGCCGATGAACGCCTCCCGCCGCCGGTAGGTACGACGCTGCTCCAAGGCGGTGTTCCACACCGCCCGGCAGGCCCCGCTGATCCGCTCGGCGAAGGCGGCTTGCTCGGGCGTCAGGTCCAGGAGGTATTTGCGGCCGGTCAGCATGGGTCTACCTCGACCAGCAGGTGCACATGGTCGGGCACGACGTCGAATTCCACCAGCCATGCCCCCTTCTCCTCGATCACCTCACGAATAGCTGCTTGAACCGCTCCTCGACCCGGCCGTCCAGTACGCGGCGTCGGTACTTGGGGCGCCACGCCACATGGAACGCGCACTGAAAGGCGATCTTGCTGTTGATCCGCAGCGTCACAGCCACGCGGATCAGTATCCGGCACTCGACTCTCTACCGTATGAAGTTTCGAAAGAAGGGCCTACCCCATGGCGCAAATCAGGGGGCAGCGCTCTAGATCTTCGATCGGCCGCAGTGACGTGCGAAAACGCGGCTAGGCCGTGAAGTCGGCGAAATCGAAGCCTGGGGACACGACGCAGCTCACCAGTACCGCCTCGTCGGAGGCCGGGCGGGCCGACTGCCACACGCCGCCGGGCACGATCGCCTGGGGCACCTGACCCTTCTCCACGTCGGCCCCCAGCGTGACCACGGAGTCGCCGATCGTCAGGCTCAGCGGGCCGCCGCGGTGCCACAGCCAGACCTCGTCCGACCTGACCACGTGCGGCACCGACTCCTCGCCCGGCTGCAGCAGGAAGTAGATGCCCGTGGCGCTGGCCCGTGGCCCGGGGTAACCGTCCGGGTGGAAGGTCACGGACGATCTCCACGTCTCCCTGAACCAGCCGCCTTCGGGGTGGGGGAGCAGGTCGAGGGCCGCCGCGACGGGCGGGCGCTCGACGAACGCCACGGGTGCGCCCGTCACGTCCCTGCGCAGGAAGAGGTTCCCGTCCAGGACGAGCTGCCCGTCGAGCGGGCTGGCCAGGGCCGCCGCCTCGTCGGGCACCTGGATGGACGGGCCTTCGGGGTAGGTTCGCAGCTCCATCTTGGAGAGTTTATGCCGATAAATCGGGACAAGATGGGTGGTTCCTTTCCGGTCGATGGGCATCTCGCCGACGGGGCGCGAAATGTCGGTGGAGGTGGCTAGTCTGCGGCAGGTGATCGAACGGTGGAGCCGTGATCAGGTGCTCGCCCTGGCCCCGGACGCGGCGTCGCGGTCGGCTGCGCAGAAGGTGGCGGCGCCCGGGAAATGGTCGGCGTGCGGCACGACGGGCACGGTCGTGTACGGCGAGTGCGAGGGCAGCGGCGCCAGGCCCTACCTCGCCTGCGTCGATCTGACCGAGCCCGCCTACCGGTGCAGCTGCCCGAGCCGGAAGTTCCCGTGCAAGCACGCGCTCGGGCTGCTGCTCATGTGGGCGGCCGACGGGGTGCCCGTCGAGCAGGGCGCGCCGCAGTGGGTGACCGAGTGGGTGGAGGCACGGGCCGAGCGCGTCGCCAAGGAAGCGGCCAAGATCGAGGAGGCGCGGGCGAAGAAGGCCGCCGAGGTGTCCTCGGGCGAGGCCGACGGCGGGGCTCCCGACGGTGGGGCTCACGGCGCCGGGCGGTCCGGTGGATCGTCGCGGTCGGGCGCGGAGTCCGTCCGCCACGGGCGCGTCGCCGCCGGGCTGAGCGAGCTGGAGCGGTGGCTCGACGACCAGGTGCGGCAGGGGCTGGCGGGGGCCGCCGAGCACGAATGGGAAGGGCTGGCCAAGCGGCTCATCGACGCCCAGGCGCCCGGCGTGGCGGGGGTCGTCTCCAGGCTGGTCCGGGTCCGGGCGGACGACGACTGGCCGGGGCGGCTGCTGGAGGAATACGCGCTGATCCACCTGCTCGCCGTCGCCTACCGCCGGCGGGCGGAGCTGCCCGGGGCGCTGGCCGAGACCGTGCTGAGCCGGGTCGGTTTTCCGGTCGCCAAGGAGGAGGTGCTGGCCGGGGCCGCGGTGCGCGACCAGTGGGACGTGCTGGGCAGGCGGGACGAGGAGCAGGACCGGCTGACCTCCCGGCGCGTCTGGCTGCGGGGGCGGCGCAGCGGGCGGGCGGCTCTGGTGCTCTCGTTCGCACCGCAGGGGCAGCCGCTGGACGCCTCCCTGGTCACGGGGACGACGATCGAGGCCGATCTCACGTACTACCCGGGCGCCGCCCCCTTGCGCGCGCTCGTCGCCACCCGGCACGACCTCGGCGCGGGCGGCGCCATGCGGTACGGCCCCGGCGCGGGTGGCGCCGCGTGGCCCGCCTCGGGAGCGGACGACGCTGCCCGGTACGGCTCCGGTGCGGGTGGCGCAGCCCAAGGCGGCTCCGGCGCTGACGATGCCGCCCGGTACGGCTCCGGTGCGGGCGGCGCGGGCGGCGCGGGCGGCGCGGGCGGTGCGGGTGGCGCGGGTGGTGCGGGTGGCGCGGGCGCGGGGACGCCGCCTGGGGTGTCGCCGGAGCAGGCGCTGGACGAGGTGGCCGGGGTGCTGGGCGAGGATCCGTGGACCGAGTCGTGGCCGCTTGTGCTGGCCGGGGTGGTCCCGGGGCGCGACTCGATCGGCGGCCTGCCGCTGCATCGCGCGGCCCGCGACCCCTGGCGGTTGATCGCCGTCTCCGGAGGGCGTCCGGTCACCGTGGCCGTCGAATGGACGCCGCGCGGGCTGCGGCCCCTGACCACCTGGGACGACGAAGGAACGGCGGTGATCCTGTGACGGGCTGGGAGGAGCTGGCCTCGACGGCGCTCGTGGGGACCGATCGCAGGCCGCACCAGGGCGATCTGCTCGATGACGCCGCCGTGGAGGTGGCGCGGAGAAGAGCGGGCCGCAAGACCGGCGCGGCCGGGCCGCCGGAGCAGGTGCCCGGCGCCGGGCCACAGGAACACGTGCCCAGCGGGGCCGATCGGCGGGAGCAGACGGCCGGGGCTTCCGAAGGGTCCCTCGAAGCCCAGGCGGCTCCTGCTGAGGAGCGGGTGGCTGTGGGGAGGCGGGCGGCGGAGCGGCTGGTGCGGATCATGGGCGGCGAGCACGAGCGGCTGTTGCCCGAATGGCTGGCCGCGGCCGCCGCCACCGGCCGGAGGGTGCCGCCGTACGTGCTGCCCGAGCTCCTGGAGAAAGGACGGCGGGACCGCTCGATCCGGGTGCACCTGGGGGTCCTGGCCGGGCAACGGGGCCGGTGGCTGGCCGGGCTCAATCCCGCCTGGGACTACCTCCTCGAGGAGCCGACCGGGGAGACGTGGGAGCTGGGCGGCGCCGCGGACCGGCGGGCGCACCTGCGCACGCTCAGGACGGCCGATCCCGAGCAGGCCAGGCGGCTGCTGGAGAGCACGTGGGAGCGTGAGACGCCCGACGACCGGGCCGAGTTCGTGGAGGTGCTGGCCGACGGGCTGAGCATGGAGGACGAGCCGTTCCTGGAGAGCGCGCTCGACGACCGCCGACGGGAGGTGCGCCAGGCCGCCGCCAACCTCCTCACCCGCCTGCCCGGCTCGCGCATGTCCCAGCGCATGGCCGAAAGGGCGCGGGCCTGCGTGACCATCTCCCGGAAGGTCATCGCCGTCGAGGCCCCCCACGACTGCGACAAGGCCATGGAACGCGACGGCATCCGTCCCAAGCCGCCCAGGGGCATCGGCGAGCGGGCCTGGTGGCTGCAGCAGATCCTCGCCCGAGCCCCGCTGTCGATCTGGGGTCACCCGCCCGCGGCGCTGCTCGAGATGAAGATCCCCGACTGGGACGCCGAGGTGAAGGCCGCCTGGGTGCGCGCCGCGGTGCTGCAGAAGGATCCGGAGTGGGCGCGGGCGATGTTCGGGTGGGACCCGATCGCTGACCTCCTGGAGTCCCTGCCGCCCGACGAGCAGCAGGAACTTGCCGCCGATTTCGTGAAAAAGCATGATTTGGACAGCCAGTTGATCATGGTGTTGGGCGGAGTGTCGTCCCACTGGCGCGAGGGCCTGGCCACGGCCGTCCTCCGCAAGATCGTGAAGGTGGCCACCACACAGCCGTGGAACCTCGGCGAGCTGGTCAAGCTGGCCGGCGAGCGCATCGACCCGGCCCTGTTCCCGCTGGCGCTGAGCTACTCGCCCGTGGAGTCCGTCCAGCAGGTGGCCGCCCTGCTGCGTTTCCGTGCCGACATGTACAAGGAGCTTCACCCATGACTGTTCTGCGTCCGCACGCGGAAGACCAGTACGCCGAGGAGCTGGCCTTCCTGGCCAAGGACGACGACCGGCCCAGGCCGCCCGGCTGGAAGCTCTCCCCGTGGGCCGTGACCACGTACATCCTGGGTGACGGAGACCGCATCACCCCCAAATACGTGGGCGCGCGCCGCATCGTCGAGGTGGCCGTCGCCACGCTGGCCACCGACCGCGCGCTGCTGCTGCTCGGCGTGCCCGGCACGGCGAAGACCTGGCTGTCCGAACACCTGGCCGCCGCCATCAGCGGCGACTCCACGCTGCTCGTGCAGGGCACCGCGGGCACCGCCGAGGAGGCCATCCGCTACGGCTGGAACTACGCCAGGCTGCTGGCCGAGGGCCCCTCGATCGAGGCGCTGACCCCGTCGCCCGTGATGCGCGCGATGGCCGAGGGCCGGGTCGCCCGCGTCGAGGAGCTCACCCGCATGCCGTCCGACGTGCAGGACGCCCTGATCACCGTGCTGTCGGAGAAGACGCTGCCGATCCCCGAGCTCAACCGCGAGGTCCAGGCCGAGCGCGGCTTCAACGTGATCGCCACGGCCAACGACCGCGACCGCGGCGTCAACGAGCTGTCCAGCGCCCTGCGCCGCCGGTTCAACACGGTCGTGCTGCCGGTCCCGGCCACCGCCGAGGAGGAGGTCGACATCGTCGCGCGCCGCGTCACCCAACTCGGCCGCGCCCTGGAGCTGCCGGAGACGACGACCGGGCTGGCCGAGATCCGGCGGGTGGTGACGGTGTTCCGCGAGCTGCGCACGGGCGTCACCGAGGACGGGCGCACCAAGGTCAAGTCGCCCAGCGGCACCCTGTCCACGGCCGAGGCCATCTCGGTGCTCACCAGCGGCATCGCCCTGGCGGCCCACTTCGGCGACGGCGTGCTGCGGCCCGCCGACGTGGCGGCCGGGATCGTGGGAGCCGTGGTCCAGGAGCCGGTCTCCGACCGGGTCGTGTGGCGCGAATACCTCGAGACGGTGGTACGCGAGCGTTCCGACTGGCGCGACTTCTACCGCGCCTGCCGCGAGGTGTCATGAGCGAGCGACCCATGGGACACAGCCGCGAAGTGCTCATGCGGCCGACGAAGGAGGACGCATGAGCACCCTCCCGGTCCCCGGCGGCGCGGGCGGGCCGATCGTCTCGGTGCTCGGCGTGCGGCACCACGGGCCGGGCTCCGCGCGGGCCGTGCGGCAGGAGCTCGAACGCCTGCGCCCCGACGCCATCCTCATCGAGGGCCCGCCCGAGGCCGACCCGATCGTCACGCTCGCGCCCGAGCTGGAGCCGCCCGTCGCGCTGCTGGCCCACGTGCCGGGGGCGCCGGCGCGGGCCGCGTTCTGGCCGTTCGCCGCGTTCTCGCCCGAATGGCAGGCCATCCTCTACGGCACCGAGGCCGGCGTCCCGGTGCGCTTCTGCGACCTCCCTGCGGCCCATTCGCTGGCCGAGGACGAAGATCGGGGCCAGACCGAGGGTGAGGACCGGGGCGAGACCGGGGACGAAGACCGGGCCGAAACGTCCGGCCTGCGGGCCGACCCCATCGGCTCGCTGGCCGCGGCCGCCGGGTACGACGACCCCGAACGCTGGTGGGAGGACGTCGTCGAGCACCGCGGCGACACGCCCTTCGAGGTGATCGCCGAGGCCATGGCCGCCGTACGCGAGGGCTACGAGCCGGACGTGCGGGAGGCCAGGCGCGAGGCGTACATGCGCAAGACCCTCCGCGCGGCCCTCAAGGAGGGCTACGGGCGGATCGCGGTGATCTGCGGGGCCTGGCACGTCCCGGCGCTGACCGGCCCGCTCCCGCCCGCCGCCAGGGACAACGCGACCCTGCGCGGGCTGCCCAAGGTGAAGGCCGAGCTGACGTGGGTGCCGTGGACGTACGGGCGGCTGGCCTCGTGGAGCGGCTACGGCGCGGGGATCACCTCGCCCGGCTGGTACCACCACCTGTTCGGCGCGCCCGACCGGCCCGTGGAGCGGTGGCTGGCCGAGGCCGCCGCGGTGCTGCGCGACGAAGGGCTGGCCGTGTCGTCCGCGCACGTCATCGAGTCCGTACGCCTGGCGCACACTCTGGCCACCCTGCGCGGCAGGCCCCTGGCCGGGCTCGGCGAGGTCACCGAGGCGGCCAGGGCCGTGCTGTGCGAGGGCGACGACCTGGCCGTCGAGCTGATCCAGCGGCGCATGGTCGTCGGCGACCGGCTCGGCCAGGTCACCGACGGCACCCCGATGGTGCCGCTCCAGCGGGACCTGCGCGATCAGCAGCGGCGGCTGCGGCTCAGGCCGGAGGCGCTCGACCGCGAGATCGACCTCGACCTGCGCAAGCCGCTCGACCTCGACCGCAGCCACCTGCTCCACCGGCTCGGGCTGCTCGGCGTCGACTGGGGCGCGCTGGGCGAGTCGCGCGGGAAGGGCACGTTCAGGGAGACGTGGACGCTGCGGTGGCGGCCCGAGCACGACCTGGCGCTCATCGAGCAGGCCGCGCTGGGCACCACCGTGGCCGGGGCGGCGGCGCAGCGGGCCAGGGACCTGGCCGCGACGGACCGGACGGCCCTGGCGGACCTGACCTCGCTGGTCGAGCAGTGCCTGCTGGCCGACCTGCCGCAGGCGCTGCCCGAGGTGCTGGCGGCGCTGTCGGCCAGGGCGGCGCTGGACACCGACGTGACGCACCTGATGGCGGCGCTGCCCGCGATGGTGCGCGCCCACCGCTACGGCGACGTGCGCGGCACCTCGGCCGAGGGGCTGGCGGTGATCGTCCGTTCGATGCTGGAGCGGATCTGCGTCGGGCTGCCGGTGGCGGTGACCGGGCTGGACGACGACGCGGCGGCCGGCCTGCTCAAACACGTGGACGCCGTGCACGCGGCCGTCGCGCTCCTCGAAACGGAGAGCACCGGCGACGAGGTGTCGCCGCGCTGCCGGTGGCTGGTCACCCTGCGGGGCGTCAGCGACCGGCATGACCTGCACGGGCTCATCGAGGGGCGGCTCACCAGGATCCTGCTGGACGCGGGGGAGCTCGACGACGCGGGCGACCGCATGGCCAGGGCGATGTCCAGGGGGCAGGTCCCGGTCAGGGCGGCGGCGTGGGTCGAGGGGTTCCTGGCGGGCGGCGGGCTGCTGCTGGTGCACGATCCGCGGCTGCTGAGCCTGGTGGACGGGTGGCTCACGGGGCTGTCCGGCGATCAGTTCACCGACGTGCTGCCGCTGCTGCGCCGTACGTTCGGCGGGTTCGCCACGCCCGAGCGCAGGGCGATCGGGGAGCGCGTCCGCTCGGCCGGGAGCGGCGCGCGGGAAGGGCGGCAGGACGTGGACGAGCGGCGCGCGGCGGCGGCCGTGGCGACCGTGCTCGCGATCCTCGGAAAGGACGACGGATGACCGACGACGAGCGCCTGCGCAGGTGGCGGCTGGTGCTGGGCGGCGGCGACGCCGACGGCACCGGGCTCGGGCTGGAGGGCCTGGACGCGCGGATGGACGCCGCGCTGTCGGCCGTCTACGACCAGGGCGGCAGGGAGGGCGGGCTCGGCGCGTCCGCGCCCCGGGTGGCCCGCTGGCTCGGCGACATCCGCACGTACTTCCCCTCCACGGTCGTCCAGGTCATGCAGAGGGACGCCATCGAGAAGCTCAACCTCACCAGGCTCCTCCTGGAGCCCGAGATGCTGGAGGCGGTCGAGCCGGACGTGCACCTCGTCGGCACGCTGCTCGCGCTCAACCGCGTCATGCCCGACCAGGCCCGCGAGTCGGCCAGGGCCGTGGTGCGCAAGGTGGTGGACGAGCTCGAACGCAGGCTGGCCCAGAAGACCAGGGCCGCCGTGACCGGCGCGCTCGACCGTTCGGCCAGGACGAACCGCCCCAAACGGGTGGCCGACATCGACTGGGACCGGACGATCAGGGCCAATCTCAAGAACTACCTGCCGGAGAAGAACACCGTCGTCCCCTCGCGGCTCGTCGGCTACGCCCGCAGACAGCGGTCGGTGCAGCGCGAGGTGGTGCTCTGCATCGACCAGAGCGGGTCGATGGCGGCCTCGGTGGTCTATTCGAGCGTGTTCGGGGCGGTGCTGGCCTCGATGCGGTCGCTCAAGACGTCCCTGGTGGTGTTCGACACGGCGGTGGTGGACCTCACCGACCAGCTGCACGACCCGGTGGAGCTGCTGTTCGGCACCCAGCTCGGGGGCGGCACCGACATCAACCGGGCCATCGCCTACTGCCAGGGCCTCATCACGCGGCCCACCGATTCGATCTTCATCCTGATCAGCGATCTCTACGAGGGCGGCGTCAGGGAGGAGATGCTGCGCCGGGTGGCCGCGATGACGCAGGCCGGCGTCCAGGTGATCGTGCTGCTGGCGCTCTCCGACGAGGGCGCGCCGTTCTACGACCACGAGAACGCCGCCGCGCTGGCCGCGATGGGCGTGCCCGCCTTCGCGTGCACGCCCGACGCCTTCCCCGACCTGATGGCCGCCGCGATCGAGCGGCGCGACATCGCGCAGTGGGCCGAGCGTCACCTCGCGGTGTGAGCCGTCATGCGGCCGGTTCACCGTGCGCCCCGCCACGGGGCGTCAGTGGCCGGCCTCGCCCGGCCTGGCCTTGCGCGGCAGTAGGTAGGACAGGGCGAACGTCAGGGCCAGCAGCCCGACCTCGACCCACACGGTGACCTGCATCGACGAGCCGAAGCTCCACTGGCGCGCCAGCAGGTTGAAGAACAGCGTCCCGAGCACGGCGGTGCCGAGCGCGCCGCCGAGCTGCTGGATCGCGGTCAGGGTGCCGGAGGCCGACCCCGACTCGTGCGGCTCGACGCCGGCGAGCACGATGTCGAAGAACGGCGCCATGGTCAGGCCCATGCCGATGCCGACGAAGGCGAGGCTGGGAGCCAGCTGCCAGCCGCTGACGTCGACCCCGGCCAGGTGGATGGTCAGGGCGAGCGCGGCCGCGCCCGCGGCCATGACGGCGGTGCCGATCTGCAGCAGGCCGCGGCCCAGCTTCTCCTGCAGGCCGGACATCGCCAGCCCGAAGCCGACGACGCCGCCGAGCGCCTGCGGCAGCCCGGTGAGACCGGCCTCGAGCGGCGTGAAGCCGAGGCCGAGCTGGGTGTAGAGGTTGAAGACGAGGCCGAGGCCCATCATGCCGGAGAAGAAGGCCAGGCCGGCGACCAGACCGCCGGTGAAGGCGCGCTTACGGAAGAGCCCGGGCGTGACCAGCGGGTCCTTGCCGGACCTGGCGCGGCGGGACTCGTACCGGGCGAAGATCGCGAACATCACGATCGAGGCCGCCATGGACACGAACGTCCACACGGGCCAGCCCAGCTCGCGGCCCTGGATGAGCGGGTAGATCAGCAGGAACGAGGCCAGGGAGACGAGGAGGACGCCGACGAGGTCGAGCCTGGTGGCGTTCGAGAGGCGGTACTCGGGCAGGAAACGCATGCCGGCCAGCGCGGCGGCCAGGCCGAGCGGCAGGTTGATCAGGAAGATCATGCGCCAGCCCGTGCCGAAGAAGTCGGCGTCGACCAGCCAGCCGGCCAGCACGGGACCGCCCACGGACGAGATCGTCATGACCGGGCCGAACATGCCGAAAGCCTTGCCCAGGTCCTGCGGCGGGAACATCTCCTTGATCAGTCCCAGGCCCTGCGGGAGCATGACGGCGCCGAACAGGCCCTGCAGCACCCGGCTCCCGATCAGCATCTCCGGGCTCATCGCGACCCCGCACAACAGCGAGGCGGCGGTGAAGCCCAGCGCGCCGATCACGAACATGCGCTTCCTGCCGAACAGGTCGCCGAGGCGCCCGCCGGTGATCAGGCCGACGGCCATGGCCAGGGTGTATCCGGCGCCGAGCCACTGCACGATGCTGTCGCTGCCGCCCAGCTCCTTCTGGATCGTGGGGGCGGCGATCGTGGTGACGAGCGCGTCGAGCAGATCCATGACCTCGGCGGCCAGGATCACGAACAGTGCGACCCAGCGCCAGCGGTAGGGCTGGGTCTCGGTCGTCGCCGCTGAGGCGGTGACTGTCATGGGGGGCTCCTTATAAACGGTGTTCTATTAACGAACGCTGTTCGCTACGAACACTGTTTTAGTGGCGAACATCGTTCGTGTCAAGTACAGTGTTCGTATGGCAACCGAGGACGTCCCGCTCCCCCCGTGGCGTAAGTCGCGCAAGCCGGCCCAGCTGAGGCGGCAGCTCAGCCAGGACCTGATCGTCGAGGCCGGGCTGCGGATCGTCGACGCGGAAGGGTTCG
The DNA here is from genome assembly GCF_040680035.1 of Nonomuraea sp. NPDC052116. Taxonomy (NCBI): domain Bacteria; kingdom Bacillati; phylum Actinomycetota; class Actinomycetes; order Streptosporangiales; family Streptosporangiaceae; genus Nonomuraea; species Nonomuraea sp. NPDC052116. The sequence goes on along the minus strand of NZ_JBFAWA010000001.1, from coordinate 303,136 downwards.
ACGCACTGAGCATGAGACGCGTGGCCCAGGAGTTCGACACGGGGCCCGCCTCCCTCTACGCGCACGTGGCGAACAAGGACGAGCTGCTGGAGCTGATCTACAACCGGGTGCTCGGCGAGATCCGGCTGCCCGAGCGCGATCCGGGCCGCTGGAAGGAGCAACTGCGGGAGTACATGCTGGAGGTGCACCGGGTGCTGGCGAAGCACAGCGACCTGGCCCGGGTGGCGCTGGCCAACATCCCCACGGGGGAGAACTCGATCCGCATGGGCGAGTTCGTCTTCGGGCTGCTGATCGAGGCCGGCATGTCGCCGAGGGACGCGTCCCTGTCGATGGACCGCATCTCCCTGTACATCGTCGGCGACGCGTACGAGGGCTCCGTCCACTTCGCCAGGATGCGCGCGGCCGGCATGACCGACCCGCAGGAGTACTTCGAGTCCTTCATCGGGCAGATCGCCGGCTACTACCGGGCGCTGCCGGCGGCGCGGTTCCCGCACATGACCAAGTTCGTGGACGACCTGGTCGCCGACGACGGCGAGCAGCGCTTCCGGTACGGTCTCGAGCTGCTCCTCGACGGCATCGAGGCCCGCATGCCCCGCACGCCCTAGGCCCAATTGCCGAGAGCGGCCTAGGACCCCCGCCGGAGGTGCTGACGTGGGGGTTCGCCATACCTTGCCCGGTATGACGATGACAGTTGAGAGGTCCGCGGCAGGTGTGCTGTCGCCGCAGTACCGGGCGATCAGCATCGGGCTGGTCGCACTGGTCATGCTGGTGGCCTTCGAGGCGATGGCGGTGGCCACGGCGATGCCCGTGGTGGCCCGCGAGCTGGGCGGGATGCACCTGTACAACCTGGCCTTCAGCGCCACCCTGGCGGCCAGCGTGATCGCGACGGTCCTGGGCGGGCGGTGGAGCGACGTGCGCGGCCCGTTGCAGCCGATCGCGGCCGGCGTGGCGGGCTTCGTGGCCGGGCTGCTGCTGGCCGGGTTCGCGCCGAACATGGAGGTGTTCGTCGCGGGCCGGTTCGTGCAGGGTCTCGGGGCGGGATTGATCCAGGTGTCGCTGTACGTGCTGGTCGCCCGGGTCTATCCGGGAACCATGCATCCCAAGGTGTTCGCCCTGTTCTCGGCGGCCTGGGTGGTGCCGTCCATGGTCGGCCCGGCCATCGCCGGGTTCGTGGCCCAGAACATCGACTGGCGGTGGATCTTCATCGGCGTCTCCTTGATCGTCATCCCGTCGGCGCTGCTGCTCTGGCGCGGCACCGCGGGGCGTGAGGTGAGCGACGGCATCGCCGCGCCCGCCCCCGGCCTCGGCCGCAAGCTCGTCTGGGCCACGCTGACCGCCGTGGCCGCCGCCCTGATCCAGTACGGCAGCGCGCTCGGGCTCGCCGGCCTGCCCCTGCTCCTCGGGGGGATCGTCCTGCTGGCCGTGGCCCTGCCCAGGCTGCTGCTGCCCGGCTCGCTCAGGGCCGCCCCCGGCCTGCCGACCGCGCCTGTGCTGCGCGGCCTGGCCTTCGGCTCGCTGACGGCCGCCCAGGTGCTGATCCCGCTCATGCTGATCAACGAGCGCGGCCTGACCCCCACCGGCGCGGGCCTCGTGCTCACCGTCGGCGCCCTCGGCTGGTCCACCGGCTCCTGGATCAAGGGCCGCGGCACGATCAGCCACCTGGCCGCCATCCGCGGCGGCGCCGCCATGATCACCGTCGGCATCGCGCTGATGACGCTCGTGCTCATCGACTCACTGCCGCTCGCGCTCGCGTTCGTGGCGATGGCGATCGCCGGGCTCGGCATCGGCGCGCTGCACCCGACGGTGTCCGTACTGGTGCTGGAGATGTCCAAGGAGGGCGAGGAGGGCCAGAACAGCGCGGCGGTCGGCGTGGGCGAGTCGGTCTTCACCGTGGTGGCCGTCGCGATCAGCGGCGCCCTGTTCACCGCCACCGCCGAGAACTACGCGATCGGCCTGTCCTTCACCGCCGTGCTCGCGGCCGTGGCCTTTCTGCTGGCTCCCCGTTTTGCCCAGTCCCGTACAGCAGGCACTATGGAGGGAGCCGCGTCATAAAAGGGGGATACATGCCGCGAGTGCGGGAGCTTGAGGTCTTCCGGCTTGTCCTGCCGTTCGGCAGGAAGTCGGAGACCCTGCTCGTGAAACTCACCGACCACGGCGGCATGACCGGCTGGGGCGAGTCGATCGGCCCCCAGCCGAAGACGTGGTCCAGGCTGGAGGAGACGCTGGCCGCCCTGCTCATCGGCGTCGACTGGGAGCACCCCGACACGGTGTCGAGCGGCGACCCGGCGGTCGACATGGCCTGCTGGGACCTGTGGACCAGGATGCGCGGGGTGCCGCTCGCCGAGGCGATCGGCGGCACCCGCACCTCGCTCATGGCCACCGTCCGGCTGGCCCCCGACCCGTCCGTGGAGAGCCTCGTGGCCCGGGTCAACCAGCAGATCTGCGCCGGGTACGGCCACGTCACGCTGGACATCAGGCCCGGCTGGGACGTCGAGCCCGTGCGGGTGGTGCGCCAGACGTACCCCGCGCTGACCCTGGCCGTCGACTGCGGCAACGCCTACACCGACCTCGGCCAGCTCGTCGCCCTCGACTCCTACGGGCTGGAGGTCATCGAGCGGCCCTTCGCCGTCGGCGACGTCTACGCGCACGCCTCGCTCCAGGACCAGATCTCCGCCTCGGTCGCGGTCGAGGTCGCCTCCACCGCCCACCTGGACGACTACCTGACCTTGCGGGCCGCCAGGGTGCTGCTGCTGCGGCCGAACGCGTTCCCCTCGCTGACGGAGGCGCGCCGGGCGCACGACCGGGCCGCGGCGGCGGGCCTGGACATCCAGTGCGCGGGCGGCCAGGGCGCGGGGCTGGCCAGGGCGGCGACGGTGGCGGTCGCGAGCCTGCCGGGCTGCACGCTGCCGTGCGACGTGACGCAGCCGCCGCGCCAGAACCAGATCGTCACGCCGATCGTGGGCGCCAACGCCGGCGTCATCGCGGTGCCGCTGACCCAGTCGGGGCTGGGGCACGACATCGATGAGGCGCGGGTGCGAAGGCTGGCGAAGGACACTTTCCACGCGTAAGGGTCCTGCTCGATCATTAGGCCGTGCGACTGACGCGGTGGCGGATGTTATGGATCCTGCTGACAAAGAATTTCCTGTCGTGCTTCCTTCCTGAATGGGCGAAGCTCCTCATCGGCCTGGCGGTGATCCTCGGCGCCGGCGTCGCGGGCACGCTCCTCAGCCTGGAGGACGGAAGCATCGTGGGAGTGCTCCTCGTGAGCCTCGGGCTCGGGGCCTGCGCGGTCGCCTTCGCCACGGACCGATGGCGGCGCCGGTTCCGGTGGCGCTGTCCCGCGCTGCCGCTGGATGACCAGCCGCGGCTGCGCGAGCTGGTCGCGGACGCGGCGCGGCTCGCGGGCTTCGACGCCGTGCCCAAGGTGCACGTGTCCGCCTGGGCCGAGGTGCGGGCGAGCCGGACCAGGCGGGGCAAACCGATCCTGCTGGTGGGGCTGCCGTTGTTGCTGGCGGCGGATGAGGCGGAGCTGCACACGCTCATGGTCGGGGAACTGCTCGCCGCCAGGCGGTGGCGCTGGCACGAGCGCTGGGCCGTCCACCTGTTCGTGGCACACCATCCGGAGTGGTCCTGGCTGGGTGAGGAGACCGTGTCGCTGCGAGAGGCGCTCTGGGCCGAGACCCGCTCCATCGTCGGGAGCGAGCGCTTCGCCGCCGGTATGCGGGCCGAGCGGCTGCTGTCAGGCGCCTTCGGCTGGCACACGACCCGTTACGTCGCGCCGTTCTCGGGCAGCGGCGGCGCCGCGGACGTTTACGAGAGCTTCCTGTGGAAGATCCAGAGGGATGGGCTGCTGACCCGCGTCCGGCCCGCGCCCGCTCTTCCCGGCATGGTCGAGGTGATCGACTGGGACACCGCTCAGCCGATCGGCGACGGGGTGGCGCTCATGCCGGTGCCTTCGGGCGTGATGTCGACGGTGCCCCCCAAGCTGGCCACCAGGCTCGGGAAGGTCGTCTCGCACAAGCTGATCGGCCGGGGCGGGTTCGCGCTGGGCATGAGGCCGTTCCGCATGGCGGACCTCCCCGTGGAGGCCTGGGCGCGGGTCGGCGCGCACCAGCGTGAGGTCGTGCTGGAGGCGGCGGCCAAGCTGATCGGCCGTCAGGCCACCAACCTGGACGTCGTCGAGCTCGTGGTCGCCGGGCGCGCAAATGAGCTTGAATGGTGGCATAAGGAGCAGCCCTGCCCGCATCCCACACCGGGCGTCTGCGCGCTGCTCCCGCTGTTCGACGTGGCGTTGCGGCGCAAGGGATATGTGCACGAGCACACCTTCGCCCAGCGCGAGCTGGTCGGCCCGCTCGGGGACCGGGTCGGCCTGGTGGAGCTGGCCGCCAAGGCGGAGCGTGGCGAGCCGTACGGGATCTTGCTGGGAGGACTGATGACGGGACGGGACGCGGACGCCGACGCCGGCAGGCTGGCCGCCGAGTCGCTCGCGCACGGCGACCCGACCGGCTGGTTCGAGCGGCTCTACGCCGAGTCGGCCAGTGGCGACGCGATCGTGCCGTGGGACTCGCGGTCCCCGCACTTCCTGCTGACGGAGTGGGCCCACCCCGGCCACGGGCGGGCGCTGGTCGTGGGCGCGGGGCTGGGTGACGACGCCGAGCATCTGGCGGGCCTCGGCTACGAGACGGTGGCGTTCGACGTGAGCGAGTCGGCCGTCCGGCTCGCCCAGGAGCGCTTCCCCGGGAGCGAGGTGCGTTACCAGGTCGCCGACCTGCTGGCGCCACCCCCGGAGTGGCGGCACGCGTTCGACCTGGTGGTCGAGATCATGACCGTGCAGGCCCTGCCGGAGCCTCTGCACGGCAGGGCCATCGCCGCGATCGCGGAGTTCGTCCGGCCCGGCGGCACGCTGCTGGTGATCGCGTCGGGCCGGGAGGAGGGCGGGCCGGTGTTCGCGCCGCCGTGGCCGCTGACCCCGTCCGAGATCGGGGGCTTCGCGACCGGCGGACTGGAGAGCGGGAAGGTCGAGGACCTGCGTGACGGCGAGCGTCACCGCTGGCGGGCGGCCTTCCACCGGCCCGCGTGATCAGACGAGGTTGCCCAGGGGGTCGCTCAGGATGGCGTTCAGCGTCGAGACGTAGCCGTTCGCCAGGGCGAGGGAGTTGACGATGCGCTGGCTGACGGTGGGGTACCCGCCGCTCGGGATGAGGCTGGCCGAGCCTAGGGTGACGGCCGAGCCGAGAGCGGTGAACAGGACGGCGGTGGCGAGCAGGTGAGCGCGTCGGCGCATGCGGACCTCCTGAGTGATGGTTCGAACACCGCTCAGGAGATCACGGCAGGTCGGGGGAGGGCCGCGCCGCCACAGGGGCAAGAGCGGATCTTTACGGTTCGGCCCGCCGCGGAAGGCCGATGGGCTCGACCCGCTTCAGGATCACCGCGTACGTGAAGGCGCCCAGCAGGGCCACGCACGAGATCACCGTCAGGGGCACGGCGAACGACGACGTCCTGTCCGCCAGGAAGCCGACCATGATGGGGCTGATGATGCCGGCGAAGTTCGAGGCGAAGTTCTGGATGCCGCCGATCGAGGCCACGTACCGGTCGGCCGGGGCCACGTCGGCGGGCAGCGCCCAGATGTTGGAGGCGGCGAACGTCGAGCCGGCGTAGGCGACCGAGAGCAGGGCCAGCGCCATCCACGCCTCCGGCACCCAAACCGCGACGCCGATCACCGTCGAGACCAGGAACCCGCTCGCGATGAACGTCTTCCTGACCCGGGTGAGCGAGTCGCCCCTGGCGATGCGGCGGTCGGACAGCCAGCCGCCCAGCCACTCGGCGCCGATCGCCACCAGGCCGGGCAGCGCGCCGAACAGGCCGAGCTTCAGCAGGCTGAAGCCGCGCTCCTCCACCAGATAGGTCGGGAAGAACGTGAGGAAGAAGTAGACGACCATGTTGAGGCAGAAGAAGCCCAGCATCATCGCCCAGATCGTGCGGTAGCGGAACAGGTCGCGCCAGCGCATCCTGGCCGCGTCCCCGTCGTCGTCGCCCTCGAAGCGGGCCCCGCCCTCGCGCAGGTACGCCAGCTCCTCCTCCGTGATCTTCGGGTGGTCCTGCGGATCCCGGTACGTCCGCCACCATCCGACGGCCCACGCCAGCCCGATCACCCCGATGATCGCGAACGTCCACCGCCACCCCAGCCACGCGATCAGCCCCGTGACCACCGGCAGCGCGATGACGCCTCCGACGCGCGAGCCGGAGTCCCAGATCCCGGTGGCCAGCGCCCGCTCGTGCCGGGGGAACCACCGGCCCACGACCTTGGCGCTGGTCGTGGCGGCCGGACTCTCGCCGATGCCGAGCAGCAGCCGTACGCCGAACAGCGCCGCGAAGCTACTGGCCAGCGCCGTCAGCGAGGTGAACAGCGACCACCACACGGAGGCGAACGTGAACGTCCTGCGCGGGCCGTACCGGTCCACGAACCAGCCGGCGGCGAGCTGGAAGAAGTCGTACGACCAGAAGAAGGCCGCCAGGATCATGCCCTCCTCGGTCTTGGAGAGCTTGAACGTCTCGCCCATGAACGGCAGGGCCACGCCCAGGCTCGCCCGGTCCAGGTAGTTGATGACGAGCCCGGCGAAGACGTAGCTGATCATGTACCAGCGCAACCGGCCGCGGACAGTGGTTCGGAGGGTTGTGGCCATCGCGATCCTCAGTAATATTTCCTATTGGATATTTCCGCTATGTTGCATACATCGCACGATGCCCGTCAAGACCCGTCAAGAACTCGGACCGGAGCGTGAAGGTTGGCCAGTGAGCTCGAAAAGCGCCTGATGGGCCGCGTGCCGGCCGCCCGGCGGAGCGTTCTCACCGAGGACGTCCACGAGCGCGTCAAGAGCCTGATCATGAACGGCGACCTGGAGCCCGGCGTCCGCGTCAACATCTACGCCCTCGCCAGGCTGCTCGAGGTCTCCCAGACGCCGGTGCGCGAGGTGCTGTCCGCGCTGGAGTCCGAGGGCCTGCTGACCAAGGAGGCGCTGCGCGGCTACTCCGTGGCGCCCCTGCTCACGCCCGGCCAGATCGCCGACCTCTACCAGCTCCGGCTGCTCCTGGAGCCGTGGGCGGCCGGGCGCGCGGCCGAGCTGGTGACGGCCGAGGCGGGGGAGCGCGTACGGGCCGAGCTGGCCAGCGTCCCGAAGGCGCCCCAGGGCACCAGGTACGAGGACTACCACGGCCTGGCCGACCACGACGCCCGCTTCCACGACCTGATCGCCGAGCTCTCGGGCAGCGGCGCGTTGCGGGAGTCGCTCCGGCGTACCCACGGCCACCTGCACCTGTTCCGCATCGAGTACGCGGGCCGGCGCGACGGCGACCCCACGCTGGCCGAGCACGCCCGCATCGCCGAGGCCGTCGTGGCGGGCAGGGCGGAGGCCGCCTCCGAGGCCATGCGGGCCCACCTCGCCGCCGCCCGCGACCGTTTCCTCCAGCTGGGACCCTGACCTGACGAAGATCGTGCGCGCCGAGGCGGCTTCAGCCGCCGTCCGCGCGCATGCTCTTCGCCGCGCGGGCGGCGGCGCGGCGGATGCCCGCGTACCCCGTGCAGCGGCACAGGTTGGAGGCCAGCACCGCGTCGAGCCGCCGCTCGTCCCGGTCCAGCTCCGGCTCCTCGGCCAGCGCGCCGGCGAGCAGCATCAGGAAGCCCGGGGTGCAGAAGCCGCACTGCAGCGCGTGCTCGGCCGCGAACGCCTCCTGCAGCGGGTGCAGCCCGTCGCCGTCGGCCAGCCCCTCGACGGTGCGGATGTCGGCGCCCTCCACCTGTACGGCCAGGGCCAGGCAGGAGCGGATGGCCGTGCCGTCCACCAGTACGGTGCACGAGCCGCACACCCCGTGCTCGCACCCCAACGTGGTCCCGGTGAGGCCCAGCCGGTCGCGCAGCGCGTCGGCCAGGCTGGTCCGCGGCTCCACCTCGATCCGGTGGGTCCGGCCGTTGACCGTGAGGCGGACGTTCATGGGGTCCCCGCGTGGTGGACGGCCCGGGCGAGGCAGCGCCGTACGAGCGTGGACAGCGCGTGTTTGAGGTAGGCGGCCGGCGCGTGCGGCGCTACGGGCGGGTCCGCCTCGGCGGCGGCCAGCGCTCCGGCCTCCGCGAACAGCTCCTGCTCCGGCCGCTCACCCGTCATCAGCCGCTCGGCCCCGACGGCGCGGAGGGGGACGTCCGCCGCGTTCGCGAGCCCGATGCGGACCCACGCGACGCGGCCCTCGGCCAGCCGCAGCATCACCAGGGCGGCGGCCAGCGCGAAGCCGCTGTGGGTGCGGCGGTGCTCGGCGAAGGCCGCGACGGCCCCGGCCGGCGGGCGCGGCAGCAGGACGCCGGTGACCAGCTCCTCCGGCAGGCAGGCGGTCACGAACGCGCCGCGGAACCATGAGCCGGCGGGCACCGTACGCGGTCCCGCGGGGCCGTTCACCTCGATCCCGGCGTCCAGGGCCATGGCCAGCGCGCACCACTCCGAGGCCGGATGCGCCCAGGCCAGGCTGCCCGCGAAGGTGCCGCGGGCGCGGATGGGCGGATGGCCGACGTACGGCGCCACCTGGCGGAACAGCTCGGCCAGCGGGTCGTCGAACCGGGCGCGCTCCAGCTGGGCGTGCCGGACCAGCGCGCCGACGTGCACGGAGCCGTTCTCGACCGTGACCTGCGAGAGCCCGGGGATGCGGTTGACGTCCACCACCAGGGCCGGGCGCGTGGTCCGGTAGCGCAGCTCGATGAGCAGGCTCTGGCCGCCGGCCAGCACGCGGCTCTCCGGGCCGTGCTCGGCCAGGACGGCCACCGCCTCCGGTACGGAGGCAGGCGCGACGTAGTCGAATTGTGCCGGTTTCATGTCCCCCATCCCGGGCATCCGATATCGACGTTGGTACCGAAAGCGGGGGTGTCCAAACATTGCGGTACATCGGGATGCCGCTCGCGCGGCGGGAGGATCGCGACCTGGTCACCGGACGGGCGCGCCGGGTCGCCGATCTGGAGATCCCGGGCACGCTGGAGCTCGCGTTCGCCCGCAGCCCGGTGCCGCACGCGGTGATCCGCGGGGTCGACGTCGCCGCCGCGCTCAAGGAGGAGGGGGTGGCGGGCGCGTGGTCGGCCGCCGACCTGCCGTACCTCGCCGCCCGGGCGGTGCCCGGCGAGGAGGGCATGCCGTCGTGGCCGCTGCTCGCCACGGGTCGCGTCCGCTATCCGGGGGAGGCGCTCGCGGTGGTCGCGGCCGGCACGCGCGCCCAGGCCGAGGACGGCGCCGAAGCCGTCCGGCTGAACCTCGAGCTCCTGCCCTTCACCCGCACCGACACCCCTCGCACGTCCGGCGCCCCCGGCGGCTTCTTGGCGGCGGAAGCGCCCCGGCTGTTCGACGGCCGCGACAACCTGGCCGCCGAACGCACCTTCGGCCGCCCGGCCGACGACGTGTTCGCCACCGCCCCGGTCGTCGTCGAGGCCGCCTACCGCGAACAGCTCCTGCTCCCCACGTCCCTGGAGCCACGGGCGATCCTGGTGGACCCGGGACGCGCGCACCGCCTTACCGTGTGGGTCTCCCACCAGGCCCAGCACCGGCTGCGCGACGCGCTCGCCACGGCGCTCGGGTTCGACCGGGAGCGGATCCGGGTGATCGTCCCGGCCACCGGAGGAGCGTTCGGCGCCAAGAGCCAGACCTACCCGGAGTATCTGGTCGCAGCCCTGCTCGCCCTCCACCTCGGCCGCCCGGTCCGCTGGTGCGAGGACCGCGCCGAGGCCATGCTGGCGGGCCCGCGCGGCCGTGGCCAGCACCAGCGGGTACGGCTGGCGGCCGACGAGGACGGCACCTTCCTCGCGTACGAACTGCTCGTCGACGCCGACATCGGCGCGTACCCGCACATCGGCGCCTTCGTCCCCATGATGACCGGAGCGATGAGCACCGGCGCCTATCGCACGCCCCGGGTGCACACGCGCGTCAGGTGCGTGCTCACCAACACCGCTCCGACGACCTCCTACCGCGGTGCAGGCCGCCCCGAGGCCGCCTACGCCCTCGAACGCACCGTGGACCGGCTCGCCCGCCGGCTCGGCCTGGACCCTGCCGAGCTGCGCCGCCGCAACTTCATCCGCCCCGACCAGTACCCCTACCTGACGCCGACCGGCCGCACCTACGACTCGGGCGACTACACCGCCGCCCTCGACCGGGCCCTGGCCGCCGTCGGCTACGACGAGGTCCGCGCCGAGCAGGCCCGCCGCCGCGAGGACGGTGGACGGCCGCTCGGGGTGGGGATCGCCACGTACGTCGAACGCTCGGGAGGACCGCCGGACAGCGACGAGTTCGGGAGCGTGGAGGCGTGCCCGGACGGGACGTTCATCGCCCGCGTCGGATCGACGTCCACCGGTCAGGGCCACTTCACCGCGTTCGCCCAGGTGGTGGCCTCGGTCCTGGACGTGGAGGTGGGCCGGGTCCGCGTCGTCGAGGGCGACACCGGCGAGGTCCCCTACGGCTTCGCCACCTTCGGCAGCCGGTCCATGCAGGTGGGCGGGGCGGCCCTGTGGCGCGCCGCCGAAGCCCTCGTGGCCGCCGCCCGCCGCCGCTGCGCCGAACTCCTGGGGGTGGGGGAGGAGGACGTCTCGTACAACGCGGGCCGCCTGATGGTGGGCGGCGCCCCTCACGCGGGCCTCCAGAGCGACACCGAGGAGGGCCCGGTACCCCTCGCCGAGACAGGCCTCCTCCCGGGCCCGCCCCTCACCGAGACCAGCCCTCTCCCGGGGCGGCCCCTCGCCGAGACCGGCCCTCTCCCGGGGCGGCCCCTCGCCGAGACCGGCCCTCTCCCGCGCCTACCTACCGGCGAGACGGCGGGGCTGCCCAACGTCGAGGTCGGCCCCCTCCCCGGGCTGCCCATCGGCGAACTGGTCGCCCGCACCGGCCCCCTGCGCGCCGACGAGATCGTCGCCCCACCCCAGGCCTTCCCGTACGGCGCCCACGTCGCCGTGGTCGAGGTGGACCCAGACCTGGGCACCGTCCACGTACGCCAGTTGGTGGCCGTGGACGACTACGGGGTGGTCGTCAACCCCATGATCGTCACGGGCCAGGGCCACGGCTCCATCGCCCAGGGTCTCGGCCAGGCCCTCTACGAGCAGGCGGTCATCGGCGAGGACGGCCTGCCCTACGCCTCGACCCTCCTGGACTACCTCCTGCCCACCGCCGCCGACATGCCCCCGGTCACCCTCCTGGAGACCGTCACCCCCAACCCCAACACCCCCTTGGGCGCCAAGGGCGCGGGGGAGGCCGGCTGCATCGGCATCCCCCCGGCCATCGTCAACGCCGTCTGCGACGCCCTCGACATCGACCACATCGACATGCCCCTGACCCCCGCCGCGGTATGGGCGGCCACCACCGAAACCCGGTAGGCGAGCCGGAACCACCCGCGTGGCTCGCCGACGCGTCTAGATCGTGGCGAGCGCCGCTTCGATGCCGGGAACGCGCTCAGCGGCTCATACCCCGTCACGCGTTGGGACAGCAGGCACTCGATCACCTCTGCGTCGATGCGCTCGGCATCGCTCGCGACCACCGGCCTCCTCTCATGCCCCTCGCAGCCTGGATCGATACGCTGCACACTACGTTGGAGATCGTATTCACGAGCACTTCGAGGATGTCCATGCCTTCTTCCGGTGAACGAGAGCCCTACAAGTGGCACGTGACGTTCCCCTGGACGGCCGAAACCTCTTCAGCGCTTGCGGAATTCCGGGAGAGGGCGATAAATTTCGGCGAAATCCCCTTGGGTAAAGGCCGGATCGAATTATCGAGCTCCAACCTTGATGTCCTGCCACGTGTTCGCGCGCGACTGCGTGACATCGGCGTGGATTTCGAAGAGCAGGGTATCGCGCCGGACGTGACCGGCGGGCGGGCATGGGACGCCACACTGATGGGCGTGCCCTATGCGCAGTTTCGCTACGCGGAGATCATCGGGGAGCACCCGGTGACTCACCAGAGATGTCTCGAATGCGAAGCCGAGGGCTTCGCGGCGCTCGCCGCCCATCCCGTGAAGCTCCGATTCCACAAGCGGCCGCAGGCCGGGCTGATCTACCTCGCGAACGAGAGGGGTATGCACAGCGGTCCGGCACCCTGGCTGTTCGGGGCGGTTTCTGCCGAGTTGCGCGAGCACCTGGTCGGAGAGTCGTTGGCAACCGGCCTGCAGTTCTTCGACATCGATATATCGCGCAAGGGCACAGGAAGTTATTACGGAATTCTGCCGACGGCGCGGCTGGGTCCGATGGCGACTCCTTATGGGCCTCACCCGACGGGGCGGAATTGCTCGAAATGCGGCTGTGTGGATGCCGACTTCCTGGTCTATCCGCTCTACCCGCGTCCCGAGACGCCTGCTGACTGGTTTCTCGCCGCCCCGTGGGGAGCCATGGACATCTTGATCAGCCGCCGGATATTCGATTGGCTGACCGGTCCGGCCTGGCCCATGGCCGGCAGCGGAAGGCCGTCCCGCGTGAATTCCCGGAGAGCCGGCTGGTGGCCGGACGAGAGAGCTCAGGCATTCCTCCCCGAGGAGTACCAGGGTTCGACTCCGCACGCTCTCTGACGACGGACCCGGCTCGCTGTCCGCGCCGACCTTCGTTGAACCGCGACAGCGCTCATAGTCAACTTTGGTGAACAGCCATCGATGACTTTCGCGGGCAGACCCCGGCCACCCGAGACCTCTAACGTTCTGCGCATGCTCAACCCACTCATGGCGCTTGCCGTCCTCACGACGCCGGTCAGCGTCGCGACGCCGCAGCCGTCCCTGCCGTGGAGCTCCTGCCCGGTCGCGAACGCGCCCGAGCTCCAGTGCGCGGACCTGTCCGTCGCCCTGTCGCCCAAGAGCGACCGCACCATCACCCTGAAGGTGGCCCGCCTGCCCGCCACCGGCGTCAAGAAGGGGTCCGTGCTGGTCAACTTCGGCGGCCCCCAGGGGTACCAGATCACCTCGCTGGGCTCGCGTACGCAGATCTTCGACAAGATCCGTACGTCGATGGACGTCGTGACCTGGGACCCGCGCGGCTATCCCGGGCTCAGCGGTGCGGTGCTCCAGTGCGACTGGGGCTTCGTGCGCACCCCGGCGTTCCCCGCCGACCAGGCCGGGTTCGACCAGCTCGCCGCGGCGAACAAGGCCAGGGGCGACAAGTGCCGTACCACCGACCCCGAGCTCTTCGACCACATGGACGCGGCCTCCGACGCCCGCGACGCCGACGCCATCCGCGAAGCGCTCGGCGAGGACAGGATGAACTTCCTCGGCCTGTCGTACGGCAGCACGATCGCGCAGTCCTACGCCCGGCTGTTCCCGCAGCGCGTCCGCACGATGTACCTCGACGGCGCCGGCAACCACAGCCCGCGCGACTGGGACCGGGAACTCGACTCCATCGCCCTCGACAACGAGCGCTTCATGGACCGGTTCTTCGCCTGGGCGCCCGCCGGGACGGAGAAGCGCTGGCGGGCGCTGATCGCCAAGGCGGACCGCGAGCCGATCCCCGCCCCGAAAGCCGACGCCCGCTACGACGGCACGCAGTTGCGCTCGCTCGCGTTCCTCAAGCTCCGGCCCGGCCCCACCCGATGGGGCGACGTCGTGGCGGCCATCACGGCGGCCGAGGCCGGCGACGCGTCAGGTTTCGCGCTGTCGAGCCGCCAGCCCTACCCGGGCCTGCCCGGCGGCGGGGTCAAGGAATGCCTGGACTTCCCGCGCCCGGCCGCCCAGCGGGACGTCGCGCGCACGGTCAAGCGCCTGCGTGCCATCGCGCCCAATACCGGCGCCGCTTTCCCCTTGGCCTGGCACCTGCCGCTCACCTGCGCCGGCTGGCCGACCCGGGTGACCAACCCGCCCACGCCGATGCCCCGTACGCTGCCGCCGCTCCTGGGCGCGGGCACCTGGCAGGACCACGGGTCCACCCGCCGAGTGGTCGAGCAGATCCCCGGCAGCCGCACGATCGAACACGACGGCCCCGGCCACAACCTCTTCGGCGCGATGGCCAACCCCTGCGTCATCGACCTCGTCAGCACGTACGTCACCGAACGCCGGCTGCCGCCCCAGGGGACCACGTGCCCGTGAAACGACGCAAAGGGAGACGCTGGTGGATCGCGGGCGCCGCCGTCGCGGTCCTCCTCACCGCCGCCGTGGTGGTGACGGCGATCGCCTTCCCGTCCGTCGCGGCCACCACCTGCCCCGGCTGTTACGGCCTGGAACGGCTCCAGCCCGGCGTGTACGCCGAACCCGGCCTGCCGCCGGACCGGCGCCGGCACGTGAGCGAGGTCGTCGAGCAGGCGAACCAGCGGGTGCGTGACTACTTCGGCGGACGGAAGAGCGCTCCGGACCTCCTCGTGTGCCTGTCCGACGACTGCTACCGCAGGATCGGCGGCGGCCGAGAACGCGGCATCGCCGTGCTCAACCGGGCGGTGATGCTGTCCCCGCGCGGCGTCGATCCCGTGATCGCCTCGCACGAGATGACCCACGTGGAGCTGCACGCCCGTCTCAACGGTGCCGACGTTCCGCAGTGGTTCGACGAGGGTCTCGCCGTCGTGGTCAGCGACGACCCCCGCTACCTCGCGCCGACCGGCGACCGGTGCCTGGCCGACTCCCGTCAGCCCCTGCCGGTCACGCTGGACGAGTGGCTGCGGGCGGCATCGGCGGATCCCCAGATGTACGCCAAGGCCGCCTGCCAGGTGAGTCGCTGGGCGGGGACGAACGGCGGGAAGGAGGCCGTACGAACTCTCGTCGAACGGCTGTCAGCCGGACAGGCCTTTCCCGACATCCAGACGCCGGCCTGACGAGCGCCTGGCCCTTCACCGTCGAAGGTCAGGGAAGGCGAGCGAGCAGTTCGCGCCCGGAATCCCATCGGCCCAGCCCGCTCGCGGAGTTGATGTGGCCCGCCGAGCCGACGCTGACATGGTGGAGCCGCCAGCCGGCGGCCAGCCGCGACGCGACCTCCGGGGAGCAGTAGGGGTCGTCGTCACTGGAGACGACCAGGCCGGGCACGTGAAGAGGGGTCGCGTCCACCGCGGTGAAGGTAGGGGCCTCGGCAGGGAAGTTCGGTCCGGTGTTGTCCGGTGGGGCCACGAGGAACACTCCGCGGATGTCCGGCTGACGCCGGGCGACCCAGCAGGCGGCGGCAAGGCAGCCCAGGCTGTGCGCGACGAGCACCACGTCGGCCGATGGGCGCTCGTCAACGGTCCGATCGATGGCGTGACACCAGTCGTCCAGATCCGGTTCGTCCCAGGAGGAGGGGGAGATCCGTGCAGCGGCGGCTCCCCACTCCGCCTGCCAGACGGTCTGCCAGTGGTCCGCGTCGGAGCCGTTGATCCCAGGGATGATCACGTAGCGCATGGCTTGTCATTCCTTCGTCGTTCGCGGCGTTCGTCCGCGTCCAGGGCGTCAGTATGTGCGAACGGTCGAGTAGAGTCGCCTACCGCTGATGGATGGAAGGTCGATGACGGGCGAGACGACGGTTTCATTGGATTCGGTCGACCATGCGATCCTGGACATCCTGCAGTCCGAGGGGCGGCTCGGTGTCACCGAGATCGGCCGGCGGGTCAACCTCTCGCAGCCGGCCGTGTCGGCGCGCATCAAACGCCTGGAACAGTCAGGTGTCATCACCGGCTACCGCGCCGTGGTCGACCCCGCCCGCCTCGGCCTGAGCATCCACGCGGTGATCAGGCTGCGCACCACCCATGCCCGCATCTCCGCGTGCCTCGACCACTTCGCGCGGTTGCCCGAGGTCACGAACGTCCATCGGCTCACCGGCGAGGATTGCTTCCTGATCGACGTACACGCCTCCGGCGCCGGGCGTCTTGAGACGATCGTCGACGGCATCGCCCGCTTCGGGCCCGTCACGACGTCGCTGGTGCTGCGGAGCTACGAAACGAAGGCGATCACACCGCCCCGCCCGGCCTGAGCGGCCGACGCGACGGTGATCCGGGCTGGGGTCAGCCTGGGGAGTACGGGGGCTGCGACCGCGGTCGCCGGCGAACGCCGGATGACGCTGTCGGTCAACGTGCAGCGCAACGACCGGGCGGTGGCGCGGATGCTGCCGGCCGCCGTGGACGCGCTCAACCGCTACTTCTGCGGTGAGCCGTACAAGCTGCCGGGCGGGGCGGCGCAGCCGCGCTGAGTCAGCCGCCGTGAGCTTGGTCGAGGGCAACGTGCACCACGCCGGGGCCCGAGGCGCGAGACCTCGTCGGCACCGCGGGTCCAAGAGGTCAGCGCAGTACGCAGGGCTCCAGCAGGCCCTGCTTCGTCGCGCACGGTCGGAAGCCCGACTCGGTCAGTCGTAGCTGGGCTCGTTCGTGCGTGCGGGCGAACTGGAGGAAATCGGCCGCGAGCGAGCCCGGCTTCGGCCGGGTCTTGGTGTAGAGGTACTCCACTGTCCAGAACGGGTAGCCCGACGTCGCCGCGGTCGAGACGTCGAACGCCTTGCCGTCCAGCGTCAGCGCCACGATGCTGCCCGACTTGCGCTCCTCGACGATCGACAGCGCGTCCGCGTAGCCGATCGCCCCGGGTACGGCCGCCACCTGCCGGATGACCTCGGCGTTGTCGTCGCGTTCGCAGCGGATGACCGGGGCAGCGGGGTTGCGGTCCTTCTCGCGGCATTCGTCGGAGGAGAGCATGTTCTCGCCGGTGCCCAGCACCTGGTGCTCGAAGAGCTGGCGGGTGCCGGAGTTCTGGTTCCGGCTGATGATGCGGATCGGCAGGGACGCCCCGCCCCGGACCTGCTTCCAGTCGACCCACGTGCCGTCGTTGATCTTGCGGAGGTCGTCGATGCCTATGGTGCTCAGCCCGACCTCCTTGTTGACCACGACGAAGTAGACGACGATGGCCAGCTTCTCGCCGTACAGCTGGTCGTGGTAGTTGCTCTTGCCGTCCGACAGCGCGATCACGTCGGGCGAGCCCGACTCGAGCACGGTACGCACGCCGCCCAGCGAGCCGTTCGGCGTGGTCTCGATCCGGGCGTCGCCGCAGGCCTTGACGTACTCGTCGGCGATCGTCCGCATCGTCGACATGAACACGCTGGAGCCCTCGATCCGCAGTTGGCCCGACCCGCACGCGATGGACCGGTCCTCCGGCTGGGCGAGCCGGCTGAGCACGAGCAGGGCGCTCAGCACGATCACCAGCGCGCCGCTGACGCGCGGGAGCGTGACCCTGCGGACCTTGCCCTCGTCCCTGATCACGCCGGCGTCCTTGAGCTTGCCGGTGTGCTTGACGAGCTTGGTGATCTCGCGCTGGTCCGGCTCGCCTTGGTCCTGCTCGCCCTGGTCCTGCTCGGTCAGGACCGGCTCGCGCAGGACCACGACGAGCTTGGCCTTCTCGCCGCGCTTGAGTTCGAGCTTGGTCAGCTGTACGCCGTGCCAGGTCGGCTCGGCGGCCTCCGTGCCGTTGGTCGCGGATCCGCCGATCCAGCGGGCCAGCCGGTCGGTGAGCCGCCGGCGTACCGTGACCAGGTTGTCGCGGGCGGGCTTGTCCTCTTCGGGGAAGAACCGCAGCCCTTCGCGCAGCAGCTTGCGCAGGTCGGCGGTGCTGGCGTCCGACACGCGGGCGTTCCACACCACCCGGCCGCCGAACGTGAACGACAGCGGCCGGTCGAAGTCGTCCGGGTCGATGTCATAGCTGCCGCTGTTGCGCAGGCGGATGACGACGATGCTCATCCGCTCCAGCAGCCGCGCCACCTGGTGCAGCTGGGGCGGGCCCTCGCCGTCGCTCAGCGTCTCGGGCCCGACGCCGATCTTGGAGTTGTAGAGGACGCGGAAGCTGATCCGCTTGCGGCGTACGACGAGCCGGTCGACATAGGGCGCCACCAGCAGCAGCGCGATCCCGAACAGGACCGGCCCCACGCCTCCCAGGAAGTCGACCAGCTGCTCCAGCAGCCGCAGCAGCGCCACTGACGCTCCCTTCGCAAACTGGTTCAATTCTCACTTTGCCGAGACACGCGAGCCGGGCGGTGCGAACCGTTCACCAGGAATTCGACCGCTGGACACGGAGGTGGCCGGGCAAGGAGGGCTGTCAGGCCGCCGGCGGCATCGGATCCCGCCCGTAACACCCGGCGGTTCTCGATCGCGGCCCGGGCCTCGCCCCGCTCGGCCTTCAGCCGGGCCTGCCGCACCTCCTCGTCGAACGCGAGCAGATCGACCTCTTCGGGGGCGGTCCGCAGGACATAGCCGGATCCCCTGGTGAGGATGCGCGCGCCGGGCGGCAGCCCCCTGCGCAGCCGGGCGACGTACGTCTGGAGGTTGGCCACCGCGGACGGGGGAGGGTTCTCCTTCAGGCCAGGGCGGCCTCCAGCAGGAGGGTGCCGGCGCCCAGCAGGGCCGCGTCCCGGCCGCCCCGGGCCGGGGCTATCTCCAGGTCGCGCGTCGCCAGCGGCAGGCAGCGTTCCCACACCGCCGCCCTGATCGAGGTGATCAGCGGTTCCGCCGCCGACAGGCTGCCGCCCACCGCCACCACGTCCGGGTTGAAGAAGTTCACCAGCACCGTCAGGACCTCGCCGATGCGGCGGCCCGCGGTGCGGGCCAGACTCGTCGCCTCCGGGATGGCGTCGTTGACCAGGGTGACGATGTCGGCCGTGCGGGTCACCTCGATGCCGGACTCGCGCAGAGCCGCCATGAGGGCGGCGCCGCTCGCGTACGCCTCCAGGCAGTCCGGATGCCCGCAGGCGCACACGACCGAGGAGTCCGAGCGCACCCGCACGTGGCTGATGTCGCCGGCCGCGCCCCTGCCCCGGTGCAGGTGGCCGTTGACGATGACGCCGCAGCCGATGCCGGTGCCGGCCTTGACGATCATGAGGTTCTGGCTGCCGGGCCACCAGCGCGCCTCGCCCGCGGCCATCAGGTTGGCGTCGTTCTCGACGAGGATCGGCAGGTCGTAGCGGGCGGCCAGGTGGTCGGCCACCGGGAACTCGTTCCAGCCGGGCATGCGCGAGGGCGTCACCACGCGCAGGCTCGACGGGTCCACCGGGCCCGGGATGCCGGTGCCGACCCCCCGCAGGGGGACCGACGGGGGAACGTGGGCGGCCAGCAGCTCGTCGAAGGCGTCCGCGATGTGGTCCAGGGTGACCTGCGGGCCGTCGGCGATCTCGCAGCCGCGTTCCTCGATCACGAGCGGCGTGCCGCTGAGGTCCAGCAGGCCGAGGCGTACGTGGTGGGCGCCCAGGTCGGCGACGGCCAGCACGCCGGCGCCGGGGGAGAGCCGCAGCCGGCGGGGACGGCGGCCGCCGCGCGAGGTGCCCGAGCCCTCCTCGGCCAGCAGGCCCGCGTCGATGAGCTCCTCCACGCGCAGCGACACGCTGGACGCCGCCAGGCCCGATAAGCGCGCGAGGTCGGCGCGTGACTCGGCCCTGCCGGTGGCGACGAGTCTCAGCAGGTCGCCCTGTGCCCCCTGCACGGGCAGCCGCTGCTTCATGTGAGATACCTACCATGTCCAGACTTAGGCCGACAACGTATTGACTTGCTACGAAATCTCCCACTACGGTCCGGCCTATCTTCGAAATCGAAGGAAGTGACCGTTCATGAAGAGGTTTGTCGCCCTCGTCGCCGTCTCGCTGTTAGGGCTGGCGGCCTGTGGTGAGTCGAGTAGTCCCGCCGTGCCCGGAGCGCCGTCCGAGAAGGGCAGCGACGTCCTGGCCAAGGCGCCCGTCGCGGCGGCGGCCGACATCCTGCCCGGCTCCACCATGGAGAAGATCAAACAGCGCGGCGAGCTCCTCGTGGGCGGCTCGCTGGACGCGCCCCTGCTCTCCCAGCAGAACCCCGCCACCGGCGAGGTCGAGGGGTTCGACGCGGACATGGGCAAGGCGCTGGCCAAGTACATCCTGGGCGAGCCCAAGGTGAAGATCGTCAACTCGGCGTCCGAGACCCGGGAGGCGCTGCTGGCCAACGGGACCGTGGACGTCGTCTTCCAGACGTACACGATCACCGAGGAGCGGGCGAAGCAGGTGGCGTTCGCGGGCCCGTACTACACCTCGGGGCTGACGATCGCGGTGAAGAAGGGCGCGACGGGCATCGCCAAGCCGGAGGACCTGAACGGCAAGAAGGTCCTGGCGGGCGCGAACACCCCGGCCATCCCCGCGATCAAGAAGCTGGCGCCGCAGGCGGAGATCATCACCTTCGGCAGCGACCCGGAGTGCGTCCAGGCGCTCAAGCAGGACCGGGGCGTGGCCTACGTGCAGGATGAGACGATCCTCATCGCGGACGCCAAGAAGGACCCGTCGATCGAGATCGTGACCAAGCCGTTCACCGTGGACCCGTACGGGATCGGGCTCAAGCACGGCGACGACCAGTTCAAGAAGTTCGTCAACGACTGGCTGAAGAAGACCCAGGACACCGGGGTCTGGCAGGACATCTGGAAGAAGTCCATCGGCACCGTGGTGACCGGCGACGCTCCGCAGCCGCCGCAGATCGGCTCCGTGCCGGGGTCCTGATGTCCGTTCTCCTCGATCACCTGCCCGAGCTGTGGCAGGGGCTGATCGTGACGTTCCAGCTCACCGCCGCGTCCTTCGCGGGCGCGGCGGTGCTGGGGGCACTGGTGTGCGCGCTGCGCGTCAGCCCGGTGCGGGTGCTGCGCGCCATCGGCACCGCGTACGTGGAGTCCTTCCAGAACCTGCCGCTCCTCGTCCTGCTCGTCCTGGCCTTCTTCGGCCTGCCGGAGATCGGCGTCAAGGCCGAGCCGCTGGTCACCGCCATCGTGGTCATCGCCGTGTACGAGGCCGCGTACGTCGGCGAGGCCCTGCGCTCCGGCGTGAACTCGGTGGGCAAGGGGCAGGGCGAGGCGGCGCGGGCGATCGGGCTGACGTTCGGCCAGTCGCTCAGGCACGTGGTCCTGCCGCAGGCGCTGCGCACGGTCGTCCAGCCGCTCGGCAACATCTTCATCGCCACCACGATGAACACCGCCCTGGCCGCCGCCGTCGGCGTCGTGGACCTGACGGCCGCCGCCAACCGGGTGAACCTCGTCGAGGCGCAGCCCATTCCGATCTTCGTCGGCGCGGGCCTGGCGTACGCGCTGATCGCCGCGGCGGTGGGATTCGCGACCGGCCGGCTCGAACGCAAGCTGGTGATCCTGCGGTGAGCGTCCTCTTCGACGAACCCGGCCCCAAGGCGCGCAGGCGCATCCGTGTCGCGACCGTGCTCGGCGTTCTGGCCGCCGTCGCGCTCGCCGTCCTGGCCGTGCGGCAGTTCGCGGCGAACGGGCAGCTCGACGCCGCCCGCTGGCAGCCGTACGCGACCTGGCCGATGTGGCGCTACCTCCTGACGGGACTGTGGTCCACGTTCCTGGCGGCGATCGTGTCGGCGGCGCTGTCCATGGCGTTCGGCCTGGTCCTGGCCCTGGGACGGCTCTCGCACCGCAGGTGGATCCGCCTCCCGGCCGCCGCCTACGTCGAGGTCGTCAGGGTCGTGCCGGCGCTGCTGCTGGTGTACGTGGTGCTGTTCGCGCTGCCGCGCTACGGCCTGGACCTGCCGCTGTTCTGGAAGCTGGTCGTGCCCCTGACGGCCTCGAACGCGGCCGCCTTCGCCGAGATCTTCCGCGCCGGCATCAACTCCGTCGAACGCGGCCAGACCGAGGCGGGCCTGGCCGTCGGCCTCACGCCGCTCCAGACCATGCGCCTCGTCGTGCTGCCCCAGGCGGCCCGCCGCGTGCTGCCGTCGATCGTCAGCCAGTCCGTCGGCCTGCTCAAGGACACCTCGCTGGGCTTCGTCGTCAGCTACGGCGAACTGCTCTACAGCGGCAAGGTGCTGGCGGCCTATAACGGCCTGCTCATCCAGACGTATCTGGTCGTCGCATTGGTCTATCTTGCGGTCAACGTGTCCCTGTCCAAGCTGGCCCGCACGCTGGAAGCGCGCCAGCCCGTCACTTTCAGGAGGAGAACCGCTCGTGCCTGACTACGCCGTGCTCGCCGAGGTGATCCGCTCCGGATTCGTGGAGAGCGTCCATTACGGCAGCGCCGTCGGCCTGGATCCGTCCGGGCGCGCCGAGGTGGCCCTCGGGAAGGTGGACGCGCCGGTGCTGCCGCGCTCGTCCGCCAAGCCGTTCCAGGCGCTGGCCTGCCTCACCGCCGGCGCGGCGCTGGCGGGGCCGCGGCTGGCCATCGCGGCGGGCAGCCACACGGGCGAGGACTTCCACGTGGAGCTGGTCCGCGAGATCCTCGACGACTACGGCCTGGACTTCGGGGCGCTGGCGTGCCCGCCGTCGTGGCCTGAGGACGCCCCCACCATGTACGGGCTCATCAGGCAGGGCGCCGACCAGTCCCGCGAGCGCATGAACTGCTCCGGCAAGCACGCCGCCATGCTCGCCGCCGCCGTGGCCAACGACTGGGACGTGCCCGGCTACCTGTCGGCCGGACATCCCTTGCAGCTTCAGGTCCGTTCGGTCACCGAGGAGCTGGCGGGGGAGAAGACCGCGCACGTGGCGGTGGACGGCTGTGGCGCGCCGCTGTTCGGCCTGTCGCTGACCGGGCTGGCGCGGGCCGTGCAGGGCCTGGTGCTGGCCGCGCCGGGCAGCGCGCCTCACCAGGTCGCCGACGCCATGCGCGCGCACCCCGAGTACGTGGGCGGGACCGGGCACCAGAACACCGAGCTGATGCGGGCGCTGCCCGGCGCCGTGGCCAAGGGCGGGGCGGAGGGCGTGCTGGTGGTGGCCCTGGAGTCGGGCCACTCGGTGGCGGTCAAGGTCATCGACGGCAGCCCGCGCGCCACCACGGCCGTCGCCCTGGCGGTCCTGCGGCGCATGGGCTGCGACGTCTCGACGGCGGCGGCGTTCGAGCAGGTGGACGTGCTGGGCGGCGGGAACCCCGTGGGCCGGATCGTCGCCCGCGGGTAAGTCGCGGAAGGTCAGAGCATCGCGGGAGGTCAGAGCGAGCCGTCGCAGCCGTCCGTGATGCCCTTCGCCGGGCTCTGGCCGGCCTTCTTGGCGGCCGCCGTCTTCTTGGGAGAAGGACTGGCGGAGGCGGTGGCGGCGACGGGCGGCTTGGTCTCGCCCGAGTCCCGCATCGCCTTCGCCGCGATGGTGCGGATCCTCTCCCAGTCGGGATAGCCCGTGCTGATCAGCGGCGGCACGAACTGCACGCTCGTCACCTTGGCGTTCTTGACCTTCAGCGCCAGCGGCACCAGGTTCTTGAGCATCCCCCGCGGGATGTCGGTCCTGATCAGCTCCTTGGTGGCCAGCGCGATCCGGTTGAAGCGGGCCAGCACGGTCGCCGGGTCCGCCTGGGTGAGCAGCGCGCCGAGCACGCAGCGCTGGCGGCGCATGCGGGTGTAGTCGTCGCTGAACGTGCGCGAGCGGGCGTACCACATGGCGTCGGCGCCCTTGAGCTTGCGCGTGCCGGCCTTGACCAGGCCCTCGTTGTACTTGCCGAACACCACGTCCTGCTCGACGGTGATCGTGATGCCGCCGATGGCGTCGATGAGGCGGGCGAAGCCCCACATGTTGACCAGGGCGTACCAGTCGACCTTGACCCCGAGGGTGTAGCCGATCGTGTCCATCAGCACCCTGGGGCCCTGGTGCTGCTTGCCGCCGAAGATCTCCGGGTGCGCGTCGGCGTACTCCCAGACGCTGTTGAGCAGGTCGCTGCGCCCGCCGCCGGGGTCGGGCGGGAGGCGGAAGCCGTTGGGGAAGTGCTGGGCCATCGGCGTGCCGGGGCGGAAGCGCACGTTCTCCAGGTTGCGCGGCAGACTGAACAGCACGGTGTTGCCGGTCTTCACGTCGACGCTGGCCAGGTTCATGCTGTCGGTGCGTACGCCGATCCGGTTGTCGTCGGCGTCACCGCCCAGGAGCAGGATGTTGACCCGCTGCCGCCCCGCCCACGGGTCCTCCGGCCGCTCCGCCGCGGCGGCGTCGGACGGCGGGGCGTCGGACGGGGTCTCCTGGAAGATGTCGTTGACCGTGCTCTGCAAGGTCCACACGTACTGCGTGACCACGCCGAAGGGGAGCACCACGGCGACGGCGAGGAGCCCCGCCAGCGTCCCGGTGACGATCTGCCCGCCTTGTGGCAGCCGCCCCGGCCGCAGCACGATGAACGAGTGCACGATCACGGCGAACCAGGTCACGCCCAGCACGGCGGCGCTCACGATGATCGTCGTCATCCGCTCGATGAGCGTGCCCACCAGGTTGTCGGTCGTCAGCGCGAACGCGACCAGCGCCAGGAGGCCGACGATGTAGCAGGAGATCAGGGCGAGGCCGGTTTTGCGCCAACCGGTGCGCAGATGGGCCGCCCCGGGCGCCAGCGCCGCCAGCGCCAGCCATCCGAGAACCGCTCCGGCGCTCGAGGGTTCCTTTGCCTGCCGCACGCCTTCCCCGTTTCCCCGAATTACAACCCTAGGCCTCTTACAGAGGCGGCAGCCTACGCACCTAATACGAAATATGTCTTTATCGGAGGATGAACATCAGTAGCCGAACAGACTTCACCGAAATCGCGTACGAAGTCACCGACCAGATCGCCACCGTCACATTGAACCGCCCGGAGCGGCTGAACGCCTTCACCTTTGCGATGCGCGGAGAGTTGATCGCGGCGTTCGACCGCGCGGACGCCGACGACGGGGTGCGCGCGGTGGTGGTCACCGGGGCGGGCCGCGCGTTCTGCGCCGGGGCGGACCTGAGCGGCGGCGGGGACACCTTCGCGCACGGCGCGGACGGCACCCGCGGCGAGTTGGTGGACGGGGTGCCGCGCGACGGCGGCGGCACGGTCGCGCTCCGGATCGCCCGCTCGCTCAAGCCGGTCATCGCCGCGATCAACGGCCCCGCCGTGGGCGTCGGGCTGACGATGACGCTGCCCATGGACGTCCGGCTGGCCTCGGCACAGGCCCGGTTCGGGTTCGTGTTCGCGCGGCGCGGCATCGTCACCGAGGCCGCGTCGAGCTGGTTCCTGCCCAGGATCGCCGGCATCGCCCAGGCCATGGAATGGGCCGCGACCGGCCGGATCTTCCCCGCCTCCGAGGCGCTCGAAGGGCGGCTGGTCTCGCGGGTGTATCCGCCCGAGGAGCTGCTGCCGGCGGCGTACGCGCTGGCCCGCGAGATCGCCGACAACACCTCGGCCGTCTCCGTGGCCGCCATCCGCAGGCTGATGTGGTCGGGCCTGTCGGCGTCCTCGCCGTGGGAGGCGCACGCGGCCGACTCGCGCGTCATGGCCGAGCTGGGCGGCGCGCCCGACACGGTCGAGGGGGTGACGGCGTTCCTGGAGAAGCGCCCGGCGGACTTCCCGATGCGGGTGAGCGAGGATCTGCCGCCCGGTGTCCCGTCATGGCCGGACAATCCTTATGGTGTCTAGCATGTACGAGACCACCGTGCTGCAGCTGCCGGACGACTTCGAGGGCGAGGTCGTCGCGACGCTGGTCTCCAGGAAGACGGGATCCCGCAGGGCGGTGCTCTACCTGCACGGGTTCACCGACTACTTCTTCCAGGACCACCTCGCCGACCACTACGTCCAGCGCGGCATCGACTTCTACGCTCTCGACCTGCGCAAATACGGGCGCTCGCTGCTGCCGCACCAGACCAGGGGCCTGATCAGGAGCGTCACCGACTACTTCCCCGAGATCGACGAGGCCGTCCGCATCGTCAGGCAGGACCACGACGAGCTGACGATCAACGCCCACTCGACCGGCGGCCTGGTCGCCTCCCTGTGGGCCGACCGGGTCCGCGGGCGGGGGCTGGTGCAGGGGATGGTGCTCAACAGCCCGTTCTTCGACCTGAACGTGCCCGCCCCGCTGCGCATGGCCGCCGACCTGTTCAAGACGCCCCTGTCGTACACGCGGTGGGCGCTCCCGCTGGGGGTCAGCACCGTCTACGGGCAGACGCTGCACCGCAGCGAGGGCGGCGAGTGGGACTACGACCTGGAGCTCAAGCCGCTGGGCGGCTTCTCCGTGCACGCCATGTGGCTGGCCGCCATCCGCCGGGCGCAGCGGCGGCTGCAGGCGGGGCTCGCGGTGGACGTGCCGGTCCTCGTGCTGGCCTCCACCAACGGGCTGCGGGTACGCGACCTCGTCCCGGAGGCGCGCTCGGCGGACATCGTGCTCGATCCCCAGCACATCGCCCGCTGGGCCACCTCGCTCGGCCCGCACGTCACGTGCGTGCGCATCCCGGACGGCCTGCACGACCTGGTGCTGTCGGCGGAGCCGGCACGCAAGCAGGTCTTCGCCGAACTGGACCGCTGGATGGACGCTTATGTCTACCAGGGGAAGGAGAACAGCCCGTAGTAGGCCGCCGCCACCAGCAGCAGCCCCGTGCCGCCCAGCACGCCGGCGACCGCCACGTGCTGCCAGCGGCCCGGCCGCATGCCCTCGCGCAGGGCCGACACGAACGCCGCCACCGCCGTCACCTCCTGGATCAGCATGAGCGCCGCGAGCAGCCGCACGATCAGCCAGCCGGCCAGTACGGCCGGCCAGGCGCCCGCCTGGTTGACCGAGAACAGCACCAGCAACGTGATGAACGCGATCACCGAGGCCAGCAGGCCCAGACCCGTCCAGACCATCCGGCTGAGCCGGCGTCTGATCGGGGGCCACAGCCTGGCGTTCGTCTCGGCGGGGACCTGGGGACGGCCGCGCAGGCGTACGACCATGGCCGCGACGGGGCCCGCCACGTAGCCGACGGCGGCCAGGCAGATCGTCAGCCCGAGCATCGTGCCGCCCGCGTACCAGGGGGCGGCCGGCACGTCGCTGGCCTCGAACCGCTGCACCGGCGTGGCGCCCGCCATGTGCAGGGCGGGCCGCGCGGTGCCGGGCAGGCCGGTGATCCAGTTGGCCAGCGTTTCCAGGTAGCCCTTGGTGAAGGGGCCGCCGTTCATCCGCATGGCGTGGTCGCCCTTGGCCATGAAGCGGATCGTGTAGTCGTCGTTGCCCGCTTTGTTCATGCCCTTGACGAGCGCCTGGGTGGACTCGACGAACGGGATCGAGGGGTCGGTGGTGCCGTAGAAGGCCAGGACCGGCTGTCTGATCCCGCTTAATGCCGGCAGCGCGTCATATCTGAGGAAGTTGAAGCCGACCCCGCCCATGGCCCGGGTCAGCAGGTCGCGGGCGCCGATCGGGGCCCGCAGCCGGAGCAGCTGCTCGTTCAGCGCCCAGGCGACCTGGCGCAGCGGGGAGACGTTCGGGGACGACACCAGGATCACGAACCCCACCGCCGTGCTCTTCGCCGCGGCGATCGGCACCACCCAGCCGCCCTCGCTGACCCCCCACAGGCCGATGCGGGCCGGGTCGACCTCGGGACGCGTGCGCAGGAGCTCCACCATGCGCAGGGCGTCGTCGGCGAGCAGCGAGAAGTCCCGCTGGCGGAAGTTGTAGCCGATCGTGCGCTTGTCGAACGCGATCGTCACCACACCCGCCTTGGCCAGGAACTCCGCCTGCGGCGTGAACTCCGTCCGCGACCCGTTGCCCGACCCCGACACGAACACCATCGCCGGGTGCCGCCCGGGCGTCACCGGCAACCGGAGCGTTCCGTCCAGGCGTTGACCCTCCGCCGAGACGGAGATCTCCTCCCTGCGGACGGGATCGACCGCCACCACCGGCCGCAGCTCGCTCGTGGGCTGCGCCGGGATGGTCTGGAAGGCTGGATCCACCTTGAGCGGCGGCGGATCGAACGCGGGCGGCAGCACGTATCCGACCGTCGCGAGAGCCACCAGCACCAGACCGGCGGCGACGCTCAAGGTGCCACGGCCAGTGCGCATCGGCCTCCCCATGTGCGTTGGTTTGCCCGCCGATCTTCTAGCCTACTCCCGGCCTGCGGGACAGATGAGGCCGCATTTGTCGGTGAGAGCTGTTAGCTTCCTGCGACATGCGGATCCTGCACACCTCAGACTGGCATCTGGGGCGCTCGTTCCATCGCGAGAGCCTGCTCTCGGCGCAGGAGGCGTTCGTCGACCACCTGGTGGAGACGGTCCGGGCGGAGCGGGTCGACGTCGTGGCGGTCGCGGGCGACGTCTACGACCGCGCGCTGCCGCCGGTCGACGCGGTCGCGCTGCTGGACTCGGCGCTCGGGCGGCTGCGCGCGGCGGGGGCGCGGGTGGTGCTGATCAGCGGCAACCACGACTCGGCGCTGCGGCTGCGCTTCGGCTCGGGCCTCTTCGAGGCCGCCGGGGTGCACGTGCGCACCTCGCCCGACCTTTCCTGGGAGCCGGTGCTGATCGACGACGTGGCCTTCTACGGCATCCCCTACCTGGAGCCCGAGCTGGTCCGCCACGCCTGGGAGCTGCCCGACCGCAGCCACACGGCGGCCCTCACGTACGCGATGGACCGCGTCAGGGCCGACGCCGCCCGCCGCCGCGCCTCGGTGGTGCTGTCGCACTGCTTCGTCGTCGGGGGCCAGGCCAGCGACAGCGAGCGCGACATCAGCGTGGGCGGGGTGGCCCACGTGCCGCTGTCGGCCTTCGACGGGGCGTCCTATGTCGCGCTGGGCCACCTGCACGGGCGGCAGCGCATGTCGGAGACGGTGCGTTACTCGGGGTCGCCGCTGGCGTACTCGTTCTCGGAGGTCGGCCACGTCAAGGGCTCGTGGCTGGTCACGCTCGGCCCGGGGACGGACGCGGCGGCCGACTTCGTGCCGGCGCCGGTGCCGCGGCCCGTGGGGCGGCTGCGGGGCGACCTGGAGGAGCTGCTGACCTCTGCCCGGCACACGCCGTACGAGGACCACTGGCTGCACGTCACCCTCACCGACGCCGTCCGCCCCAAATCGGCCATGGACCGGCTGCGCGCCCGTTTCCCCCACACCCTCGCCCTCTCCTTCGACCCGGTCGGCGCCGCGCCCGCCGCCCAGCCCGTTCAGGTGAGCGGGCGGCCGGAGGCGGAGGTGGCCCTCGATTTCGTCAGGGAAGTACGCGGCGAGCCTGCCGCACGTGACGAGGAAGACCTGCTAAGACAGGCCATCGAGGCGTCGAGGGTGAAGGAGACGATGGCGTAGATGCGGCCGCACCGGCTCTCGCTGACGGCGTTCGGGTCGTTCCCGGGCACCGAGACGGTCGACTTCGACGCGCTGGCCGAGGCGGGCCTGTTCCTGATCCAGGGGCCCACGGGGGCGGGCAAGACCACCATCCTCGACGCGCTCTGCTTCGGCCTCTACGGTCAGGTGCCCGACCCGCAGCGCAACGACGCCCGCAGCCTCCGCTGCGACCACGCCCCGCCGTCGGCCGGGCCCTCGGTCACGCTGGAGGTGTCCATCCGCGGGCGGTTACTCCGCATCCAGCGTTCGCCGTCCTGGCAGCGGCCCAAGCTGCGCGGGACGGGGTTCACCGAGGAGAAGCCCAAGGTCGTCGTCTCGGAGTGGCGCGGGTCGGAGTGGCAGGGCCTGACCACCCGGCTGGACGAGGCGGGCGACCTGATCGGCGGGCTGCTGGGCATGAACGCCGCCCAGTTCTGCCAGGTGGCGATGTTGCCTCAGGGCAATTTCGCCAAGTTCCTGCGGGCCGAGGGGGAGGAGCGCCGCAGGCTGCTGGAGCGGCTCTTCTCGGTCAAGGTCTTCACCCAGGCGGAGTCGTGGCTGGCCGAGCACCGCAAGCTGGCCTTCCGGGAGGCGCAGGAGCTCCGGCAGGAGGTCGACTTCGCCGTCCAGCGGGTCGAGGAGGCGGCGGGCGACGACCTGGACGGGGCCTCCGAGCCCGAGGACGATCCCCTGCGGTGGGCGGGGGCGCTGCTCGACGCCGCGCGCGCCGTCGTGGGCCGGGCGGGCGAGGAGCACGAGGCGGCCGGGCAGGCCGCGCGTTCGGCGCGGCTGCGGTTCGAGCAGGCCGCCGCGCTGGCCGACCGGCAGCGTCGGCACGCCGAGGCGCTCACCATGCGCCGCACCCTTGACGAGCGGGCGGACGAACGGGCCGACCTGCAGGCCATCCTCGACGACGCGGCCAGGGCCGATCGCGTGCTGCCTCTGATCACGGCGGTCAGGCAGCGTTCGGAGGCCGCCGCCAAGGCACGCGCCCTGGCCGCCGACGCGCTCGCCCGAGCCCGCCCCCTCCTCGCCCGGCAGGCGGCCGACGCCACCGGCCACTCACCGGGCGGCTCAGCTGTCGTCGGGCCCGTGCCGGGCGGGTGGCCGACGGGTGAGCCGTCGGCGGTCGAGCTGGCCGCGCTGGAGCGGGAGCGGCAGGCCGAGATCGCGCGGCTGTCGGAGCTGCTCACCGAGGAGGCCCGGCTGTCGGTGGTCCGGCGTGACCTGCTGCGCGTGGAGGAGGAGCTGGCCGAGCTGGTCGGCGCCGACGAGGCCGTCAGCGCGCGGCTGGCCGCCCTGCCCGCCCTCATCGAGCGGGCCGAGGGCAGGCTGGCCGAGGCGCGCATGGACGCCGCCAGGATCCCGGCCGCGCAGGCCGTACGCGACGCCGCCGCCCACCTGATCGAGATCGACGACGAGCTGGCCAGGCTGGCGGCCGAGCTCGACGCGCTGGCCCAGCGCGAGGCCGAGGTGTCCGCCGCCGAGGCCGAGCTGCCCGTGCGGATCGCCGACGCCGCCGCGGCCCTCGCCGACGTGCAGACGCAGGCGGCGGCCATCCCCGCGGCGTCTGCGGGCCTCGACGCCGCCCGGGCCGCGCTGGAGGCCACCCACCGCCGCGACACCCTCGCCGCTGAGCTGGAGGCGGCCGCTGCCGCCCACCAGGCGCTCGTGGACCACGCCCAGGCGCTCCGCGAACGCTGGCTCGACCTGCGCCAGGCGCGCATCGACGGCATGGCGGCGGAGCTGGCCCGTGACCTGTCCGACGGCCGGCCCTGCGCGGTCTGCGGCTCCGACCACCACCCCGATCCCGCCTCCCCGGTCCCCAGCGCGCCGTCGGCCGATGACGAGCACGAGGCCGAGAGCGCCCACGAAGCCGCCCTGGCCGAGCGCGAGGCCGCCGAACGCGCCCTGGCCTCCCTGGAGTCCCGGCATGCCGACGCGGTCGAGGCCACCGGGGGTCTGGACGTCGGGACGGCCGAGGCGCAGGTGCTGGGGGCGGAGGAGGAGCTGGCCCGCCTCGAGGCGGTGGCCGACCGCGAGCCCGCCCTGGCCGCGGCGCTCGAACGCGTCGAGATCGAGCGCGAACGGGTCAGGGACCAGGCCAGGGAGATCGCCGAGACCCTCGCCGGCCACCGCGCCCACCACACCCACCTGGAGTCCGAACGCACCCGCCTCCTCCAGACGACCCTGCCCACCGAAGACCCGGAGTCCGCACGTCTGGACGGGCCGGCTGTGCTGGCGCGGGCCGAGCGGGAGTTGCGCAGGCTGCGGGCGTCGGCGGACGGGGAGCCGGTGCTGGCCCGGGAGGCGGCGGCGCTCGGCCGGGAGCGCCTGGAGCTGGAGGAGGAGAGGCGCCGGGTCGAGGCGCGGCTGGCCTCGTACCGCACCCGCCACGAGGAGCTGAGCGGCGACGCCGGGCGGCTCGGCGCCCGGCTGGACGCGGCGCGGGGCGACGACCCCACCCTGACCGCGCGCCTGTCGAGACTGCACGACGAGGCCGGGCTGCTGCGGGAGGCCCTGGAGGCCACGCAGGCGGCGGTGGCGGCGATCGACGAGCTGGGCAGGGCCCGGCGGGCCGCGGAGGAGGCGGCGGCCGAGGCCGGTTTCGCCGACGTGCCGGAGGCGGAGGCGGCGTTCCGGAGTCCCCTGGAGCGGGAGCGGCGGGCCGAGGCGCTGCGGCGGCTGGACGACGAGCACGCCGCCGTCACGAGCGTCCTGGCCGACCCCGAGCTGGTCGCGGCCGCCGCCGCGCCCGCGCCCGACCTGGCCTCGATCGGCAGCGAGCGCGACCGGCTGGAGGAGGCGCACACGAGGCTGTCCAGCGCGCGCGACCGGGCCGTGGCCAGGGCGGAGCGGCTGGCCCAGCTGCACGGCGAGCTGTCCGATCGCATTGAGCGCTGGCGCCCGGCGGCCGAGCGGCACCGGCTGGCCGAGCGCATGGCGGCGCTGGCCAGCGGCACGTCCGGCGACAACCAGTGGAGCATGAGCCTGTCGTCGTACGTGCTGGGGGAGCGGCTGCGGCAGGTGGTGGACGCCGCCAACGAACGGCTCGACCACATGTCGGCAGGCCGCTACCTGCTGCGCCACGACCTGCGCAAGACGGCCGGGTCCCGGGGGCGTTCCGGGGGCGGGCTGGGGCTGCGGGTGGCCGACGGGTGGACCGGTGTCGACCGCGACCCGGCCACGCTGTCCGGCGGTGAAAGCTTCATCACGTCGCTGGCGCTGGCGCTGGGGCTGGCGGACGTCGTCACGGCCGAGGCCGGCGGCACCGAGCTGGGCACGCTCTTCGTGGACGAGGGCTTCGGCACGCTCGACGAGGACACCCTCGACGGCGTGCTGGACATCCTCGACGGGCTGCGCGACGGCGGGCGGGCCGTGGGCATCGTCAGCCACGTCGCCGAGCTGCGGTCGAGGATCACGGCGCAGCTCAAGGTCACCAAGACCCGTGCCGGGTCCACCGTGTCGCTGACAGGGGTGGGCTGAGCGGCGACGGCGGAGCGATCTCGCGTAGATTGCTCGCACGAACCCCATGAAGGAGTGGAACCCATGCGCGTCGTCGTCACCGGAGCCCATGGCAAGGTCGGCCGGGCGGCCGTCAAGGCGCTGGCCGAGGCCGGTCACGAGGTGACCGGCGTGGATCTCACGCGCCCGATCTGGGAGCGGCACGAGCCCGGCGAACCCGCCTACAAGCAGGCCGAGCTGACCGACGCCGGGCAGGCGTACGCCGTGGTCTACGGGGCCGACGCGGTCGTGCACGCCGCCGCCATCCCCGACCCCACCGCCAACGCGCCGCACGTGGTCTTCCAGAACAACCTGATGGCCACGTTCAACATGATCGAGGCGGCGATCCGCCTCGGCGTCCCCCGATTCGTGAACATCTCCAGCGAGACCGTCCCCGGCTACTTCTTCGCCGACCGGCCCTTCCTGCCCGACTACGCGCCGGTGGACGAGGACCACCCGGCCCGGCCGCAGGACCCGTACGCGCTGTCCAAGCACTTCGGCGAGCAGCTCATGGACGCCGCGGTGCGCCGCTCCGACATCAAGTGCATCTCGCTGCGGCCGAGCTGGGTGCAGCACGAGGGCAACTACGAGCGCAACATCGGACCGCAGGTCCGCGACGCCTCGTTGATCGGCGCGGGGCTGTGGAGCTACACCGACGTGTACGACCTCGCGGACGCGATCGTCCTGGCCGTCGAGTCCGACCTGCCCGGGCACGAGGTGTTCTACATTGCCGCGCCCGACAACGCGGGCGGCCACGACTTCGCCGTCAAGCTGCGGGAGCACTACGGCGACCGGATCGAGCTGCGGCCGATCTCCCGCCCGGACTCCTCGGGCATCTCGTGCGACAAGGCCCACCGCCTGCTGGGCTGGACCCCGAAGCGGTCGTGGCGCGACTACCTGGACGAGAACGGCCGTACCCGTCAGGGGTGACGACTCAGCGTTCGAGTGAGGTGATCAGCTCCGGCAGCGTGGCCGGGTCGTGGAACAGGGTGGCGCCCAGACCGGCGAGGCGGTCGCCGGGGATGAGGCCGCCGGCGAAGGCCAGGCAGCGCATGCCGGCGCGCATCGCCGCGGTCACCCCGAACGGGCTGTCCTCCACCACCACGCACCGCTCCGGCTCGGCCCCCAGCGTGGCCGCCGCGTGCAGGAACAGGTCCGGCTCCGGCTTGCCCCTGGCGACGTCCTCGGCGCTGAACACCCGCCCGTCGAACCGCCCGGCCAGCCCCACGAGCTCGAGGCTGTTGCGGATCACGCTGTGCCGGCCGTTCGAGGCCACGCAGCTCGGCACGGTGAGCCGGTCGAGCGCCTCCTCGATGCCTCGGACCGTGCGCAGCTCGGCCTTGACCGCCGCCGTGTACTCGGCTCTGAGCTGATCGCGCCAGCCCGGCGGCGTCTCGCCCACCTGTTCTTCCCAGTAGTCGTTCGTGCAGCCCACGAACCGCTCGATGTACTCCGTCTCGTCAATCGACCAGCCCAGGCGGCGCAGCGCCGCCGTGCCCACGCGTACGGAGATCGGCTCGCTGTCCACAAGCGTTCCGTCGCAGTCGAAGATGACAAGATCGACAGCCAAAACCCGTTCCCTTCAGAGGTGTCTTTCCGCTGGTGATAGCTTCTTCGTATCGCTTCACAAGACGCTATTCCGCATAGTGAGACAAATGTGACAACGTCCCCCCAAGTCGCCGCACCCAGCCGGTCAAGGATCGCGGCCGCCAGCCTCATCGGCACGGCGATCGAATTCTATGATTTCTACATTTATGGCACCGCGGCGGCCCTGATGCTCAACAGCGCGTTCTTCCCCGGCATGGACCCGGTGGCGGGCAACCTGGCGGCGTTCTCGACGTTCGCGGTGGCGTTCCTGTCGCGCCCGCTCGGCTCGGCCCTGTTCGGGCACTGGGGCGACCGGGTCGGCCGCAAGTCCATGCTCGTGGTGTCGCTGCTGGTGATGGGGCTCTCCACTGTCGCGATCGGGCTGCTGCCCGGCTACGCGGCCATCGGCGTGATCGCGCCCGTGCTGCTGGTGCTGCTGAGGTTCACGCAGGGCATCGGGCTCGGGGGCGAATGGGGTGGCGCGGCGCTGCTGGCCACCGAGCACGCGCCGCCCGGCAGGCGCGGGCTGTACGCGATGTTCCCGCAACTCGGCCCGTCGGCCGGGTTCATCGTCGCGAACGGGCTGTTCCTCGTGCTGGGGGAGACGCTCAGCGATGAGCAGTTCGGGGCGTGGGGGTGGCGGCTGCCGTTCGTGGCGAGCCTGCTGCTGGTGATCGTCGGCCTGTACGTACGGCTCAAGATCTCCGAGACCCCGGTCTTCCAGGCGGCCATGGACCAGCACCGGATCGCCAAGGTGCCGATCGTGGCCCTCCTGCGGCAGCAGTGGCGGCGCGTGCTCCTCGGCGCCGGCGCCATGACCGTCGCCTACACGCTCTTCTACACCGCCACCACCTACTGCCTGGCGTACGGCACCACCGCGCTCAAGATCCCGAAGACCACCATGCTCGGCCTGACCATGGTCGGGGTCGTGTTCATGGCCGCGGGCACGGTGGTCTCCGCGATGGTCTCCGACCGCCTGGGCCGCCGCCGCACCCTGCTCACCGGGACGGGCGCGGCCGTCGTGTGGGGGCTGGTGATGTTCCCGCTGATGGAGACCAGGTCCGTGTTCCTGGTGGGCGTGGCGCTGGCGGGGGCGCTCGGCCTGATGGGGCTGGTCTTCGGGCCGATGGGCGCTTACCTGCCGGAGCTCTTCAAGACCCAGTACCGCTACAGCGGCGCGTCGGTCGCCTACAGCCTGGGCGGCGTGCTCGGCGGCGCGGTGCCCCCGCTGGTCGCCACGAGCCTGCAGGCCGGCGGGGTGGGCGTGATGGGCGTCGGCGCGTACGTCTCGGCGATGGCCCTGCTGAGCCTGCTCTGCCTGCTCGCCCTCCCCGAGACGGGCGAGGACAGCCTCCAGTAGTGCTTTGTCAGGTCGGCGCGTCGTGGGCAGTGAACGCTGCGGCAGCCAAGGCGACGGCTATGCCGGCGGCGGTTCCGGGCGGCCGTTGGCGATCCAGGTGGGGTGGAAGCGGCGGAAGATGATGCTCATGTTCTTGTCGCTGCCCGAACTGTTCTGCTCGCCCCACTCGATGGCCGCGCCGACCTGACTGTCGGCGGTCTGCAGCATGCTGGAGTAGCCCCCTTCGACCCCGTTCACGTTCGGCCTGCCGTCCCGTCCCTTCGGCAGGGGCGCGGGAAAGTCGCCGAGCAGGCGGGTGTACGGCCAGCCGACGCCGTCGTCGTAGCTCATCCAGACGCGCATGGGGGTCCGGCTTCGGGAGCCGCTGCCCGGGTGGGGGCCGAGGAACAGGATCCGGTTCGGCGTCCCGGCGAAGCGCAGCGTCGAGGCCTGGCAGTCGGGATCGGGCAGGACACGGCCGTCCGGCTCGAGGTGATCGGCGTAGCCGGAGAAGCCGCCGTCGAGGGTGCCGGTGGCGACCAGTCGCTTGAGCAGCGGCGGATCGCCGGCGTTGGCGAACCTGGCACGATCGTTGCGATACAGGTCGCCGCTGAACCGCTGCAGGATCGTGGCCTCGTCGGTCTTGGTGACGTCGGTGTTCGTCAACTCCTGGTAGCGCCAGTCAGTATCCCCTGGCCGCTTGTAGATGTTGCGCCACTTGGCCGGGATGACCAGCGTTCCGTCGGTCATCTTGATGCCGGCGCCGGGGCCGATCGAGTCGTTGAACCATCTCCTGTTCAACGGATCGCTCGGGTCCTTGTGCGGTTTGAGCGTGTCGGTCTTGTCGGTGAGGGTCCAGCCGCCGGTGGGCAGGCCGTTGGCGTCGGTGGCTGACGAGGCCACCCACACCGCGCGGTCGTCCCAGCTGTCGAAGTCGCCGACGCTCGTCCAACTGGCCGCCATCCGGTTGAAGAACAGGTAGACGGTCTGCCCGTCGAAGACCGCGGTGGGGTTGCCGACGGCGTCCGGCCACCCGGTGGCCACCGCCTTGATCCCGGACCAGGTGCCGGGTTTGCCGGAGTCCCTGGAGGTCTTGTAGATGAGGTCGATGTTGCCGTAGTCGTCGTTGTCGCCGACCCGGCCTTCGGCGAAGGCGATGACCGTGTTCCCCTTGGTACGGATCACGGCCGGCGCGCGGAAGGAGTGGTAGTCGACCCGGTAGGCGCCGTTGACGTAGGCCTCGTTGCCTCCGTCGAAGAGCACTTCCGCGGAGGGCGTGGACGCCGCATCGGCCGGAGTCGCTACGAGGAGGCTCGCGGCGACCAGCGCGATGGCCGCGAGCGATTGGACACGTAAAGGTCTCACCGTGCGAAAAGTACAACTACCTGTTGATCGTGGGAAGTCCGGGACAGAAGAGGACAACAACTAGGTGTGCGGCGCGGCGGTACTCCCGCACGCTCGGGGTCGGGGTGTGAGCTCGCCGTTCGTCTTCCTGCGCGTGCGCCCGGCTAGGGGTTGTCGTAGCCGGGGAACAGCAGGGACAGCTCCCGCGGGTACGCGGCGATCAGGCGCAGCTCGTCGTCCGTGAGCGGGCGGCCGGTCATGGCGTTGCAGAGCTGCACCAGCCGGAACGCCAGGTCCTCCTCGCGGACCTCCACGCCCAGCCCCTCCATGACGTGCCGGAAGCCGGCCTTGCCGCCGTACTCGCCGGTCAGCACCACCCGGCCGTCCCGCGCGTGCCAGTCCTGCGGGAACGGGCCCAGCGTGGCCTCGTCGTACAGCTCGTAGTTGCCGTGGTCCTTGAGCGCGCCGTCGGCGTGGATGCCGCTCTCGTGCGCGAACGCGTTGCGCCCCACCCCGACCTGGTTGTACGGCAGCGGCTGCCCGAACGCGTAACCGGCCCACAGGCCGAACCGGCGGGCCCACGACAGGTCGAGGGCGTCGCCGATCTCCGCGTCGAGCCCGAAGCCGTGCTTGAAGGCCAGGATGGTCGAGAGCAGGTCGGCGTTGCCGGAGCGCTCGCCGATGCCGTTCACGCACGTGTTGATCCACGCGTCCTGCCCGGCGTCGAGGTCGCCGAGGGCGCCCGAGACGGAGTTGGCCACGGCCATGCCCAGGTCGTTGTGGCAGTGGGTCTCGACCGGCATCGCGGTGGCGGCGGCCAGCTTGGCGAGGCGCTCGCGGATCCTGTCGGGTGTGTCGCCGCCGATCGTGTCGCAGTAACGCACCCGGTCGGCGCCCGCCTCCTTGGCCGCCAGCGCGAACTCCAGCAGGAACCCGTCGTCCGTCCTCGAACCGTCCTCGGCGTTGACCCCCACCGTCTCGGCGCCCGCGGCCTTGGCCGTGCGCACGGCGGCCGTCATCTCCCTGATGATCGCGCCCCTGTCCAGCCGTCCCCGGAACTTGTTCTGGATCATGTAGTCGGACGTCGAGATGGACAGGTTGTAGTGCCGGAGCCCGAGCGGAGCCGCCTTCTCGACGTCCTGCGGCACGCCTCGGCACCAGCCCGACAGCCGCAACCCGCCGAACGCCCCCGCCTCGGCCAGCGCCACCTGCGCCTTGACGTACGGGACCTCGTGGAACAGGAAGGGGAACCCGATCTCGGACTGCGCCACGCCGAGCTTGGCCAGATAGAAGTTGACCATGGTCTTGCCGAACTTCGACAGGCCGGTGCGCGCGGTCTGCACGCCGTCCCGGTTGGTCACATCGAGGAAGTGAACTTTTGGCATGCCTTCACGTTGACATGCTCTTTCAACGTGTATCAATATTGATTTTCATCAACCATCTTGTTGGGGTTCGGAGGGACTCGCCGGCGTGGAGTGGATCGACGCGGCCACGGCGTCCGAGCGTCTCGGCGTCAAACCGGCCACCTTGTACGCGTACGTGAGCCGGGGGGTGCTGCAGCGGCGGCACAGCGACGACGGGCGGCGCAGCCTCTTCTCGGCGGAGGAGATCGAGCGCCTCGCCCGCCGCGGCCGTCCCCGGAGCCAGCCGCCGGAGCTCGTCATCGAGTCGGCCATCACGGCTCTGGGCGTGGACCGGCCCCACTACCGGGGCCTCGACGCGCTGGGGCTGGCGCTCACCAGCGACTTCGAAACGGTCGCCGCCTGGCTCTGGACCGCCGACCCCTCCCTCTGGCACTCCCCATTCCCTCCCACCCCCACCACGCCGCCGCACCCCCACCGGCCCACCACGCCGACGGACCCACGCCCGCCCACCACACCGGCGGACCCACGCCCGTCTGCCACCCCCGCCCGCCAAGGGGACCCACAACCCTCCGCCGCCCAAGGGGACCCGCGCCCGCCCGATCACCAAAGGGATCCGCGTCGCGTGGCGGAACCTGCCGCCTCCGGCTCTCATGCGGCCCCTCACCCCACCACAGGGCCGAGCGCCCAAGGGGTGCGGATCCGATGGCCGGAGCCGTGGCGGTGCGAGGACGATGCGCTGCGGGCGGCCGTGACCGCCCAGCGCGGCCTCCCCGACGACCTCCTGCCCCTCGACCGGCTGCAGGTGATCACCACGGTCCTGGGCGCCTCCGACTCCCTGCGCTACCAGCTCGACCCCGCCTCCGTAGCCGCGACCGGCCGCCGCATGATCGCGGGCCTGGTCGACGCGCTCCCGCAGCTCAGCGAGCCCCAAGGCGACTCGATCGCCGAGCGGCTCTGGTCCCGCCTGTGCCCCCACCCCGCCACCCCCGGCCTCCTGAACGCCGTCCAGGCCGCCCTGGTCCTGCTCGCCGACCACGAGCTCGCCGCCTCCACCCTGGCCGCCAGGGTCGCCGCCTCCGCCAAGGCCGACCCGTACGCCGTCGTGCTGACCGGGCTCGGCGTGCTGGGCGGCCCGCTGCACGGCGGCGCGTCGTACGGCGCCGAACGCCTGCTCGCCGAGGTCGCCGAGCCACACCAGGCCGCCCGGGCGATCGCCGAGCGGGTACGCCGTGGCGAGCGCATCCCCGGCTTCGGCCACAGCGTCTACAAGAACGGCGACGCGCGCGGCGCCCTCCTGCTCGACCTGGTCAAGCAGGCGGCGCCGGGGCACGACCGGATCGCCGCCGGGGTGGCCGTGCTGGAGGAGATGCGCAGGCGCCGCCTCCCGGAGCGCAACGTCGACTTCGCCCTCGCCACCCTCACCGCCGTCAGCGGCATGGTGAGCGGCGCGGGCGAGGCCATCTTCGCGGTGGCCAGGGCGGCGGGGTGGCTGGCGCACGCGATGGAGGAGTACGACCGAGGCACCCTCCTCCGCCTACGCGCCTCCTACACGGGCCCGCCCGTCAAATGACCGCCTCGGGCCCGCCCGTCAGGTGAGCGCCTTAGGGCCGTCCGTCAAGTAGCCACCCTCAGGGCCGGCCGTCAAGTGAGCGCCGCCGTCGTCCTGTCGACGTAGGCGGCCAGGGCGCGCACCCGGTCGGCGTGCTGGTCGTGCCCGACGATCACCGGCGGCTCGTTGTACGGCATCGCGTCCGACGACCGCCGCAGCTTGATGTACTGCCCGCAGGCGTCGATCGCGTACGGCTCCATGTCGTCCTGCAGTGCCCCGATCACCGTGATCCCGTACGTCTCCCCGATCCGCCTGAAGAGCGCGACCGCCTCCCTGCGGTGCTCCTTGCCCAGGTTGCGGCCCAGTTCGTCGAGCACCAGGCACAGGTGACCGCCCCCGGACGAGGCGATGGCCGCCGCGCACACCAGCTTGACGGCCTTCTCGTCCATGAGCGCGGTGTTGGCCCGCCGGTTGTACGGCACGAACCCCTGCCCCTCGCCGCGCCGCCACTTCGGCGTCACCCGCCACTGCCAGCGCTGCTCGGGATCGGCCGGCGCGGGCGGCACCGGGAACTCCAGCGTCGCCCCGTAACCCCCGTACGACGTGTCGAGCTTCTCGAACTCCTCGGCCACCCGCGTGAGCCGCGCCTTGATCGCCGCCGTCAGCGCCGCCCGGTGCACGGCCGTCGACTGCGCCGCCTCCTCGGCGCCCCTGGCCGCCGCCGACAGGTCGCGCTGCCGGGTGACGACCTGCGCCTCGATCTGGCGGCGCTGGTGCCGTTCGTACTCCTCCTGGCCCCGCAGGTATGAGGCCAGCGCCCCGCACACCGCCGCGAACGTCGCCTGCTCCCGCGCCGTGCTCCCGCCCCGCTCGCTCAGCAGGAACCGCAGCTCCTCGGGAATCTCGGCGTCCTCCTCCGGGAACGTGTCGCGCAAGGCCTGGTCGAAGTGGCGTTCGGCGACCCGCCACCACTCCTCGGCCGCACGTGGCCGCTCCTCCTCGGGCAGCGCGTTCAGCCATTCGCGGGCCGTCTCGACCGTGCCGCCCCAGTCGGCGGCCAGCGCGTCGAGCTTGAGCGCCTCGCGCTCGGCGCCGACCTTGGTCTCCTGGTCGCGGGCCTGCGTTCGCTCGGCCTCGTGCCGGTGCCGCCGCCCCTCCAGGCGTTCGATCTCCATGTCCCTGGTCCTGGCCCGGAAGTCCAGCGCACCGGCGTTCCGCTCGGCCTCGGCCACCTTCGGCGCCAGCTCCCCGATCGCCGCGTTCAGCTCGGTCAGCCTGGCCCGCCGCTCGCCCAGTTTCGCCTCCAGCTCGGCCAGGCGCACCCCGGCCCTGGCCCCTTCCAGCCGCCGCTGCGCCTCCGCGACGTCCTCTTCTCCGTCGCGTACGGCCTGCGCCGCCGTCTCCTGGACATCCTTGGCCCGGTTGAGCCGCAGCTCGGCGGCCTTGATCCGGGCCTCACGCCCGGTCGCCACCCCGTCGAACGCCCCGACGACGCTCACCCCGGCCGAGCTGACCAGCACGGACCCGGGCAACTCGGCCAGGGCGGCAGCGGCGGCGTCGAGCTGCGCGGCATCCACGATCACCGCATGCTCGTTCGGCCACCCCCGCAAATCCCCCAACGCGACCCCGGCCAACTGTCCACCGGTACCACTCACCGCGCCGTCGCCAGGTGCCTTCCCGTAGCGTGCCTTGAGGGCGGCGCCGAGCGCGTCGGCATCACCCGACCCAGCAGCAGCCCCGGTCGCCCCGGCGGCGGCCGAGGTCGTTCCGGTCGTCCCGCGTAGTGCCCGGCCTCCGCCGGCGGACTCTGCCGGGGGTGTGTGGGCGGCGTCGCGCGCCTGCTCGGCCACGTCCAGCGCGTCCAGCAGGCCGGTCGCGCCGATGCCCGCCGCCGCCAGCGCGTTGAGCTGGGCCGCCGCCGGACCGCCCTCGGCGTCGTCCAGCGCCGCCTGCGCCGAGGACACCTCCTGGTCGGCCACCCCGAGCGCCTTGAGCGCCTCGTTCAGCCGCAGCCGGACCTCCCGCAGCTCCCGCTCGGCCGTGGGCACGTCACGCCCGTCCGCGAACCTGCGCGTCTCCTCCAACGCCGGGATCAGACCGCGCAGCTCGTCGGCGGAGTTCTCGGCCACCGCGCGGTCGGCGTCCAGCTTGGCCGCCCGCGCCTGCTGCGCCGCCAGCTCCTTGCGGGCCTGCGAGACCTGCCTGTCGAGGGTGTCCTCCCGCAGCGTGCCGATCTCCGCCTTGACCATGGCGATCGCCTCGGCCGCCGCCTCTCCGGCCGCGTGGTGCCGTTCCAGGTCGGCGGCCAGCGCCTCGTCCTTGCCCGCCGCGTCGGCCAGCTTGCGCGCCTGCCTGCCGCGCCAGCACCGCAGCGCGTCCGCCAACCGGATCCTCGCCTGATCACGCCGGTCGAACGTGGTCACCAG
Source organism: Nonomuraea sp. NPDC052116 (assembly GCF_040680035.1). Taxonomy (NCBI): domain Bacteria; kingdom Bacillati; phylum Actinomycetota; class Actinomycetes; order Streptosporangiales; family Streptosporangiaceae; genus Nonomuraea; species Nonomuraea sp. NPDC052116. The sequence goes on along the minus strand of NZ_JBFAWA010000001.1, from coordinate 261,130 downwards.
CGCCTTCGACTCCGTCTCGAACTCCGCCAGCCGTTCGGCCGCCTGCGCGGCGCGCACCCGCTTGGCGTGCTCGTCGCGGCGGGCCTCCCGCTCCTGCTCCAGCTCGGCGTCGAGGCCGGTGAGGGCCGCGATGGCCTCGAAGACGCGTTCGGGCGAGATCTCGTTGAGCGGCTGGGAGAGCAGGTTCGTGGCCACCTTGCTGCGTACGGAGGTGGACAGGAACGACACACACCTGACCCGGTCGCCGTAGAGCACCTTGGTGAGGTCGCGCGCCACCACGTCGCGCCGCCCGGCCGACTTCGGCAGCGTCGCCCAGATCTCGTCGGCCCGTGCCACCCGCTCGGCCTCGGACGGGGAGGCCGCCAGATGCACCCCTTCCCGCCACCGGATCTCCAGGTGCGGCGCCTCCTGGTTGACCTTGAGCCACACGGTGAGTGCCCCGCCCGAGGTGTCGGGCACCTCGAACAGCTCACCGCTCAGCTCATCCCCGGCCACCTGACTCTCGAGTACGAACTCGCCGCCCCCGCCACCCGTGGCCGCTCCGTCGCCTGCCGCGCCGGTCGAGGTCGCGCCACCCTGGGTTGTGGTGCCGGCTCGGGCGCGGTCCGACGAGTCACCGTCCTCCGCACCAGCGCCCGCAGCCTCCGCCGCGTCGTACGGGGCGAAGCCGTCCATGCCGGGCGGGCCGAAGACGCCCACGATGTAGCCGTGGTCGGCGCTCGCCCACTGGCGGGATCCGGCGCCGCTGGCCAGCTCGGCGTTGAAGAGCAGCTCCGACACCGCCTTGGCGCCCGAGGCGAAGCGCCACTGCTCGTCCCCGAGCAACGCCGTGATCGAGGCGATGAACGACGACTTGCCCGCGCCGTTGGAGTCCTTAGGCCCGGCACCCGCCACGACGATGAGCGTGCCGGGGACGGTAGGCACCGGATGGGTCGAGAGCCGCGAAATGTTGACCGCCTGCACAGCGATCAGCACCCGGTCTCCGACGACGTTCTCCACCTGCGACACCTGTTACCCCCGTAGTCCTTCCATCAGTCATGACGCTGAATCTGTGTGCCGTCGCGGTCACTTCGCCGATCTTCGGGCTCGTACAGCGGCCGCCAGCGGCGTGTTGGGCCCGGCCGCCAGGATCAGCTCCTCCTGCAACCGCCGCCGGGCCGCCGGAGTGAGCCGGTGGAACTGCGGCCCCGGCACGTAACCGCCCGCCTCCTCACCGGCCTTGACCTGCCCTATCAGCCCCGCGTGCCGCAACGTCCGCAGCGCCGCCTCCAGCTCGCCGATCGGTAGCTGGGTGTGGCGGCGCAGCTCGTCCACCGGCGTGGGGTGCGGCGACAACCACGAGTCCTCGGGCAACAGCCCCTCGGCCCTCGGGATGGCGACGGAGTGCACCAGGACGAGCGTCAGCACGGCCCGCTCGCTCACCCCCAGCCGCGGGCCCGCCGGGACAGCGGACCGAACGCCGGGAGCCACCGCCCGCACGGCCACCGGATCGCCACCGCCCGCCCGAACGCCACCCTCGCCCGCCTCCCCGACGACAGCCGCGCCCGCTTCCCCGGAGATGGCCACGCCCGCGGCGCTCGCCGCTCTGGCGACGGCCACGCGGGTGGCGTCCCCCTCACTGGCGACGGCCGGGCTCGCGGGACTCTCCACCGGAGCCGAGCCGGCACCGTCAGAAGCCCCGTGCGCGGCTTCGCCCGGGACCTCGCGCCGGGCCCCGGGCGGGATCTCGTGCGTGTCCTTGTGCGGGGCCTCGGGTGCGGACGTCGTGAGGGTGGCGGCTCGGGTGTCGTCGTAGCCGGAGGTCCAGCGGTCGCGGTGCTGGATCAGCGTACGGCCGCGCCTGGCCAGCATCTCGCTCACCGTATGGCGCAGCGCCGGGTCGCGCAGGGCGGCGAAGCGGACCTCCTGCACCGGCTCGGCGGCGTGCTCCACCACCATGAACGCCGCCACCAGCTCAGCCCGTCGCCGCTCGTCATAAGCCCCCAGCAGGTCGTCGAACTCCGCGGACCCGCCCTCGATCCGCCCCCCGAGCTCCGCGTCCGGGTCGGGGACGGGTGCGGCCGGGTGGGCGGCGGCCACGATGTCGGCGTCGCCGACCACGGTGAGCTCGGGACGTTCGGGCTCGGGCAGGCGGCGGACCAGCTCCTGCAACTGCGCGTGCGACTCGACCGGCCACAGCGCGCAGCGCGGGCCGAGGGTGACCACGCCGTCGTCCACGACGACCCACGCCGAGTCGTGCAGGCGCCGCATCGCGCCGATCGCCCAGTTGCGCATCAGGTCGTCGGCGCGGCCGATCAGCGCCCGGTACGTGTCGAGCACCAGCTCCACGGGCGCGGGCTCACCAGGCCACGGGTCCACGGACAGGTCGGTCCAGCAGCACTTGAGCACCGCCGCCAGCACCCGCCTGGTCTCGCCGGACCGCTCCACCGGAACGGGCGACACCTGGTACTCCTCCAGCAGCGACGGCGTCACCCCGTCGGGCCACACCGGCAGAGCCTGGCCGGTGGAGTCGGGTCGCGTCAGCCGCGCCATGCCCGGCGGCGCGGGCTCCCCGGCCGCCAGCCACAGCGGCCCACCCGAGCGCACCCGCACATGCGCGGCGGGCCCGTCAATGGCACCCGCCCGAGCCCGCGCCTTCGCCACGCCCTTCGAACGAGCCCCCGCACGGGCGCCGTCGTGCCCGCGCGCCGACGTGCCCGCCTCCGAGGGGTGCGGCGTCTCCGGGGTATGCGGTGCCGGGTGGTCGGCGGGCCGGGGCTCGGTCCGTACGGCCGGGGCGTCGCCCGCCGAGAGCGCAGGAGCGTCCGGCTCGGCCGCTTCCGGGTGGGTGGGGTCCGGGTGGTTCGGGGTGGGCATCAGGTGCGCTCCAAGTAGCCCTGGGAGAGCCAGGTCGGCTCGCGGTCCGGGTCGATCGAGATCCCGTCGGACCACCTCAGCCGGTAAGGCAGCTCAGGCCGCAGGTCCACGGTCGTCAGGTCGGCCAGCACGCGACGCGCCGAGGGCCAGTCGGAGCCCAGCACGTCGGCCAGTGCCACCTGCGGGGCGCCGCCCAGCAGCGACTCCGCCACCTCCCGCAGCCGCTCCATGGCCGCGCTGAGCGAGGTGTCGAGCGAGTCGCCGGGACCGGGGTCGGGGAGGTTGGAGCGCGGGGGAGTGGGCTGGGCGGGAGCCGGGCGCGGGGCCTCGTCCACGGCGCGGGCGATGGCGGCCGGATCGTGCCACGGCGCGGGCACGTCGAACACGAACCCGTCGAGCACCGCCGCCAGCTGCTCCCGCGACGCGGTCTGCGAGAACGTGCGCCACGTCTCCGTGGGCAGCAACGTCAGGTTGCGGGTGGTGCCCGCCGAGTCGGCCAGGCGTCCGGCGGCGCGGCGGGAGGCGTCGCTGTAGGCGTAGATGGCCGCCCGCAGGTCGGTGCAGACCCGGTCGAGCTCCGGCCATCGGGTCAGGATGGTGCCGTGCAGCCCCTGCGCGCGCCGGGCGATCTCCTCGGTGCCCCACAGCTTGGGCGCCTGCTCGCGCAGCTCCTCGATGGTGCCCGTGGTGAGCGTGATCAGCTCCAGCGCCCACAGCCGGAACGCCCGCGCCAGGTTGACCGCGCTCTGCCTGGCCTCCTCCATCGTCGTGCGGGGGTCGGCGACGTTGAGGTCTTCGAGCGCCAGCAGCCGGTGCATCTCCGACTGCCCGCCGTCGGACATCATCCGCCGGATGAACATCAGCCCGACCACGCTCGTGAACGACGCCCGGTAACGCAGCTGGTTGGGCTTGGGGAACACCTCGCGGATCGCCCCGAGCCCCTTGAGCACCCGCAGCCGGTTGTCGAACTGGTCGCCCGGATAGGCCCGGCACACGAAGCGCATCTGCTCGTGCGTCATCCACTCCTCGCCCGCCTCCGCGAACGCCGAGAACAGCGTCTCGGCGATGTCGACCAGGGCGGGGTCGTCGACGACCGCGCCGCTGTCGCGCGCCAGCGCGGCGAACATCCGGCGGTAGGTCGACAGGACCGCCTCGTCGGTGAGGACGGCGTCGAGGGTCAGGGGCTGTTCGGACACGGGCACTAAGGTACGGCTTCGCGCCGACAGTCTCGGCACACCACAACCACCTCACGAGCCCTACCAGCCGGTACATACGCACAAGCGACCGGTGAGCGCTAGTGTGATGCCCGATAATACGGGGGCAAACGCTCTGTAATCGTACATACGGGGTGAGTTACGCGTGCAGTTGCGCATGCTCCGAGGTGACCGAAGCACGGCCGTGATCGCCGGGGTGGCCGCCGTGGTCCTGGTGGCCGCGGCGGCGTGGTTCGGCGTGGGCGTGTCCAGCGCCAACCCGAAGCTGGCCGATGTCGGCGCCTGGCTCTGGACCCGGGCCAAGGGCAAGATCGTGCACGTCAACGGCCTGTCCGGCGAGGTCGACGGCTACCTCGGCGACAAGGCCGGCCGGCAGCTGCGCGTCGTGCAGGACGGCGGCAACGTGCTGCTCGTCGACGACGCCACCGGCTACGTCAGCCGCGTCGAACCCAGCCAGCTCACGGTCTCCCAGACCCGCGACCTCGGCGCGGCCGGCCTGCAGATCGCGGTGTCCGGCGACACCGGGTACGCGGTGGACCCGGCCTCCGGCAAGGTCCAGCGGATCGACCCGGCCACGCTCAACTCCGTCGGCGCCCCGATCACCCTCCCCGGACCGCTCGGCGCGGCCCGCATCGACGGCGGCGGCCGCCTGTGGGTCCCCGTGACCGCGAAGGGCCAGGTCGTACCGGTGTCGAACGGCGCCGCGGCGAGCCCGCTCAAGGTCGGCGAGCCGGGCGAGGAGCTGGCGATCACGATCGCCGGCGGCCTGCCCGTCGTGGTCAACAGCCGGGCCGCCACCGCCACGGTCATCGGCGCGGACGGCGGGGTCGGCGAGATCACCCTGCCCAAGGGCGTGGCCCAGGCCGCCAAGGGCGGCGCGCTCACCCCGGCCACGACGGAAGGCCCGCTGGTCCCGATCCTCACGCCCGGCGGCTCGGGGCTGCTCGTCGTGATCGACACCTCGTCCAACTCGGTGCTGAGCACCAAGTTCGAGTCGCAGGACGCCGCCAAGCTCGGGGTGCCGCAGGTGCTCGGCAGCAAGGTGTACGTGCCCGACCAGGGCAAGGGTTCTCTCATCGTCTGGGACAGCGCGGCCGGCGGCCGGCCCACCACGCTCCAGGTGGCCCAGGCGCCGGGCCCGGTGGACGTGTTCGTCAAGGACGGCCTGCTCTGGGCCAACGACGAGAACGGCGACAAGGCGGTCGTCATCGACCCCGAGGGCCGCAAGCACGACGTCGACAAGGACGACTCCGACGTACCGGGACCGACCAGCACGCCCAAGCCCAAGCAGACGCCGCGCCCTGACCCGTCCAAGACGGACGCCCGGCCCGACCCCGTACCCACGAGGACGGAGCCGCGCCCCACGGAGACCCGTGAGGCCGAGCCGACCCGCGAGGCCGAGCCCACGCCGACCCCGAGCCGCGAGCCCACCAGGTCGCCCACGCCGACCCCGTCGCCCAGCGCGCCGTCCGCGCCCGGCGCCGTCAGCGCCAGGTCCGGGCCCGGCAAGGTGACGGTGACCTTCAGCCCGGCCACCGGCGGCAAGGTCGAGCGGTACACCCTGAAGACCTCGTCCGGCGCCGGCCGGTCCGTGCCGCAGTCGGTGGACGCGAACGGGCCGTTCCAGTTCGAGTTCACGGGCGGGGACTGCGCGAACGAGTACACGTTCGTGGTGGTCGCGCACTGGGCGGGCGGCGAGGTCGAGTCCCAGCCCAGCGCCGGGGCCAAGCCCTGCGTGGCGCCCGGCTCGCCGACCGGCTTCGCCGCCAAGGCCAAGAACCGGGGCGCCGAGCTGAGCTGGAGCGCCCCCGAGAACGCCGACGACGGCGTCACGTACGAGCTGACCGGCGCGGCGACCGACAACGGCATCAAGGGCACGTCGTTCACGGTGGACGGGCTGAAGAACAACCAGAAGCACGCGTTCAAGCTCAAGGCCAGGAACGCGGCGGGGGAGAGCCCCGACGTGGCCACGACCGAGGTGGACCTGGCCTACCCGAGGCAGCAGTACAAGAACAAGAACAACGCCCAGACCAACACCCTGATCCGGCCCACCCCCGCCAAGAACGGCGACGACAACGTGGGAAAGATCCCGAAGGACCAGTACATCACGGTGACCGTGATCTGCCAGGTCAAGGGCCAGTCTGTCGCCGAGTCGCAAGACGGCAGCACCAGTGACATTTGGAACAAAGTTGAAACGCAGTACGGGAACGGGTGGCTCAGCGACACTCTGGTGGCGACTCCGGACGGCGGCTTCCCCGAGGGGCCGCTCTTCGAGTGCACCGACTGAGGAGGGGGGCTCAGTTGACCCAGTACAACTATCAGGACCAGTTCGAGCAGACCGTGCAGCCGTACCAGCAGCAGGGGCTGGAGCAGTCCTACCAGCAGCAGCCGCAGCAGAGCGCGCAGCTGGCCGGGCAGTTCGCGCAGCGCTTCCAGCTGCTCGCCGGCAACATCGAGCGCATCATCCGGGGCAAGCACGAGGCGATCGAGCTGGCGCTGATCAGCCTGTTCTCGGAGGGGCACCTGCTCGTCGAGGACGTGCCCGGCACCGGCAAGACCACGCTGGCCAGGTCGCTCGCGGCCAGCGTGGACGCCGAGTGGCGGCGCATCCAGTTCACGCCTGACCTGCTGCCCAGCGACATCACCGGCGTGTCGATCTTCAACCAGGCGCACCAGAAGTTCGAGTTCCACCACGGGCCCGTCTTCGCGAACATCGTGCTCGCCGACGAGATCAACCGCGCCTCGCCGAAGACCCAGGCCGCGCTGCTGGAGGTCATGGAGGAGCGCAGGGTCACGGTGGACGCCGAGCCGCATCCGGTGCCCAGGCCGTTCATGGTGGTGGCCACGCAGAACCCGGTCGACATGGACGGCACGTACCCGCTGCCCGAGGCCCAGCTCGACCGCTTCCTGATGAAGATCTCCGTCGGCTACCCCGACCACGTCTCCGAGGTGGAGGTGCTCAAGGGCATGCCGACGGGGCCGCAGGTCGAGCGGCTGCCGGTGGTGGCGCGGTCGTCGGACGTGGCCGGGATGATCGACTTCGCCTCCCGGATCCACGTGGCCGATGCCGTGTACGACTACATCGTCGCGCTGTGCTCGGCCACCCGTACCAGCCCTCACCTGCGGCTCGGGGCCAGCCCCCGGGGCAGCCTGGCGTTGCTGCGCGCGTCCAGGGTCAGGGCCGCCGCGGCCGGCCGGCACTACGTCGTGCCGGAGGACGTGAAGGCGCTGGCCGCGCCCGTGCTGGCGCACCGGCTGATCCTCACGCCCGAGGCCGAGCTGCGCGAGGTCACCGCCGCGGCCGCGCTCGGCGAGATCCTCGCCGGGATGCCGGTGCCGCAGGCGGCGTAGGTGCCCACCCCGCCACCGGCTCCCTGGCAGCGGCTCACCGCGGTGCTGACCCCGCTGGGCTGGGGGACCCTCGCCGGGTCCCTCGCGCTGTACGCGGCGGGGTTCGCGCTCGGTTATCCCGAGCCCGTCGTGCTGGCGACCGGCGGCCTGCTCGCGCTGGCCGCCGCGCTCGCGTGGACCGCCCCCAGGCCCAGGCTGGAGGTGCGGCGCGAGGTCACGCCCCTGAAGGTGCCGCGCGGGGACGCCGCCGTCGCCGTCCTGAACGTGACCAACCTCGGCCGCCGGGGCCTGTCCGGCCTGCGCGCCCAGGACCGGATCGGCGCGGCGGAGCACACCGTCGACCTGCCCAGGCTGCCGAAGGGGGCCGTCCGCACGGTGTCGTACCCGCTGCCGACGGACGCCCGCGGCGAGATCCCGGTGGGGCCGCTGCTGCTCGTCCGGGCCGACCCGTTCGGGCTCACGCGCCGCGTCAGAGCGTACGGCTCGCCCGTCACCCTCCTGGTACGGCCCCGCACGGTCGCCCTCCCCGTCCCCCCGTCCGGCCGGGCCCACCACCTGGAGGGCCCCACCAGCGACAACGCCCCCAGCGGCACGGTCACCTTCCACACCCTGCGCGAGTACGTCGTCGGCGACGACCTGCGGCACGTCCACTGGCGGTCGAGCGCCCGCACCGGGACGCTCATGGTCCGCCAGCTCATCGACGCCAGCCTCCCCACCACCACTGTCGTCCTGGACACCCGCGACCTCACGGAGCTGGCCGTGGACGCCGCCGCCTCGGTCGCGCTCGCCGCCGCCACGGCGGGCTTCCCGGTACGCCTCGTCACCGGCGACGGGCCCGTACCGGACGCCAAGGACCCTGAGACGGTGCTGGACCGCCTGGCCCTGGTGTCGACGGGCACGGGCGGCGTCGCGGAGCCGACGCGCCTGGCCAGGGGTGGCGGCTCCCTGGTCCTGGTCACCTCGGACCCGGCGGAGGCGGGGCGGGTCGCAGGGGTGCGCCGCCGCTTCGACCGTGTCATCTGCGTCTACGTCGGCCCTGGGGCAGTCGCGGTCCCCGGGGTGGCGGTCCTGCCGATCGGCTCCCTGGACGCGCTCCCGCTCGCCTGGGGATCCCGATGACCACCCAGACCCCCAGGCGCGGCCGCCGGCACGGGCGCGCGCCGGACGCGGCCACGCCTGGCGAGGCGGCCGGAGGACGAGCGGGCAGCGTGCCGTCCGGGGGTGTGGCCGGTGGGGCGTTGTGGCGGCGGATGGCGGGGGCGGCGCTGGTCGCGGCCGTCGCCGGGGTGGCCGGGTGGGGGTTCCATCGGGTGTTCCCGGGCACCGAGCTGCTGACCGCCGTGATCCCCGCGGCCATCGCCCCCGCCGTCGTCGCCGCGACCCTCGGCCGCCGCCCCCTCTGGCTGGCCCTGCTCCTGGACGTCATCCTCTGGTTCGCCGGCACCGTCCTGCTCTACCAGGCCGCGAACCCGGGTGTGTTCGCCGACGTGGCGAACTCCTGGCACGCCCTGCTCACCACTCTCCTCCCCGCCCAGCCCGAGCCGCACCTCCTCGTCCTCGTCCACACCCTCGTCTGGGCGGCCGCCGTCATCGGCGCCGAGACGCTGGCCCGCACCCGCACCAGGATCGCCGCCGCCGTCCCGGCGCTGGTCGTCTACGGCACGGCGCTCGTGCTGGGCGTGGACGGCGAGGGCTCGAACGTCCCCGTGGCGGGCGCGCTGTTCGTGCTGATCGCCGCGCTGGCCCTGCTGCGCGACGACCGTTCCCCGCTCTGGCTCCTGGCCGGGTTGCCGGCCGCCGCCGCGCTGGCCGCGCTGGCGCTGGTCGTGGGCCCGCTGCTGCCCATCGCCGCGCAGCCGTACAACCCGCGGCAGGACGCCGACCTCCCTCCGCCGCGGCGCGTCGACAGCGTCAGCCCGCTGGACCGGGTCTCGGCGTGGCTGCAGATCCCCGACAGGGAACTGTTCACCGTCAAGGCCGACAAACCGCTCAACTGGCGGCTGGCCGTGCTCGACCGGTACGACGGCGTCCGATGGACCTCCGGAGCCCGGTTCCAGCCCACCGGCGGCCGGGTGCCCGAGGCGGACTGGACGGGCAAGGCGGACGTCGTCCATCAGAAGGTGACGTTCGACGGGCTCCCGGGCACCTGGCTGCCCGCGGCCGAGCGGCCGGAGCGGGTCGAGGGCGTGCGGGGGCTGGTGGTGGACCCCGAGAGCGGCGCGCTGCTGGCCGGTGCCAAGCCCGCCAAGGGGTTCAGCTACGAGGTGACCTCGAAGGTGCCCCGGCCGTCCAAACAGGAGCTGCTCGACGCCACGCCCGCCGCCGACCCGGGGCTGACCGCGTTCCCGGCCGGGCCGCAGCAGCGGCTGTTCCGCAAGCTCGCCCAGGAGGCCACCAAGGGCGCGACCGCGCCGATCACGCGGGCGTACCGGCTGCAGAAGTACCTGCGCACCAACGCCAGTTACGACGTCACCGCGCCGCCGGGGCACTCGCTCAAGGGGCTGGAGTTCTTCCTGCAGACCACGCACCGGGGGACGTCGGAGCAGTTCGCGACCACGTTCGCGCTCATGGCCAGGACGCTCGGGCTGCCGTCGCGGGTGGTGGTGGGGTTCAGGCCGGGTCAGGCGTCCGGCGGGATTTATCACGTTAAATCTGGCCATGTGATGGTGTGGGCGGAGATCAAGTTCGACCGGCTCGGCTGGCGGCCGTTCTACCCCACGCCGGGCCGCAGCGGCGCCAAGGACGACCATGACGTCGTGTCCTCGGCCATCGAGGAGAGCGAGGAGCTGGAGGGCGAGTTCACCCAGGGCGGGAGCGACCGGCCGAAGACCTCCCGGCCGCAGGCCACGGGGGACGGCCAGGAGTCGTCGAACGGCCCGGCGATCTGGCTGATCGCGTCGGTGGCGGGCGGGGCGCTGCTGGTGGCGTACGCCGGGGTGGTGGTGGCCCTGCCGGGGTGGCGCAGGCGCAAGCGCCGCCGGGCCGAGGGGCCCGAGCAGCGGGTGCTCGGCGCGTGGCGGCAGACCTGCGACGACCTGGGGCTGAGGGGCCGGTACGCTCTGACGGCGGCGGACGTCGTCGCCGGACAGGCAGGCTTGGGCGATATTTCCACTCACATCCAGCCATTGGCTGAAATTTCGAACTTCGTCCGGTACGCCCCGGACGCCATCACCGAGGACGCCGCCACCGCGGCCTGGCAGCGCAGCGACGCCATCCGCAGAGCCGTACGCGCCAGAACCCCCCTGACCACCCGCCTGCGCAATCGCCTCCTGCTGAGATGACGGTGACCATGAGAAGCGTGGAGTCCCAGCTCCTGCACCGCCCCCCGGGCCTGGCGGCCGGCGAGATCGTCAGACATCTGGCGGCGATGCAGGCCCAGGACGTCCCCTCCGCCCTGCTCGCCTTCCGCGCCCGCTCCGCCACCCTCACCAGGCAGGACATCGAGGCCGCGGTGACCTCCCGCGAGATCGTCAGAACCTGGGGCCCGCGCGGCACCCTCCATTTCGCGCACGCCGACGACCTGCCCTGGCTGCACGCCCTCACCGCCCGCGCCACGAACACCCTGCGCCGCCTCCACGAGGAAGGCGTCACCGGCGACGACCTGCTCGGGCTCATCGCGGGCGCCCTCGAAGGCCAGGGCCCGCTCACCAAGGCCGACCTGGAGGAGCGCCTGGCGGGCCGGGCCACCGGCCAGGGCGTCGTGCACCTGGTGGGGCTGGCCGCCCACCACGGCCTGGCCGTGCTGGGCCCGCTCCGCGCGGGCAAGCCCACGTACGTGCACGCCGCCGACTGGCTGGGTGCCCCGATCACCCCCGAGCCCGACCGGGACCGCGCGCTCAAGGAGCTGGGCGCCCGCTACCGCCGCGCCCACCGGCCCGCCGAGCCCGAGGACCTGGCCGCCTGGTCGGGCCTGCCGCTCGGCGAGGCCCGCACGGCCTGGCGCCTGAGCGCCGCCCCTCCACCGCCCGCCAGCACAGAGGAGGAGCCGGTGGCCCGCCTCGCGCCCGCCTTCGACGAGTACCTGATGGGCTGGCGCAGCCGCGACCCGATCCTGGCCGCCGAGCACGCCAGGAAGGTGTTCCCGGGGGGAGGCGTCCTGCGGCCGGTCGTGCTGGTGGGCGGTGTGATCAGGGGCGTGTGGGGGCGCAAGGGCGCGCGGGCGAGCGTCGAGCCGTTCGACGAGCTGCCGGACGGCCTGCTCGACGCCGAGATCGCCGACGTCCGCCGATTTCTGGAATGAGAGCGTGAAAGCAAACCGGTGCATCGGGTGATAAGAGATGACCACTGATTCACCGGAAGGCAGCGCATGACGGGGGAGACCATCGCGACGCCGGCGGCATGGACGGCTCGCGCGCACGTCCACGGGGGGACGCGCAGCTCGCCGCCGAACGTTCTCGACGACGCCGACGGTTTCGCCGCGGTGTTCGGGGCCCACTTCGGCGAGATCCACACCTACGTCGCCCAGCGGCTCGGCCCCGACCACGCCGAGGACGTCGTGGCCGAGACGTTCCTCACCGCGTTCCGCAAGCGGGCGCGGTACGACCCGGCCCGCGCGAACGTGCGCGCCTGGCTGTACGGCATCGCCACGAACCTCATCGGCAAGCACCGCCGCCTCGAGGCCCGCACCCTGCGCGCGCTCGGCCGCTGCGCCCCCGACCCCGAGTACCCCGGGCACGAGGACTCGGTCGCCCGCCGCGTCAGCGCTCAGAGCCTGCGCCCCGAACTGGCCGCCGCCCTGGCCGAGCTCGACCGCCGCGACCGCGACGTCCTGCTGCTCGTCGCGCTCGCCGGGCTGAGCCACGACGAGATCGCCACCGCGCTCGGCATCCCGTACGGCACCGTCGGGTCCCGCCTGAACCGGGCCAGGAAGAAGCTGCGCGCCCTGCTCGGCGAGATCGAGGTGTTCGTCCGTGGATGAGATGGAGCACATCAAAGACCTGTACGGCCGGCCGCGACCAGACCCGGACGCCCAGGCCAGGGTGTGGCGGCGGGTGATGGCGGCACGCAGGCGCAGGCGGCTGTCGTGGCTGGTGCTCCCCGCCGTGGCGACGGCCCTGGCGGCGGCGTTCGTGATCCATCAATCGGCACCCTCCGGACGTTCCGTGCTGCTGGCGGCGGCCGGCACCGCCGCGTCCGGCCACGTTCCGGACGGGACGTACTGGCACATCAAGAAGGTCCGGGACGGGTCCCAGGTGGTCGGGCTCTGGGCGGCCAGGGACGGCCGGGCGTGGACCCTGGAACAGGGCCGGATCACGCAGGTCAAGGGACGGTCGGCGTTCAGCATGGCGGGGCGTGACCTGACGTTCCAGCAGATCGAGAGCCTTCCCACGGACCCGGACGCGCTCAGGGAGCGGGTGGCGGGCATGCTGCCGTCCAAGGGCCTGCTCGCCGACGCGCTCAGCGGCCTGCTGTGGACCAAGCCGTCCCCGCCCGCCGTGCGCGCCGCCGCCTACCGCGCGCTCGCCGACCTGCCCGAGGTCCGTTACCTGGGCGAGCGCGACCGCGGTGAGGCGTTCTCGTACGCGCTGCCCGACGGCACCCAGCGGACGCTCGTCATCGACCCGGCGACCTCGCAGGTGCTCTCCCGCACCGACGACGGGCCGTCCCCGGGCACGGAGCGCGTGATCGAGGCGGGCTGGACCGACCGGGGTCCCCGCTAGAGCATTCCGACGCCGGCGCGTGGGTTTCGCGCGCCCTGAAACAGGAGTCCCGACGTGTTCTGGCGTGCGATCTCGGGCAAAGCCATCTGCCTGAGCGACCAGTTTCCCTTGATCAAGGTGGAGGAGGTGATGCGCGGGCAGGTCACGTTCGTCGGCCTGCCGCCGGTCGAGCTGGGCACGGACGTCGACTGGACCGCGAACCCGCACGGCAACCGCTCCTGGGCGCTGAACCTGCACGCGCTGCGCTGGATGGGCCGGCTGGTCGCCGAGTACGAGCGCTCGGGCGAGCCCGCGTACCTCGACCGCGCGAGCACCCTGGCCGAGCACTGGATCCGCGAGAACCCGCACGGCGGCCGCGGGGTCAGCCCGTGGGCGTGGGCCGAGCACGCGGTCGCGTTACGCGCCCCCGCGCTCGTGTGCCTCAGCGAGCACGCGCGGAGCCGGGCACTGTGGAGCAGCCTCGCCGAGCACGGGGAGATCCTGGCCGACTCGTCGCTCTACCGCGCGGGCCACAACCACGGCCTGGACCAGGACATCGGGCTGCTCGTCGTCGGCTGCCGGCTCGGCCGGGCACGCTGGCGCGATCTGGCCATCCGCAGGATGACCGCCTCCGCCGAGCTGGCCATCGACAGCCAGGGGGTGCTCCAGGAGCAGGCCCCCCGCTACGGCCTGTACGTGCACCGGCGACTCGGCACGGCGCTGCGGGCGATCGCCGAGAGCGGCGCCGCACCACCCCAGCGGCTCATCGCCCGGCGGGCCGCGCTGGAGGCGTACGTCGCGCACGCCACCCAGCCCGACGGCCGCCTCGCCCCGATCGGCGACAGCCCGGCCGACACCCGCGCCGACGGCTTTCCGCACGAGGGGCCGGTGGTGCGGGTGTTCGACGGCGGGTACGTCTTCGGCAGGACCGCCTGGGACGACCCGCGGTCCGCGTTCTACTCGATCAGGTTCGGGCCCGGGCGGCGGCTGCACGGGCACGAGGACCATCTCGGCGTCACCTACAGCGCCCAGGGCCGCCGGATCCTCGTCGAGGCCGGGTTCCACTCCTACGAGCGCACCGGGTACGTGGAGTGGACGCGCTCGCCCGAGGCGCACAACGTGCCCGTCGTGGCCGGGACCTTCCGCCCGGGGACGGCCACGCGGCTCGCCGGATCGTCCGTCGAGCCGTCGCGCCAGTCCTTCGAGCTGGCCGACGACGCCTACGGGGCGACCAGGACCCGGCGCGTCCTCGTCAACCACGGGCCCGACCTGCTGGCCGTGCACGACTCCGTCGAGGTCGGGACCCTGCGCAGCCTGTGGCACTTCGACCCGTCGCTGCAGGTGGTCTCCCGGGGTGACGGCCGGGTGGTGCTCGGGGACGGGGACTGGCGGGTGACGCTGCTGCAGCTCCCGGGGGCGGGGCTGGGGGTGCGTCCCGGGCTGGTCTCGACCGGTTACCTGCGGACCGCCGAGGTGGCGACCGTCGTGTCCCCCGCCGCCCCGAGTGTGCTGACCGTGATCGTGCCGGGCGCGGCCGATCCGCGCGTGTCGGTCTCCGGCGACGCGCTGACCGTCCACACCCCGGACGGCCCCGTCACGCTTCACCCCCCATACAGCCAGTCGACGTAGTCGTGGGCGGCCAGGTCCCTGGTCCGGAACAGCTCGTTGCGCAGCACCCGGGCCACGCCGTCCACGTGCCAGATGTCGCCCCACAGCCGCGCCGTCGTCTGCACGCGCGCCGTCCTCGGCACGCGGATCTCCTGGTACGCGGCCAGCGCCCGGTCCCAGTCGCCGGCCGCCGACTGCTCGGCCAGCTCGTGGGCGTCCTCGATGGCCTGGCAGGCGCCCTGGGCCAGGTACTGGAGCATGGGGTGGGCGGCGTCCCCCAGGAGGGCGAGCCTGCCCCGCACCCAGGTGCCGACGGGCGGGCGGTCGAGCATGGGCCAGTGGCGCTCGCGCCACAGGTACGGCAGGCCCTTGCCGATCGCGTCGCAGCAGCCGTCGAAGGCCGCCTCCAGGTCGCCGGGGCCGCGGAAGACGGCCACCTGGTTGAGCAGCTCGCCGCCGCGCAGGGCGTACTGGACGAAGTGGCAGCCGGGGCCCAGGTACGCGACCACGTCGGAGACATCGAAGTCCCCGGGGAGCGGACGGGTGCCCCTATAAGCGACAAATCCGGAATCGTGGGGTTGGTCGGCGACGAGCTGTGCCCGCAGGACCGACTGCAGGCCGTCCGCCGCGACCACCACGTCACCCTCGTGCACCTCGCCGTCCGCGCAATGGGCCCTGGCGCGTCCGGCGTCCACCCGCTCGACGTGCCGGCCGTTCAGCAGCTCCACGCCCGCGGCCGCGCAGGCCCGCAGGAGGACGGCGTGCAGGTCGCCGCGGTGCGCCACCACGTAGGGCCCGCCGTAGCGGTGCCGGAACCCCTCGCCCAGGTCGAGGTGGGTGAGCTCCTCGCCGGTCAGGGCGTCCCTGAAGACCAGCCGCCGGGGGAGCACACCCCTCTCGATCACCTGGTCCAGCAGGCCCCAGCGGTGGAGCACACGGGTGGCGTTGGGGCCGAGCTGCAATCCGGCGCCCACCTCGCCGAACTCGGCCGACCGCTCCAGCACCCGGACCGTCCGCCCGGCCCTCGCCTGCGCGAAGGCGGCCGCCAGCCCGCCGATGCCGCCTCCGACGACGACCACCTCGACCACGAGCCCTCCTCTCCACCGACGACACCCGCGCCCGGCCCGAGCCTTCAGAGCCCGAGCCTTCAGAGCCCGAGCCTTCAGAGCCAGCGGCCGATGGCGGGGGCGGCGGGGTCGGGGGCGGGGCCGCGCCCGGTGACCCAGGCGGCCAGCTCGGCGGCCGTCCCCCGCACCTCCGGCAGGCCGTCCCCATCGGACGGCCAGGTGGTGGGGCGGTCGGTGGGGCGCAGGACCATCGCGGGCTCCTCACCGCGCCTCGCCCACAGCGCCGTCACATCCGTGACCAGCGCGTCCACCAGCTCGCCCGGCAGATCCTCGAACCGCCCGCCCAGGTCCACGCCGTGCACCCACACCTCGCGGGTCCGCAGCCACACCACCTCGGACGCGGGCACGAGCCGCCCCTGAGCGGTCCGCACCCGGGTGTCCCACCGGTCCCCGGACAACTCGTCCAGGGCGTCGCGCAGCTCCTCGGACGTCTCCCTGGCCAGGCTCTCCAGCGCGGCGGCGTCCAGCCGGGCGGCCAGGTCCTCGATCTCGGCGTCACGAGCCTCGGCCGAGGCGTACATCGGACGCTCCTCACCCGTACGCGCCCAATGCACCAGCCTGCCGAGAGCGCGGGCGTTCGCGGCGACGTGCGCCACCACGTGCCGTCCCGACCACCCGGGCAGCCGGCTCGGCCGTCCGAGGTCGGCACCGCGTACCTGCGCCTCGAAGTACGCGGTGCCGGCGTCCATCCAGCCCAGGTCAGGCATCTCGGCGTGCCACGTTGACCAGCTCGCCGAGGCCCGCGATCCGGGTCACGACCTTGTTCCCGTCGGCGAGGTAGCGAGGAGGCTTGCGGGCGTGGCCGACGCCTCCGGGCGTGCCGGTGGCGATGACGTCCCCGGGCTGGAGCGTGATGATCCGCGACACGTACGAGATCAGCTCGGCCGGGCCGAACACCAGGTCGGACGTGTCCGTCTCCTGCACCACCTCGCCGTCCACCTCGCACTGCATGGTCATCGTCACGCCCTCCAGCTCGTCCGGGGTGACGAGGTACGGCCCGAACGGCGTGCTCGACTCGAAGGTCTTGCCCTGGAGCCACTGCAGCGTGCGGTACTGGTAGTCGCGGGCGGTCACGTCGTTGATCACGGAGTAGCCGGCGATGGAGGCCGCCGCCTGCTCGGGCGACACGTTCCGGGCCGCCGTGCCGATGATCACCGCCAGCTCGGCCTCCCAGTCGACGGCGTCGGAGACGGCGGGCAGCGCGATGTCGTCGTACGGCCCCACCAGCGCCTCGGCGAACTTGGCGAACAGCGTCGGATGCTCCGGCAGCTCCCGCCCCATCTCCAGGATGTGGTTGCGGTAGTTGAGCCCCACGCAGACGATCTTCCCCGGCCGGGGGACGACGGGGGCGAGGTCGGCCGTGGACAGGGGATGCCGGGGCCCGTCGGCGGCGGCCGCCACCTCCCGCCAGCGCGGATCGGCCAGCAGCGCCCCGACGTCGGGCGCGCCGACCTCCACGGCAAGGTCGCCGTCGATCCTGGCGGCGGTCGTACGGTTCGGCAGCCGCAGCGTCGCGAGCCTCACACGAACTCCTCTCGATATTGACGCAGGCCCTCGAAAACGGGCGTGTCAGCGAAACGGAACAGGTCGAAACGGGTCTCGGCGCGGAACGACCACGCGCACCACGACGGCACCACGACGAGGTCGCCGCGCGACAGCCGCCGCTCCGCGCCGTCGAGGGTCACGAACCCCTCACCGTCGAACACCTGGTACACCGACGACCCCACCTCTCTCCGCGCGGCCGTCGCGGTCCCCGCCCGCAGCCGGTGGAACTCGGCCCTGATCGTCGGCATGACGTCGCCGCCGGTGGTGGGGTTGGTGTAGCGGACGGCGGCGTGGCCGGGCTCGACGGTCCCGGGGTGGCCCTCGTCCTCCAGCGCCAGCTGCTCGTCCAGCGCCCGGTCGGTGTGCTCCCAGCGGTACGCGGCGATCGGCGAGCTGGGCGTGGCTTGCGGCGCCGAGACGGGGCGCAGCCCGGGGTGCGCCCACAGCCGTTCCGAACGCGACACGCTCGGCGTCGTCACGTCGGTGACCTGGTCGGGGCCGAACTCGAAGAACGAGGTGTCGGTGTAGTGCACGAGCGGGATGTCCAGCCCGTCGATCCAGGCCATGGGCGCGTCGGTGGTGTTGTGGTGCCCGTGGAAGTGCCAGCCGGGAGTCAGCAGGAAGTCGCCGCGCCGCATGGCGACCGGGTCGCCGTTCACGACGGTCCAGACACCCTCGCCCTCGACGACGAAGCGGAAGGCGTTCTGGGTGTGGCGGTGCTCGGGGGCGACCTCGCGCGGCCCCAGGTACTGGATGGCCGCCCAGAGGGTCGGCGTCGCGTACGGCATCCCGCCCAGCCCGGGGTTGGCCAGCGCGATGGCCCGCCGCTCCCCGCCGCGCCCGACCGGCACCAGCTCGCCGGCCCGCTCGGCCAGCGGGTAGAGCGTCTTCCACTCCCACACGTGCGGCCGCGCCTTCGGCTTCGGGTGCTCCGGCATCAGATCGCCGACCTGCGTCCACAACGGAATGAGGTCTTCCGCCGCGAAGTCGGCGTAGAGCCTCTCCTCTGGGTTCATGGAGCCCACGCTAGGAGGTGATTCTGCATACGGCACTAGCATTCTGCTATGAAGAACAGGCCCGCCTACGCCCTGGGCTCCGTCGACAACGTGCTGCTGCTCCTGCACATGCTGCGCGACCAGGGCCGCCTCAAGGTCGCCGACGTCGCCAGGGAGCTGGGCATCGCCCGCTCGACCGCCCACCGCCTGCTGGCCATGCTCGTCTACCGCGACTTCGCCGTGCAGGACGAGCAGCACACGTACCTGCCGGGGCCGTTCCTCACTTCGACGCAGGCCGGCGCGGGCGGGGCGGTCCTGCGCGAGCTGCGCGCCCGGGTCAGGCCCGCGATGGAGGCCCTGTGCGCGCGGGCCGCGGAGACCGTGAACCTCATGCTCCGGGTCGGTACGGAGGTGCGCTTCCTGGACAGCGTGGAGTCGTCGCAGATCCTGCACGTCGGCGACCGCCGCGGCACGATCCTGCCCGCCCGCCGGGCCTCCGGCGGCAAGGTCCTGCTCGCCACCCTGCCCCCCGACCAGCTCCGCGACCTCTACCCCGACCTTTCCGACCACGAGCGCGCGACCCTGACCCGCGAGCTCGACGACGTCAGGGCCCGCGGCTACGCGCTCAACATCGACGGCACGGAACGCGGCGTCTCCGCCATCGGCGCGACCCTGCGCAACGGGAACGGCGCCGCCCTGGCCGCCCTGTCGATCTCGGCCCCCTCGGCCCGCTTCGGGCCGGACCGGGTGGGGTTCTTCGCGGCTCGGCTGAAGGCCGCGGTGGGGGAGGCCGAACAGGCGCTGACCGATTTCCCTGACGCTTGACGAGTGTAACCCCATGAGGGTTACTATAGGGGTATGCCAAAGATCAACGTCTACCTGCCGGACGAACTCGCGGAAGCGGTCAAGCAGGCCGGGGTGCCGGTGTCGGCGGTGTGCCAGCGCGCGCTGGAGCAGGCGGTCCGCCGGGTGACCGCCATCAGGGAGACCGTCCTGAGCGACCTCGACCTCGAAGAGCCGACCGGGGCGCTGAGGCACCTGACGCCCAGGACGCGCACCGTCCTCAAACTGGCCGCCGACCAGGCCAGGGCGGAAGGGGCCGCAGCCGTCGGCACCGAGCACCTGCTGGGCGCCATGCTGAGCGAGGGGACCAACCTGGCGCTGCACGTCCTGCGGGCCGTGGAGATCGACCCCGAGCAGGTCGGCCGCGACCTCGCCCGCCACCAGCCCGCCCCCGGCGCGGCCGGCGGCTCGGAGCCGCGCAACTTCAGCGGGGCGGCGGCCAACGCGCTGGAGTTCGCCGTCACGGAGGCGACCTCACTCGGCCACAACTACGTGGGCTGCGAGCACCTCCTGCTCGGCCTCGTCGCCGAGCCCGACGGGACCGCCGGCCAGGTCCTGCGCGGGCTGGGCGCCGAGCCCAGGCTCACCAGGCGCGCCGTGGTGGCGGCCCTGGCCGGGTACGTCCACCTGCGGGCGCAGACGCAGCAGGACGTCGAGGCGCAGGGAGACCAGGGCCGGCCCGCCGCCGTCCAGGCGATGCTGTCCGCCGCCGTCCGCCAGGAGTTGCAGCCCCTCGTCCAGCGGCTCGAGCGGCTGGAAGCGCACGTGGGACTGGACGCCTGAGGGTCACGAGGTGTCCGCCGCCATCCGCGTCACCCTGGTGGCCCTGATCGTGGTCGGGATCGTGATCGGGGCCATGTGGTGACGTTCAGAGCCAGTCGCGGCCTTTGAAGACGAGATAAAGGGTCAGACAGACGGCCGCCATCAGCACGATCGCGAATGGATACCCGAATGCCCAGTGCGTTTCGGGCATGAAATCGAAATTCATCCCGTAAATGGTCCCGACCAATGTCGGAGCGAACAGGATGGCGGCCCAGGCGGAGATCTTCTTGACCTCCTCGCCCTGCTGGATGCTCGCCTCTGTCATCCGGGCCATCTCCGCGTTCTGCGCCTGCGTCACCAGCGTCGAGTTGACGATCAGGATGTCCTGCAGCATCTGCCGGAACGCGGAGATCCGCTCCGACACCGTGATCGCGTGGTCGGCCACGTCACGCAGGTAGCTCTGCAGCTCGTCGTTCATCCCGTGCTTGGAGGCCCCCGCGATGAACGCGTGGAGCATGCCCACCAGCGGCGCCGTGGCCCGCTGGAACTCGATCACCTCGCCGGACAGCTCGTAGACCCGCCGCGACACCGACGGGTCGCCGCCGAAGACCTGGACCTCGATCTCCTCGATGTCCTTCTGCAGCCCGGCCACCACCGGGGCGTAGCCGTCCACCACCGCGTCGAGGATGGCGTACAGGACCGCCTGCGGGCCCTGTTTCAGCAGCTCGGGCTCGGACTCCATGCGCTTGCGGACGGCCTGGAGGTCGGGGGCCTCGGCGTGGCGTACGGTGATCACGAAGTTGGGGCCGATGAAGACGTGCACCTCCCCGAACGCGACCTCCTCCACGTCGTCCAGATAGCGCGCGGCCCGCAGCACCACGAACAGCGTGTCGCCGTAGCGGTCGGCCTTGGGCCGCTGGGAGCCGACGATCGCGTCCTCCAGCGCCAGCTCGTGCAGCTCGAACTCCTCGCCGAGCTTGACCAGCTCCCACTCCTTCGGCCGGTAGAGGCCGATCCAGGCCATGCTGCGCGGGATCTCCTTGAGGCACTCGAAGGCGGCGCCCAGGGAGCCGGGCGTGTCGACGCGCCTGCCGTCGCGGTAGATGGCGTTGTCGATGACGGTCGGCCGGTAGGGCCGCTCCTCCGTGGCACGCGGGTCCATCGAGTGCTCGGGCGCTTCCTCGTGGACGTCGCCGCTGCGCCTGAACCCCTTCACCCTGGCCATGGCCCTCCTTGGACCTAAGAGAGCTCGTCGAGCCGTTGCGTGGCGCGGTCTCTGATGGTCTTGCGCCACATCGGCGTCCAGCCGAACAGCAGCCCGTGCGGCCTGCCCAGCGCCATCTTCGACCAGCGCTTGAAGTCGAATTCGTCGTGGTGGCGGACGATCAGATCGCCCTCGAACCTGAACAGCGCGTCGATCTCGTTGACGACCTGGCGCCCGGTCCTGGAGAAGGTGTAGCGGGACGTCCAGCGCGCGGTGCCGGTGAAGTCGTCGGCCGTCACGTCGCCGTAGGTGGATCTGAGGCCGTCGCGCACGCCGAGCTGCAGCCGCCACATCGTCATCACGCGGTCACGCCCCTCGACCTCCTGGAAGATCGGATCGCCGAAGCTGATCTCGGGGTGGTAGCAGCGCTCCATGGCCGCGAAGTCCGCGCGCCCCAGAGCGTCGTAGAAAGCGCCGATGAGCGCGACGTGCCGATCGTTCACTCCTCTATCAGATCATGGCCGCTGCGTTGCCCCAGCACACCGCCCGCAACCAGGCATCGCCCAGGTCGAGCCGGGCGAGCGCGTCGAGCTGATGGGCGTAAGGATACGGAATCGTCGGGAAGTCACTACCGAGCACCACCTTGCCTGAAATGCCCAGATCAAGCAATGCCGGCCGCAGCCGCGCGGGGAACGGCATGCCCAGCTCGGCGAAGTCGGTGAACGCCATCGTGGTGTCCAGCGCGACCCGCTCGTAGCGGGCGGCCAGCTCGAAGAACGGGTCGTACTCCGGCATCCCCAGATGCGCGATCACCACCCGCAGCCGCGGATGCCTGCGCAGCACCTCGCCGATCGGCCCGGGGCCGATGTGCCCGCCCGGCACGGGCACCGAACTGGCGTGCGTCACCACCGGCACCCCCGCGTCCGCCAGCAGCCCCCAGACCTCGTCCAGCTCGGCGGCCCGCGGGTCGAACCCGCCGACCTGCAGGTGCACCTTGAAGATCCTGGCCCCGTCCTCCAGAGCGCGGCGCACGTACTCCACGACGCCAGGCTCGGGGTAGAAGGTCGCCGAAGGGAGGCATTCGGGTGTACGGCGGGCGAACTCCAGCGTCCAGGCGTTGAGATCGAGCGCCATGTCCGGCTTGTGCGCATAGGCGAGAGCGGGGAACGTGCGCACGCCCATGGCCCGCAGCAGCGCGACCCGCTCCTCCGCCGGCCACTCGTACTCGATCTTCCAGCCGTTCCCCATCAGCGGGCCGCCGTGCCTGAAGTGGTGCCAAACCCGCCGCTCCATCCGCTCCGGCAGGAAGTGGACGTGCAGGTCGATCAGACCGGGCAGCCCGAGCCCGCGCCACCAGTCCGGAATCCGGGCGTCAGAATCTTGTTCTGTGGCCACGCAGGAGACTCTACCTGGATAGGGTTTCTCCTCGATGGAACAGCTCTGGGCCCACCTGATCAAGGTTCAGCCTGACCCCGACCCCTGGGTCGTGGGGGTCTCGGCTCTCGCCGCGTTCGTGCTCGTCGGCTTCCGCATGCCCTGGCAGGTGACCAGAGGCCTGATCACGATCGCCCACGAGGGCGGCCACGCGCTGATGGCGCTGGTCACCCGGCGCAAACTCGAAGGCATCCGCCTCCACTCCGACACCTCCGGCGTGACGCTGACCAGAGGCAGGCCCACCGGGCCCGGCATGGTGCTGACCGCGCTCGCCGGCTATGTGGCGCCTCCGCTGCTGGGGCTGGGCGCCGCCTGGCTGACCGAGATGGGGCACATCACGCTGCTGATCTGGAGCGTGCTGCTGTTCCTGGTCTGCATGCTGCTGCTGATCCGCAACCTGTACGGCGCGCTGATCCTGCTCGCCACCGGCGGCGCCGTGTTCGCCCTGATCATGTACGCGCCCGCCGAGGTCCAGCAGGTCGTCGCCCTGGTCGCGGTCTGGTTCCTGCTGTTCGGCGGGATCAGGCCGATCATCGAGCTGCAGCGCAAGCGGAGCAGGCGGCAGGCGCGAGACTCCGACGCGGACCAGCTGGCCAGGCTGACGTTCCTGCCCGGCGGGTTCTACGTGTTCCTCTTCCTGCTGGTGTCGGTCGCGTCCGCGGCCTTCGGCGCGTACCTCATGAATCCGCTCTAACCCCCAAAATTCGCACTAAACTCGCCTGCAACAGGGGGGAGTGCCGTGCTGCCAGTCGAGGACGCGCCCGGCTACCGGGTACTCGATCAGGCGGGCCAGGGCGGCTTCGCCGTCGTGTACCGCGCCTACCAGGAGCGCCTCGACCGGGTCGTGGCGCTCAAGGTGCTGTCCGTCGACCGGGTCGACCAGCGCACGATGCGCAGGTTCCAGCGCGAGCTGCAGCTCACCGGCCGCCTGACCGGCCACCCCAACGTCGTCACCGTCTTCGACACCGGCGTCACCCGCTCCGGCAAGCCGTACATCGCGATGGACTACTTCGAGAACGGCTCGCTGCGCGACAGGGTCCGCAAGGAGGGGCCGCTGCCGGTGCCCGACGTGCTGCGGGCCGGGGTGAAGCTGGCCGGGGCGCTGGCCGCCGTACACGAGGCCGGGGTCCTGCACGGCGACATCAAGCCGCAGAACATCCTCATCTCCCGGTACGGCGAGCCCGCCATCGCCGACTTCGGCGTGGCCCGGGTCGTGGACTCCTCGGAGATCTCGGCCACGTCGCAGGCGTTCACCCCGCTGCACGCCGCCCCCGAGGTGCTCACGGGCCAGCCGCACTCGGCCTCGACCGACATCTACTCGCTCGGCTCGACCCTCTACCACCTGCTGGCCGGCCAGCCCGCCTTCCACAACCCGACGGACCCGTCGATCGCGCCCCTGATGTACCGGGTGCTCAGCGTCGAGCCGCCCCCGATCAACCGCTCCGACGTGCCGCCGCCGGTCCTCGAGACGGTCATGCGGGCGATGTCCAAGCAGCCCGAGGTGCGGTACGGGTCGGCGCGGGAGCTCGCCCGGCGGCTGCAGGAGGTGCAGGCCGAGCTGGGCCTGCCGGTGACCGACCTGGTGGGCCAGGACCCCGGCCCGGGACCGGCGATGTCCACGGTGCCCCGCCCCCGCCTCGACGACCCGCCCACCGGCGAGCCCCAGCACACGGGGAGCCCCCAGCACACGGGGAGCCCTCAGCTCCCGACCACGGGCAACCACCTGCCGTCCACCGGCAACCATCTCCCGACCACCGGCAACCACCTGCCCGGCGGCCCCGGCCGGCCGTCGCCGTTCGCCCCCGAGGCGAGACCGTCGCCCTTCGCGCCGGAGGCGCGGCCGTCGCCGTTCGCTCCGGAAGCGCGGGCGGCGGGCACCGGCGGCATGCACGCCACCGGTGCGCAGGTGCCGGGCGGCGGGCAGCCCGGCTACAGCGCGACGGGCGCGCCCGCACCGCCGTCCATCAACTCGGCCACCACTCCGCCGGGGCGGGGCGGGACGACCGCGCCGGGCGGAGGGGGGCGCCTGCCGCGGGGCCTCGTGATCGGCGCCGCCGTGGCGGCCGTCGTCGTGGGCGGCACGAGCGCGGCCGTCTACCTGTCGCTCCAGCAGAACGAGCCATCACAGACCACCCGGCCCTCGGCGTCCGAGCCGGGCACCCGGGACACCGAGGCCATCGACAAGCAGTCCGTCGCCGCGCTGACCCCGCGTGGCCTGAAGGTGACCGCCGACCAGGGCGCCCTCGTCGAGCTGAAGTGGACGCTCCCCGCGGCCGCCCGCCGCTATCCGGTGGTCCTCCAGCGCTCCCCGCTCAAGAAGGGCGAGCAGGCCGTCACCGCCCTGGGCCAGGGCAGCACCGAGACCCGCGTCGCGGGACTGGACCCGGGCACCGGCTACTGCTTCCTGGTGGGCGTCCTGCTGCGCGTCTCGGAGAGCTCGACGGTCGCCTGGTCGAAGCCCACGTGCATCAGGGGCGCCGTCGCCCGCTCGAACCCGTAGCGGTCACCCCAGGAGCTTGCGCGCCGCCTGCTCGATCTCCGCCTCCGACAGCAGCACGTGCTCGGCCGCCCCGCCCAGGGGGATGAAGCTGTCGGACGAGGTCACCCGCGCGAGCTTCCCGGTGAACCCGGCGTCGGCCAGCTCCGCCATGATCCCCTCCGACACGCCGCCGGTGTGCCGGGTCTCGTCGGCGATCAGCACGTTGCCGGTCAGCTCGGCCGCCCGCAGCAGGTCGTCCATCGGGAGCGGCGCCAGCCAGCGCAGGTCGAGCACGCGGCAGCCGTACCCCTCCTGGGTCAGCCGCACCGCGGCCCGCAGGCTCATCCGCACGCCGTTGCCGAACGTCACGATCGTCAGGTCGCGCCCGTCGCCGTAGGAGCGCGCGTGCCCGATCGGCACGTGCGTCTCCGGCCAGCGCCCGGGCGCCGCGTACGGCGCCAGCCAGCCCCCGTCGCCCTCCTCGAACAGGTCGCGCGTGTGGTAGAGCGCGATCGGCTCCAGGAACACGCACACCGACCCGGACGTGCGGGCCGCCGCCAGGCACGTGCGCAGCATGGCGGCCGCGTCGTCGGGGCGCGCGGGCGAGGCGATGACCAGGCCGGGGATGTCGCGCAGCGCGCCCACCGCGTTGTCGTTGTGGAAGTGGCCGCCGAACCCCTTCTGGTAGGCGTACCCGGCCACCCGGACCACCATCGGGTTGGTGTAGGAGCCGCGCGAGAAGAACGACAGCGTGGCCGCCTCCCCCCGGATCTGGTCGAGCGCGTTGTGCAGGTAGGCGAGGTACTGGATCTCCGGCACGGGCAGCAGCCCCGACACGCCGGCGCCGAGCGCCAGCCCCAGGATGGCCTGCTCGTCCAGCAACGTGTCGAACACCCGGGCCGCGCCGAACCGCTTCTGCAGCCCCCTGGTCACGCCGTAGACGCCGCCCTTCTTGGCGACGTCCTCGCCGAACACGGTCATCTCGGGGTAGACGGCCAGCGCGTCGGCGAGCGTGCGGTTGATGGCCTGCGAGAGCGTCATCGGCTTGTCGTGCTCGGGCAGCGCCCCGGCGAACGCCTTCTCCCGCTCCGGGGCCGGGGCCGCCATCGGGCTGATCTTGGCGATCAGCTCCGGCTTGCGCGGCGCGATCGGCTCCATGACCTCCTTGGCGGAGCCGAGCCGCGGGCTGCGCGTCGTCTCCAGCGCGACCCGCAGCACGTGCTCTCGCTGGGACTCGTACGTCCTGAGCAGCTCTTCCGGCGTGCTCTGCCCCGCCTCCACGAGCAGCTGCGCCGTGCGCACCAGCGGGTCGCGCTCCAGGTCGGCCCTGATCTCGCGCTGCGTGCGGTAGGCCTGCTCGACGTCGGAGCCGGCGTGCCCCATGAGCCGCACGGTGGTCAGGTGGAGGAAGGCGGGGGAGCGGCGCTCGCGTACGTGCCGGACCGCGCTGACGGCGGCGTCGTACGCCGCGGCGAGGTCGCAGCCGTCGGCGGCGAAGTATTCGATCCCGGGCCGGCGCAGGGCCGACTCCACCCAGCCCTTGGGCGTGCGGACGCTGATGCCGATGCCGTTGTCCTCGCACACGAGCAGCAGCGGCATCGCCTTGCCTTGATAGGTGGCGTAGGAGGCGGTGTTGAAGCCGCTCAGGGCGCTCGCGTGGTTGATCGAGGCGTCGCCGAAGCTGCACACCGCGACCGCGTCGGCGGGCCAGCGGGCCTGATCGCCGATCGCCGCCGCGGCCCGCTCGATGGCGAACGCCACGCCGACGGACCTGGGCAGGTGGCTGGCGATCGTGGAGGTCTGGGGGATGACGGCCAGGTCGGGATGGCCGAACACCTTGTGCCGGCCGCCCGCGATCGGCTCGTCGGCCGCCGCGGCCAGGCCCATCAGCACGTCGCGGATGCCCTGCTCGGGCAGCCTGCCCGCCTGCTCGGACCTGGTCAGGTAGAACGCGCCGGAGCGGTAGTGGAGCAGGGCGGGGTCGGTGGGCCGCAGGGCGGCGGCGACGGCCGCGTTGCCCTCGTGGCCGGCGGAGCCGATCGTGTAGTAGCCCTCGTCCCGCTCGCGCAGCCAGCGGGCCGCGATGTCCAGCAGGCGGCTGTCGAGCTGACGCTGGAACAGTTTCATGCACTGCTCGCCGGTCAGCGAGCTGCCCTCGCGGACCGGCAGCCCCGGATCTCGCGCGGGGCCCGCCTTCAGCGTCGCAACCGCCTGGGTGAAATGAGTCTCAACTGTGTCGCGCGCCACACCTCGATTATGTCTTTCATCGGCGCCGACGTCTGCCGGACGTGGCTGACATGTTGTGGACCGGTCCGTTTGACCCCGACATATAACGGTTTGTCAGATTCCTAAACCTTCCGGTCGGCGCGTAC
Source organism: Nonomuraea sp. NPDC052116 (assembly GCF_040680035.1). Taxonomy (NCBI): domain Bacteria; kingdom Bacillati; phylum Actinomycetota; class Actinomycetes; order Streptosporangiales; family Streptosporangiaceae; genus Nonomuraea; species Nonomuraea sp. NPDC052116. Next base: position 233,701 of record NZ_JBFAWA010000001.1, on the reverse strand, counting down.
GTCTACTTAATTGACACACGTGGCACCCTCAATGCCGCGTTGAACCGTTGGGTATCTGGAAGGAACCCGCATGTTACAACGCATTCGTGTGGCCGCCCTTGCCATTGCGCTCGGAGCCGGAGCCCTGGTCATGGCTCCCTCCGCTGCGACGGCGGCCGCGGATCCCGTCATCACCCAAGTCGGGATCAGTCCCAATTCTCCGATCGACGTCACCAACGGCGCGGTCACGGCCACGTTCAGCTTCGCCACCAAGGGGGCCGACAAGGCCGAGCTCCAGCTCAAGCCCCCGGGCGACATCAGCGTCGGCAAGCCCGTCGACCTGACGTCCGCCAAGGACGGCGACTGGACGAAGTGGTCCGGCACCAGGTCCTTCGACTCCACGAACGTCGGCACGTGGAGCTGGCTCGCCGTCGCCGGCGGCGCCTCCCGCGGCGGCACGTTCGAGGTCTCGGTCAAGAAGGTCCTCGACACCAAGATCGTCGACTTCGACGCCAGCCCCGACTCCGTGGACAAGGGCGACCTGATCAAGGTCTCCGGCCAGCTCCTCGCCGACGGCAAGGGGTACGGCGGCCAGAGCGTCGCCATCACCTTCCGCGAGCGCGGCACCGACGCCTACCGCCAGGTCACCAAGGTGACGACCGGTGGCAACGGCTGGTTCAGCGCCACCGTGCGGGCCGACGAGACGGGCTGGTGGCGGGCCGAGTTCGCGGCCACCTCCGCGGCCAAGGGCTCGGTCAGCGACACCGACCGGGTCGACGTCAGGCGCGGCGTCCTGAGCAGCAGGATCGCCGGCTTCGACGCCCGCCCGGAGCCCGTGGACAAGGGTGACCGGCTCACGTTCAGCGGCGCCCTGCTGGTCGAGGACCGCGGCGGCGTGGCCGGCGAGCGGGTCTCGATCTTCTTCAAGGCCGACGGCTCGTCCAGGTGGGAGTACGTCACCAGTGACGTGACCGGCCGTGACGGCCGCTTCTGGGCCTCCGCTCCCGCGCAGACCTCGGGCTGGTGGCGGGCCGAGTACGGCGGCACCCGCGGTGTCCGCGGCTCGGTCAGCGACGCCGACTGGGTCAAGGTCAACGAGCCGGCGCCGCCTCCTACGGCGTCCAAGGCGGACACGCGGCTGATCAAGTTCAACGCGTACCCCGAGCCGGTCAAGCGCGGCAAGTACCTGAAGTTCAAGGGCCGCCTGCAGGTCTTCGACGAGGGCTCCTGGGAGGGCTACTCGGGCAAGGTCGCGCTGTTCTTCAAGCCCGCGGGCTCGAAGAAGTGGCAGTACGTGAAGACGACCTGGTCGAACGACGGCGGCGGGCTCTACACCAAGGTCAAGGGCTGGAACTCGGGCCGCTGGCGGTTCGTGTTCGGCGGTGACGACGACACCTACGGCGCCACCAGCGGCTCGGACTACGTCCGGGTCAAGCGCTGATCTGATGTGAGGCCGAGGCCCGGGGCACGCCGCCCCGGGCCTCGTTCCGTCTACTCCGCCCGCCTGAACTCCGCGATCCCCACCCCCAGCAGCGCCAGCCCCAGGGCCGCCACGAGGCCGAGCTCGAGCATCACCGGCACCTGGAAGTCGAACCACCGGACCCCGGGGTTCAGCACCGCGTCGACCTGCGCCGGCACGTCCAGGTGCGAGAAGACCGCCTGGCGCAGCGGGTCCACCGCGTACGTCATCGGGTTGACCACGGTCAGCACGTGCAGCCACGACGGCAGGTTGGCCAGCGGGAACATCGCCCCCGACAGGAACATCATGGGCATGATCGCCATCTGCATCAGCCCGAAGAAGGTCTGCATGTTCTTCATCCGGGCGGCCAGCATCACCCCGAAGGCCGTGATCGTGAACGCCGCGAGGAACATCTCCGCCAGCAGCGTCACGAAGAGCGCGGGCGAGTAGGGAACCCCCACCAGCCCCGCCATGGCCAGGATGAGGATGCCCTGCCCGGTGGCCACGATGGCGCCGCCCAGGCACTTGCCGACCACGATCGCCCCGCGTGAGACGGGCGCGACCAGCATCTCCCTGAGGAAGCCGAACTCGCGGTCCCACACGATGGACCCGGCCGAGAACATCCCGGTCATGATCACGGTCATGGAGATCATGCCGGGGTACATGAACGTGCGGTAGTCGATCCCGGGGATCGCCCCCCGCACCAGCGACCCGAGCCCCGTGCCCATGACGAACAGCCAGAGCACGGGCTGCACCAGCATGGACGCCATGCGGGTGCGGTCGTTGACGAAGCGCAGCATCTCCCGGTGGAGCACGACCTTGATCGCCCGCAGGTCGTGACCGGCGCTGCGGACCGGCACGCGGACGCTGATGGCCTCTGTCGCCATGACTATCGCCTCGCCATCGCTCTCATGAACGCCGTGTTGCCGTCGCCGGCCTCGGCGTCGCGGATCGTGGAGCCGGTGTAGGACATGAACACGTCGTCCAGGGACGGCCGCGACACGCTCACCGATTTGATCGGCATGCCGAGCTCGGCGAACAGCCTCGGCACGAACTCCTCGCCCGAGGCCACCGCGAACGTCACCGCGCCCTCGCGCACGGCCGCCTCCAGCCCGAACCGCTCCCGCAGCGCCTTGATCGCCTCCGCGTCGTCGGGGGTCTGGATCTGCACCCGGTCCTTGCCGACGCTGGCCTTCAGCGCCTCGGGCGAGTCGATGACGACGACCTCGCCGTGGTCGATGATCGCGATCCGGTCGCAGTACTCGGCCTCGTCCATGTAGTGCGTGGTCATGAAGATGGTGATGTCCTCCAGGAGCCGCAGCTGGTTGATGTAGCCCCAGATGGCCGAGCGGGTCTGCGGGTCGAGCCCCACGGTGGGCTCGTCGAGGAAGAGCACGCGCGGGGAGTGCAGCAGGCCGCGGGCGATCTCCAGCCGCCGCTTCATGCCGCCCGAGAACGTCATCACCTTGGCGTCCTTGCGGTCCCACAGCGCGACCATCTCCATGACCTGCCGGATCCGGTCGCCGACCATGCCCTTGGGCACGCCGTACAGCTCGGCGTGGAAGCGCAGGTTCTGCTCGGCGCTCAGGTAGCCGTCGAGGGTGGGGTCCTGGAAGACGAGGCCGATGTTCCTGCGGACCTCGTCACGGTCCCTGACCACGTCGTGGCCCGCCACGGTGGCGCTGCCGCCGGTGGGGTTCACCAGCGTGCAGAGCATGCTGATGGTGGTGGTCTTGCCGGCGCCGTTCGGCCCGAGGAAGCCGAACACCTCGCCCGGGCGCACCTCGAAGTCGACGCCTTTGACGGCCTCGACCTTCCCGTACGTCTTCCGCAGGCCGCGCACGGCGACCGCCGCGTCCGCCGCCATCTCAGCCCTCCGCCAGGATCTGGAACATGGACTTGCGCGTCTTCTTGATCAGCTCCTTGGCCGCCGCGATCTGACGCTCGTCGGCCGTGCGGACCAGGTGGGAGAACGCCTCGTTGAGCTGGGCCCAGAGCAGGCGCAGCTCGTGGTGGTCCGGCGGCACGGCCGTGCGGGCGACCTCGTCCCACGGCGCCTCGTCGGCGTACCTGGCCGCCTGGCCGCGGCCCTCCTCCGTCAGGCGGTACGTACGGCTCCCGCCGGACTCGTCGCCGGACACCAGGCCCTCGTCCTCGAGCTGCTGCAGCGCTGGATAGACGGAGCCGGGGCTGGGCCGCCAGACGCCGTGGCTGCGCTCCTCGATGCCCTGGATCATCTGGTAGCCGTTCTGCGGCCCTTCGAGGAGCAGCGCCAGCAGGGCGGCCCGGACGTCGCCGCGGCGCACCCGCGGAGCGGGCGTCTCCCAGTGGACCACGGTGCCGAAGTGGGGCCCGGGCGGGGGCGGCGGGTAGGGCGGGCCGAAGCCGCCCGGCCCCGGCGGTGGACCGGGCGGTGGGCCGGGCGGGTGCGGGGGAAACGGGTGGTGGGGGTGCGGGGCATCCCAGAAGTCGGGCTCTTCCATGATTACCTCCAACTATCGAGATATCTTGACGATATATCTAGATAGTTGGCACGGGAAGGCCATTTCAGGCAGATCCCTGAAAGTTAGCGAGCGCTAACAGCAGCGGTGACGGCCGCGCGCGCCATGGCGTGCAGCAGCGGCCGCATGTCCCCCGCGCCCAGCTCGCCCGCGCTGTGCGGCGTGGAGTTGAGCAGCCCGAACACGGCGTGCGTCGCGGCCCGCAGTCGCGCCGCCGGGCACGCCGGGTGCAGCTCGGCCAGCACGGTGACCCACTCCTCGACGTAGAGCCGCTGCAGCCGCCTGATCTGGCGCCGCTCGGGCTCGGGCACGTTGCCCAGCTCCCTGTCGTGCACGGTGATCAGCGCCGGCTGCTCGAGGGCGAACGTGATCTGCGCGTTGAGCAGCGCGTCCAGCGTCTCCTGGGGATCCGGGTACGAGGTGACCACCGCGGCGGCCGACTCGCGCAGCCGCGAGCTGACGTCGAGCAGCATCTCCGACAGCAGCGCGTCCTTGCCGCTGAAGTGCCGGTAGAGCGCGGGGCCCGAGACGCCGACCGCGGCGCCGATGTCCTCGATCGAGACGCCGTGGAAACCGCGCGCGGCGAACAGCCGGGCCGCCGCCTCCAGGATCTCCCCGCGCCTGTTGCGGCGATTCCGGGTAGGGGCGGTAGTGGTCACGTCTCACATGCTAGACGACTACGTTAATGATGACTAACATCTCGTGCTATGAGAGGGGCGTCATGAGCGAGTGGCCGGTGCTGAAGTCGTCCGCCGATCCCGGCGGCGAGGCGTTCAAACGCAACGCCGAGCTCAACGAGCGGCTCGCCGCCGAGCTGCTGGAGCGGCTGGAGGCCGCCGCCCGGGGCGGCCCCGAGCGCTCGCGTCTGCGCCACGTCGAGCGCGGCAAGTTGCTGCCGCGCGACCGCGTCGACGGCCTGCTCGACCCCGGCTCCCGCTTCCTGGAGCTGTCGCCGCTGGCCGCGAACGGCCTCTACGACGACCAGGCGCCCGCCGCGGGGATCATCACCGGGGTCGGCCGGGTCTCCGGCCGCGAGTGCGTGATCGTCGCCAACGACGCCACCGTGAAGGGCGGCACGTACTACCCGCTCACGGTCAAGAAGCACCTGCGCGCGCAGGAGGTGGCCCTGCACAACCACCTGCCGTGCGTCTACCTCGTCGACTCGGGCGGCGCGTTCCTGCCCAAGCAGGACGAGGTGTTCCCCGACCGCGAGCACTTCGGCCGCATCTTCTACAACCAGGCCACCATGTCCGCCCGCGGCATCCCGCAGATCGCCGCCGTGCTCGGCTCGTGCACGGCGGGCGGCGCGTACGTGCCCGCGATGAGTGACGAGGCCGTCATCGTGCGCGGCCAGGGCACGATCTTCCTGGGCGGCCCGCCGCTGGTGAAGGCGGCCACCGGCGAGGAGGTCACGGCCGAGGAGCTGGGCGGCGGCGACCTGCACGCGCGGGTCAGCGGCGTCACCGACCACCTGGCCGAGGACGACGCGCACGCGCTGGCCATCGTCCGCGACATCGTCTCCACCCTGGCCCCGCGCCGGAGCTCGGCCGCGCGGCCCTGGGACACGGTCGCGCCCGAGCCGCCCCGGCACGACCCGCGCGACCTGTACGGGATCGTGCCCGCCGACACGCGCCAGCCCTACGACGTGCACGAGGTGATCGCCAGGATCGTGGACGGGTCGCGCTTCCTGGAGTTCAAGGCCGAGTACGGCTCGACCCTCGTGACCGGGTTCGCCCACCTCCACGGCCATCCGGTGGGGATCGTGGCCAACAACGGCATCCTGTTCAGCGAGTCCGCCATGAAGGGCGCCCACTTCATCGAGCTGTGCGACCAGCGCCGGATCCCGCTCGTCTTCCTGCAGAACATCAGCGGATTCATGGTCGGCAAGGCCTACGAGGCGGGCGGCATCGCCAAGCACGGCGCCAAGATGGTCACCGCCGTCTCGTGCGCGCGGGTGCCCAAGTTCACCGTCGTGATCGGCGGGTCCTTCGGGGCGGGGAACTACGCGATGGCCGGGCGGGCGTACTCGCCCAGGTTCCTGTGGATGTGGCCGAACGCCCGCATCTCGGTCATGGGCGGCGAGCAGGCCGCGAACGTGCTCACGACGGTCGGCACCGCCGACGCCGACGCGATCAGGGCCCAGTACGAGCACCAGGGCAACCCGTACTACTCCACGGCCAGGCTGTGGGACGACGGCGTGATCGACCCGCTCGACACCCGCACCGTCCTCGGCCTGGCGCTGTCCGCGGCGGCCAACGCCCCGCTCGAGCCCGCCGGTTACGGCGTCTTCCGGATGTGACGCATGCTGTTCGACCGTGTTCTGATCGCCAACAGGGGCGAGATCGCCGTACGGGTCATCCGCACGCTGCGCCGGCTCGGCATCACGTCGGTGGCCGTGCACACGGCGTCGGACGCCGGAGCCCGTCACGTGCTGGAGGCCGACGTAGCCCACCAAGTGCCGAAATATCTGGATATTGAGGCAATTGTCGGGGCGGCGCTGGCGTCCGGGGCGCAGGCCGTCCACCCCGGGTACGGGTTCCTCGCCGAGAACGCCGCGTTCGCGCGGCGGTGCGCGCAGGCCGGGCTGGTGTTCGTCGGCCCGCCGTCCGAGGCCATCGACGCCATGGGCGACAAGATCCGCGCCAAGGCCACGGTGTCGGCGGCCGGGGTGCCCGTCGTGCCCGGCGGGGCCGAGCCCGGCGACTCGCTGGAGACCTGGCGCGACTTCCCCGCGCTGATCAAGCCCTCCGCGGGCGGCGGCGGCAAGGGCATGGTGCTCGTGCGGTCGGCCGCCGAGCTGCCCGACGCCCTGGAGTCGGCCCGGCGCACGGCGCGGGCGGCGTTCGGCGACGCGACCCTGCTGATCGAGCGGTACGTCGAGAGCCCACGCCACATCGAGCTGCAGATCCTGGCCGACACCCACGGCAACGTCGTGCACCTGGGCGAGCGCGAATGCAGCCTGCAGCGCCGGCACCAGAAGATCATCGAAGAGGCCCCCTCGCCGTTCGTCGACCCCGAGACCCGCGCCCGCATGGGCTCGGCCGCGGTGGAGGCCGCGCGCTCGGTGGGCTACGTGGGGGCGGGCACGGTCGAGTTCATCGTGGACGGGACCACCGGCTCCTACCACTTCATGGAGATGAACACCCGCCTTCAGGTGGAGCACCCCGTCACCGAGCTGGTGACCGGGCTCGACCTGGTCGAGCTGCAGCTGCGGGTCGCGGCGGGGGAGCCGCTGCCGTTCGGGCAGGGCGACGTGCGGATCGACGGGCACGCCGTCGAGGCCCGCGTCTACGCCGAGGACCCGGCCCGCGGCTTCCTGCCGACGGGCGGCCGCGTGCTGGCGTTGCGCGAGCCGGACGGCGGCGTCCCGGGCGGTCCCGCACCCGTCGTGCGGGTGGACTCGGGGCTGGTCGAGGGCGGCGTCGTGGGCAGCGAGTTCGACCCGATGCTCTCCAAGGTCGTCGCCTGGGCGCCGGACCGGGCCTCGGCGCTCAGGACGCTCGACCGCGCCCTGGCCCGCACGGCCGTCCTCGGCGTGGTCACCAACATCCCGTTCCTGCGGGCCCTCGCCGGGCATCCGGCCGTCAAGGCGGGCGAGCTGGACACCGGGCTGGTCGAGCGCGTGCTCCCCGAGCTGCTCCCGTCCGCGGACGTGCCCGCCGAGGTGCTCGCGGCGGCGGCGCTCGCCTTCCACACCCTGCCCCGGGGCGACGACCCGTGGGAGGTTACGGACGGCTGGCGGGTCGGCGAGCGGGCCTGGACGACGTGGCGGCTGGAGTCGAGGGACGGGGTGCACGCGGTCCAGGTCCGCGGCCTGCCCGAAGAATCCGCCGAAGTCCGGATAAACGATGAGATCGTGCCCGCGCGCATCCGGCTCGGCGACGGGGAGCTGACCGTCACGATCGGCGCCCGTACCGAGCACTACCTGCGCGTACGCCACGACGACACGCTCTGGCTCGGCAAGGACGGCGCGGCGTGGGCGCTCACCCGGCACCTCATCGGCGACCCCGGCGACCGGCCCGGCGCGGCGGCCACGGGCGACGGCGTCGTCAGGAGCCCCATGCCCGGCACCGTCCTGGTGGTCAAGGCCCAGGCCGGCGACCGGGTCACCGAAGGCCAGCCGCTGATGATCGTCGAGGCCATGAAGATGGAGCACACGGTCACCGCCCCGCGCGACGGCGTGGTCTCCGAGCTGGCGGTCCAGGCGGGCCAGCCGGTCGACATGGACGCGGTTCTCGCCGTGGTGAGGGAGGAGGGCTGATGCCGTACCCCATGGAAGGGTTGCCGCAGCAGGTCACGATCTACGAGGTCGGCCCGCGCGACGGCCTGCAGAACGAGTCCTCGATCGTGCCCGTCGAGGTGAAGGCCGAGTTCATCGACCGCCTCGCGGACGCCGGGCACAAGGTGATCGAGGCGACCAGTTTCGTGCACCCGAAGTGGGTGCCGCAGCTCGCCGACGCCGACGAGCTGCTGGCCCGGCTGCGCAGGAAGCCCGGCGTGCGCTACCCGGTCCTCGTCCCCAACCTGCGCGGCCTCGACCGGGCCCTGGAACGCGGCGTGGACGAGATCGCCATCTTCGCCAGCGCCACCGAGACGTTCGCCGCCAAGAACCTCAACCGCAGCCTGGAGAGCCAGTTCGAGATGTTCGAGCCGGTCGTGGCCAGGGCGCTGGACAACGGCGTGCGGGTGCGCGCGTACGTGTCGATGTGCTTCGGCGACCCCTGGGAGGGGCCGACGCCGATCGCCCAGGTCGTCTCGGTCGGGGAGCGGCTGCTCGGGCTCGGCTGCTACGAGCTGTCGCTCGGCGACACCATCGGGGTCGGCACGCCCGGGCACGTGACCGCGCTGATCAAGGCGTTCCGCCGCCCCGAGCGGCTCGCCGTGCACTTCCACGACACCTACGGCCAGGCCCTCGGCAACACCCTGGCCGCGTTGAGAGCGGGCGTGACCACGATCGACGCCTCCACGGGCGGCATCGGCGGCTGCCCCTACGCCGAGTCCGCCACCGGCAACCTCTCGACCGAAGACCTGGTCTGGATGTTGCGGGGGCTCGGCATCGAGACCGGGCTCGACCTGGGCAAGCTCGTGTCCACCAGCACCTGGCTGGCGGAGCTGCTCGGCCGGCCCAGCCCCTCCCGCGTCGTACAGGCGCTGTCGAAAGGCTGACCATGCTCAAGGACGAGTACGAAGAGCTGCGCAAGACCGTCGAGTCGTTCGCCCGCGAGGTGGTCGCGCCGGTGATCGGCGACTACTACGAACGGGAGGAGTTCCCGTACGACATCGTGCGGCAGATGGGCGCCATGGGGCTGTTCGGGCTGCCGTTCCCGGAGGAGTACGGCGGCATGGGCGGCGACTACTTCGCCCTGTGCGTGGCGCTGGAGGAGCTGGCCCGCGTCGACTCCAGCGTGGCGATCACCCTGGAGGCCGCGGTGTCGCTGGGCGCGATGCCGATCTACCGGTTCGGCGACGCCGAGCAGCGCGAGCACTGGCTGCCCAAGCTGACCTCGGGCTCGGCCCTGGGCGCGTTCGGCCTGACGGAGCCGGGCGGCGGGTCCGACGTGCCGGGCGGGATGCGCACCACCGCCGTGCTGGACGGGCCCGAATGGGTGATCAACGGGACGAAGGCCTTCATCACGAACTCCGGCACCGACATCACCGCCGTCGTCGGCGTGGCCGCGATCACCGGCGAGCGGGAGATCTCCACGATCCTCGTGCCGAGCGGCACGCCCGGGTTCACGGTGTCGAAGAAGTACTCCAAGGTCGGCTGGAACGCCTCCGACACCCGCGAGCTGTCCTTCAGCGACTGCCGCGTCCCCGCCGCGAACCTGCTGGGCGAGCGCGGCCGCGGCTACGCGCAGTTCCTGCAGACCCTCGACGAGGGCCGCATCGCGATCGCCGCGCTCAGCGTGGGGCTGGCCCAGGGGTGCGTGGACGAAAGCCTCAAGTACGTCAGGGACCGGAAGGCGTTCGGCCACCCGATCGGCCACTACCAGGCCATCCAGTTCAAGATCGCCGACATGGAGGCCCGCGCCCACACCGCCCGTCTGGCCTACTACCACGCGGCCGAGAAGATGCTGGCCGGGGAGCCGTTCAAGAAGGAGGCCGCGATCGCCAAGCTGGTCTCGTCGAACGCGGCCATGGACAACGCGCGGGACGCCACGCAGGTGTTCGGCGGGTACGGGTTCATGAACGAGTTCCCCGTGGGGCGCTTCTACCGCGACGCCAAGGTGCTGGAGATCGGGGAGGGCACGAGCGAGGTCCAGCGCATGCTCATCGCCCGGCAGCTCGGCCTGGGCGACCTCTGACCGTTTCCGGCCGAACGTTTTCGGCGGGGCGAATCGAGGGAGTTTGCGTCCGCGACCTCGGACGATCTAGTGTCGTCAGTCATGACGGCTGACGATCTTCTCATCAGGAGGGCGGAGAAGGCGGACGCGGACGAGGTGTTCGCGCTGGCGCGGGAGTTCGGTCTGACGTTCAGACCGGAGCGCGGAGCCTTCGACGCCGCCCTGCCCGAGCTGCTGGCGAACGAGGACGCCCTGCTGCTCGCGGCCGTCGTGGGCGGGCGTGTGCAGGGCTACCTGCTGGGGTTCGTGCATCTGACCCTGTTCGCCAACGGGCCGGTCGCCTGGGTCGAGGAGGCCATGGTCGGCTCCGGGGCGCGCCGGCAGGGGATCGGCCGGGCCCTGCTGGAGGAGTTCGAGCGGTGGGCGCGCACGCGGGAGGCGGGCTACGTGGCGATGGCCACGCGGCGCGCGCCCGAGTTCTACCACGCGCTGGGCTACGAAGCCTCTGCCACGTTCTTCCGCAAGGTCCTGCGCTAGCCCGGCCGGGAATTCTGTCGTGATCTGATGGCATTCTTAGGGCGTGAGTATCCATGCCGTCAGTCCCCGCTTCGTCGGGCGCGCCCGTGAGCTCGCCGCTCTCGGCGACGCGCTGGTCGGGGCGCGTGCCGGGGCGTCGTCCGCCGTGCTCGTCGGCGGCGAGGCCGGGGTCGGCAAGACCCGGTTGATCAAGGAGTTCACCGATCGGGCCGACGACGCGCTGGTGCTCGTCGGCGGGTGCCTGGAGCTGGGCACCGAGGGCCTGCCGTTCGCGCCGTTCACCGCCGTGCTGCGCGGGCTCGTGCGCGAGCTGGGCCGCGACGGGGTGGCGGCGCTCGTGCCCGGCGGCACCACGCGCGGGCTGGCGCGGCTCCTGCCGGAGTTCGGGGAGCCGGACGGAGACGGGCCCGAGGCCAGGGCGCGGCTGTTCGAGCAGGTGCTGGGGCTGCTGGAGCGGCTGGCCGAAGAGCGGCCCGTGCTGCTGATCGTCGAGGACGCCCACTGGGCCGACCGGTCCACCCGCGACCTGCTGTCGTTCCTGGTCCGCTACCAGCCGACCGCGGCGGGCCTGCTGATCGTGGTCACGTACCGCACCGACGAGCTGCACCGCACCCACCCCCTGCGCCCGCTCCTCGCCGAGCTGGGCCGGGTCGAGCGGGTGCGCAGGGTCGAGCTGCGCAGGCTCACCCGCAGGGAGGCCGTCGCGCAGGCGGCCGGCATCCTGGAGCGGGAGCCGTCCCCCGCCGACATGGACCTGATCTACGCGCGCAGCGAGGGAAACCCGCTGTTCGTGGAGGCGCTGCTCAGCGACGGAGGCGGCGTCGCGCTGCCGGAGTCGCTGCGCGACCTGCTGCTGGCCAGTGTCGAGCGGCTGCCCGCCGAGACGCAGGAGCTGCTGCGCGTGGCCAGCGCCGGCGGGCAGCGCATCGAGCACGACCTGCTCTCCGCCGTCGCCGGGCTCGACGAGAACGCGCTCTCCAGCGCGCTGCGGCCCGCCGTGGCGGGAAACGTGCTCACCGTCGACGGCGAGGGCTACTGCTTCCGGCACGCGCTGATCCGCGAGGCGCTCCACGACGACCTGCTGCCCGGCGAGCACACCCGCCTGCACACCCGCTTCGCCGAGGCGCTGGAGCGCGACCTGTCGATCCTGCCCGCCCCGCGCGGCGCGATCGAGCTGGCCCACCACTGGCACTCCGCCCACGACGCCACCTGGGCGCTGGTCAGCGCCTGGCAGGCGGCCGGCGTCGCCCGCAGGTCCACCGCCTACGACGAGCAGCTCAGGATGCTGTCCAGGGTGCTGGAGCTGTGGGACCAGGTGCCCGACGCGTCCGAGCGCATCGGCAGCGACCGCATCGACGTGCTCAGGAACACGGCCACGGTCGCGCACCTCGCCGGGGAGTACGAACGCTCCATCGCCCTGGCCGGCGCCGCCCTCGCCGAGATCGACCACGACGCCGACCCGATCAGGGCGGCCAAGCTGCTGCGCCAGCGCGGCCTGACCCGCTACGACCTGGGCCGCTCCGGCTTCGTCGACGACCTGCGCGAGGCGGCCGCGCTGGTCGCCTCCGACCGGCCGACCAAGCTCCATGCCCAGGTCCTGGAGACCCTGTCCCGCATGCTCCACGGGCGCGAGGTCTGGTCGGAGCGGCTCGCCACGAGCCGGCTCGCCATGAAGATCGGCCACGAGCTGGGCGACCGCAAGGTGGAGGCGCACGCGCTGATCGACCTCACCTGGGCGCGATTCGGCTTCTCCGAGATCGAGGCGCAGCTGGAGGCGTTCGCGGAGGCGCGCAGGCTCGCCGGCGGCGACGAGGCCTACAACGCGCTGATGCGCTGCGCGATCTCCGAGTCCGACGCGCTGGAGGGGGCGGGCCGCCACGAGCGGGCCGCGCAGGTGGCCCGCGACGGCATCGAGGAGGCCCGCCAGTACGGGCTGGCCCGCACGTCCGGCGCGTTCCTGTCGATCAACCTGGCCGAGCCGCTGGTGTCACTGGGGCAGTGGGACGAGGCGCTGGAGGTGGTCGAGCACGCGCTCGACCTCGCGCCGCCGGCTCCCTACCAGGCCAGCCTGCAGGGGTTCGCCACGGACATCGCGCTGGCGCGCGGGGAGTTCGACCGGGCCGAGCGGCTGCTGGGGTCGTCGCGGGGCGTGCTGTCGCGCGGGACCTTCCGCGACCAGACGGTCCTGCCGCACCTGTGCAGGGAGGTGCGGCTGCTGCACGCGCGCGGGGAGCTCGAGGCCGCGGTGGAGGTGGCCGCGAAGGCCCTGGAGGAGCGCGATCTGGTGGAGACCGCGCGCTACTCCTGGCCGGTGCTGGTGACCGTCGCCGACCTGCTCGGCTCCGTGGTGCCGCAGCAAGGGTCCGGGGTGGGCACGCCGGTGGCGCGGCTCGGCGCGGCCCTCCTGACGCGGCTGCGGGCGCTGGGGCGGGAGCTCGAGGTCGACGGCGACCTCCAGCGGGCCGAGCACCTCACCTTCACGGCGCTGACGGGTCCCGAGCCGGACGACGGCGCCGCCGAGCCGCCCGGGTGGCGGTTCGAGGCCTGGGACCGGGCGGCGGGGGCGTGGGCGGCGCTGCGGCAGCCGTACGCCGAGGCGCGGTGCCTGGTGGGCGCGGCGCAGGCGGCGCTGGCGGACGGCGACCGGCAGGAGGCCGCGCAGCGGCTGGGCCGCGCGCGGGAGCTGGCCGCCCGGCTGGGCGCGACACCGCTGCTGGAGCAGCTCGACGCCTTCGGGCGGCGGGCCAGGATCGGGGGCGCCGCGGAGGCGGCCGACGGGCTTCCGCTGGGGCTGACGGCCCGCGAGCTGGAGGTGCTGCGGGAGGTGGCGAACGGGCGGAGCAACCGGGAGATCGCCGAGGCGCTGTTCATCTCGGCGAAGACCGTGAGCGTGCACGTCTCCAACATCCTGGCCAAGCTGGGCGTCGCCACCCGGGGCGAGGCCGCCGCCACCGCCTATCGGCTGCGGCTGTTCGACGCGCCCCTTTGAACGGCAGGGCGAGTGCTCAGCCCGTCAGCTGGGCTTCCAGGCGGTAGCCGTCCACGGTGACGTAGACCTGGTCGCCGGGGCGCGCGTTCAGGCGCATCAGCACCGGCTGGAGGGAGTCGAAGACCGGCTGGTGGCCCTGCCAGACCAGGACGATGGCGTTGTCCCCGGGCCCGGTCACCGACAGCAGGGTGCCGGGGCGCATGCCGAGCTGGGCCGCGTAGCCCTCCGGCACCGGCACGGGGCCGCCCCTGAGGTGCTCCGGGGTCACCTCGATGCGCTGCCAGCGGCGCGGGTCCGAGGATGGGCTCGGCAGCGGCGGAGGCGGCGTCGGGGGAGTGCCCGCCAGGTTCCCGGAGAGCATCGGCGAACGGCCGCCCGACAGCGCCGAGAGCGTCGCCAGGGCCGCGGACGGGTCGATCGAGTTCGCGGGGGTCGGCGGGATGGGCTGGCCGCCCCGGTGGTGGTGGCCGTTGGCGCCCGGCGTGCGGCGGGGCAGGGGCTGGGCGGGTGACGGGGCCTCGGCCACCGGGTCGCCGCTCGTCTCCTGGGGCAGGGCGTCGTACCAGGCTCTGGCGGAGTGGGCGCGGATGCCCAGCTCGCCCATCAGCTCCACGACGTCCGCGTCGGGCGGGCTCGAGGCCAGCAGCTGCTTCGTACGGTCCTGTAGGCGGTGCAGGTCGCCCACGACCAGCCAGCCGTCCTGGAAGCGGCGGTCGGGCATGAGCGTCACCAGCACGCGCCAGAGCGGGGTGCGCAGCGAGGGGACCGTCACGGGGTGGGCCGGGTCGGCGCCGATCAGCTGGTCCTCGGTGGCCGCCGCGCCGAGCCATTCGGTCAGGCGGAACATGTGGCCCGTGACCGGCGCGGACTCCGAGGAGCGCAGCCAGTGCAGGACGCGTTCCTCGGCCGTGCGCTGGGCCTGGGAGAGCGCGTCCCGGTCGACCAGCATCTTGTGGGCGAGCGTCCGCAGGCTGACCGGGTCCTCGGCGAACAGCCGGTGCACGGCCACCGCCAGCTCCAGCTTGTCCAGGCTGCGGAACAGGTTGTCCACGACCCGCACCATCGCGTGGTCGGCGTCGGTCGGCACGGGGCTGCTGGGGGCCGGCGGAGCGGTGGGAACGGGCGCCGCGTAGCTCGGGGTGCCGTTGCTCTTGGAGGCGCCCGGCGCGCCGGGGACGGCGGGCATGGATCCCGTGCTGGGGCCGCCGGGGACCGCGGGCATCGACCCGGTGCTGGGACCGCCCGGGATCGCGGGCATCGAGCCGGTGCTGGGGCCGCCGGGGACGGCAGGCATCGACCCGGTGCTGGGGCCGCCCGGGATCGCGGGCATGGACCCGGTGCTGGGACCGCCGGGGGCGGAGCTGTTGTCCTGGCGTCCGGACTGAGGGCTCGCGGGGCGCTGCGGGGCGCGGTCGGGCTGGCCAGGCTGGCCGGGGGCCGGGCGGCCTTCGCCGGCGAACCCCTGCGCCGGGAACGAGCCGCTCTGCGGCTGCGCGGAGAACGAGCCGGTCTGCGCGGGGAACGACCCCGTCTGCCGCGCCGGCCCACCGTCCGGCGCCGGCTGGGCCGGGAAGGAGCCGGTCTGGCGGTCTTGGGTGGGGGCGACCTGGCGGTCCTGGGAGGGACCGCCAGGGCGGTCGGATATCGAGGGGAAGGAGCCGGTCTGGCGGCCGCTGTCCGGCCCCTGGGCGGCCTGGGGGCCGGTGCCCGAGGGCTGCTGGGACGGGAACGAGCCCGTCTGGCGCTGGTCCGCGGCGGCGGCCGGGCGCTGCGGCGCGGCGTCGGCCTGGCCCGGGTGCTGCTCGGCGCCGCTCTGGGCGGCGAACATGCCGGTCTGGGGCACCGGATCGGCCTGGACGGGGAAGGAGCCCGTGCCCCGGATGAGCGGCCGGGTGACCTCGGGGTGATCGGCCGCGGGGGCTGCACGCTGGGCCGGGATGCGGCCGAGGATCTCGCGGAAGACGGAGCCGATCACCACTTCGGGCGTCGCCGACGGCGTGCCCAGGTCGCTGGGGGACAGGCGGCGCAGCCGCTGCCAGCCGCCGAGCCCGGTGATCGCCGTACGCGTGTCCTCGGGCCAGCCCGGCAGCGCCGGATCGATGTGGTGGACGGTCAGCGCGGGCAGCAGGTCGGCCAGCGGCAGATGGTCCCAGCGGGAGGAGGCCAGCCGCGCCAGCCGCTCGCAGATCCAGTCGAGCCCCGCCGTGCCGAGCGCCCTCGACAGTGCGAGGGAGTGCCACCATCCTGCCGGCAGCCGCGGATCGGCCAGTGCTTCGGCCACCTGCTGCGGGCGGCTCCAGCGCAGCGCAGGGACTAGGTCGCTCAGGCAGATCGATGACTCGACTTCCATCGGCGGACCTTATCCTCCCCAGTGAGCCGCGTGGTGCTGACCGAAACGCGTGTGGCTAATGGTGTAGCTTACGCGGCAAGCTATCAATCAGTGTGAATAGGGTAAAGACGGTTCAGATCCAAACCGTACCGTGGCCGACCGCCCACCTGGGCCACACATGCGGCACCAGCACGGCAACCTGCCTCCAAAGCCGCCTCCTCGCCGACACCCTGCAGAACCCCGGTGAGGTACCCGGCGGCGAACGCGTCACCCGCTCCCGTCGAGTCCACGACCTCGGTGGACACACCTGCCGCCGCCGCGACGACCTCGCCGTCCACGGCGGCCAGCGCGCCCCGTGCTCCCAGCTTCACGATCGCTGTGCCGTATGTCTCACTCAAGAGTACGGCGGCGCGCTCCGCCGTCGTGGCTCCACTCAGCAAGAGGGCCTCATCAAGATTCGGGAGGATCAGGGCGGCGGGGGCGGATTCGCGGATGAAACGTTCGACCCCGAAGTCGCGCAGCGGGCCGGTGGAGGCCGGGTCGACGCTGATCGCGATCCCGGCGGCGGCGGCCTCGGCCATCGCCAGCCTGGCCAGCCGCAGCCCGCCCTCCGCGAACAGCAGGTAGCCGGACAGGTGGAGCCGGGCGACGCCGTCGAGCAGGGCCGGGTCCCAGTCGGCCTCGGAGATCAGGCCGCCCGCGCCGCGGTTGGTGAGCATCGTACGCTCGCCGCTCCGGTCCACCATCGCGATCACGACGGCGGTGGGGCGGTCGGGATCGACCGAGACGTGCGGCCGGACCCCCGTCTTGGCCAGCTCGGTGGTGTGCCACTCGCTGCTGTCGTAGCCGAGCCTGGCCAGCAGGCGCACCTCGGCGCCGAGGCGGGCGGCCCAGGCGGCGGTGTTCGCGCCGGAGCCGCCGGGGCGCAGGACGATGTCGGCCGCCGTGTCGGTGCCCGACATGACCGGCGAACCATGCAACGCCACCACATCGGTGACCACGTCACCGATGACGAGCAAGGCCCCGCCTGTCACGCTGCCCGTCACTCCGTCCGACATCCCGTCCGTCACGGGCGCGCCCATGACCGGGCGATCTGCGAGGCCAGGGCGACGTTGCCGCGCACGGCGGCCAGGTTGGCCTCCAGGGAGGCCCCGCCGGTGCCGTCCACCAGGTAGCCGAGCAGGAACGGCGTGATCGCCTGCCCTTTGACGCCCTGCCGCTCGGCGGCGGCCAGCGCCTCGGCCAGCACGCGGTCATGGAGCTCAGGGTCGAGCTGCTGGTCCACGGGGACGGGGTTGGCGACGATCAGCGCCGTCTCCTGGCCGCCGAGCGCGTCCTGGCCCCGCATGATCTCCGCCGCGTCGGCGGGCGACTCGATCCGCCATTCGATCGGCTGGCCGGAGGAGTGCAGGTAGAAGCCGGGGAAGGTGTCCGTACGGTAGCCCGCCACGGTCACGCCGCGCGTCTCCAGGCGCTGCAGCGTCGCGGGCACGTCGAGGATCGACTTGACGCCGGCGCAGACGACGGTGATGCGGGTGCGGGCCAGCGTGTCGAGGTCGGCGGACTCGTCCTGGTCCTCGGTCCAGCCGCGGTGCACGCCGCCGAGGCCGCCGGTGGCGAAGACGCGGATGCCGGCGCGGGCGGCGAGGAACGACGTGGCCGACACGGTGGTGGCGCCGCTGGCCTTCAGCGCCGCCGCCACGGGCAGGTCCCGCTGCCCCAGCTTGCGCAGGCCGGACTCGGTCGCGATGCGCTCCAGCTCCACCTCGTTGAGGCCGATGCGGGGCACGCCGTCCAGCACGGCGATCGTGGCCGGGACGGCGCCGGCCGCCCGTACGATCCCCTCCAGCTCGCGCGCCACCTCCAGGTTGCGCGGCTGCGGCAGCCCGTGGGAGATGATCGTGGACTCCAGGGCGACGACGGGCGCGCCACTCGCCAGGGCCTCGGCGACCTCGTCGGACGGCTGCAGAACGGAGTCGGGGGTGCTGCGCATGGTGAGTTTCGTGCTCCTTGGGTGTGTCCTGGCCTACTAGGGCGAAAGATGTATTTTACGGGATTTTGTGTGGAACTCAGCAGCTTGCGGTGCTGATCAGGTGGCGGTTCACCTGAGGATCACACAGGGGGTGCGGCGCCCGCCAGTGGCCCGGCGGATCGGGAGAAATGTCCGAAAGTCAGCGTTGACGGGTGGTGTGGGTGGGGTCGTATGGTGCGGAGATGGGGTCGTATGACGTGATCGTGGCCGGAGGCGGGCACAACGGGCTGGTGGCGGCCGCCTACCTGGCCGGAGCGGGGCGCAGCGTGCTCGTCCTGGAACGCCACGACCACGTGGGCGGCCTGGCGATCTCCACGCGGGCCTTCCCCGGCGTCGACGTACGGCTGTCGCGCTACTCCTACCTCGTCAGCCTCCTGCCCTCCGCGATCGTCCGCGACCTGGGGCTGGACCTGGAGCTGCGCCGCCGCCGCTACGCCTCGTACACGCCCAAGGGCGGCACCGGCCTGCTCGTCGACAACGAGGACGCGGCGGCCACGGCGGCCTCGTTCAGGGGTGTCACCGGCGGCGCGGCCGACCACCAGGCGTGGCAGGACTTCTACGCCATGACCGCGCGCGTGGCGCAGGCGCTGGCGCCCACGCTGCTCGAACCCCTCCCGTCCGCCGCCGAGGTCGAACGGCTCGTCGGCCCCGAGGCGTGGCGGGACCTGTTCCGGCGGCCGATCGGGCGGACCGTGGAGGAACGGTTCGGGGACGACACCGTGCGCGGTGTGGTGCTGACCGACGCGCTCATCGGCACGTTCGCCGACCCCGCCACCGACCTGCTCGCCAACCGGTGCTTCCTCTACCACGTGATCGGCGACGGCACCGGCGAGTGGAACGTCCCCGTCGGCGGCATGGGCGCCGTCTCGGGGGCGCTGGAGGCGGCCGCCAGGCGGGCGGGCGCCGAGATCAGGACCGGGGCCGAGATCGTCGGGATCTCGCCGTCCGGCGAGGTAACGTTCGCGGACGAGGGCGGCGAGCACACGGTGAACGGCGGCCACGTGCTGGTCAACCTGCCGCCGGCCGTGCTCGACCGGGTGCTGGGCAGGCCCGGGGAGGTCCCGGAGGGCGCGCAGCTGAAGGTCAACATGGTGCTGACGAGGCTGCCCCGGCTGAAGGACGCGTCCGTGGACCCGCGGGCGGCCTTCAGCGGCACGTTCCACATCAACGAGAGCCGCGACCAGCTCGCCGCGGCCTACGAGCAGGCGGCGCGCGGGGAGATCCCGGAGTTGCCGCCGGCCGAGGTTTACTGCCATTCGCTGACCGACCCGTCGATCCTCGGGCCCGAGCTGAGGGGCAGGGCCGAGACGATGACGCTGTTCGGCCTCCACATGCCCGCCCGCCTTTTCCGGAAAAATCCGGATAAAGCGAGAAAAGCCGCCCTGGACGCCACCTTCGCCTCCATCAACTCCGTCCTCGCCGAGCCCATCGAGGAATGCCTGCTCAGGGCCCCCGACGGCAGCCTGTGCGCCGAGGCCAAGACCCCGGTCGACCTCGAGAACGAGGCCGGACTGCCCGGCGGCCACATCTTCCACACCGACCTGAGCTGGCCGTACGCGGAAGAGGGCGAGCGGTGGGGTGTGGAGACCGAGCACGAGCGCATCCTGATGTGCGGCGCCGGCGCCCGCAGGGGCGGCGGCGTGAGCGGGATCGCCGGCCACAACGCGGCCATGTCGGTGCTGAAGCGCTGATCCCGCTGATCCCCTCGGGCTAATCCTCCGAGATCAGCCTCGTGGCCACCTCCATGGCCACGGCCGACCGCTCCGCCTCCGGCACGTCCAGGTCGAAGAGGAACGGCACGCTGCCCAGGATCACCGCGAACACCGCCAGCCGGGCCTCGAACTTCCGCACCGGGCCGGACTCCGGATCCTCCAGCAGGGACACCATCTTGACGATCCCGGCCTGCATCCGCTCACCGGCCGGCAGGCCCTGCATCACGCCCTGGTTGACCTGAGCGAACTTGAACAGGGGCCGCCACTGCCCCTCCAGCAGCTCGCCGATCCGCCGCAGGATCTCCTGCCTGGACCCGGGGGTCTTGGGCTGCGCGTGCCCCCACTCCACCAGCTCGTCGATCGACTCGGCCAGCCGCTCGCCGACGCTCTCCAGGATCGCCTCTTTGGTGCTGAAGTGGTAGTAGAGCGCCGGCCTGGTGATCTGCAGCCGCTCGGCCACCTCCTGCAGCGTGGTCTGTTCGTACCCCTGCTCGGCGAACAGCTCCAGCGCCACCTGCCGGATCCGGTCCCTGGTGTCCGTCCGCCGCCCTGCCATCCCGCTCCCATCACTTGACGGCCGGCCCGCGATTGCTTACTTTCACGTAAGTAAGCAATGCGATCCGGCTTGTACGGGAGCAGACTATGGCCGAAACCTTCCCTGCCCAGCGCACCTGCCCGTTCGCGCCCCCGCCCGAGTACGAGCGGATGCGCGAGCAGGCCCCCCTCGTACGAGCCTCGCTCCCCGGCGGGGACGTCTGGCTCGTCACCCGGCACGCCGCGGCCAAACAGGTCCTGTCGGGCACGGGCATCAGCACCAACCCGGCGACCCCCGGTCACCCCAACTGGGCGTTCAGGCCGGAGCCGCCCACCCCCGAGGAGCGGGCCGCGGCGAAGGAGTTCGCGATCGGACACTTCATCGACCTCGACCCGCCCGAGCACGGCCGGTTCCGGCGGCTGCTCATCCCCGAGTTCACCGTCAGGCGCGTCAAGGAGCTGCGGCCCGGCATCCAGCGCACCGTGGACGAGCTCATCGACGACATGCTGGCCAAGGGCGACGAGGCGGAGCTGGTGGAGGCGTTCGGGCTGGCGCTGCCGTCGCTGGTCATCTGCCAGCTGCTCGGCGTCCCCCTCGACGACCGCGAGTTCTTCCAGTCGCGCACCCGCGAGATGCTCTCCAGCGCCGACGGCCCCGACGCGAGCTTCGCCGCGATCATGGCGCTCAGGGACTACCTCGACACCCTGGTCGCCAAGGCGGAGCAGCAGCCCAAGGACGACCTGCTCGGGCGGCTGATCGAGAGCGGTCAGCTCACCCATGCCGAGCTGGTGGGCGTGACCTTCCTGCTGCTCGTCGCGGGCCACGAGACCACCGCGAACATGATCCCGCTCTCCGCCCTCACCCTCCTGCGCCACCCCGCCCAGCTCGCCGCGTTGCGCGAGAACCCGGACAAGTGGCCCATGGCGGTGGACGAGCTGCTGCGCTACCACTCGATCGTGGACTGGGTGGCGTTCGACCGGGTGGCCGTCGAGGACCAGGAGATCGACGGACAGCTCGTCAGGGAGGGCGAGGGCATCTTCGTGCTCGGCGCCTCCGCCAACAGGGACGAGCGGGCGTTCGAGCGGCCGGACGAGTTCGACGTCGAGCGCGGGGCCCGCCACCACGTGGCGTTCGGGTACGGTGTCCACCAGTGCCTCGGCCAGAACCTGGCCAGGGCCGAGATGGAGATCGCGCTGCGCACGCTGTTCGAGCGCATCCCCGGCCTGCGGGTCACCGCGGCGGACGAGGAGCTGCCGATCAAGAGCGACGGCCCCATCTTCGGGCTCAAGGCGATGCCGGTGGCGTGGTGATCTCATGGAACGCGCATGATGGCGTTTATCAGGTTTTCATGATGAGCCTCTAGCGTTTGTCGCATGAGTGAGCCCGCACGGTTGCTGGTGGTGGACGACGAGCCCGCGTTGCGCGAGGCGCTGCAGTCGAGCCTGGAGTTCGAGGGCTACAAGGTCGTCACGGCCAACGACGGGCAGGCGGCGCTGGACGCGGTCGCGGCCGACACCTACGACGCCGTGCTGCTCGACGTCATGATGCCCCGGCTCGACGGGCTGACCGCGTGCCGGCGTCTGCGCGCCTCGGGCAACCACATCCCGGTCCTCATGCTCACCGCCCGCGACGCGGTGGGCGACCGGGTCTCGGGGCTCGACGCGGGGGCCGACGACTATCTCGTCAAGCCGTTCGAGCTGGACGAGCTGCTGGCCCGCGTCCGCGCGCTGCTGCGGCGGGGCGCGCTGAGCTCGAGTCCCGCCGAGGGCGCCGACACGCTCACGTACGGCGACCTGCGCATGGACCTGGCGACCAGGGAGGTCACGCGCGCCGATCGCCGGCTGGACCTGACGCGGACCGAGTACCTGCTGATGGAGCTGTTCCTGGCGCACCCGCGTCAGGTGCTCACGAGGGACCAGATCCTCAGCGAGGTGTGGGGGTTCGACTTCGAGCCGACGTCCAACTCGCTCGACGTGTACGTCATGTACCTGCGGCGCAAGACCGAGGCCGGGGGGCAGCCCCGCGTGATCCACACGGTGCGCGGGGTGGGGTACGTCCTACGGGCCACGCCGTGATCTGGCGCAGCCTCCGCACCCGCCTCACACTCCTGGTCGCGGTCGCCGTCGCCCTGGCGGTGGCGGTCAGCGCGGGTGCGTGCTTCATGATCGTCCGGCACCAGCTGTACGAGCAGGTGGACCGGCAGCTCGGCAACCCGCCCGGCAAGAGTCCACGCGGGCAGCTGGAGTGGCTCCAGCGCGAGTGTGGCCCGGTCCCGAACCCCCAGGACCATTACGGCCCGCCGGGCACCACCCAGCTCATCTTCGCCGATGACCGTCCTCCGTGCTACACGAGCGCCGCTCTCGTGGTCACCGAGGAGGACAAAGGGGTGGCCGCCAGCCCGGGGGCGAAGCACTGGCACAACGGGGTTACCGACGACGGCACGGAGATGCGCATCCTCACCGAGAATGTGGGGCCGGGCATGGCTGTGATGGATGCCGTCCCACTCGGTCAGCTGCGCAACACGCTGAAGATGGTGGCGTTGCTTCTCGGCGCGGTGGCCGCGCTGGGCGTGCTGGCCGCGGCGACCGCCGGCTTGCTCATCGCCCGGGCCGCGTTGCGTCCCGTGGGTCGCCTGACAAAGGCGGTCGAGCACATCGCGCAGACCGAGGACCTCGACACTCACATCCCCGTCGAAGGCAACGACGAGATCGCCCGGCTCTCATCCTCCTTCAACGCCATGACCACCGCCCTGGCCGGCTCCCGCGAGCGTCAGAAGCAGCTCGTCGCCGACGCCGGCCACGAGCTGCGCACCCCCCTGACCACCCTGCGCACCAACATCGACCTCCTCCTCCGCAGCGAGCAGACGGGCCGCAGCCTCGACCCCGACGCCAAGAAACGCCTGCTCACCAACGTCAAGGCCCAGTTCGCCGAGCTGTCCACGCTCGTCGCCGACCTCCTCCAGCTGGCCAGGGGCGACACCGAGCACGAGCCGCACGTCGAGCTGCCCTTCCACGAGGTCGTGACGGCGGCCGTCGAGCGGGCCAGGCTGCGCGGCGCCGAGGTGGTCAGCGACCTCAGACCCTGGTACGTCGTCGGCAGCGCCACCTCCCTCGAACGCGCCGTGCTCAACCTCATCGACAACGCCGCAAAGTTCAGTCCCGGCGGCCAGGTCGAGGTGTCCTTGTGGCACGGCCGGCTGTCCGTGCGGGACCACGGCCCGGGACTGCCGGAGGAGGAGCTGCCGCACGTCTTCGAGCGCTTCTGGCGCTCCCCGTCCGCCCGTGGCCTGCCCGGATCCGGGCTGGGCCTGGCGATCGTGGCGCAGGCCGTCGCGGAGGCCGGGGGAGAGGTACGTCTGGCGAACGCGCCCGGTGGTGGAGCGATCGCGACAATGGACCTTCCCGGAACTCTCATGCGTAACTCAGAATCGGATAAGTCCCGTTAAAGACCCGACCCGTGAGCTGGCTGCATGGAGATAACAGCAGTAAGGACGCGCCTGGTCGAGGTGGTCGTCCCGGTCTACAACGAGCAGCGGGCGCTCCGCGAGAGCATCACCCGGCTGCAGACGTACCTCACCGGGAACTTCCCCTACGGCTTCCGCATCACGATCGCCGACAACGCCAGCACCGACAACACCTGGCAGATCGCCACGGAGCTCGCTCAGGAGCTCCCGCACGTGCGGGCCGTGCACCTCGACGAGAAGGGCCGCGGCCGGGCGCTGCGGCTGGTCTGGTCGCAGAGCGAGGCCGACGTCGTCAGCTACATGGACGTGGACCTGTCCACCGACCTCGACGCGTTCCTCCCGCTGGTCGCGCCGCTCCTGTCCGGCCACAGCGACCTGGCCATCGGCACCCGCCTGGCCAGGGCGTCCCGGGTCGAGCGGGGGCCGAAGCGCGAGTTCATCTCCCGCTCGTACAACCTGCTGCTGCGCTCGGTGATGGGGGCCGGGTTCTCGGACGCGCAGTGCGGGTTCAAGGCCGTCCGTACGGAGATCGCGCAGGCGCTGCTGCCCGGCGTCGAGGACGAGCAGTGGTTCTTCGACACCGAGCTGCTGCTGCTCGCCGAACGGCACGGGCTGCGCATCCACGAGGTGCCCGTGGACTGGGTGGACGATCCGGACAGCCGGGTCGACATCATCCAGACCGCGCTCGACGACCTGCGCGGCCTGGCCAGGGTCGCGCGTAAGACGCTGTCGGGGGCGGCCCGCATCCCGGTGCCGGCCCGGGTCGAGCGGGCCGAGCTGCCGAAGGGGATGGCCAAGCAGCTGCCCAGGTTCGCGATCGTCGGCGTGGTGAGCACGCTGGCGTACCTGGCGCTGTTCTCGCTGCTGCGGCAGATCGTCTCGCCGCTGGCCGCCAACGCGGTCGCGCTGCTGGTCACGGCCGTGGCCAACACCGCCGCGAACCGCCGCTTCACGTTCGGCGTCAAGGGCTCGGTCGGGGCGATGCGGCACCAGTTCGAGGGCCTGATCGCGTTCCTCGTCGGGCTGGCGCTCACCTCGGGGAGCCTCGCGCTGCTGCCCGCCGGCGTCTCGCACGGGGTGGAGCTGGTCGCGGTCATCATCGCCAACGCGGCGGCCACGCTCGTCCGCTTCCTGCTGCTGCGGGTGTGGGTCTTCAACCCCAGGCGGAGGACGGCACGATGACCGCCACCGCCATGCGGCCCGGGCACCGGGCCGCAACGAGCCGCAGCCTGCCCGCACGCGTCCTGCTGGGCGCCGAGGAGGACCCGCGCTGGTCGCGGCCCGCCATGTGGGCGGTGCTCGCCGTCGCGTTCGTCCTGTACGCGTGGGGGCTGAGCGGCAACGCCAACGAGTACTACGCCGCCGCCGTCCTGTCCGGCACGCAGAGCTGGAAGGCGTTCTTCTTCGGCGCGCTCGACGCCGGGTCGTTCATCACCGTGGACAAGCCGCCGCTGGCGCTGTGGGTGATGGGGCTGTCCGCGCGGATCTTCGGCTACGGCACGTGGAGCATGCTGCTCCCGCAGGCCCTCGCGGGGGTGGCCGCCGTCGGACTCGTCTACTCGGCCGTGCGCCGCGCCTGCTCCGGGAGGACGTACGCCGACGCGGCGGCCCTGGTCGCGGCCGTGGTCATGACGCTCACCCCGATCACCGTGGCCATCAACCGGGACAACAACCCCGACACGATCCTCGTGCTGCTGCTCGTGCTGGCGGCCTGGTTCTGCCTGGAGTCGCTGCGTACCGGGCGCCTGCGGTCGCTGCTGGTGTGCGCGTTCTTCGTGGGGCTGGCCTTCAACGCGAAGATGCTCCAGGCGTACCTGGTGGTGCCGGCCTTCGCGTCGGCGTACCTGCTGTGCGCCCGCGTGCCGTGGCTCAGGCGGGTGGGGCACCTGCTGGCGGCCGGTCTGGTCATGCTGGTGTCGAGCGCCTGGTGGATGGTGATCGTCGACCTCTGGCCCCGTGACTCGCGGCCGTACGTCGGCGGCTCCACGGACAACTCCGTCTGGGACCTGGTGATCGGCTACAACGGGCTCGGCCGGATCTTCGGCCAGGGCGGTGGCCCCGGCGGCGGACCCGGTGGTGGCGGCGGTGGCGGCTTCGGCGGGGAGTCCGGGGCCGGGCGGCTGTTCAACGACATCCTGGCGGGGCAGATCTCCTGGCTGCTGCCGTTCTGCGTGGTGGCGCTGGCGTTCGCCGCGGTCATGCGGGTGCGCCGGATCGAGGGCCCGTCCGGGGCGGCGTGGCTGGTGTGGGGTGGCTGGCTGGTCGTCCACTACGTCGTGTTCAGCTTCTCCAGCGGCACCTTCCACCCGTACTACACGACCGCGATGGCGCCCGCCGTGGCCGCTCTGTGCGGACTGGGCGGGGTGGCCATGTGGCAGGAGTATCGCCGCTCGCGGACCTGGGCCTGGGTGCTGCCGCTGGCGGTGGCGCTGACGGGCGGCTGGTCGTTCGTGGTGCTGCGCCGCACGCCCGACTGGGCGCCGTGGCTGGCCTGGGTCGTGCTCGGGGCGACCTTGGCGGCCGTGGTGGTGCTGGTGCTGGCAAGGGTACGGGCGCAGGTGACGGTCAGGATCGCCGCCCTCGCGCTGGCGGCCACGGTGGTCGCCGGGCTGGCCGGGCCCGCCGCGTACGCCGTCACACCACTGGGGTCGCAGGTGAACGGGACGAACCCGACAGCCGGCCCGAACGCGGGACAGATGGGCTTCGGCCGGATGGGCGGCCAGTTCCGGGGCGGTCAGTTCCCGGGCGGTCAGTTCCCCGGCGGCCAGATGCCCACCGGGCAGATGCCTGACGGTGAGATGCCCGGCGGGCAGGACGCTGGCGATGGGACGGGACGGACCGGCCGGGCGGGCTTCATGGGCGGCGGCCCCGGCGGCGGGATGAGCGACTCCATGGTGAAGTACCTCCTGGCGAACCAGGGCAAGGCCACCTGGCTGGTCGCCGTGAACAGCGCCATGCAGGCCTCGCCGACCATCCTGTCCACCGGCAAGCCCGTGCTCGCCATGGGCGGCTTCACCGGCAGCGACGCCGCCATGACCGTGGATCGCCTCAAAGAGCTCACCTCCTCCGGGCAACTCCGCTACGTTCTGTCGGGCGGCGACCGCGGCGGTCCGGGCCGGGGCAACACCGAGGTGACCACCTGGGTCCAGCAGAACTGCAAGGCCGTGGACGGCCAGGACGGCCTCTACGACTGCACCGCGTAACGGGAAAGGGGCGCCTTGACGGTGCCCCTACCCATCAACCAGCACATTCTTGGGCCATCTGCCCATCAAGGCCCAAGTCGCCCAAGACAGGATGAAATATGGCCAACGATCCCGGCATCCCCGCGCGTCGCATTTCTCTCACCCGCTCCTCCGCTGCCTAACCTGCGAAAGTCGAGCACTTAACTAGGGGGAGACCATGGCGATCAAGATCGTCAAGCGCGGTACCTGGAACGCCCGCCCGCCGAGAGACCCGGACGCCGTCGTCAAGGTCCCGTGGGCGAAGCGCACCGAGTTCGTCGTCCACCACAGCGAGGGACCGACGACGCAGACGCCGCGGCAGATCCAGGACTTCCACATGGACGAGCGGGGGTGGAACGACATCGGCTACAACTTCCTCGTACGGGACGACGGCACCGTGTACGAGGGCCGCGGCTGGGACGTGCGGGGAGCCCACGCCACGGATCACAACGTCAGCGGCATCGGCTGCGCCTACATCGGGATGAACAGCCCGACCGACGCCGTGAAGATGGCGATCCGCGCCCTGTACGACGAGGCCTGCGCCAAGGCCGGCCGTACGCTGGCCAAGCGCGCCCACCTTCAGGTGGGCAACACCGACTGCCCCGGCACGAAGCTGCTGGCCTGGGTGGAGGCCGGGATGCCGGTCCCCGCCGCGGCGGGCGTCAATCTGCCGTCGGACGACGACCGGCTCGCCTGACGCGGCGGGGACGGCGCCTCAGGCCGTGACGCCGGACCGGCGCCACGGCGCGAACGCGTTGCCCACGTGGTGCAGGGCGGGACGCAGCTCCGGATGGTGGCGCAGGATCACTGAGGCCATGCTGCTGTTCGCGATCCAGTCCAGCCCTGCCCTCGTGTAGACGCGCTCGGCGTAGTCAGGGGTGAAGAACCTGTCGCTGTTGAGCCTCCGCGAGGCCATGAGGATGAAGACCCGGAAGGCCGTGTCGCTGAAGGCGAACCCTTCCGGGCGCTTCTCGGCGAACATGCCCACGACCAGGTCGACGTCCTCCAGCCGGTCCGCGTACACCTCGCGCAGCTCCTCCGCCAGCGCCGGGTCGTCCGTGAGCGTGTCGAACCCGCTCGCCGGCGGCAGGTCGAGCAGCCTGCGGAACTCGTTGTAGCGGGGCACGCCCAGCTCCCGGCAGCGGATCAGGTCCGTGGCCGCCAGGTCCACCAGCTTGCCGTCGGGGCGTTCGAACTCCTGCAGCAGGCGCGGGAAGTTGCGCAGGACGATCGCGCCCGGGTGCTCGGTCCCGAAGGAGTACAGCAGGTCGGCGGCCGAGATGGCCGAGGCGACCCGCAGCGCCGCGGGGCCGGACAGCTCGCGCAGCGTGGTGTCGCGGATCCTGGAGTCGTCGCGCAGGTGGCGCAGGCTGTAGTCGTCGGGGATCAGCGGGTGCATCCGGTAGACGGCCGCGAACTCCTCGGTGATGCTGAACGGCACCCCGAAGTGGTCGGTGCGTGAACCCGGGATGCCGCTGATCGTCTCGCTCCGGCTGATCCTGCCCAGCGCTCTGTTGATCGGCTCGGAGGCCAGGCCCCACCAGTTCGCCCGCAGGCCGGTCACCGCCGTGGGGTGGCTGATGGCCGCGGGCGTCCACTCCACGGTGTGGATCTTGGCGACGAGCGCGGCGTTGATCAGCCTGGCGCGCTCGAACAGCTCGTCGTCGCCCCAGGCCGGATACTCGGCGTGCAGCCGTTCGCAGATGGCGTTGTGCTCGTGCTCGAACAGCCCCTGCATCATCACCAGGCCGAGCCAGAAGCCCGGTTCGCGGGTCGGGTCGGCCTTGCCGCCCGCCATCGCCCGGGTCCCGGACGGGCGATGGCGGATCCTCCCCCGGGTTCCGGTGCGCAGGGCGCGCTGCTCCTCGTCGCTCAGTCCGTAGACGAGCGACAGGTCCCACCAGTGGGTGAGCGTGTTGAGCGAGGTCGCGGGGCCCTCGTAGCCGGGCGGGCGGGTCGGGTCGGGAGGGACCCGCGGGATCCTCAGCAGGGGTTCGGGCCAGTCGTCGCCCGGCTCCAGCGGGATGGTCCACGGGTCCTCGGACGGGCTGATCCCGTGGCTGAACCAGTCCCTGATCATGAACTGCAGCCAGGTCGCGGCCAGGACGTTGAGGGAGCGCGCGGGCTGGAACTCGGTCCGCGTCATGAGCCGCCGGCTGATCGTGCGCGGGTTCGGCGTCATGACCCGCTCGGGAGGCTCGGCGAACGCGTGGTCCAACGGGACGTTCCGCCCGAACCGGGTCCCGGCCATGCCCATGGCCGGATGGTCCAGGTCGTTGTACGAGCCGTTTGCGGTCCGCCGTACGTCGTGGCCCTTCGGGTCCGGGACGGGGGGCGGCGGGCCGACGGAGGGCAGGTGGCCGGTGTCGTACAGGTTCTGTTTGCGCAGCCGGTCGCGGATGCCCACCAGGACCGCCAGGCCGAGCGGGGTGGGCAGCCGGTCCCAGCCGAAGCGGTGGTCGAGCGCCCGGGCCAGCGCGTCGTAGGCGGTCCAGAACCACGAGCGGCGATAGCCCGCCCCGGCGACCGGCGGTTCCCGCCCGGCGGGCGGCCGGACGCGCTCGGGCGCTTCGGCGCGTTCGGGCGCGGGCGCGGTGGCGTGGGCGGAGGCGGCGGTGAGGCGCGCGGCGGTACGGAGTCGGTGCTTCATCGGATCTCCCCGTGGGCGGTCGGCAGCGGGTTTCTGTGAGTGGTCGGCTACGGCATCGGCGCCGCGTACTCGCGCGGCCGGGGCAGGCCCAGGAGGCGGTCCGTCGCCGCGCGGTCGGGAGGCGGCAGCCGGTCCTGCCCGAGCCCCAGCCCGACCACGGACTCCAGGCCCTCCCGGGGCGGCGGGGGCGGTGTATCCGACGTGCGGAACCAGCCCTCCACGTGGTCGTGGAGCACCCCGCGCACGGAGGGGATGAAGGCGGTCAGGAACGGCCGGTCGCGGATGTCCAGCCGCTTCAGCCAGTCCGCCCGCTCGTGGTCGCCGAGCAGGAGCCGGCTCTCCGGCCCGCCGCCCCACGACAGGCCCATCCGGCCGCAGAGCGTGACGGACGACTTCCAGAGCATCCCGCGGAAGGAGGCGTAGCCGACACCGGTGAACCGCATCGGCAGCCACGCCCGCGCCGGGCGCGGCACGTCCACGCGCATGACCAGCCGCCCGTCGAGGTCGTACTGGCTGCTGACCGTGGACCCGTCGGTGACGAAGTCGAGCGAGGCGCGCCGCTTGGGCATGCCCCAGATGCCGAGGCCGCCCTTGACGGAGATCTCGGTGCTCACCGGCATGTCGCCGATGTGGACGCCGGTGCCGAAGGCCGAGCGGAACAGCAGCGGGAGCAGCGGCGGAGCGGGCCGGCCGCCCTGCGTGCACAGGATCCCGGTGCAGAACTCCACGTACGTGCCGATCGGGGTGTCCTGGTAGTCCACGACCGCGATCAGCAGCACTCCCTCGCCGCGGATCCGGTACGGGCTCAGCTCCTCCGGCAGCGCCTCACGCGCGCCGCGCGGGTCGATCGGGTAGGCGGCGATGAACGCCGGGCTGCTCCGCGTCCCCACCGGCATCCGGAACGGGATGCCGTCCACGTTGGCGAATCGGCCGGCGACTCTGCCGGCTGGGCGCCGGCGTCGTGCGGTGAAGGTCATCGGTCCCCCCTGTGCCGGGCCGGCGTGCCGGCCAGCTCCTCGATGATCAGCGGAAAGACGTCGCGGTGGGCGCGCTCGCCGAAGAACACGTCCAGATGGCTGTAGCCGCAGAGAAGGTGCAGGGAGTGGTGGGGGGCGAAGCGGGAGAAGAAGTCGTAGGACCGGCGCTGGCTCTCCGGGAGGAAGCAGCGGTTCAGCTCGCCCGCCAGGAAGACGATCCGGGCGTCGGTACGCGGTTCCTGCGCCGTGTAGTCGTCCGGCAGGCCGTCGATGTGCTCGTAGCTGACCAGGTGGCCGCTGCGCACGCATTTGTCCATCTGCCGGAAGAAGGTCAGCGGCACCGGGCCGAACTCGTGCGGGATCCAGAGGTCGTGCGTGGCCGCGCCGAGGTTCTCGTGCCGCCACAACGCGGGGAACCCGCTGCCGTACGTGAAGCTGACCAGCTTGCACACCGTGCTCCCGCACTCGGCGTGGGCGGCCTTGACCAGCTGGGTGATCAGCGCGGCCGCGCCCGGCGGCGGGTGGTCGCCCCAGGACGGGTCGAGGTAGGACAGGAACCTGCGCGTGACCGGCACCGCGTACCGGAGCTTGGCCCGCGACCAGCGCGGCACGATCGGGTGCAGGGACACCGCGTTCGTGATGATCGTGTCAACCTGGGGCACCAGGCCCGCGCACGCGGACATCATGAACGAGGTCGAGCCCTGGCAGTGGATGATCGCCTTGATCCGGTCGGCCCCGGTCTCCTCGACGACCTTGCGCACCGCGGCGGGGTGGTCGTATCCCGCCGCCTGGTCGAGGGTCCACGGGTTGGGCGGCAGGTCGATGCTGGCCCGCCAGTCCTCCAGCCAGACGTCGTAGCCCTGCGAGACGAGCATGTCGACGACGCTGGCGGGCACCGGCGCACGGAACACCTTGGACCGGACCCCCGCGCCGTGCACGAGGAGGACCGGGGCCTTGGCCGGCGGGGCGTGCCCGCGCACGTTGACGAGGCGCAGGTTCTTGCCGTCTCCGGCGGTGAAGGGTACGACGCGTTCGTGTGTAGCGGGTCGTCCATGCATACCGATCGCCACGATCTCGGGCCGCTGCCGGCCCCGGGCCGGCAGACCTGGTCTGGACTCCTGGACTTCCTGGTTCCGGTGGTCAGCTCACCGATCGGTTACTCTTGCATTCTACATCTCCCCGACTTTTCGGACCTGTCCCGACGAGGGGGAGACAATGCGCCATAACGGTTCTGACCAGGCAAGACGTCCTGCCCGCGAGCACGCCGACGTCGTCGTGGTGGGCTCGGGGTTCGGCGGCGCGGTGGCGGCCTACCGGTTCGCGGAAGCGGGGCTGCGGGTGGTCGTGCTGGAGCGCGGCCGGCCGTACCCGCCGGGGTCGTTCCCGCGCGCGCCCGCCGCGATGGCGCGCAACCTGTGGGATCCGAGCGAGGGCCTGTACGGCCTGTTCGACCTGTGGAGCTTCCGCGGGCTCGGCGCGGCCGTCTCCAGCGGGCTCGGCGGCGGCTCCCTCATCTACGCCAATGTGCTGCTGCGCAAGCCGGAGCGGTGGTTCGTCAAGGAGAGCCCGCTGCCCGGCGGCGGCCACGAGCACTGGCCCGTCACGCGGGCCGACCTCGACCCGCACTACGACGCCGTGGAGCGGATGCTCAAGCCGCAGCGCTACCCCCTCGGCCAGCCGCCGTACGACACCACGGCCAAGACCCTCGCCATGCGCGAGGCGGCCGGGCGGCTGGGGCTGGAGTGGGAGCTGCCGCCGCTGGCCGTCGCCTTCGCCCCGGAGCCCGGCGGCCATCCCGCTCCCGGCCTGCCCATCCCGGACCCGGAGTACGGCAACCTGCACGGCCTGCCGCGTACGACGTGCCGGCTGCGCGGCGAGTGCGACCTCGGCTGCAACGACGGCGCCAAGAACTCCCTCGACCACACCTACCTGTCGGCGGCCCGGCACGCCGGCGCCGACCTGCGCACCCTGCACGAGGTACGGTGGCTCGCCCCCGCTCCCGGCGGCGGCTACGCCGTGAGCTACGTGGTGCACGAACCGCGCGAGGACCGGCGGCGGGTCAACACCCGGCGGCTGGCCCAGCGCACGATCACCTGTGACCGGCTCGTCCTGGCCGCGGGCACGCTCGGGACGACGTACCTGCTGCTGACCTGCGGATCGGAGTTCCCCGGCCTGAGCCCCATGCTCGGGGCCCGCTTCAGCGGCAACGGCGACCTCCTCACGCTGGTCACGGACGCCCGCGACGGCGCGGGCCGCCACCGCTCGCTGGAGGGCAGCCGCGGACCCGTGATCACCAGCGCCATCCGGGTGCCGGACGCGGCCGACTCGGGGCACGGGGACCGCCGGGGCTTCCTGGTCGAGGACGCGGGCTACCCGCCCTTCGCCGAGTGGCTGGGGGAGTTCGCGGGGGTGCGCGGCCAGGCCAGGAGGGCCGGCAGGTTCGTGCTGCGCAGGATCGGGGCCCTGCTGAGCCACTCGCCGAGCAGCCGGATCAACGCCGAACTGGCCGCGCTGCTCGGCGACGGGCACCTGTCCGACGGGTCGCTGGGCCTGCTCGGCATGGGCCGCGACATCCCCGACGGCGTCATGCGCCTGCGCCGCGGCTACCTCGACGTCGACTGGACGACCGCCACGTCCATGCCGTACTTCACCACGATGCGCGGAGTCATGCGGGACATGGCGCGGATCCTGCGGGCCGACTACCGCGACAACCCCCTGTGGCTGGCCCGCAAGGTGATCACGGTGCACCCGCTCGGCGGCGCCCCGATGGGCCGCCACCCCGCGGAGGGCGTCGTGGACGAGTACGGCGAGGTGTTCGGGCATCCGGGCCTGTACGTCCTGGACGGGGCCTGCGTGCCCGGCCCGGTCGGCGTCAACCCCTCCCTGACCATCGCCGCGATCTCGGACCGGGCCTGCGAGCACGTCCTGGAGACCGCGCCCCGGACGGCGGCGCGGCGCGCGGAGGTCTCGTCCGGCCTGAGCTTCACCGAGGAGATGCGCGGCCACGTCATGCCCGGCTCCGCCGACCCGGAGGAGGGCGAGCGGCTGGGACGCGCGAACGGGCACCCGCTGGCGGTCCACCTGACCATCACCGCCGGCGACGTCGAACGGTTCGTGGCCGACGCCGGGCACGAGGCGTCCGCCGCCGGGTGGGTGAGCTGTCCCGTGCTCGGAGGCGGCCGCCTGCGGGTGGAGGGCGGGTCGTTCAACCTGTTCGTGGCGGGCGAGGACCCGGCCCGGCGGCGCATGCTCTACCGCCTGCACTTCACCGGCGACGGGGA
This sequence comes from Nonomuraea sp. NPDC052116, assembly GCF_040680035.1. NCBI lineage: Bacteria > Bacillati > Actinomycetota > Actinomycetes > Streptosporangiales > Streptosporangiaceae > Nonomuraea > Nonomuraea sp. NPDC052116. The sequence goes on along the minus strand of NZ_JBFAWA010000001.1, from coordinate 199,752 downwards.
CGTCCCGCTGACGCTCACCGGGGTCAAGGACGTGCACGACGACCCCGGGGCCGACCTGTGGTCCGACACCTCCACCCTGTACGTCCGGATCCTGCGCGGGCACACCCGCCCGGTGGACGACGCGGAGGCCGAGGTGGTCGCCGCGGGGATCATCCGCATCCACCTGCCGGACTTCCTGCACCAGCTGACGACATTCCGCACGTGGGGGCCCGACGGGGCCGCGGGGCTGGTGCGGTTCGGCCGGCTGTTCCTGGGCGAGTTGTGGGAGGCCTACCACGATCTCGCGGCGGGGTCGCGGGTGCCCTGACGGCCGCGCGGCCTTGACAACGATGTCAATCGGCTTCTTGATGTTCTTATGGCCGTACCACTGATCGCCGCCCGCGGGATCATGAAGAGCTACGGCCACGTCGAGGCGTTGCGCGGCGCGGACTTCACCCTGCGGCCCGGCGAGGTGGTCGCGCTGATCGGCGACAACGGCGCGGGGAAGTCCACGCTCGCGAAGATCCTCTCGGGCGTCGAACGGCCGGACGCCGGGACGGTCGAGGTCGACGGCGAGCCGGTGGCGTTCGGCTCCGCCGAGGAGGCCAGGGGCGCCGGGATCGAGACCGTCTACCAGGACCTCGCGCTCTGCGCCGACCTCAGCCCCGCGGCCAACTTCTTCCTCGGCAGGGAACTGCTCAGGCCCGGCCTCCTCGGCCTGCTCGGCGTGCTGGACAACGCCGCCATGCGCCGGGCCACGCGCGAGGCGTGCGAACGGCTCGGCGTGCGGCTCGCGTCCCAGACCGCGCCGGTCTCCGGCCTGTCCGGCGGGCAGCGGCAGGGCGTCGCGGTGGCCAGGGCGGTGACGTGGGCGCGGCGGGTGGTGTTCATGGACGAGCCCACGGCCGCGCTCGGGGTCGTGCAGACCCAGCGCGTGCTCGACCTCATCCGCGGCGTGCGCGACTCGGGCGTGTCCGTGGTGCTGATCAGCCACAACATGCAGGACGTGATGGCGGTGTCCGACCGGGTGGAGGTGCTGCGGCTCGGACGCCGGGTGGCCCGCTTCGAGACCGCGCGCGTCTCGATGGAGGAGCTGGTCGGGGCCATGACCGGCGCGATCGAAGCGCGGGAGGAAGCGCCGGACGGGGACGGCGCGCCGGACGGCCCTGGTCCCGGCGGGCGGGAGGGCGGCGTATGAAGGGGGTGCGGCTGGGGGAGCTGCAGGTCGTGTGGATCGGCCTGGTGCTGGTCGCGCTGCTGGCGGCGTTCTCGATCCTGGCGCCCACCACGTTCCCCACCTCGTTCAACCTGCTCAACCTCGTCAGCGACGCGGCCATCCTGCTGCTGCTCGCCACCGGCATGACGTACGTGATCATCACGGCGGGGATCGACCTGTCGGTGGGCGGGGTGCTGGTGTTCTCGGCCGTGGCGGCCGCCGAGGTCATGGACGCCACCGGCTCGCTCGCGCTCGGCACCCTGGCCGCCCTGGTGACAGGGCTGGCGTGGGGCGTGCTGAACGGCGTGCTGATCGCCCTGGGCCGCATCCCCGCGCTGATCGTGACGCTCGGGACGCTGGGCATGTCGCTCGGCGGGGCCCTGCTGCTCACCGGCGGGGTCGATCTGCGCGCCCCCACGGACCTGAACCTCGGTCTCGGGCTGGCGCGCTGGCTGGGCGTGCCGCTGATCGTGTGGATCTGCGCCGCCATCACGGCCGCGCTCGCGCTCATGCTCGCCTGGACCCGCTTCGGGCGGCACACGTACGCGATCGGGTCCAACGCCGAGGCCGCCCGGCGCGGCGGCGTGGCCGTGCGCCGGCACCTGATCAAGGTATACGGCCTGGCGGGGCTGCTGGCCGGGCTGGCCGGGCAGCTGTCGCTCGCCAAGTACGGCATCACCGGCGTGTCCGCCCACTCCACCGACAACCTGCAGGCCATCGCCGCCGTGGTGATCGGCGGCACCTCGTTGTTCGGCGGCGTGGGGACGGTGGCCGGGACGGTCATCGGGGTGTTCATCCCGGTCGTGCTGCAGAACGGCTTCCAGATCCTGGGCGTGCGGCCGTTCTGGCAGCAGGTGGTGGTGGGCGCCGTGCTCGTCGCCGCCGTCTACGTCGACCAGTGGAGGCGCAGGGCCCGGGACCAGTAGGAGGAGGCACCACGATGCGCAAGGCTGTGGCAGCTCTGGGAACGCTGCTGTTGACGATCGCCGCCTGCGGCGGGCAGGGCGGGCAGAGCGGAGGCGGCGGCCAGGTCAGGGTGACGCTCGTGCAGGGGCTGGCGGGCGAGGAGTTCTACGAGACCATGGCCTGCGGGGCGAAGGCCAAGGCCAAGGAGCTGGGCGTGGCGCTGGACGTCCAGGGGCCGCAGAAGTTCGACCCGACGTTGCAGACGCCGATCGTCAACTCGGTGGTGGCGAGCAAGCCGGACGCCATGCTCATCGCGCCGACCGACGTCAAGGCCATGATCGCCCCGCTGACGCAGGCCAAGCAGCAGGGCATAAAGATCATCCTGGTGGACACGGTGGTCGAGGACCCGGGCATCGGCCTGTCCAGGATCAGCACCGACAACGTCAAGGGCGGGGCGGCGGCGGCCAAGGCGCTGGCGGAGCAGATCGGCGACAAGGGCAAGGCGCTGGTCATCTCCACGGACCCGGGCGTGAGCACCGTGGACGCCCGCATCAAGGGGTTCGAGGAGGAGATCAAGGCTTCGCATCCCGGGATCACGTTCCTGGGCGTGCAGTACTCGCACAACGATGTCGGCGAGGCTTCCAAGATCGTCAACGCCGCTCTGGCCAAGGACCCCGATCTGGCGGGGATCTTCGCCGCGAACCTCAACTCCGCCACCGGCGCCGGGTCCGCCCTCCAGCAGGCGGGCAAGCTGGGTCAGGTCAAGATGGTGGGCTTCGACGCGGGGCCCGCGCAGGTGAAGCAGCTCAAGGACGGCGTCGTACAGGCGCTCATCGCGCAGTTGCCCGGGGACATCGGGGCCAAGGGGGTGGAGCAGGCGGTCGCGGCGGTCAAGGGGCAGCAGGTCACGCCGTCGATCCCGACGGACGCCACCATCGTCACCGCGCAGAACGTGGACCAGCCGGAGGTGCAGAAGATCCTCTACAAGGCCGGCTGCTGACCGACCCGAGGACTGGCGGACGCGCGTCATACTCGCGGTGACCGCTCCAACAGGGCCGACATGTCATACTTACGCCCCGAATGAACGGTCTCGATGGTGAGATCGACCGAGAGGGGTCGTGTGGAGCTGCGCGACATTGAGATCTTTCTGACCCTTGCCGAGGAACTGCACTTCGGCCGCGCGGCGGAGCGGCTGCACGTCTCCGTGGCGGCGGTCAGCAAGGCGCTCAAGAAGCAGGAACGGGCCATCGGCGTCGCGCTCTTCGCCCGGGACAGCCGCAATGTACGGCTCACGCCGGTGGGTGAGCAGCTCCGCGACGACCTGCGCCAGCTGCATCAGGGGTTGACGCAGAGCCTGGAGCGGGCCCGGCTGGCGGGCCGGGGCAAGACCGGCAGGCTCCGGGTCAGCCTGTTTCCCGTCAACGTCCAGGAGCTGCGCCGGTACTGGGAGACCTTCCGGTCCCGCCACCCACAGTGGGAGCTGCGCCTGCGGATGTCGAGCTTTGCGGATCCGTTCGCCCAGTTGCGCAACGGTGAGGCCGACGTCCTGGTCACCTGGCTACCCGTGGAGGAACCCGACCTGACCGTGGGTCCCCTGCTCTTCGCCGAGCCGAGAGTGCTGTCCGTGGCTGCCGACAACGCCCTCGCCAAGCGGTCCACGACCTCCCTGGAGGCGATCAGCGACTATCAGCACGTGACCATCGGGCCGGCGCCTGATCACTGGTTCGACCACTACATTCCGAAGCTCACTCCGAAGGGCCGGTCGATCGACCGGATGGGCCACGTGGACACCATCGAGGACGTCTTCCTGCTCACGGCCATGGGGGATACGGTCTGCCTCTTCCCGACGCACGTGACCTGGTACTACCCGCGCCCCGGCATCGTCTATCTGCCTGTCACGGACATGGAGGCGCTGCCGTACGGGATGGTGTGGCGCAGCGACGCGGAGAACGACCTCATCCGCGCCCTCGCCCGCGTGGTGCGCGACCTGGGACCGCTGCCCGGCTGAGACCGTCAACCAGGGGTTAACGACCGTTGCGATAGTCGCCGTTGATCCGCAGCACCGCCCGGCGTGATGCTTGATCCAGCCAAAGAGCACGCTTGTCGGGAGGTGAATGGAGATATGTCCTTTTCTGGTGCTATGGCATGAACATCGTCTCGTCCGCGGTATCCCTGACCGTCGCCGACCCGATCGCTTCCAGCCGGTTCTTCACCAGCCATCTCGGCTTCCGCGAAATCCTGGTCGGCGAGCAGTTCATCGCGTTGGGCCGTGACGACGCGGCTGTCGATCTGATCCTGGTGGAGCGCGACCTCGAGCGGTGGCAACCGGGACAGGGGCTGGCAGACGCGATCGTGGTGTTCACGGTCACCGGCCTTGCTGCCGAGTACGAGCGGTTGCGGCGTGAAGGCGCCACCATCACCATCCCGCTCCGGCTGGAGCCGTGGGGTGAGCTGCTGATGCAGCTCACCGACCCCAACGGCGTGGCGATCCAGCTCACCGAGTGGATTTCCCCGATCACGGGCTGACTCCGGACCGGCGACCTGGTCGCGTCGTTCGCCGTCACCGGCATCACCACCGACCATGCGGTGTCGTGTCAGCGGCCGCGTCAGGACGGCAACGGCCCGGTGTCAGAGCGGTCGGCGATGGTGGACGCCATGAACGGTTCAGCGATTGCGTCCTCGAAGCTGGGGGCGATCTTCTCGGGCGACCCCACCTGAGCAATCCCGACACCCCGGGCATCAGCGGGACCGCATTTCACCATGGTCTGTCGAAGTGAATTTTTCTCATTGGTTCAAAGGAGCATGCAATCATGTCCGTCACCCTTGATGAGCAGAACAAGCTCACCCTGCGGATCGCCGCGTGGGGCGCCGTGTCGCTGATGTCGGCCGCCGGTGCCGCCGGCTCGCCTCACAAGGCCGCCACCGAAGGCTCCATCGCCCTGACCTCCGCGACCGGCCTGGTCGGGCACGTGCTCGCCAAGGCGCCCAAGGGCCTGAACGTCAAATCCACCGCGGCACTCGCCGATCAGGTGCTACCGGCCCTGACCGCGGCCATGACCCTGCTCAGGGAGCAGGCTCCGGCAGAGGCCGACAACTTCCGCCGAACCGTCATCGTCGCCATCGAAGCAGCCACCCGGCCCCAGAAGGGCGAGGCCAGCCCCACCATGGCGGAGATGGCCCGTAAGATCACCGAGGCCCTCGACGTCGCTTCGGCCACGCCGGGAGCGGCCACCCCGGACAGCAGCCTGGCCATGCCGCCTGCCGGGCAGGATCGCCCCGAGTTGCAGAAGCTCATCCAGGAGATGGTCGATTCCGGTTTCGTCGGGGTGACGCTGCGCGTGCACGATGAGCGGGGCGAGTGGGTCGGCAGCGCCGGGGTGCGCGAGCTGGGCCAGAGCGAGAAGCCGCCGGCGAACGGGCACTTCCGGATCGGCAGCAACACCAAGACCTTCACCGCGACCGTGGTGCTGCAGCTGGTGGCCGAGGGCGAGATCGGGCTGGACACTGCGGTGGATGACTACCTGCCCGAGTTCGGGCTGGACCGGCGGATCACGGTGCGGATGCTGCTGCAGCACACCAGCGGGGTGTTCAACTTCACCGGCGACCACTACCCCGAGTACGTGCCCGGGATCGTCTATCAGGGCCGGGAGTGGGTGGAGAACCGGTTCAGGACCTACCAGCCGGAGGAGCTGGTCCGGCTGGCGCTGTCCAAGCCGGCGCGGTTCGAGCCGGGGACCGGCTGGAGCTACTCCAACACCAACTACGTGCTGGCCCGGCTGCTGGTCGAGAAGGTCACCGGCCGCTCGCTCGGTGAGGAGACGCAGCGGTTGATCCTGGGGCCGCTCGGGCTGTCGGGCACGGTGGTGCCGGACACCTCGACGGACGTTCCCGAGCCGCACGCCCACGCCTACTACCGGTATGAGGAGGACGGCCAGGAGAAGGTGGCCGACGTCACCCGACAGAACCCGTCCTGGATCTCCACCGGCGGCGACATGATCTCGACCACCCAGGACCTCCACACGTTCATCTCCGCGCTGGTGGGCGGCAGGCTGCTGCCGGCCGAGCTGCTGGCCGAGATGTGCACGCCGTACCCGGAGATCGGCTACGGCCTGGGGGTGTTCGTACAGGACGCGCCGGGCGGCGGCACCGTCATCACCCACAACGGCGGCATCACGGGCCACGCGGCGCTGATGTACAGCACGCCCGACGGCGGCAGGACCCTGACCGCCTCTCTGAACTACGTGGACGACGCCGCACTGTCCATGGGAGAGGCGTTCCAGAAGGCGACGCAGAGGCTCGTCGAGGAGGTGTTCGGCGGCGGGGAGACCCTGTAGAGCCGGGCAGGCGCGCCTGGGCTTCCTGATGGGCACGCACCCGCCTGCCCTCCGCCCGGGCCCCCATCCTCATCGACCCCGAATTGCTCGGCGGCTTGTTCGCCTGAGCGTGACACCGAAAGACAAGGAACCATGAAAACCCAATCCCCATCAGCGATCACGCAGACCAGGGTCTCGCGGCGAGTGGCGGTTACGGCGCTGGCTGCCGCGTTGCTGGCCGGGGCGGCTGTGGCCGCACCCGGGGTGGCCGCAGCGGACAGCAGCGTGGCCGTGCCGCAGGCCACGGCCGGGCAGGATCGTCCGGAGCTGCAGAAGGCCACGCAGGCGTTCGTCGACGCCGGTTTCGCCGGGGTGCAGGTGCGCGTGCACGATGAGCAGGGCGAGTGGGTCGGCAGTGCCGGAGTGCGCAAGCTGGGCCAGAGCGCCAAGCCGCCGACGAACGGGTCGTTCTGGGCGGGCAGTATCGTCAAGACCTTCACCGCGACCATGGCGTTGCAGCTGGTGGCCGAGGGCAAGATCGGGCTGGACGCCCCGGTGGCCGGTTACCTGCCCGAGTTCGGGCTGGACCGGCGGATCACGGTGCGGATGCTGCTGCAGCACACCAGCGGGTTGTTCAACTACACCGGTGACTTCGACCCCGACGGGAAGTACGTGCCGGGGATCCCCGCCGCGGGCAAGGAGTGGCTGGACAACCGGTTCCGCAGCTACCGGCCCGAAGAGCTGGTACGGCTGGCGTTGTCCAAGCCGGCGCGGTTCGAGCCGGGGACGGACCAGATTTACACCAACACCAACTACACGCTGGCCCTGCTGCTGGTCGAGAAGGTCACCGGCCGCTCGTACGCCGAGGAGCTGCAGCGGCGGATCCTGCGGCCGCTCAAGATGCGGGGCACCACGGTGGCGGGTATCCGGACGCAGCTCCCCGGGCCGCACGCCCACGGCTACTACCGGTATGAGGAGGACGGCCAGGAGAAGGTGGTCGACATCTCGCGCCAGAACCTCTCCCTGCTGGCCGGCGCCGGTGACCTGATCTCGACCACCCAGGATCTGGCCAGGTTCGCCTCGGCGCTGAATGGCGGCAAGCTCCTGCCGGCCAAGCTGCTGGGCGAGATGCGTAAGCCGCACCCGAAGATGGGCTACGGCCTCGGGCTGTTCGTGCAGGACCTGGGCCCGGGCTGCGGCACCGTCTACCAGCACAACGGCAGCCCTCCGCACGGCTACGGGGCGTTCATGTACAGCTCACCTGACGGCAGGAAGACCTTGACCGCCTCGGTGACCTGGGTGGACGAGGCCACGAGGGGCCCGGCCAAGGACTACAAGAAGTTGGTGGACAAGCTCGTCCAGGAGGTGTTCTGCGGCGGGCAGGCCGGGGCGGCTGTCGAGGCCAAGCCGGCTCGGTAGACGGGGCCGAGCACCGCGGCCCCGTACGCCTAGAGGATGGGCTCCTTGCGGTCGTGCACCAGGCAGAGCGTGAACCGGGCCACGCCGAACTCGGCGTGGCCCGGTTCACATGCGCGGACGCCGGCGCGGTGCCGCCGTTGACCGTCGTCGGCACGCCTCTCGCGAGGGGTGTCCCGGGGCGCTGGGCGTGCTCTGGCGGGCGTGGGGGTGGGCGGCGGCGTTTGGCGGGGGCCTGTGGCGGGCGTCCGTGCCGGAGGGGCGCTTCTGCCGCCGCCGGCGGGCGCCTGCCGAGGCGGGTGCTCGGTTGGCGGCGCGCTCAGTACAGCCAGGGCCGATGGTGCCTGGAAGACGTGTGGGCCGAAATTCCGCGTCGGAGGCCGTAAGCCGTGTTTCGGGCCGAGCGGGGGGAACGGTCAGGCGGGGAGGGCGGCGAGGAGGAAGGCGAGGCGGGCGGCGGCGGACTCGACGTCTTCGGCGGTGCCCAGGCGGTAGCCCCACGAGGTGATGTACGCGCCCTCGTCCGAGCACGTCACCGTCTCCGTCAGCGTGGCCGAGAAACGATTGCGGACCGACACGTAGGCCGGGTCGCTCGACAGGGCGAGGCTCTGGATGGTCAGGTCAGCGTGACGACCTGCGTGCCAGGCGAATCGCTCGAGGCAGAGCGCGGTATCAAGCATCATGCGTCACCTCCGCAACGTCTCGCGACAGAATTGCACGATCTTGGGTGGGGAGGCAAGCAATTGCTGCGGTTAATGTGATGTTTGTTTGCGGTAATCGTGAAGAATTCCGATGATGACCTCCCGCCCGGGTTCGTCGAACTCCGCCACCTTCGCATAGTCATCGAAGGCCCGGACGTAGAAGCCGATGTCATCGGGATCGCGAAGGATCAGGTCCTTCGTCATGGTTTCCACCCCGACCATGGCCTCGTTGTAGATCCAGAAGCCGTTGATCGGGCTCGACGGCAGCTCCGTGCTGAACGGGATCACGCCGAACTCGACGTTCGGCAGCGTGCTGACGGCGAGTAATCGGTCGAGCTGGCCGCGCATCACCTCGGGCGGGGCGAGGGAGGTACGCAGTGCCGCCTCCGTCACCACGAACCTGAACGTGCGCGTCCGGTCGTACAGGATCTCCTGGCGCTGCATGCGCACCCGCACCGCCGCGTCGATCTGGTCGGCCGCGCTGTAGAGGCGCTTGACCTTGCGGAAGACGTGCCTGGCGTATTCGGAGGTCTGCAGCAGGCCCACGATGATGCCGGGCTCGAACACGCGGAAGAGCTTCGTGCGCGCCTCCAGGTCGGGGATGTCCTCCTGGAGGGCGGCCAGGCCGCTGCGGTGGCGCTGCTTCCAGTCGTCGTGCCGTTCGAGCAGCGCGATGGCCTGCCTGATGAGCTCGTCGGTCGTGTCGGGCGAGGCGCGTACGGCCTGCGCCCACACGACCACGTCATCCTCCGTGGCGGTCTGCCGGGCGTTCTCCAGGCGGGAGACCTTGGACGGCTGCCAGCCCAGCCGCTGGGCCAGCTCCTTGCCCGACAGGTGCGCGGCTTCGCGCAGCTGTCGTAACTGGCCGCCGAGGTCGATGCGCGCCTGCTGAAACGACGTCACGCCGCAAGAGGCTAGCCCTGCTTGCGTGGATCATGCCAGTGTCAATCGCAATTGTGATCAAGCGGTGGCCGAGGGTGTTCCTCCGCTGGTCGGGAAAGCGGTTGCCGGGCCGTCGGGGAGGACCCGGCGGGCGATTTCGGTGATGAGCTCGCGCGGAACCTCGACCGCGGTCTCGCCGTCGAGCACGTCACGGAGGTCCGCGAGCGCCTCCGCGTCGGTGACTTGCAGACCTTGCACGACGATGGTGCCGCGGTCGGTCTCGTACAGGGTGGGACAGGCGCCCGCCTCCGAGGTGGAGCCGAGGAACCGCATTCGCATGACGATCCTTCCCCGATAACAGGTGCAATTGCGCGCAATTGTACGACTCGAGGATTAAGAAGTGATCGTTTTTCCGGAAATCAGCCGAGAACGCCGTCCATAAACTGATGTGCCCGTTCGAACAGTTGCAGGGTGGTTTCGTGTAGTACGTCCCCTATGTCCTTTGGTGCCTTTCCCGCGAACGCCCGCGCGTGCGAGCCCTCCAGGACGATGCCGAGCTTGAAGCAGGCCATCACCGCGTACCAGCCGATGGCCGACAGGTCGCGCTCCGACAGCGCCGCGTAGTACTCGATGAGCTCGCGCGGCTCCGGCAGCCCGGGGACGTGGCCGTTGTTGCTGGGCCAGGTGGCCAGCAGCCAACCGAGGTCGAGCAGCGGGTCGCCGATCGTGCTCATCTCCCAGTCCACGATCGCGGCCACGCGGGGGCCGTCGCAGGCGAACATCAGGTTCGCGAAGTGGTAGTCGCCGTGCATGATCCCCGGGGTGAACGTCCGGGGCAGGTTGCGCGCCAGCCAGTCGGCCGTCTCGGACAGACCCGGAATGTCGGGGCCCGGATAGCCGTCCAGCTCGCCGTACGAGTCGAGCTCCTTGAGCCAGCGCGGCACCTGCCGCTCCAGGAACCCCTCCGGCCTGCCGAACCCCGGCAGCACCCCCGGATCGACCCGCCCCAGCTCGGCCAGCGCGGCCGCGGCCTCCAGCCCCATGCGGTGCCTGATCGCGGCGTCGGAGGCGTGCGGCTCCGGCAGGCCCGTCGAGGGGTTGAACCCGTCGACCCGCTCCATCAGGTAGAACACCGGCTCCCGCTCGGTCTGCGCGGCCACCAGCCTGGGCGCGGGCACGGCCGTGCCGCGCAGCGCCGCCAGCACCCGCGCCTCGCGGCGCAGCACCTCGTTGCTCCTGCTGCGGGCGTGCAGGGGAGGACGGCGCAGGATGTACGGGCGGCCGCCGCGCTCGAAGCGGACCATCACGTTCTGCGTGCCGCCCAGGACCGGCGCGACGCCCGTGATCGGGCCGCGGGGCAGGCCCTGGGCGTCCATCCACGTGCCGAGCGCGGCGAGGTCGATGGCGCTGACGTCGATGTGGGTGGAGGTCATGATCGCCCTTCGGCAGAATCATATTCTGGCCGCCCGACCCTACGAGAGCCCCGCACACCCGGTCAACCCAACGCCGTGCGGTCAGCCCAGCGCCTGCATGAACGGCAGGAACTGGCAGGCGCGCTCGCCCGGCAGGTCGCCGCCGTGCACCATCCTCGCGGTCCGCCACGGGTGGCCCATGCCGTGCGCGACCGCCCATGCGACCAGGCCGTCCATCGCCTCGTCCAGGTCCATGCGCACCTCGCCGCCCACGTCCAGCGCCAGGTCCGCGATCAGCGCCCGCGCGGTCTCCTCGTCCCGCGCCACGACCGGGCCGATCACGGTGTTGTCGTCGTTGCGCCAGCAGTGGCCGAAGCCGCCGTCCGCGATCCGCACCCGCTCGCCGAAGTCGAACATCCGCCGCAGCAGCGCCGACCTGTCCGTCCCGAACAGCTCCGCGTCCAGCTTCATGATCTCGTCCAGATCGGCCTCAGCGGCCGGGCGGGTCCGGCCCGACGGCTCGCCCGCGAACACGCCCGTGTGCTTGACGACCCCGCCGACGGCCCGGAACCCCATCTGCTCGTACAGGGGGCGGCCGTTGTCGGTGGCGAAGAGGGAGACCGTACGGCTGCCGGCCCGCTCCATCACGTGCTCCATGAGCCGGCGGGCCAGCCCCTGCCTGGCGTACCTGGACGCGGTGAGGACCATGCTGATCACGGCGTGGTCATCGCCGTAGCAGGTCAGGACGTTCGTGGCGGCCAGGCCGTCGCCGTCGGGGGCGTTGATGCCGTACGCCTCGCCGACCTCGAGCAGGAGGCCCCACTTGTGGCGCTCGAGGGGCCAGTCGCGGTCCTTGGCCAGGCGGGCGCAGTCGTCGAGGTCCTCTTGGGTGAGTCGGCGGACGGTCATGGTTGCACCCTAGGGGACGATGGCACGATGGCACGATTGGATTACGTCGTTGCGGTCGATGTCGGCGGCACCACCTTCAAAGGCGGATTTGTCGCCCGTGACGGGACAATTCTTCATTTCGAGCGACGTGCGACGCCTCGCGGCGCCGACCAGGTGATCGCGGCCATCTCCGCCTTCGTCGCCGACCTCGCGCGGCCCCGCGCCGGGCGCCGCCCGCTCGCCGTGGGGCTGGCGGTGCCGGGGCTGGTCACGCCCACCCACGCCGTCTACTCCGCGGCCTTCGGGTGGCGGGACGTGCCCGCCTCGTCGTTCGCGGACGTGGACCTGCCGGTGGCGCTCGGGCACGACGTCCGCTCGGCCGGGGAGGCCGAGCTGGCCTATGGGGCGGGCGGAGACGACGTCCTGTTCCTCCCCATCGGTACGGGTATCGCGGGCGCGGTCGTCCTGTCGGGCTCGCTGTACGGGGGCGCCGGGGGCTTCGCCGGGCAGATCGGTCACATCCCGGTCCGGCCCGACGGTCTGGCGTGCGGGTGCGGGCAGCGGGGATGCCTGGCCGCGTACGCGTCGGGCGGGGCCATCGCGGCACGCTACGGCTCGGGCACCTCCGCGGACGTGGTGCGCCTGGCCGCCGAGGGGGACGAGCGGGCGGCGGAGGTGTGGTCGTCGGCCGTGGACACGCTCGCCCTGGCGCTGGCCACGTATACCTTGGTGCTCGACCCGGCGCGCATCGTCATCGGGGGCGGGGTCTCGCTGGCGGGGGACGCGCTGCTGGCGCCGCTGCGGGAACGGCTGGCGGGGCGGCTGGCCTTCCGGCGGGCGCCGGAGGTGGTGGCGTCGTCCCTCGGCGTACGCGCCGGGCTCCTCGGGGCCGGGCTGCTGGGCTGGCGATCAATCTCGTAGGTGCGGAGGTATGTCCACCTCCTTCGCCCGCAGCTCCTCACCCAACGCCTTCGCCTGCGGATCCATCCTCGGACTCGCGGCCACGCCCCTGCCGAGGAGGCCGTGGATGACGAAGTTGAGCGCCTTGATGTTGGGGAGCTCGTAGCGGTCGACGCGGTGCGGGGCGAGGGCTGGGAGGAGGCGTTGGAGGGTGTCGGGGGTGAGGTGGGCGGCCAGCCAGTCGTACCGCTCCTGGGTGTCGGTCCAGACGCCCAGGTTCGCGTTCCCGCCCTTGTCCCCGGACCGCGCCCCGGCAATCCACCCCAACGGCACCCGCACCTGAGCCCCGACCACCGACGCCTGCTCGGCGGCCTGAGCCCTGACCACCGACGCCTGCTCGGCCGTCTGGGGCCCGACCACCGACGCCTGCTCGGCGCCTGAGGGCCCGAGCCCCTGCCCGCCGCTCCCCGTCGCGGGCCTGGCTTCTGGCGTGTCGGGGGCGGTGGGAGGGAGCTCGTTGCCGTTGAGGAAGATCCGGGGGCGGACCTCCGAGGCGGGGACGAGGACGGGCCAGTAGACCCCGTACGGCGTGGCGTTGCCCGGTGGGGTGAGGGCGTAGAAGCCCGGGTAGCTGGCGAGCCCCGTCTCCACCACGGCGGAGGAGAACGCGCGTCCCGCCCGGCGTTCGTCGGCGTCCATGACGGTGATCCGCAGCAGGCCCGAGTCCGTCAGCTCCACGTCCACCCGGTCGAACGAGTCCCGGGGGACGCGGGCCCAGAGGGCGTCCTGGGCGGCCCGGGCCTTGGCCTCCACGTCCAGGCCCGTCAGCACCAGGGTCATCGTGTTGCGGTAGCCCGCCAGGTAGTTGACGGCCACCTTGAGGGTGTCGGGTGGCGGCTCACCCCGGACACCCGAGATCAGGACGCGGTCGGGCCCGTCGTCCGTGAGCGTGATCGTGTCGAAGCGGGCCACCGCGTCAGGCCCCAGGTAGCGCGGGCCCCCGAGCTCGTACACGAGCTGCGCCGTGACCGTGCCGGCCGAGACCAGCCCGCCGGTGCCGGGGTGCTTGGTGATCACGGCCGAGCCGTCCGCGTTCAGCTCGGCGATGGGGAAGCCGCAGTGCGCCAGGTCCGGTACGTCCTGGAAGAACGCGTAGTTCCCGCCGGTCGCCTGGCAGCCGCACTCGATGACGTGTCCCGCCACCACCGAGCCGGCCAGCTGGTCGAGGTCGCCCGGCCCCCACCCGTACCGCCAGATGCCGGGGCCGGTCACCAGGGCGGCGTCCGTCACGCGGCCGGTCACCACCACGTCCGCGCCCGACGCGAGGGCGGTGGCGATGGGGCGGCCGCCGAGATAGGCGTTCGCGGTCAGGGGGGTCGCGTTGAGGGGTTCGCCGGTGTCGGCGTTGGTCAGGTCCAGGGGGCGGCCGGTGAGGTCGTCGCCCGTGATGTGGGCGATCGTGGGGGAGAGGCCGAGGCGGGTGGCCAGGTCGTGTACGGCCTCCGCGCAGCCGGCCGGGTCCAGGCCGCCGGCGTTCGTCACGATTTTGATGGATTTATCGAGACAAGGGCCCAGGACGTCCTCCAACTGCCGGAGGAACGTCGGCGCGTACCCGGGGCGGCCCTTGAGGCGGTTCCCGGCGAGGATGAGCATGGTCAGCTCGGCCAGCCAGTCGCCGGTGAGCACGTCGATCGGCCCGCCCTCGACCATCTCCCGGGCGGCCGAGAGGCGGTCGCCGTAGAAGCCGCTGCAGTTCGCGATCCGCAGCGTCATCGGGCGGCCCACCTGGGCGGCCGCTTCTCCCTGAACGCCGCGATGCCCTCCTGCCCCTCCTCCGAGGTGAAGCGCTCGGCCGACAGCTCGGTCATCCGCCGCAGCCCCTCCTCGAACGACAGCGCGGGCACCTCCCGCACCATCCGCTTCGTGACGGCCAGCGCCTCGGGGCCGCCCTTGATCAGCAGTTCGGTGTAGTGCGCGACCGTCGCGTCCAGCTCGTCCTCCGGGACGGCCCGCGAGAGCAGCCCGATCTCCGCCGCCCGGGCCGCGTCGAACACCTCGCCGGTCAGGAAGTACTCGGCCGCCGCCCGGGGCTCGACCCGGCGCAGCACCGGCACCGAGATCATGGCGGGTACGACGCCGAGCCGTACCTCGGAGAAGGCGAAGGACGCCGTCAGCGGCGCGATCGCGAAGTCGCACGCCGCCACCAGGCCCAGGCCGCCCGCCCGCGCCGTGCCGTTCAGCCGGCAGATGACCGGCTTCGGGCTCTCCCAGATCAGCGTGAGGACGTCGGGGAACGAGGCCGTCACCGCCGCGCCCGAGGCCTTCTGCTCCTTGAGGTCGGCGCCCGAGCAGAACACGTTCCCGGTGCCGGTCAGCACGATCACCCTGGCCTCCGGCTCGGCCAGCGCCCAGTGGAGCCGGTCGGACAGGTCGGCGAGGAGCCGTACGGACAGGGCGTTGCGGTTGGGCGGCGAGTCCAGCGTGACGGTCGCGACGCCCGCCGCCAGGTCCTTGTGCACCAGGCTCGTCATGCAGTCTCCTCCTGGATGATCGCCAGCACCGCGCCCGCTTCGACCTGCCGGCCCTTTTCGACGTGTACGTCCGACACCACGCCGTCGGACGGCGCCGCGATCCGATGCTCCATCTTCATCGCCTCGAGCACCAGCACCGGCTGCCCCTTCGTCACCCGGTCGCCGGGCTCCACCTCGACCCGGAGCACGCTGCCCGGCATGGGGGCCAGCAGGGAGCCGGGAGCGACGTGCTCGACCGGCTCGGGGAGGCGGGGGAGCGGGGTCAGCTCGGCGCACCCGCCGACGTGGTCGACGTAGACCTTGCCGTCCTCGTCGTAGCGGGCCACCTCGAAGGTGTGCCGGACGCCGTCGCGTTCCAGGATCACCTCGTACGGCTCCGCGCTGATCACGGTGACGCCCTGGGGGAGCGGGTCGTAGACGACCTCGGCCTCCTCGAAGCGGGCCCGGCGGGGCTGGGAGCGTACGTTGCGCCAGCCGCTCGGGAGGCCGGCCAGCACCGTCGCCCGGCGGCGGTTCTCGGCGGCCATGGCGAGCGCGGCGGCCAGCACCGGGAGCTCGCCGGGCCCGTCCGGGGAGCTGCCGTCGAGAGGGCCGCCGGGGGCGAGGAAGCCGGTGTGGGTGTCACCGGCCCCGAAAGCCTGACTTGTCAGGATTTTTACCAGTAAATCGCGATTTGTCGTGACCCCGTGGAGCTTCGCCCGCCGGAGCCCCGTGACCAGCTTCCGCACCGCCTCCGCTCGTACCCGCCCGTACCCGATCACCTTCGCCAGCATCGGGTCGTAGTACGGCGAGATCACCGACCCGGACTCCACCCCCGAATCCACCCGCACCTCCCCGGAGACCTCGAACCGCCGCAACACCCCGCTCTGCGGCAGATAGTCCCCGTCCTCCGCATAAAGCCGCACCTCCACGGCATGCCCGGCAGGCTCGGGCGGCGTCGCGGGCAGCGCGGCCCCCTCGGCCACCTCGAGCTGCAGCCGCACCAGATCGACCCCGTAGACCAGCTCGGTGACCGGATGCTCGACCTGGAGCCGGGTGTTCATCTCCAGGAACGCCACCCGATCCCCCTTGACCAGGAACTCCACGGTCCCGGCCCCGACATAGCCGATCTTCCGCGCGGCCCTGACCGCCGCCTCGCACAGCCGCTCCCGCAGCTCGGCCGAGATCCCCGGTGACGGGCACTCCTCGACGACCTTCTGGTGCCGCCGCTGCACGCTGCACTCGCGCTCGCCCAGCGTCCACACCGTGCCGTGCCGGTCGGCCAGCACCTGCACCTCCACGTGCCGGGCGTTCTCCAGCAGCGGCTCCACGAACACGGTTCCGTCGCCGAACGCCGCCGCCGACTCCCGCCGCGCGGACTCGACCTCCCGCGCCAGCTCCCCGGCCTCGCGGACGATCCGCATGCCGCGCCCGCCCCCACCGGCCGACGCCTTGACCAGGACCGGGAACTCCCCGGGCGCCTCCGGGTCGAGCGAAGGGAGCACGGGCACCCCCGCCTCCGCCATCAGCCGCTTCGCCTCGACCTTGGACCCCATGGCCGCGATGGCCTCGGGCGGCGGCCCGGCCCACACCAGCCCGGCGTCCAGCACGGCCCGCGCGAACTCCGCGTTCTCGGACAGGAAGCCGTATCCGGGATGCACGGCGTCGGCACCGGAGGCGCGGCAGGCGTCCACGATGCGGCCGATGTTCAGGTACGTATCGGACGGGCGGGCGCCCGGCAGCCGTACGGCCAGGTCGGCCTCGGCCACGTGCGGCGCGTCCGCGTCGGGGTCGGAGAAGACGGCGACCGTCGAGATGCCGAGCGACCCGCAGGTGCGGAAGACGCGGCGGGCGATCTCGCCCCGGTTCGCGACGAGCAGGCGCGTGATCATGGCCGGAACACCCCGAATCCCGCCGGTTCGGGCACCGGCGCGCTGTTGACGGCCGACAGGCACAGGCCCAGGACGGTACGGGTGTCGCGCGGGTCGATGACCCCGTCGTCGTACAGGCGGCCCGACAGGAAGAACGGCAGCGACTCCGCCTCGATCTGGGCCTCCACCATCGCGCGCATCGCCGCGTCGGCCTCCTCGTCGTACACCTGCCCCTTGGCCTGCGCGGACGCGCGGCCCACGATGGACAGCACCCCGGCGAGCTGCGCCGGGCCCATCACCGCCGACTTGGCGCTCGGCCAGCTGAACAGGAAGCGGGGCTCGTACGCGCGCCCGCACATGCCGTAGTTGCCCGCCCCGTACGAGGCGCCCATGACGACGGTGAGATGGGGGACGGTCGAGTTGGACACCGCGTTGATCATCATGGCGCCGTGCTTGATGATGCCGCCCTGCTCGTAGTCCTTGCCGACCATGTAACCGGTCGTGTTCTGGAGGAACAGGAGCGGAGTGCGCGACTGGTTCGCGAGCTGGATGAACTGGGCGGCCTTCTGCGACTCCTCGCTGAACAGCACGCCGCGCGCGTTGGCCAGCACGCCCACCGGGTAGCCGTGGACGCGCGCCCAGCCGGTCACGAGGGAGGCGCCGTACAGCGGCTTGAACTCCTCGAACTCGCTCCCGTCCACCACGCGCGCGATCACCTCGCGGGGGTCGAACGGCACCTTCAGGTCCTCGGGGACGATGCCCAGCAGCTCCTCGGCCGGATATCCGGGCTCCCGCGCCGCCTGCGGGCTCATGCCCTGTTTGCGCCAGTCGAGGGAACGGACGATCCGCCGCCCGATCCGCAGCGCGTCGTGCTCGTCCTGGGCCAGGTAGTCGGCGAGGCCGCTGGTCCTGGCGTGCATCTCGGCCCCGCCCAGGGACTCGTCGTCCGACTCCTCCCCGGTGGCCATCTTCACGAGGGGCGGGCCGCCCAGGAACACTTTCGCTCGTTCCCGCACCATCACCACGTAGTCGCTCATGCCGGGCACGTACGCGCCGCCTGCCGTGGAGTTCCCGAACACCAACGCGATGGTCGGAACGCCCGCCGCCGACAACCGGGTCAGGTCACGAAATATCTGGCCACCCGGGATGAAGATCTCCTTCTGCGTCGGCAGGTCCGCGCCGCCGCTCTCGACCAGGTTCACGTACGGGAGCCTGTTGCGCAGCGCGATGTCGGCCGCCCGGAGGGACTTCTTCAGCGTCCACGGGTTCGACGCGCCGCCGCGGACCGTGGGGTCGTTCGCGGTGATCACGCACTCGACGCCCTCGATCACCCCGATCCCCGACACCATTCCGGCCCCGACCGGGAACTCGCTGCCCCACGCGGCCAGCGGCGACAGCTCCAGGAAGGGTGAGTCGGGGTCGATCAGCAGCTCGATCCGCTCCCTGGCCAGGAGCTTGCCGCGCCTGCGGTGCCGTTCGACGTACTTCTCGCCGCCCCCGGCCACCGCCTTGGCGTGCTCGGCGTCGAGCTCGCCCAGCTTGGCGAGCATGGCCTCCCGGCGCCCGCGGTAGTCGTCGCCCTCGGTGTCGAGCCTGCTCCTGATCACGCGCCCTCCTCCCGCGAACCTGACGTTCCCGTCAACCCGATCGCCCTCGCCCACAACCGCGTCAGGTGATCGACCGCCACCTGCTCGTCGGCCCGCTCCCCGAGATCCAGCCACACGTGGGCGAAGTGCTCCACCATCCCGCCCAGCATGACGGCGGTCAGCCGCGGATCCAGCTCCGGATCGGCCAGCCCCTGCTCCTGCAGCCGCTTCAGCCCCTCCGCGCCCCGCCGCACGAACACCTCCCGCAGCTCGAGCAGCAACCGCCCGAACCTCTCCTCGGACGACGTGGCCGCCTGCTCCACCATCCGCACCAGCCGCGAGTTCGCCGCCCAGGCCCGCAGGTAGAGCCGGTTGGCCGCCTCGATCCGGGCGTACGGGTCGTCCGGGTCCGCCGCCGCGCCGACCACGCTGGCCGCGAACATCTCCCCGACCACGGCCGCCGCGACCTCGCCGAACAGCGCTTCCTTGGAGTCGAAGTAGGTGTAGAACGTGCCATGGGACACCCGGGCCCGCCCGCACACGTCGTCGATCCGCACGGCGTCGTACCCGTGCTCCTCGAACGCCTCCCGCCCAGCCTGCAGGAGCGCGGCCCGCGTCCGCCTGCCCCTGGACGTCGGCACCGAAGACCTGACGATCACGTCAACTACGCTAACGCAAAAAGGGCCCCGCACAAGGGGCCCTTTTCAGCGGATGTCGTCGTCAGGTCAGGTGCAGTGGCTCCAGCCGGACTTCCAGCTCTGGCCGCCCCACGAACCGCCCCAGATCACGCACTTCTGCTTTCCGGGCAGACGGATCGGGCCGGCGTAGGCGGTGAAGTTGCCCGGGTTGCTGGCACTGGAGCCGCCCTTCACCTGGAGGATGGCGTTCATCTGCGCCTTCTCCGGGAACAGCATGCGCGACATCGTGACCACGCAGTTCTTGCCCGCGGCGGAGTTGTACAGGAGGTAGACGGTCGCGTTGCCGCCGGCGATGGAGCGCGAGTCGATGACCTTGTAGCCGGAGCCGCACACGCTCGTCGCCTTGTACGGGTTCGGCTTGCGCGGGGTGTACGTCTTGCCCGGCTTGGCGGTGGAGGGGATGTTGCTCGTCGGGCCGGAGGACGGCTCGCCGGTCGAGTCGCTCAGCGTCGGCTCCACCACGGGGTCGACCATGTCGGACGACTTCTTCTTCGTCTTGGTCTCGGACGGCTTGGGCGTGGGGTGCGGCCGCTTCGTCGTGGTCTGGGGCTGGGGTGCCTGGGTGACCGGGTTCGGGACCTCGGCGATGGGTTCCGGCTGCTTGGTGTGCTTGGCCTTCTTGCTCTCCGTCGGATCGACGCTCAGGGTGGGCACCGACACCGAGGTGTCCGTGGGCAGCGGCACCGGGGTCTGGTCGCCCGGCGGCGGGTCGACGGGCTGGCCGCCGCCGGAGCCGTCGCTGCTGGTCTTGTTGGAGGAGTTGCCGACGGCCACCACCGGGACTTCCTTGGTGTTGGCCTGCACCACCACGGCGCCGACGACCACGAGGAGGGCGGCGGCCGCGGCTCCGGACAGAGCGAGCATCAACGTCCGGCGCTGCTTCGCGGGTGCGCCGTCACCGGGGCCCGACGGGCCGCCGGGACGGGTGGGGCCGCCCTGCGTTCCGGGCCTGCCCGGTCCGCCTGGCGTTCCCCCCTGGAAGGGCGACTGGCCCTGAGGCGTGCCGGGGCCGTGCGGCGGCATCCCGGAGGCGCCCGCACCGTGCTGCCCGGCCGCGCCGTGCTGCGGTGGCATTCCGGGCGCGCCCGGACCCTGCGGGCCGCCCTGAGGCGCTTGAGGGCCACCGTGAGGCGCCTGCGGGCCGCCCTGAGGCACCTGCGGGCCGTTTCCCGGCACCGGCGCCCCTGGCGTGGCGTTGCCGGGCATTGCGGGCTGGGCGCCGACCGGCCCGGCGGGCATCCCAGGCTGAGGCGCACCGGGGGCTCCCGGTCCACCGGGCGTTCCCGGCTGCGGGGTGCCCTGGGGCTGGTTGCCCGGCATGGGGGACGCGGCCTGGGCGGCGGCCGCGGCGGGGCGGCCGTACGGGCCCGTCTGAGGGACGGTCGGGACGGGGCCGGTGGGCTGGGTCCAGGGGCCCGGGTAGACGTCCTGGCCCTTCGCCGCAGGAGCGCCACCCTCCACGCCCGCACCGGCCGCGGCGACGGCGCCGCCGATCAGCTGCTGGCCCGTCACCGGCTCGATGGCGGACTTCGGGGCGGGCTGGCCGGTGAGGCGGACGATGAGCTCGTCCGCGCTGGGCCGCTGCGCGGGGTCCTTGGAGAGGCAGAGGCCGACGAGCTCCCCGAGCATGCCCTCCATCCGCCCGAGCTCCGGCTCCTCGTTGAGGATCCGGTTCATCACCACGGGAATGGAGTCGGCGCCGAAGGCGGGCTTGCCCGTCGCCGCGAACACCATCGTGACGCCCCAGGCGAACACGTCGGCCGCCTCCGACACCGCCGCCCCGCTGAGCTGCTCGGGCGCCAGGTACGAGGGCGTGCCCATGGCCATCCCCGTGGCCGTCGCGCCGGGCGAGTCCAGGGCGCGGGCGATACCGAAGTCGATCACGACGGGACCCTCGGGCCCCATCAGGACGTTGGCGGGCTTGAAGTCGCGGTGCAGGATGCCGGCGCGGTGGATGGCCGCGAGCGCGGTGGCCGTGCTGATCGCGAGCCGTTCGAGCGCCGCACCCCGCCGCGGCCCCTCGTTGATGACCATCTCACGCAGCGACGGCCCCGGGACGTACTCGCTCACGATGTACGGACGGCTGCCATCCAGGTCGGCGTGGAGCACTGGAGCGGTGCAGAACCTGGCCACCCGCTGTGCCACCGCCACCTCGCGCAGGAACCTCGTCCTGGCGTCGGCGTCGGCCACCAGGGCGTTGTGCAGCAGCTTGACCGCTACCTGTTCCCCGGAATCACTCTTACCCAGATAGACAACGCCCTGGCCGCCCTCGCCGAGCCGGGCGACGATTTCATACGCCCCCAGCCGCCGCGGATCGTCCGCCGCCAACGGCTGGAACTGATTCACGTCGGACCCCCATTACAACCCATTAGATGGGGCAAAACGCTACCAGCGTGATGGTTGGGACGTCTGCCGGACCTGTCAGAAGTTTCATGTTTTGACGAAGAAAGTCAGGCCGCTGTAAGCCCTTCTTCGCAGGTCGGACGGGCTTCCGGCCCCAATGTCACGGCTTGGTCAAGGTGCCCACAGTTCGAGATTCTCCAGGCCAGAGCTAGATCGCCTTGCCCGGGTTGAGGATCCCCAGGGGGTCGAAGACCGCCTTGATGCCCTGCTGGACCTCGGTGACCACCGGCCCCGACTCCAGGTCGAGCCAGCGCCGCTTCAGCAGGCCCACCCCGTGCTCCCCGGTCAGCGTGCCCCCGAGCTCCAGCGCGCGCGTGAACACCTCGTCCGCCGCCGCCCACACCTCCGCCGGCGGCTCCGGCATGCCGCGGTCGAAGATGAAGACCGGGTGCAGGTTCCCGTCGCCGGCGTGCGCCACCGTGAGGATCCTCACCCCGTGCCGCGCGGACGTCTCCTCGATGGCGGTGATCATGTCGGGCAGCAGGGACCGGGGCACGCACACGTCCTCCACCAGGCACGCCCCGAGCCGCTCCTTGGCCTGGTAGTCCAGCCGGCGCAGCTTGATCAGCTCCTCGGCCTCCTGCGGGCTGGAGGACACGGCCACGAACGAGGCGCCGTTCTCCAGGCACAGCCGCTCCATGCGCTCGACCATGGCCTGGCTGTCGGTGGCGTCGGACTGGCCGATCAGCGTGGCCTGCGTGTCCGGTTCGAGCCCGATGTTGAGCCAGTCGTCGAGGGCCTCCAGCGAGGCGCGGTCGATCAGCTCCATGAGGGACGGCTGGCAGCCCGCCGCCATGATCGCCGAGACCGCGGCGCCCGCGTCCCGGAGCGAGCCGAACTCCGCCGCGAACGTGGCCGGCGGCGCCGTGGGCGCCCGCCTGAGCCGGACCGTGGCCGCGGTGATGACGCCGAGCGTGCCCTCGGAGCCGACGAACAGGCCGGTCAGGTCGTAGCCCGTGACGCCCTTCATCGTGCGCCGGCCGGTGCCGATCACGCGGCCGTCGGCCAGCACCACCTCGAGCCCGAGCGCCGAGTCCCTGGTCACGCCGTACTTCACGCACCGCAGCCCGCCCGCGTTCGTGGCCAGGTTGCCGCCGATCGTGGAGATCTCGTACGACGAGGGGTCCGGCGCGTACATGAGCCCGTGCTCCCTGGCGGCCCTGTCCAGGTCGGCGGTGATGACGCCGGGCTCGACGACGGCGATCTCGTCGGCGGGGGAGAGCTCCCTGATCGCGTTCATCCTGGCCAGCGAGAGCACGATCGAGCCGTCACCGGCGACGGCGGCGCCCGCCAGGCCAGAGCCGCCGCCCCGCGGCACCACGGGCACCCGGTGCTCGGTGGCCCACTTCAACGTCGTGACCACGTCGTCGCGCGAGGTGGCCAGCACCACGCCGAGCGGCTTGCCCGGCGCCACGAACGTCCGGTCGCGGGCGTAGGAGTCGATCACATCCGGGTCGGTCAGGACGCGACCTTCGGGCAGAGAGCTCACCAACGCATCAATCGGCTTCACATCATGCACTTTAGGTCGAAATCACTCGGCCGGAGGGTCCGGCCGGACACGCTCCGCCTCCCGGTTTGCGCAGGTCGTTACTTAAGGCCAAACTGCCCAGGTGGAAGTCAGGTGCCCGGTGTGTTCGGAGACCGACCAGGTCGCCGCGGTCCCCGGAGCGGTGGCCTCCGGGACCACGTACAAGATCGGCAGAGTGCGGCTGCCCGGCGTGCGCGAGGTCGCCGATCTGCCCACGGCGGCGGCGCTGGGCGCCTCGAAACATGTCATGAGCCGTACGCAGCTCGCGGTCTGGCTGTCGTTCCCCAGCCGCCACTACACCCCGTGGGCCAGGAACCAGGGTTATCTCCTGCTGCTGGTGGCGGCCCTGGTGCACCTGGTCGTGTCGCTGGTCATCGCCATGGGCCAGGACCCCAAGTGGGGCGAGGTGCTGCTCGCCCCGTTCTGCCTGACCGGCCTGTTCTGGGGGCTCGGGCTGCTGAACGTGCTCGGCTCGTACGGCGCCAGGAAGCGCGACACCATCGAGGCCCCGGCCAGGGAGAAGGCCCTGGCCGTGTGGGAGGGCCTCTATTACTGCGCGCGCGACAACGTCGTGTTCGAGCCGGGGGTCGGCGTCTCGTTCCATCCGAGCGAGACGCGCGAGTACATCTTCGGCTTCAGGAACGGCCGCTAGCTCAGCCCAGCTCCTCCGCCACCGCGCGGGCGCAGACGGCCAGGCCCTCGATGGCCTGCTCCAGCTCGTCCAGCCCGGGGAAGGTCGGGGCGATCCGGATCGTGCGGTCGGCGGCGTCCTTGCCGTACGGGTGCGTCGCGCCCGCGGGCGTCAGCGCGATGCCGGCGGCCTTGGCCCTGGCCACCACCTCGGCGGCGTGCGGCACCTCCAGGCTGATGAAGTAGCCGCCCGCGGGGCTCGTCCAGGTGCCGAGGTCGCCGAGCCGCTCGGTCAGCACCTTGTCGACCAGCTCGAACTTCGGCCCGATCAGCTCCGCGTGCCGCCGCATGTGCGCGGCCACGCCCGCCGGGTCGCCCAGGAACTCGACGTGGCGGAGCTGGTTGAGCTTGTCGGGGCCGATGGACTGCTTGCCCGTGTTGTGCAGGAACCACTCGACGTTCGCGGGCGAGGAGCCGAAGAAGGACACGCCGGAGCCCGCCAGCGTCACCTTGGAGGTGGAGGCGTAGACGAACACGCGGTCGGCGTCGCCGTGCTCGGCGGCGAGCGCGAGCAGGTCGGCCAGCTCGTCCGGGGTGTCGGTGAGGTGGTGCACCGCGTACGCGTTGTCCCAGAAGATCCGGAAGTCGGGCGCGGCGGCCGGCATGGCGGCCAGCCTGCGGACCGTCTCGTCGCTGTAGGTGACGCCGGACGGGTTGCTGTACTTCGGCACGCACCAGATGCCCTTGACGCTCGCGTCGGCGGCCACCAGGCGCTCGACCACGTCCATGTCGGGGCCCTCGGCGTTCATCGGGACGGGCACCATCTTGATCCCGAACCGCTCGGTGATCGTGAAGTGCCGGTCGTATCCGGGGACCGGGCACAGGAACGTGACCTCCGGCTCCTCCACCCACCGCCGCGCGGCGCCCGGCACCCTGGTCAGCAGCGCGTGCACGATCGTGTCGTGCATCAGGGCCAGGCTGGAGTTGCCGCCGACGACGAGCTGGCCGGCGGGCACCTGGACCAGCGGCGCGAACAGCTCGCGCAGCTCGGTCAGGCCCTGCAGGTTGCCGTAGTTGCGGCCGTCGGTGCCGTCGGCCGCCCGGTAGGACGTGGGCAGCTTGAGCAGGTCGTTGGAGAGATCGAGCTGGCGCGGCGACGGCTTGCCCCTGGTGAGGTCGAGCGAGAGCCCTCGCTGGACGAGGGCGGCGTAGTCAGCCTGAGCAGTCACGGGATCTTCTCCTCCGAAGTCGGGTCCGGCTACGAAGGATAGAAGACCTCACCCGGTGAGCCCGCGGATATCCGCAATGTGGGACATGTGGCGCGTCAGGCGAGGAGGCGGCCGGGGGCGTTGCGGCGCAGGAAGTCCTCCACCTCCGCCAGGGACAGCCCGGGGCGGTGGGCCAGGACGAGCCGGTCCACCCCCGCGTCCGCGTAGGCGCGCACGGTCGCGGGGTCGAGGGGGCGGGCCGGGGTGACCGAAATATGCGGGGTGGTGCCCGCCGCCGCGGCCTCGGCGCGTACGGACTCGATCTGGGCCGCCGCCGCCCGCAGGCCCAGCATCCAGCCGTACCAGCCGTCGGCCAGCTCGGCGGCCCGCCGGTGCGCGGCGCGCGTGTGGCCGCCCATGACGACCGGCACGCGTCCGAGCGGGCGCGGGTGGGCGTCGATGCCCTCGAACGAGACATATCGGCCGTGGAAGGCGGGCTCGTCCTGCTCCCACAGCGCGCGCATCGCGCGCAGGTACTCGGCCGTGCGCTCGCCGCGGCCCTCCAGGGGCACGCCGAGCGCGCGCAACTCCGGCTCCAGGTAGCCGGCCACGGCCCCGAACACCAGCCGTCCGCCGCTGAGCACGTCCACGCTCGCCAGCTGCTTGGCCAGCACCAGCGGGTCGCGCTGGGGCAGCACCACGCAGCCGGTGGCCAGCAGGATCCGCTCGGTGTGCGCGGCCAGGAACGCCAGCGAGACCACGGCGTCCAGCAGCGGCGCGCCGGGTTCGAGCGGCGAGGGCTCGACCCGCGGGCTGGGCAGGACCACGTGGTCGGCCGTCCACAGCGAGTCGTAGCCCAGCTCCTCCGCCAGCGCGGCGATCCTGGCGGCGCCGCGCCGGTCGGCGCCGGCGTAGCCGTTGGGCATGTGAAATCCGAGCGTCATGGGCACGCCTGGAAACGCTAGGCCGGATCCAAGCGATCCACCAGCGACGATCACGCATGGGTCGCATGCCGCGCCCGCATGTCAAACCTTCCGGTGCGAATGTCAAAGAACGTCTTCCCGAGCGGCGCCGCTTGGCGTGGAATGGGTAGATCGGGGCAGGCCATGGTGGGCCGCATCCGGCGGTCCGCCGCAGGTAGCCGAATCGCGCCTGAGGTGGGCGGCGTCCAGCGGTCCGTCGCAGGTAGCACTCCGCACTGGAGGGAGCAGCCGTGACGACTGTTCGCGAGACCTCGATCGAGCAGGTCAGGCGCCGCCGCACCGGGACCGTCCTCGCCTCCTGGCTGTCGACGACCGACCACAAGGTCATCGGGTACCTCTACCTGATCACCTCGTTCGGGTTCTTCCTCGTGGCCGGCCTCATGGCCATGGTCATCAGGGCCGAGCTCGTCTCCCCCGGCATGCAGCTGGTCAACCAGCAGCAGTACAACCAGCTGTTCACCATCCACGGCACGGTGATGCTGCTGCTGTTCGCCACCCCGCTGTTCGCGGGGTTCGCGAACGTGGTCATGCCGCTGCAGGTCGGCGCGCCCGACGTGGCCTTCCCCCGGCTGAACGCGGTCGCGTACTGGATGTTCCTGTTCGGCGGGCTGATGGTGGTGGCCGGGTTCTTCACCCCGGGCGGGGCGGCGGACTTCGGCTGGTTCGCCTACACGCCGCTGTCGACGGCGCTGTACTCGCCGCAGATCGGCGGCGATCTGTGGATCATGGGTCTGGCGCTGTCGGGTCTCGGTACGATCCTCGGCTCGGTCAACTTCATCACCACGATCATCGGCATGCGGGCGCCCGGCATGACCATGTTCCGGGTGCCGCTGTTCACCTGGACCGTGCTGCTGACCAGCATGATGGTGCTGATGGCGTTCCCCGTGCTGGCCGCGGCGCTGCTGGTGCTGGAGTCGGACCGCAAGCTGGGCACGCAGGTCTTCCACAGCGAGAACGGCGGCGCGCTGCTCTGGCAGCACCTGTTCTGGTTCTTCGGCCACCCCGAGGTCTACATCATCGCGCTGCCGTTCTTCGGGATCATCTCCGAGGTGATCCCGGTCTTCAGCCGCAAGCCGCTGTTCGGCTACCTGGGGCTCGTCGGCGCGACGATCACCATCGCCGGGCTGTCGATGACCGTGTGGGCCCACCACATGTTCCCGACCGGCCAGGTGCTGCTGCCGTTCTTCTCGCTCATGACGTTCCTCATCGCGGTGCCGACCGGGGTGAAGTTCTTCAACTGGATCGGCACGATGTGGCGGGGCCATCTGAGCTTCGAGACGCCGATGCTCTTCGCCGTCGGGTTCCTGGTGACGTTCCTGCTCGGCGGGCTCACCGGGGTCATCCTGGCCTCGCCGCCGCTCGACTTCCACATCAGCGACACGTACTTCGTGGTCGCGCACTTCCATTACGTCGTCTTCGGCACGGTCGTGTTCGCGATGTTCTCCGGCTTCTACTTCTGGTGGCCGAAGATGACCGGCCGGATGCTCGACGACCGCCTCGGCAAGGTGCACTTCTGGACGCTGTTCAT
Source organism: Nonomuraea sp. NPDC052116 (assembly GCF_040680035.1). NCBI lineage: Bacteria > Bacillati > Actinomycetota > Actinomycetes > Streptosporangiales > Streptosporangiaceae > Nonomuraea > Nonomuraea sp. NPDC052116. The sequence continues at coordinate 172,194 of NZ_JBFAWA010000001.1, read as the reverse complement.
CGGCTTCCACACCACGTTCCTGGTGCAGCACTGGCTCGGCATGCTCGGCATGCCCAGGCGCTACGCCGACTACAGCCCGGGCGACGGCTTCACCGCGCTCAACGAGTTCTCCTCCGCCGGGGCGTTCCTGCTCGGGGCCTCGACGCTGCCGTTCCTCTACAACGTCTGGAAGACGGCCAGGCACGCGCCCAAGGTCACCCTCGACGACCCGTGGGGGTACGGCGGCTCCCTCGAATGGGCCACCAGTTGCCCGCCGCCGCGCCACAACTTCGTCAGCATGCCCCCGATCCGCTCCGAACGGCCCGCCTTCGACCTGCACTACCCCCGCGAGCAGGCGGAGCTGCCTTCAGTGGTTGAGCACGACGAAGCCTCCGAGGCCGTGCCTCGCCCGGAAAATCCCGACTGATCATGAAATTTCGCCTATCTAGGGAGATCGGCGATGTCAGGCACGCGAATCCCCTTCACCCCCGAGACGGCCCCCTGCGGGAAGAAGTCCGGCGGTGAGCGTCTCGTCGACGACGACGGCTACGGCCTGGTGATCCGTGACCAGTTCTTCGACTGCGGCTGCCGCCGGATCCGGCACGAGTACCACGACGGCAGCATCCACCTGTCCGCCATCCGGCACGACGGCAAACGGGTGAAGGACCCGATACAACCCGACCACGGGAAGTGACGTAATGATCGACGTGCTCATCGTCGGAGGAGGCGGAGCGGGCCTGCGGGCGGCCGTCGCGGTCGCCGAGAGTGACCCGTCCCTGAAGGTGGCGGTCATCTCGAAGGTCTATCCGATGCGCAGCCACACCGTCTCCGCCGAGGGCGGCGCCGCCGGGGTGATCGGCGTCGGCGACACGCTCGACGAGCACTGCTACGACACGATCTCCGGCGGTGACTGGCTGTGTGACCAGGACGCCGTCGAGGCGTTCGTGGCCGAGGCGCCCGAGGAGCTGATCCAGCTCGAGCACTGGGGCTGCCCCTGGAGCCGGGAGGGCGACGGGCGCGTGGCGGTCCGCCCGTTCGGCGGCATGAAGAAGATGCGCACCTGGTACGCGGCCGACAAAACGGGCTTTCACCTCTTGCACACCTTGTTCCAAACAACCCTGAAATATCAGGACGTGTTGCGGTACGACGAGTGGTACGTCACCAAGCTCGTCGTCGACGACGGCCGCGTCCACGGCGTCGTGGCCGTCGAGATCAGGACCGGCCGCATCGAGACCATCGCCGCCAGGACCGTCATCCTGGCCACCGGCGGCTGCGGCCGCGTCTTCCCCTTCACCACGAACGCCGCCATCAAGACCGGCGACGGCATGGCCCTGGCCTACCGGGCGGGAGCGCCGCTGAAGGACATGGAGTTCGTCCAGTACCACCCCACGGGCCTGCCGTTCACCGGCATCCTCATCACCGAGGCGGCCAGGGCCGAGGGCGGCTGGCTGATCAACAAGGACGGCTACCGCTACCTGCAGGACTACGACCTCGGCAAGCCCACGCCCACCCCGAAGCTGCGCAGCATGGAGCTGGGCCCGCGCGACCGCCTCTCCCAGGCGTTCGTGCACGAGCAGCAGAAGGGCCGCACGGTGGACACCCCGTACGGCCCGGTCGTCTACCTGGACCTGCGCCACCTGGGCGAGAGCAAGATCGACGCCCGCATCCCGTTCGTACGCGAGCTGTGCCGCAGCTACCAGAACCTCGACCCGGCCACCGACCTCATCCCGGTGCGCCCGGTCGTGCACTACATGATGGGCGGCGTCCACACCGACATCGACGGCGCCACCCCCGTCGCCGGGCTGTTCGCGGCCGGGGAGACCGCCTGCGTGAGCATCAACGGCGCCAACCGGCTCGGCTCCAACTCGCTGCCCGAGTGCCTGGTCTTCGGCCGCCGGGCCGGGATCGCCGCCGCCGAGTTCGCCAGGTCGCACCGAGACGGCGAGCCGGCCGCCGTGCGGAGCCAGGGGGCCGACGAGCGGCGCCGGTTGGAACGCGTCCGGGAGGGCAGCAGCACCGGTGAGCGGATCGCCGACCTGCGCGAGGAGATGCAGCACACCCTGGAAGGGGCCGCCGGCATCTACCGCACGGGCGACGTGCTCACCAAGGCCGTCGACACGCTCGCGGAGCTGCGCGAGCGCGCCGAGGAGGTCCGCATCGACGACACGAGCACCGCGTTCAACACCGAGCTGATCAACCTTCAGGAGCTGCACACCATGCTGGAGGTCGCGCAGACCATCGTGGCCTGCGCGCTGAACCGGCAGGAGTCGCGCGGCGCGCACCAGCGCACCGACTTCCCGGCCAGGGACGACGCCGCCTACCTCGCGCACTCCCTGGTGCACCGCGCACCCGACGGCACCCCGTCCGTCGGGCTGCTCCCCGTGACGATCACCCGCTGGCCTCCGGGAGAAAGGGTGTACGGACGTGACTGATGGGACGGCGACGATCAGGGTCGAGGTGGCCCGGTACCGGCCCGGCGAGGACGAGGAGCCGGTGTTCCAGGGGTACGACGTGCCGCTCATGGCCGACTGGGCGGTCCTCGACGGCCTCAACCACATCAAGGACCAGCTCGACGGCAGCCTGTCGTACCGCTGGTCGTGCCGGATGGGCGTGTGCGGCTCGTGCGGCATGACCGTCAACGGCGAGCCCAGGCTGACCTGCGGCACCTTCCTCACCGAGTTCGGCGCGGGCCCGATCAGGATCGAGCCGCTGAAGGGCTTCCCGGTCATCAGGGACCTGGTCGTGGACATCGACGGGTTCTTGGCCAAGCTGTCGTCCGTGCGGCCCTGGCTGATCAGGGAGGGTGAGGAGCTGCCGCTGACCGCCGAGTACGCCCAGACGCCCGAGCAGCTGGAGGCGTACAAGCAGTACAGCATGTGCATCAACTGCCTGCTCTGCTACTCGGCCTGCCCCGTCTACGTGCTCGACCCCGACTTCCTCGGCCCGGCCGCCATCGCGCTCGCCCAGCGCTACAACCTGGACTCGCGCGACATGGGCGACCGGTTCGACGTGCTCAACCAGGAGGACGCCGTCTGGGGATGCACGTTCGTCGGGGAGTGCACGCGGGTCTGCCCCAAGCACGTGGACCCGGCCGAGGCCATCCAGCGCTACAAGCTGACCGCCGCCCTGCGTTCGGTCCTGCCGTGGAGCAGGCGATGACGACCGCCTATCGCCCGCCGCGCGACAGCCTCTGGTTCGTCCGCAGCCGCCACTGCGCGGTGTTCGTGCTGCGCGAGCTGACCAGCGTCTTCGTGGCCTGGTCGATCGTCTTCGTGCTGATGTTCGCCGACGCGGTGCGCGGCGGCACCCTCCAGGAGTTCGCCGCGCTGGCCGCCCGGCCGTGGATGATCGCGATCAACGTGCTCGCGCTGGCCGCGACCGTCTTCCACACGATCACGTTCCTCAACCTCGCCCCCAAGGCCACGGTCGTCCGCCTGGACGGCTGGCGGGTGCCCGCCTGGATGATCCAGGGCGGCAACCACTCGGCGTGGGTGGCGACCTCCCTCCTGATCGCCTACTTCATCCTGAGGTCGCCATGAGACGCACCCTGGAGCCGTACCTGTGGCTGCTCTTCAGCGGCGGAGGAGTGGTGGCGGCGCTCGTGCTGCCAGTGCTCGTGCTGCTCTTCGGGGTGCTCATGCCGCTCGGCGTGGTCGACTGGCCCGCCCCCGAGCAGCTGCGCGCGCTGCTCGACCCCGTGCCGGTACGGCTCGCGCTGCTCGGGGTCGCCGTGCTGTGCCTCTTCCACGCCGCGCACCGGATCAGGTTCACCAGCGAGGAGGTGCTCGGCATCGCCAGGTTCGACCCGGTCATCGCGGTGATCTGTTACGGGGGCGCCGTCGCGGGCGGGATCGTGGCGGGGCTCGTATTGTTCTGATTCCTTATGCCAACAGTGCGCTAAATGTCCCCCTTTGATCACATTTCAACGACGTACTTTACTATTCGTTGAAACACCCTCTAACGTCCGGCATTGCACACCCCTATGGCCATGCGCCCGGCGACCCCGGGCAGAGAGGGTTCCTGGTGCCCAGCACGAAGCGCTTATTAGCAGCATTGCCGGCGGTCGCCCTTCTCGGCGCCGCCCTGTCCGCGCCCACGGCTCAGGCGGCGTCCGTCGCGAACTACGAGCCCACCGCCGCGGACTACTACATCAACTACGCTCCTCCGGCGGTCGAGAAGGACCCGCAGGAGCCGTCGGTCAACGACAAGAACCAGCGCTCGCTCAGTCCGGCACAGAAGTTCGACCGCAAGTTCACCAGTGGAAATCCGGCCGCCGGCCGCATTCTCGCCGCCCGCGAGAACGAGGCCATCAGGACCGGCCGCAATCCCGCTGAATGGATTTTCAAGAACTCCAAGCAGACCCGCACGGCCAAGCTCCTGACGATCCTCGTCGAGTTCAACGAGCAGGCCAACGACGACTTCTCGGGCTTCAACCGGCCGCGCACGACCGACAGCGACGCGAACGACTGCGTGGTGGAGCCGCCCGGCACGCTCAAGAACGGGCCGCTCCACAACAAGATCCCCAACCCGGCCACGCTGCCGCACAAGGACAACAACTCCTTCTGGGTCAAGGACTTCAGCCCCGAGCACTTCAACAAGATGCTCTACACCGACAAGGGCATCACCGAGCGCGTCCGCCCCGACCTGAAGGACCCGCGCGACGGCAAGCCCGGCATCGACATCTCCGGCTACACGATGAAGAAGATGTACGAGGAGATGTCCAAGGGCGCCTACTCCGTCACCGGCTCGGCGGCCGGCTGGATCAAGGTCCCGCACTCCGAGGCCTGGTACGGCGCCGCGGCCTGCGGCGCTCCTCCGCAGGACATGTCCGGCCACCCCGACAACCCGCGCGGCGCCCAGCAGCTGCCGATCGACGTGGTCGAGAGCCTGGTCAAGGCCCAGCCGAGCTTCCCGTGGGCGGACTACGACGTCGAGGACGTCGCCGACGCCGACGGTGACGGCAACTTCAACGAGCCCGACGGCGTGATCGACCACCTGGTGCTGGTGCACGCCGGCAAGGACAAGTCGTCCGACGGCGGCGCCGAGGGCACGTACGCGATCTGGGCCCACTCCAGCGCGGTCGCCGGCGGCTACAAGATCCCCGGCACCGACAAGAAGATCTCCAACTACATCGTGCAGCCCGAGGACTCCGGCGTCGGCGTCTTCGCCCACGAGTACGGCCACGACCTTGGCCTGCCCGACCTGTACGACACCTCGGGCCAGGCCAGCTCGGCCGTGGACTTCTGGGACCTGATGTCCAGCGGCTCCCACTCCGGCCCGATCTTCCAGTCGATGCCGTCCCACATGGGTCTGTGGGACAAGTGGGTGCTCGGCTGGGCGAACCCGAAGACGTTCGATCCCGGCGACGCCTCCAAGCTCGTCACGGTCGGACAGTCCTCGCGCACGCCCAAGCTCACCGAGGACGGCGTCCGGGTGAACCTGGCCTCCACCCCGCTCAAGATGATCGACGTCCACAGCGGCTCGAACGCCTGGTGGAGCGGTCTGGACCAGGACTGGGCCAACCTCACGGTGACCCGCGACCTGCCCGTCCCCGCCGGGACCGATCTCAGGTTCTGGATGTGGAACAACTATGTGATCGAGCAGGACTGGGACTTCGGCTTCGTCGAGGTCTCGACCGACGGCGGCCAGACCTGGGCCCAGCAGAAGGTCTTCGACGAGGCCGGCGCCGAGGTCAGCACGCCTGACGACTACCCGGACCCGAACAAGAACCTGCACGCCTTCGGCGAGAAGAAGTACGGCCTCACCGGTGACAGCGGCGGCTGGCGGCACGACTACGTCAACCTGACGCCGTTCGCCGGGAAGACGATCAAGCTGCGGATGACGTACAACACCGACGCCGCCTTCCAGGAGCGCGGCTGGCACGCCGACGACTTCCAGCTCACCAACGGCGGCACGGCCGTCTGGAGCGACGACGTCGAGAACGGCGACAACGGGTGGAAGGCCGTCGGCGGCACGTTCACCAACACCAGCGGCACGGGCTGGACCCGCAACAACGGCAGTCGCGAGATCTCCCGGTTCTACCTGGCCGAGTGGCGCAACTTCGACGGCTTCGACAAGGGCCTGCAGTACACCTACGACACCGACTACCTCCGCGACGGGGCGTGGAAGGTGCAGAAGCTGAAGTACAACGCGCCGGGCCTGCTGGTGTGGTACCGCGACTCGACGTTCATCAACAACAACGTCGGCGACACCCTGCGGCTCCCGCCGAGCCTCGGGCCCAAGGGCAGCCTGCTGGTCGTGGACTCGCACTTCGACCCGCTGCGCCGCACCGGGACCGCGGCCGAGAAGGACCCGACGCTGCAGAAGAACCTCCAGGGACGCGTCCAGTCGTCCAACGCCGCGTTCGGGTTCGGCAAGACGTACCCGTTCAAGGAGTGCCTGGAGGCGGCGGACGAGCCGTTCAGCGAGTACTGCACGGACCTGCCCGCGCAGAAGGGCGTCCCGGCCTTCACCGACGCGAAGACCTGGTACCCGGGCCTCGAGCTGATCGGCAGTGGTCTCTACTACCGTGACTTCGACGCCTCGGCGGTCGTGCCGTCGAAGGGCGACCAGACGTACAGCAGCCGCGTGGTGCACCCGGACGGAACCCCCGCCACGGAGCTGTACGGCCAGGTGGCCGCCGGCTCGGTGCTCGGCACCGGCAACCCCGGTGACGAGGGCAAGGCGCTGGGCGTGCAGTTCAAGCTGGTGAGCCCGCTGCCGGGCAACCTGGGCGCCATCGTCCAGGTCGTCCCGCCGAAGAAGTAACGATCAAGAAGGCCGCCGGGGCGTCCCGGCGGCCTTCCGCGTTCCGGCGGCCGACCATAGGCAGCGCGGTCTGCACCTACCATTGGTGACCATGAGCGAATTGCGCACCAAAGACGAGCACACCGAGGCGATCCGGAGAGATCGCAAGGTGGCAGTGGTGGTGAACACTCGCTCGCGCCGCGGCCGCCGCCACTATTTCGAGGTGATCGAGCAGATCCACAACCTCGGCTTCGAGCCGCTGGTGGAGCTGTCGGTCTACAACCCCAAGCGGCTGCGCGAGCTGCTCGACGCCGCCCTGGCCACCGAGCCCGACCTGCTCGTCGTGGGCGGCGGCGACGGCACGCTCTCCTCGGCCGTGCGCCATGTGGCCCACCGCGACGTGGCGCTCGGGGTGCTCCCGCTGGGCACCACCAACAACTTCGCCCGCAGCCTCGGCCTGCCGCTCGACCTGGCGGGGGCGATCAGGGTGTTCGCCGAGGGCAAGGTGGCCGACATCGACCTGGGCATGGCCGACGACCGGCCGTTCGCCAACCTGGCCAGCTTCGGGGTGTCCGTCGAGGTGGCGGGCAAGGTCAAGCCGTGGCTCAAGCGCATCGTGGGGCGCCCGGCCTACCCGCTGACCGCTCTGACGATCCTGCCGGGGCACACGCCGTTCCGCGCGTACATCACGGTCGAGGGGCAGCGCCACGAGCTGCTCACCCACCAGCTCAACATCGCCAACGGCCGCTTCCACGGCGGCTGGCAGGTGGCCAAGGACATCAGCATCGACAACGGCATGCTGGTGGCCTACCAGCTCGGCTCGGGCAAGAAGCTGCGCCTGCTCGGCGAGACCCTGATCAGGGCGACCACCGGGCGGTGGCGCAGCATGGCCGGCGGGCCGTTCGTGGTGGGGCGGGAGATGCTGCTGGAGACCGACCCGCCGATGGCGGCCGACGTGGACGGCGAGGTACGGCTGCGCACCCCGATCCGGCTGCGCGTGGTCCCCAATGGCGTGCGCGTGATGGTGCCCGCCTCCTTCGAGGACCGCTGACCACCCGGGGCCTCAGGAGCCGGCGAGCCGCCGGTACGCCGGGGTGAGCGTACGGGCGAGGTCGGCGGGCGGCGGGAAGACGCGCAGGAGCAGGTCCGGGGCGGCGGCCGCGGGGCGGCGCTCGGGCCGGTGCGCCGTGGCGCCCGGCGCGTAGAAGTCGGCCAGCCGGTCGGCGAACGGCACGTCCCGCACCTCCAGCCCGGGCGCGTCCTCCGCCAGCGAGCCGAGCAGCTGCTCCCGGGTCCGGCCGCGCCAGGCCAGCACCAGGAACGGGTCGTCGTCGAACGACTCGGCCAGCAGGTAGAGCACCGCCGACAGGTGCTTGCACGGGAACCCCCAGTCGGGGCACGAGCAGTCCATGTCGAGATCGCGCGGGAACAGGTCGATCCCGAGCGCCGCGAACAGCTCCTCGATCTCCGGCGGCATCTCTCCCGCCAGCAGCTTGGCCCGGTGGACGGCCTGCTCGGCGATCGCCTCCTCGATGAGGGCCCAGCGCCGCTCGTCGTACGCCTCGATCCTGACCACGATCGCGTACGGCTCCCGCCGCGAGCCCTGGACCGCGGCCCTGACCTCGCCGGGGGACAGGTCGATCGACAGGACCTGGCCCTGGCGCGCGTAGGCGCGGCCCCGCGAGAGCCGTCCCTTGTCGCAGACGCGCTCCAGGATGTCGATGAAACGCCTGGACCACCACGTGGAGCCGATGGTCCCGCGCTGGGTGCGGGCCCTGATGCCGCCCTCGACCTTGATCGGCCTGGTGGCCTGGAACCAGTCCGGCACTATCCGCCCACCCCCTCCGCCGTGAGCCTGAACACCTCGCGCAGCTCCTCCGTGGACAGGTCCGTCAGCCAGTCCTCCCCGGTGCCGACCACCCGCTCGGCCAGGGCCTTCTTGCGCTCGATCATCTGGTCGACGCGCTCTTCAAGGGTGCCCGCGCAGATGAGCTTGCGCACCTGCACGTTCTTGCGCTGCCCGATGCGGAAGGCCCGGTCGGTGGCCTGGTCCTCGACGGCCGGGTTCCACCAGCGGTCCACGTGGACGACGTGGTTGGCGGCGGTCAGGTTGAGCCCGACCCCGGCCGCCTTGAGCGACAGCACGAACAGCATCGGCTCCTCGTCGTTCTGGAACCGGTCCACCAGGCGGTCGCGCGTCTTCTTCGGCAGGCCGCCGTGCAGCCACAGGACCGTGGTGTCGAGCCGCTGGGCGAGGTACGGCTGCAGCATGGTGCCGAACTCGGCATATTGCGTGAAAAGCAGGGCCTTTTCGCCTTCGGCCAGGATTTCTTCGGACAGCTGCTCCAGCCGGGTGAGCTTGCCGGACCGGCCCGCCAGGCGGGAGCCGTCCTTGAGCAGGTGGGCCGGGTGGTTGCAGACCTGCTTCAGCTTGGCCATGGTGGCCAGGACCAGGCCGCGCCGCTCGATGCCCTCGCTGTCGTCGATCTTGGCCAGCATGTCGTCCACGACCGCCTGGTAGAGCGTGGCCTGCTCCGTGGTGAGCGGGCACCACTCCTTGACCTCCAGCTTCTCCGGCAGGTCCGAGATGATCGACTTGTCGGTCTTGACGCGGCGCAGGATGAACGGCCCCGTCGCCCGCTTCAGCGCCCGCGCGGCCTGCTCGTCCTGCTGGGCCTCGATGGGCTCCTGGAAGCGGGTCCTGAACCGCGAGCGCGGCCCCAGCAGCCCCGGGTTGGCGAACTCCATGATCGACCAGAGCTCGGCCAGGTGGTTCTCGACCGGGGTGCCCGTGAGGGCGAGCCGGCCGCCCGCGGGGATCGAGCGCACGGCCTGGGCCTGGAGCGTGCCGCTGTTCTTGATCGCCTGCGCCTCGTCGCACACGACCCTGCGCCACTCGTGCCGCTTGAGCGTCTCGAGGTCGCGCTGGGCGGTGCCGTACGTGGTGATCACGAGATCGGCGCCGGGGATCAGCGCCGCGTCGCGCCCGCTGCCGTGGTGCACGTAGACGCGCAGGCCGGGCGCGAACCTGGCGGCCTCCCGCTGCCAGTTGCCGACCAGGGACATCGGGCAGACGAGCAGCGTGGGCGCACCGGCCCGCTCGTGGACGAGCAGGGACAGCGTGGTGATCGTCTTGCCCAGCCCCATGTCGTCGGCCAGGACGCCGCCCAGGCCCAGCTCCGACAGGAAGCTGAGCCACGCCAGGCCGCGCTCCTGGTAGGGCCTGAGCGTGGCGTCCAGCCCCGCGGGGGTCGCGATGGGCGTCAGCCGCCGCTCGGCCTGGCCGGACAGCAGGTCGCCGAGCACGCCGTCGGCGTCGATCTCCAGCAGCGGCAGCTCGGCGTCGTCCTCCTGCACCACGTGGCGCAGGAGGTCGGCGGCGCTCGCCTCCCCCGTACGGGCGCCCTCCACGGCCCTGAGCGCGGCCTTGAGCTGCCGGTCGTCCAGCTCCACCCACTGGCCGCGCACCCGGACCAGCGGCACCTTCAGCCGGGCCAGCTCGGCCAGCTCCGCCTCGCCGATCGTCTCGTCGCCCACCGCCAGGTCGACGCGGAAGTCGACCAGCTCCCGCATGCCGAACCCCTGCCCGGTGGCCGCCGTCTGCGCCTTGGCCCTGGTGGTCAGCTTCAGCCCCAGCCTCGTACGCCCGGCCCACCGGGGCAGCTGCACCCCGAATCCGGCCGCCTGCAGCAGGGGCGCGGCCTGCCGCAGGAACCCGAACGCGCCGGCCGTGTCCAGCGCAAGCTCGCTCGGCGTGGGTCCGCGCAGGGCGCGGTCGAGCTCCGGGTAGAGCCGGACGGCCCGGCCGAGCCCGGCCAGCAGGTCGCGTTCGGGCCTGCCGGGCAGCCCCGTCACCGTCTCGCCGGTCCAGACGTGGGCCGCGGGGACGTACAGGCTGGGGTCGTCGGCGGCCTGCAGCGCCAGCTCGACCCGCCAGTCCTCGGTGTCGGCGGGCTCCAGCAGCCGGAAGCACACGCGGGTCGCTCCCTCGGCCGACGCGACGCTCTCGTGCCACCGCTCCAGCTCCTCGCGCAGGCCGGGCACGTCGGGGCACTGCGGAGCGGCGCCGGTCAGGGCGGCCAGCCAGCGTTCGTGAAGGGTCCTGGGCCGGGCGACCAGGGGCTCGGTGAGGGTCTGGCGGACGAGGGCGTCGGCGAAGGTCTCCAAGGCGTCGAGCAGGACGCCGGCGGACGGCCGCTCGACCTGGGAGGTACGGCACGCGGGCGGCATGGCCAGCGCCAGCTCCCGGAAGTAGCCGGCGTCGGCCCCGGTCACCACCGGCCGCCACACGGCCCGCGCGTCGGCCTCCGGCACGGCCCACATCGCCATCGCGTCCTCGGGCTCACGGCCGCCCGCAGAGGAAGGGACGAGCTGCGGGATGACGCGGCCCCGGCGTACGAGGTCGCGGGCGAAGGCCGCCACGGCGGCCCAGTGGCGCATGGTCGCGGTCCCGGTGTGCCCGTCCAGCACGTACAGGGCCTCCGAGGCGGGCGGCACCACGACGGGCACCTGCCAGAGGCGCAGCCGCGGCCGGGTCGTCTCCGCGAGCCGGCCGGTCTCCGGCGAGGGCAGCGGCTCCTTGGCCGAGCCCGGCAGGAGCAGCTCCAGCGTCCGTGACGGCGGGTCGTCGAGGCCGAGCGCGGCGGCGACGCCGGACGCGGGAGAGGCGAACGGGTGGGGCGCGGGCCCCGTCGGACGGCGCTGCGGCCGGCGCGGGGCGGCCCCGGGGGACGCGTCGCCGGCCTCGGCGGTCTCCGCCCAGAAGGCGAGCCCGCCGGCCGCCCAGACCCCGTGTACCAGCACCCCGGCAGGCTACCGCGTCGGCGCCGCCCCGCCGCCGCGCCTGCGGCCGGGGGCCCGCGAGGAGGGGAAGATCGGGTCCGCCTAGGATCCTGCACATGAGGTTCTCAGGGGCAGAGGGCAGGTGGGCGGCCCGGTTGGGGGCGCTGCGGGACGTCGTCCGGCAGGACCTCGTCACCCGCCAGCTCGCCGCACACCTCCCCAAGACCCCCTGCCGCATCCTCGACGTGGGCTCCGGCCAGGGCACGCAGGCGCTCAGGATGGCCGCCAGGGGCCACCACGTCACCGCCCTCGACGCCTCCCGCGACCTCCTCCGCCTCCTGGAGGCCGGGATCCAGCCGGGCATGAGCATCCGGACGGTCCAGGCCGAGGCCGGGCGGCTGCGGGAGCTGTTCGGGCCGGGGAGCTTCGACATCGTCCTGTGCCACGGCGTGCTGATGTACTTCGACGACCCCGACCCGCTGCTCGCCGACCTCGCCCGCCTCCTCGCGCCCGGCGGCCGGCTCTCACTCCTCGTGCGCAACGGCGACGCCCTCGCCATGCGCAACGGGCTCATGGGCGACTGGGCGGGGGCGCTGCAGGCGTTCGAGGGCACCGGCTACGTCAACCGGCTCGGCGTCCCCGCCAGGGCCGACCGGCTCGACGAGCTCACGCGGCGGCTGGCCGTACAGGGGCTGGAGGTGCCGCAGTGGTACGGCGTGCGGGTGTTCTGCGACGCCGCGCCGGACGGAGCGCCGGTCCCCGAGGAAATCGACGAAATTCTGGCGGTGGAGGAACGCGCGGGCCGGACCGACCCCTACCGGAGGGTGGCGGCGCTAATCCACCTCATCTGCGCAAGAGGTGAGGAAAGGCTTATATAAGCCACACCTGAAGTTGTAGCATATTGGTATGAACCCTCCCGGATCGTGGTGTGAGCGGCCCAAGCCGCAGGCTCCCTCGTGCGAGCTCCCGTCTCCGTGGAGCAAGCCCAAGCAGCCGGACAATTGGTGCGAAGTGCAGAAAGACCCGGTGCTGTCGGCCCTCGGATTTCTGCTCAAGGTCGCCAAGCGGTAAAACCGCATGATAGAAGGCCGTTTGTTTGGGTAGTCGCCTTCCTCAGCGGAGGAGGCGAGCGTTGTGAACGACACCCACAAGCTGGTCAACGACCTCTCCGAGCAGTTCTCCAGGCTCGTGAGGGACGAATTCCGCCTGGCGAAGATGGAGCTGGCGGAAAAAGGCAAGCGCGCGGGCTTCGGCGCGGGGCTGTTCGGCGCGGCGGGAATGGCCGCGTTCTTCGGCGGCGCCGCACTCGTGACCACCGTCATTCTGCTGCTGGCCCTGGTCCTGCCGGCGTGGGCCGCCGCCGCCATCGTGGCGGGCCTGCTCTTCGTCGTCGCCGCGCTGCTCGGCCTGGTCGGTAAGGGACAGGTGCGACGCGCCGGGTCGCCGGTCCCGTCGGAGACCCTCGCGAGCGTCAGGGCCGACATCGACATGGTCAAGGAGAGGGCGCGGCGATGAGCGAGACCGACCCTGGATACAGCGAGCAATATGCCGGAAACGTCGGCGCCCGGAGGCAGACCGTGGGCACGCCGACCGAACGGGAGTCCATCAACGTACCGCCGACCAGGCCGGGCGCGGCCGAGAACGCCCGGCGGGTGGAGGAGGAGCGGATGGCACACGAGACATTCGCCCCCGAACCCCCTCACGACGACGAGCGTGCCCAGGCCCTGGAACGCGAGTGGGCCGAGGCGGAGTCGCCGCGTCATCACCATCACAGCAGGACGCACCACACGCGTGAGACGGCACGCGGGACAGGTCACCACGAGGAGGGCAATGTGCGTAAAGAGATCGAGGAAACCCGCAGGGAGCTGGGCGAGACCGTCGGGGCGCTGGCGGCCAAGGCCGACGTCAAGGCCAGGGCCGCCCACGTGGCCGAGACCGCCAAGGACAGGGCCGCGGGCATGGCCGGATCCGTCAAGGAGAAGGCGTCCGAGGTGGCGGGCAAGGTTCGCGAAGGCACGCCGCACCAGGTGAAGGACGCCGCCGGGCAGGCGCGCAAGCGGCCCGTGCTGCTCGTCGCCGCGGCCGGCGCCGTGCTCGCCTTCGTCGTCCGCCGCATGATGATGCGGCGGAACCGCCACACGCACCGGTAGAAGGGGACGGGTACGGCCGGCGCCCGCACGGGCCGATACCCTGCCGTGGTGATGCGTCGAACGATCGCCGCCGCCACGCTCGCCCTGCTGGCGGCCGGGTGCGGCGGAGGCTCAGCGGTGAGCGACTTCGGCACGGTGGTCAAGGGCACCAAGGGCACCACCGTGCCCGTCGAGCTGCGCCCCGGCCAGCGCTTCTCGCTGGCCGTCGCCGACAACCCGTCGGTGGGCGACGAGTGGAAGCTGGTCGCCGTGCCGGACCCGAAGGTCGCCTCGTTCATCAGCGAGGAGCACAAGACCGAGGGTGGCGGCGGGGTCGGCGCCGGAGGCACGACCTACTTCGTCTTCAACAGCAAGCGCCCGGGCACGACGGAGATCAAACTGTACGACTGCTGGCGGTGCGGCCAGGCCACGACGCCGCCGGACGAGCAGAGCAGGCAGCAGTCGGGCGAGGCCGTCTTCACCGTATCGGTCAAGTAGAGCGTCGCCCGGTTACTGTGGGGATCATGGATTTCATCCGGGTGCGCGCCTCCTCCGACGGCGCGGAGACCATCTCCTATTGGACCGGCGACGTGTACGGCTGGCAGGACGACGGCGGGCCGCACCACCTGTTCGGGTTCGAGGGGCTGAACGTGGCCAGGGCGGTCGAGGCCGACGGCGGCTGGCAGCTGCTGACCAGGGAGGCCGCCCTCTACCTCGACCCGAAGACGAGGGAGGTGCTCGACACCTGGGACAACCCGCTCACGGAGCGGACGGTCGAGGTGCAGCACGTCTTCAACGACCCGGTCAACCAGCGGCTCGGCGCCTACCCGGTGCCGACGACCCGCCTGGGCGACCAGGTGGTCTACAACATCGACATCCGCCTGGCCTACCCCTCGCCCCTGAAGGTCGCCGACTACCCCGACAACTCGGCGAACGACACCTACCGGGCGATGGAGCTGTTCCAGTTCTTCGCCTCGGCCAAGGACCTGGACTCGGGCGTGCCGGACGTGCCGTGCGTGTTCTCGTGGTGCCGGGTCTCGCCGTGGCTGCCGTGGATGGCGATGGGGCAGCGCGCGGGCGGGCTGGTCTACCACTGCCGGGGCGCCAAGGTGGCCGAGGTGCCGCAGCGGCTGCGCGAGCGGGTGGGTGAGCACTTCCTGCACGCGCCCGCCGAGTGGTCGGCGCCCAACGTGACGAGCTGGACGGCCTTCGCCGAGCGGGCGGGGCAGTCTCGCGGATGAGGTGGATAGGGTCGGGCGGTGAGCACTGACCTGTTCTGCGAGATCATCGCGGGTGAGCGACCCGCGACCATGGTCCACTCCGACGAGGTCGCGGTCGCGTTCCTGGACGTCCGGCCGGTCTTCAAGGGGCACGTGCTGGTGGTGCCGAGGATGCACGTGGAGACGCTCGCCGACCTGACCGACGTGGGGCCGTTCTTCGAGCGGGTGCAGGCCGTGGCCCGGGCGGTGGAGGAGGGACTGCAGGTCGCCGGCACGTTCGTGGCCATGAACAACCGCGTCAGCCAGAGCGTGCCCCACCTGCACGTGCACATCGTGCCGCGCAACAGGAAGGACGGGCTGCGCGGCTTCTTCTGGCCGCGCACCAAGTACGACTCCACCGAGGAGGCGGAGTCGTACGCGGACCTGATAGCGAAGGCTCTGTGAGCGAAGCGAGCCAATGGACACGGGAGTTGCTCAGAGGACCGACGAAGGAGGGCCTCTGAGTTAAGCTCTGGCGGCGTGGAGTACGTGGTGGGCGTCGCCGTGGTCGCGGTGCTCGTGAGCGTGCCCGCGATCGTGCTCTGGCGGGTCATGCGGGGCCGTCGCGAGCTGGGCACCAGCCCGGCGGAGCGGGCCACGTTCGAGACCCTGCACACCGCCTCGCTGGCCGGGCCGCCGCTGCGGTCCGGGCTGACCGCCGACGGCGCCGAGCGGGCCTCGCGGCACCTGCGCGCGCTGCTCGGCTCGGCCGCGCTGGCCATCACCGACGGCGAGCGGCTGCTCGTGTACGACGGCGCCGGCGAGCACCACGCCGACCAGGCGTTCGAGCACGCGGCGGCCACCTTGAAGGACGGCCGCACCCAGGTGCTGACCATCGACTGCGAGCTGCTCGAATGCCCGATCCGCCAGGCCGTGGTGGTGCCGCTCACTACCGACGACCGGGTCGTGGGCGCCCTGGCCGCCTACGGGCAGGACGCCTCCGCCGGCCTGGTCAGGGCCGCGCAGGAGGTGGCCGGGTGGGTGGACTCGCAGCTCGAGCTGGCCGAGCTGGACCGCTCGCGCACGCTGCTCATGGAGGCCGAGGTACGCGCGCTGCGGGCGCAGATCTCGCCGCACTTCATCTACAACTCGCTCACCACGATCGCCTCCTTCGTCCGCACCGACCCGGAGCGGGCCAGGGAGCTGCTGCTGGAGTTCGCCGACTTCACCCGCTACTCCTTCCGCCGGCACGGCGAGTTCACCACGCTCGCCGAGGAGCTGCGCTCGATCGACCGCTACCTGATCCTGGAGCGGGCCAGGTTCGGCGACCAGCTCCAGGTGACGCTCCGGATCGCGCCCGAGGTGCTGCCGGTCGCGGTGCCGTTCCTGTGCCTGCAGCCGCTCGTCGAGAACGCCGTCAGGCACGGCCTGGAGAGCCGCAACGGCGTCGGCCGCATCACGATCATCGCCGAGGACGCCGGGGCGGAGTGCCGCATCAGCGTCGAGGACGACGGGCTCGGCATGGACCCCGACCGGCTGCGCCGCATCCTCGCAGGTGACATCGCCCCCACGGGCGGCGTCGGGCTGGCGAACGTGGACGAACGGCTGCGCCAGGTCTACGGCGACGAGTACGGCCTCGTGGTCGAGACCGCCCAGGGAGCGGGCACCAAGGTCAACATCAGGTTGCCGAAATATCACCCAGGTGTCTCTGCCCGTTGACCTCGATCTTTCTTGTCGGTTTTATCACTGTCTATGGCGCAACTACGGGTCCTCGCGGTCGATGACGAGCTGCCTGCCCTCGAAGACCTGTCGTACCTGCTGCGTGCCGACCCCCGCATCGGCGAGGTGGCCACCGCCAGGGACGGCGCGGCGGCGCTGCGGCTGCTCGACCGCGCCATCGCCGACGGCCGGCCGATCGACGCGGTGTTCCTCGACATCCGGATGCGCGGGCTCGACGGCGTGGTGCTCGGGCGGCTGCTGTCGCAGTTCGCGAACCCGCCCCGGGTGGTGTTCGTGACGGCGTACGAGGAGCACGCCGTGGACGCGTTCGAGATCAAGGCCGAGGACTACCTGCTCAAACCGGTACGCCCGGAGCGGCTGGCGGAGGCGATCCGGCGGGTGGCGGTCTCGGCCGACGTGCCCGCGGAAGCGGGGGAGACCGACACCATCCCGGTCGAACTGGGCGGGGTGACGCGGTTCGTGTCCAGCGCCGACGTGATCTACGTCGAGGCGCACGGGGACTACGCGCGGCTGCACACGGCGACGGGCAGCCATCTGGTGCGCATCCCGCTGGCCACCCTGGAGGAGCGGTGGGCCTCGGCCGGGTTCGTCCGCGTGCACCGGAGCCATCTGGTGGCGGTCAAGCACATCGAGGAGTTGCACATCGACTCGGGCAAGTGCACGGTGCGGGTGGGGGACACCGAACTGCCGGTCAGCCGCCGCCACACGCGCGAGCTGCGCGACCTGCTGGTGCGCAGAGCCAGGAAGGCGAGGTCGTGATGAGCGCGATCCTGGGAGGCCCGGCCGGGGAGGGAGCGCCGAGATGAGCCCCGAACCGCGTCCCGGGCGCCGGGCCCCGCTGCCCCGCGCCGAGGCGTCCCGGCGCGAGATCCTGCGCCGGGTGGCCGTGATGAGCCCGCGTACGGCCGCCGCGCGCCGGCCCCGCTACCCGGCCACCCGGGAGATCGACGAGCAGACCCGGCTCGGCGAGGTCTACATGCGCTCGTTCCTGCGCACCCAGGTCCGGCTGGCGCTGTTCGTCTGCACGGTGCTGGCGTGCGTGGTCGGCGGGCTGCCGCTGCTGTTCCTGCTCATCCCCGAACTGCGCTCGGTCCACCTGCTCGGCGTCCCGCTCCCGTGGGCGGTGCTCGCCGGGCTCATCTACCCCGCCTTCGTCATCGGCGCCTGGCTGTACGTGCGCCAGGCCGAGCGCAACGAGCGCCACTTCGCCGAACTGGTCAAGCGCCGATGAGCCTGACCGCGGTCCTGATCGTGATGGTGGCGGCCGTGCTGATCGGGGCGTTCGGGATCAGGGTCTCCCGCACCACCTCCGACTTCTACGTGGCCTCCCGCACCGTCAGCCCGCTCTGGAACGCCTCGGCCATCGGCGGCGAGTACCTGTCGGCGGCCTCGTTCCTGGGCATCGCCGGGCTCATCCTGTCGTTCGGCGTGGACATGCTCTGGCTGCCCGTCGGCTGGACCGGCGGCTACCTGGTGCTGCTGGTGCTGGTGTCGGCGCCGCTGCGGCGCTCGGGGGCGTACACGCTGCCGGACTTCGCCGAGGCCAGGCTGGAGTCGATGGCCGTGCGCCGCACCGCGAGCGTGCTCGTCGTGCTGATCGGCTGGTTCTACCTGATGCCGCAGTTCCAGAGCGCGGGCCTGGTGCTGCGGGAGATCACCGGCGCGCCCGTGTGGGTGGGCGGCCTGCTGGTCGCGGTCGTCGTGGCGGTGAACGTGCTGTCCGGCGGCATGCGGTCGATCACGTTCGTGCAGGCGTTCCAGTACTGGCTCAAGCTGACGGCGCTGGCCCTGCCGCTGGTGTTCCTGCTGATGGCGTGGAAGGCCGACGGCGCGCCCGCGGTCGGCCCGCAGGACGCGGCCACCTGGCAGGTGCCGCTGGCCGGGGGCAAGGAGTACGGGCTGTACTCGACGTACTCGCTGATCCTGGCCACGTTCCTGGGCACCATGGGGCTGCCGCACGTGCTGGTGCGCTTCTACACCAACCCGGACGGCCGGGCCGCCCGCCGCACGACGCTGGTGGTGCTGTCGCTGCTCGGGGCCTTCTACCTGATGCCCGCCGTGTACGGCTGGCTCGGCCGCCTCTACGCGCCCGACCTGGTCCGCACGGACACGGTCGTGCTGACGCTGCCCGCGCGGATGGTCGGCGGCACGCTGGGCGAGCTGCTGACGGCGCTGGTGACGGCGGGGGCGTTCGCCGCGTTCCTGTCCACGTCGTCGGGGCTGACCGTGTCCGTGGCGGGGGTGATCGCGCAGGACCTGCTCAAGGGCAGCGTGCGCTCGTTCAGGATCGCCACGCTGATGGCGGTCGCGGTGCCGCTGGCCCTGGCGCTGTGGGCGCGGGCGCTGCCGGTGGCGGACGTGGTGGGGCTGGCGTTCGCGGTGGCGGCCTCGTCGTTCTGCCCGCTGCTCGTGCTGGGCATCTGGTGGCGCCGCCTGTCGACCACGGGGGCGCTGGCCGGGCTGTTCGTGGGCGGCGGGCTGGCGTGCGCGGCCGTGCTCGTCACGATCGTCGCCGGTCCGTACGACGGGCCCGCCGGCGCCTTGCTGGGCCAGCCGGCGGCCTGGACGGTGCCGATCGCGTTCGCGGTGATGGTGTCGGTGTCCTTCCTGACCCCGCACCGCGTGCCGCCCGGGGTCGCCAGGACCATGGTCAGGCTGCACACCCCGGAGGACCTCGACCTCGACCGCGGCGACTGGCGCCCGCGCTCGTCGTGACCCCGCCAGTGATCCCGCCAGTGACCCCGCCAGTGATCCCGCCGGTGGTCAGGGCAGGTGCGCCTCCTTGATCCGGGCCCGCTGGAAGGTGTGTTCGGTGCCGCAGTCGTGGCAGTAGCCGGACACCGTGCCGCGGGTGAGCTCGATGTCCTCCATGTAGTGCTCACGCCGCTGCCAGACGATGACGATCGGCTCGCCGGTGACGGAGGCCACGGACAGGGCCTCGGCGGGCGTGCCGGGCTCGCCGCCCTGGAGGATCGCGGTGGCGTCCCATGCCGGGTCGGGCTCCACGGGCAGGCGGCGGCGCTGGGGCGGCTCCGCCTTGATGGTGCCGTCGGGGGCCACGGCGACCGGGGCGTGGCCGCCCTGCCGCAGCAGCTGGAGGGTCTCGTCGGGAGGCAGGGCGCTGAGGGCGACCGTGGGGGCGATGGCGCGCAGCGCCAGCTTGCGCAGGGCCCTGGTCCCGCACAGCTCGGTGATGAGCGCCGGGTCCTCCGCGGTCACCACGGAGGCGGCGGAGGTGACGCGGACGGCGCCGTGCCTGCGGGCGACGTCGGTGACGAGGTAACGCAGCGGCTGGGGGACGGCCTTGGCGGCGACGCGGGCCAGCTCCTCGAGCAGGCCGTCGGCCGTCGCCCCCGCGTCCAGCGCCCGGCGCACGCTCTTGTGCGAGAAGCGCCACACGCTGGCCCGGTCGCGTGACTCCAGGTCGGCGCAGCCGTTCAGGAACGCGGTCAGCTGCGGCGCGGGCACCCCCGACACGATCGCGGTCAGGTCGTTCTGCAGGGTCACGGTGTGGGTCGGCGTGGGGAAGCGGCCGGCCACGCCGGCGCCGTCGAGGTGGGCGCGGCCGAGCTCGGTCAGCGCGCCCTCCTGGACCATCCCGAGCAGCTCGCCCTCGCGCAGGGCGGCGGCCACGAACTCGGCGGCGGCCGGCGCGAACTCCTTGATCGCCCGCGTCCGCCAGCCCACGGCCGGGAGCATCCCCTCAGGGCTCGATCCCCGCCCGGGAGACAGAGTCTGGAGCACGCGCAGCGCGGCCCGCCGGATCTCGCCGGCCCCGGACTCGAACTGGTATGGCGGAGCCTGCGGCGTCATGTGCTCCTCGCAGCAGCCCGTCACCCTGAACGTGGCCGCCTGCGGCATCGCCAGCCAGGACTCCACCAGGGCCTGCCAGCGCGAGGCCGGATCCAGGCCCAGCCACTCGTCGGCCAGCGTGGTGCCGGCCAGCCTCTCGCCGGCCTCGGAGGCGATCAGGTCGGTGCCGAAGGCGACGTCGAGCCAGAGCACGACCGCCTGCTCGGGAACGTCGAGCGCCTTGGCCACCCGCTTCAGCTCCCGCGCGCCCACCCCGCCCGCCTTCAGCTCGGCGATGGGCTGCGTTCCCGTCAGCTCGATCAGCGCCTCCACCTGGTCCACGGCGGCCAGCGCGGCGGCGAGCCCGTCCGCGTGCCCGGTGAGCTCCACGGACGGCACGTCCGGCTGGCCGGTCAGCTCCGGCTTCCAGCCGTCGCCGCGCAGCGCGAGCGCGACCTCCATGGGCATCTCGTACTCCCAGCCGTCCCGCACCACGAACCCGGCCTCGGCCAGGCGCGTGACCGGATGGTCCGCATCGCCGGTGCCGTACCAGACGGCGTGCCGGAAGACCGGCTGGCCGTCCGCCATCGACTCCAGCAGCGCCACCGCCTCGCGCGGCAACGCGGCGGCGCGGGCGCGGACGGCCCGGCCGTCGCGCACGATCTCCGCCGCCTGGGCGAGCACCTCCGACCTGCGGCCTTTGGGCCTGCCGCCCAGCCCCTTGACTAGGGACTTCAGGTCCTCGGCGGTCAGCTCGCGCAACGGCCGGCCCAGCCCGAACGGGTTCGCCCACAGCCCCTGCGGGTGCGGGGATTTCACCGTGCCCCCGTCGCCGCCCCCGTCACCGCCCCCGTCGAGGGTCACGAGACCCCACGCGGCCAGGGTCTCGATCGTCTCGCCGAGCCGGTCGCCGGGGTCGTGGAGCAGCTCGGCCAGCGCCGCGCGGCCGGCCTCGCCGCCCAGGATCTGCAGCGCCTGGCTGACGAGGTGGCAGTCGGCGTCGAGCGCGAGCAGGGCGGGCACGGCCAGCTCCGGCGCCGCGAGCAGGCGTTCGAGCGCCTCGGCGGAGGGGACGGCGGCCAGCTCCGGCCGGTTGCGAAGAAGCCGGGCGAGGTCGGCGGCGGGAAGAGGCACAACTCGACCCTAGCGAGACGAACGCCGCTCACGCATGGTGTTCAGGAGGGCGGCAGCTCGCCCGAGCCTCTGGCCACCAGCTCGACCGGGACCTTGACGCGGCGGGGCGACGGCGACGGGTTCAGCAGGAGGTCCACCGCGCTGCGGGCCAGGCGGGCCGTGTCGTAGCGGACCACCGTCACCCCGGGGTTGAACACGTCGGCCAGGGCGAAGTCGTCGAAGCTCACGTACGCGGGCCGCTCCGGACGTTCCCGCAGCGCCTGCAGGATGCCGATCGCGGCGCGGTTGTTGGTGGCGAAGAAGGCCGTCGGCGGGTCGGGCAGGTCCAGGAGGCGGCTCACCTCGTGGGAGACCCGCCACGGGTCGAAGAGCCCGCGGACCGTCAGCGCGTCGTCGGCCGTCAGCCCGGCCGCGCGCAGGGCCGCGCGGTAGCCGGTCGCGCGGTCGTGCACCGAGCTGATGCCCTCGTCGTCCGAGACCAGCGCGATCCGGCGGTGGCCGCGGGCCAGCAGGTGCTCGGTCGCGGCCCGGCCGCCCCGCACGTCGTCCAGCAGCACCACGTCCGCCGACTCCAGGCCCGGG
This sequence comes from Nonomuraea sp. NPDC052116, assembly GCF_040680035.1. NCBI lineage: Bacteria > Bacillati > Actinomycetota > Actinomycetes > Streptosporangiales > Streptosporangiaceae > Nonomuraea > Nonomuraea sp. NPDC052116. The sequence goes on along the minus strand of NZ_JBFAWA010000001.1, from coordinate 150,110 downwards.
GGCACGCGGTCCACGAACACCGTGGTGAGCGAGGCGTGCTCGGCCAGCCACGAGTGATCGGCCGCCGAGGGGACGACGATCAGGGCGTCCACGCCCCGGGCGTACATGGACTCGATGAGCATGCGCTCCTTGTCGGCGCTCTCCTCGTACGAGCCGAACACCACCAGCGCCTCGTACCGGGCCGCGGCGGACTCCACGGCGGCGGCCAGGCGGGAGTAGAACTCGTTGGAGATGTTCTCCATCACCAGCCCGAGCGTCAGCATGGTCGCGCCCCTGGCCAGGCGGGCGGCGGCCTCGTTGCGGCGGTAGCCGAGCGCGCTGATGGCCGCCTGCACGCGCTCCTGCAGCGAGGCCCGGACGTGCGGCTCCTGGTTGACCACGCGGGAGACGGTCTTGAGGCTCACGCCCGCGTGGCGGGCCACGTCGGCCATGGTCGGCTTGCGAGTGGTTTCACCCCGGGAGGCCGCCCGGTCACCCAGATCCCTGGCTGTCATAGTCTGCCCCCATGGATGACGAATGGATCTGTGGCCGGTTGGGCGAGGACGAGCCCTGGGCGCTGGGCGCGGTCAACCCGCCGGTGTTCGAGAACTCGCTGTTCACGTTCGGGAGCGCGCAGGAGCTCGGCGAGGCGATCAGGAACGAGGACGAGAGGTACGTCTACTGGCGGGGGACCAACCCGACGGTCGACCTCGCTCAGCGTAAGCTCGCCGCGCTCGAGCGGGGAGAGCGTGCCAAGTGTTTCGGGTCGGGAATGGGGGCCATCTCGGCGACCATCTCCTCGCTCGTCAAGGCCGGGGACCACGTGCTGGTGCTGGGCGCAGTGTACGGGCCGACCACCCAGTTCCTGCGCTACCTGGAGAAGTTCGGGGTCACGCATACGCACGTGAACGACCTCGCGGAGTGTGACAGCGCTATCAGGGCGAGCACCCGTCTACTCTACTTCGAGTCCCCGTCCTACATGGCCTACGCCGTGGTCGACATCGCCGAAGTCACCGCGTGGGCGCGGGATCGCGGGCTGGTGAGCGTGATGGACAACACCTGGTCCACGCCGATCTTCCAGAAGCCGCTGACCATGGGCGTCGATCTCGTCGTGCACTCGCTGTCGAAGTACATCGGCGGGCACAGCGACCTCGTGGGCGGCGTCGTGGTGGGCCCGTCCCGGCTGATCAGGCCGCTGGCGCTGACCGAGTACCAGCTGTACGGGGCCGCCATGTCGCCGCACGACGCGGCCAAGGTGATCAAGGGGCTGCGCACGCTGCCCGTGCGGATGGCCGCGCACCAGGAGCGGGGGCTGGCCGTGGCCGAGTTCCTGACGGGGCATCCGGCCGTGCGGGCGGTGAACCACCCCGGGCTGCCGTCCCATCCGGGGCACGACCTCGCGAAGCGGCAGATGTCGGGGTTCTCCAGCCTGTTCAGCCTGGTGCTGGACACGGAATCGCGCCAGGAGGTCGGACTCTTCCTCGACAAGTTGCGACATTTCAGGATTGGGGTGTCTTGGGGTGGTTTTGAGAGCTTGGTGAACGCGCCCGCCCTGTCCACCGAGGAGAGCGTGCGGGCCACGATGGGCATCCCCGTCGGCCTCGTGCGGCTCTCGGTCGGCCTGGAGCCCGCGGACACGTTGATCAAGGATCTCGGTCTAGCGCTGGAGGGGGTCGGTCGCCTAGCGTGACTGACAGCGCGTGACTGACAGCGCTGTCTGAAGCTGGAGGCTCAGCATGAGAACCCCCCTCCTGGCGGCCGCGGTCGCCGCCACGCTCTTGCTCGCGGGCTGCGGCTCCGGCTCGTCGTCCCCCGGCGAGGTGCGGCTCCGCATGATCGAGAGCCTGACCAGTCCCGAACGCACGAAGCTCATCAAAACGCTGCTTAAGGACTTCGAGACGGCCAACCCGGGCATCAAGGTGGAGCTGATCTCGCCGCCGCTCGACAGCGCCGACCAGAAGATCACCCAGATCCTGCAGACGAAGAAGGACCTGGACGTGCTGGAAGTACGCGACCACACGGCCAAGTCCTTCTCCAACAACGGCTGGCTGGCCGAGCTGCCCACCACGGAGTGGCCCGGCTGGTCGGACCTGACCGAGCTGGCCCAGAAGAAGGCCGTCGAGGTCGGCGGCAAGGCGTATCTGATCCCGTACGGCTTCTACGAGCGCACGATCTTCTACCGTACGGACCGGGGCATGACGCAGCCGCCGGCCACCTGGCAGGAGCTCTACGAGGCCGGCAAGAAGATGACCTCGGGCGACCGGTTCGGTTACTCGTTCCGGGGCGGCAAGGGCGGGGCCGACTACGCGGTCATGATGGTCAGCGCGTACAACGGCGAAGCCCTGAATCCCGAAAAATCGTTCTATCTCAAGGACAAGCGGACGATCTTCTCCACCCCCGAGGCCGCCCAGGCCATGGACCTCTACGTGAAGATCTTCAAGGAGGCGTCGCCGCCCGACTCCGTCTCCTGGGGCTACCCCGAGATGGTCCAGGGGTTCACCTCGGGCGTCACCGGCATGCTCATCCAGGACCCCGAAGTGATCAAGACGGTCCAGGAGAGCGGCATGTCGGCCTGGTCGACGGCCCCCATCCCCAAGGGCCCGTCCGGATACGCCTTCCAGCCCGTCGGCTACGCCGGATGGGGCGCCACCTCCTTCACCACGCACCCGAAGGAGGCGGTCAAGCTGGTCCAGTTCCTGTCGGAGGCCAAGCAGAGCATCGCCTTCGCCAAGGGCAACTCGCTCATCCCGATCTCCAAGCAGGCCCAGAGCGACCCGCAGTTCTCGCAGGGCGCGTGGAAGGCGTACCTGCAGGCCCAGCAGGACCCCAAGCAGGTGATCACGATCAGGCCCGTCGACTACCCGGGCTGGAGCCAGTTCCTCGTCGACTCCGACCGTGACGTCCAGGCCCTGATCACCGGCAAGAAGACCACGGCCGAGGTGCTCAAGTCGTGGGACGCCTTCTGGACGGACCAGGCCAAGAAGGTCTCATGAGGCTCTTCACCGCCCGCCGGGCCAGGTTCATCGCTCTGTGCCTGCTGCCCGGCGTGGTCTTCGTGGCCGTGTTCACGTACTACCCGATGATCCGCGGCACGGTCATCGCCTTCCAGCGCTACAACCTGTTCGACATCACCTCGACGCCCTTCGTCGGCCTGGAGAACTTCCGGGCCGTCCTGGCCGAGGACCGGTTCTGGACGGCGCTGCGGAACACCGGCACGTGGGTGGTCGTCTCGCTGTTCTTCCAGTTCTTCCTCGGCTTCGGGCTGGCGCTGCTGCTGCGCCGGCACTTCCGCGGGCGGGGCCTCTACCAGGCGTGGGTGTTCTTCCCCTGGGCCATGTCGGGGTTCCTGATCGGGCTGCTGTGGCGGTGGATGTTCAACGGGCAGTTCGGCGTGATCAACGACCTGCTGCTCAGGACCGGCCTCATCGACCAGCGCATCGGCTTCCTGGCCACCCCCGGGTGGGCGATGACGTCGGTGATCGTGGCCAACATCTGGTACGGCGTCACGTTCTTCGCCATCATGATCATGGCCGCCCTGCAGTCGGTGCCGAAGGAGCTGTACGAGGCGGCGGCCGTGGACGGCGCGTCGCGGCTGCGGCAGTTCTGGCACGTGACGCTGCCGCACATCCGGCCCACGCTCGCCCTCATCGTGCTGCTGCGGATCATCTGGATCCTCAACTTCCCCGACCTCATCTACTCGATGACCGGCGGCGGCCCGGCCGGCGGCACCGACATCATCACGACCTTCCTCATCCAGCAGGTCATCGGCGGCGACTACGGCCGGGCGGGCGCGGTGGGCCTGCTCATCCTGGGCCTGCTGCTGTCCTTCAGCGTCTTCTACCTGAACGCGACGAGATTCGAGAAGGCCAGATGAGACGCGTCGCCACCGCTGCCAAGGTCGTCGTGCTGGGCGCCTGGCTGCTGATCACCCTCTTCCCCCTCTACTGGATCGTCGTCACCTCGCTCAAGCCCAAGCCCGAGATCTTCTCGATGCCGCTCAGGTACTGGCCGGGCAACCTGACGTTCGAGCACTACGAGGAGCTGTTCTCGTTCGCGGACTTCGGCGCGTACCTGCTGAACAGCCTGCTCGTCTCGCTCGTCGCGGCCGGCGTGGTGACCGCGATCGGCGTGCTGGGCGGCTACACGCTCGCCCGCTTCGCCTTCCCCGGCCGGGGCGCGCTGATGCTGGCGTTCCTGGTCACGCAGATGATCCCGCTGTTCATCGCGCTCGGCCCGCTCTACCTGCTGATGTCCGACCTCGACCTGCTCAACCGGCTGGCCGGGCTGATGCTGGTGTACGTGGCCATGCTGGTGCCGTTCGCCACGATCATCATGCGCGGCTTCTACGAGCGGGTGCCGGTCGCGCTGGAGGAGGCCGCGCAGGTGGACGGCGCCTCGCGGCTGGTGGCCATGGTGCGGGTGGTCATCCCGGTCATGCTGCCGGGCATCGCGGCCACGTTCATCTTCGCGTTCGTGCAGTGCTGGAACGAGCTGTTCCTGGCGATCACGTTCATCGACAGCGAGGACGCCAAGACCATCCCGGTCGCCATGAACTCCTTCATCACCCAGTACGACATCGACTGGGGTTCCATGGCCGCGGCCACCGTGATCTCGGTGCTGCCGACCCTCGTCCTGTTCGCCGCCATCCGCCGCTACATCGTCGAAGGGCTCACCGCTGGCGCCGTTAAGGGGTGATGCATCCGATGAATTTAGGTTGACCGCCCTTGACTAAGGTCATCTTGCGTGTCATACAGGCGAAAGACCCGATGTCTCGTCTGTGAGGTCCCGCATGACACCCCCCTCTCACGACCCGACCCGCCGTGCCGTGCTCGGCGGCTTAGGCCTCGCCCTCGTCCCCGCCGCCCCGGCGCTCGCGGAAACCGAGCCCGCCGAGCCCGCCGGGGCGGCCCGGGGCTGGCAGCTCCGGCAGCGCGTGCCCTGGACCGAGTTCATGAAGGGCCAGGACCTGCTCTGGGGCAGGATGCCCAGGACCTGGTCCGAGGGCCCGTTCCTCGGCGACGGCCTGCTGGGCAGCATGGTCTACCAGGAGCCCGGCCAGAACAAGATCCGCTTCACCGTCCAGCACGGCCGCGTCCAGGACCACCGGCCCCAGTTCGGCAGCGGCTGGGGCACCTGCCGCCTGCCCGTCGGCCACGTCACCCTCGACCCGGTCGGCACGATCACGGCCGTCGACCTGCGGCTCAGCCTGTGGGACGCCGAGATCACCGGCACCGTCACCACGGACAGGGGCAAGCTGTCCTTCTCCGCGTTCATCCACGACGAAGTCCTCGTCGCCAAGGCGGAGGCCGGCGGCGAGGAGCAGGTGCGCTGGACCTTCCACCCCGAGGAGGCCGTCAGCCCCCGATCCGTCTCCGAGGCCCCGCCCAGCGGCTACACGCCCAACCCGCCCTGGACCACCGCGACCGCGGGCGACGTCGAGCAGGTGCTCCAGCCGCTCACCGGGGGCGGCCAGACCGCCACCGCCTACCGCGTCAAGGACGGGACGCTCCTGGCCACCGTGGGCCACAGCTTCCCGTCCGCGACCGAGGCCCAGGAGAGCGCGCTCGCCAGGATCCGGAACGCGCCGCCGTACGGGATCACGCGGAAGCGGCACCGTGACTGGTGGCACGACTTCTACGGCAAGAGCTTCGTCTCCCTGCCCGACCAGCGGCTGCAGAGCTTCTACTGGATCCAGCTCTACAAGGTCGCCTCCGCCGGCCGGACGGGCGGCCCCGTCATGGCCACCACCGGCCCCTGGCTGGAGTCCACCCCGTGGCCGGCGGTGTGGTGGAACCTCAACGTGCAGCTCGAGTACTGGCTCATCCACGGCTCCAACCACCTGGAGCTCGACTCGCTCACCAGCACGCTCGACCGCAACCGCGACCAGCTCGTCGCCAACGTGCCGGCCGCCTACCGCGCCGACTCGGCCGGGCTGGGACGCAGCTCCGACATGTTCTGCAACCGGAGCGTCGGCACGCCCGGCACGGGCGCCGAGGTGGGCGACCTCACGTGGGCGCTGCACAACGTGTGGCTGACCTATCGGCACACCATGGACGACAGGCTGCTGCGTGATACGGTCTTCCCGCTGCTGCGGCGCGCGATCAACTACTACCTGCACTTCCTGGCCGCCGGCGCGGACGGCAAGCTGCACCTGCCCAGCACGCTCTCACCGGAATACCCGGTCACCCCGCCCCAGGACACCAACTACGACCTGGCGCTGATCCGGTGGGGCTGCCGGACGCTGATCGAGTCGGCCGAGCGGCTCGGGATCGACGACCCGCTCGCGGCGAAGTGGCGGGAGGTGCTGGACACGCTCGTGGACTACCCGGCCGACGCCGACGGCTTCATGATCGGCGCGAGCACGCCGTACGCGCAGTCGCACCGCCACTACTCCCACCTCCTCATGATCTACCCCCTCTACCTGGTCAACTGGGACCAGCCGGAGCAGCGCGAGCTGATCGAGAAGTCGGTCGCCCACTGGCAGTCGCTGACGGGCGCGCACCGCGGCTACAGCTACACCGGCGCGGCCTCGCTCTACGCCATGATGGGCCGGGGCGACACCGCGCTGTCGTATCTGGACCGGTTCTTCGACCCGGCCGCCCGCTACCCGTGCACGGCCAACACCCACTACGCCGAGGCCGGGCCGGTCATCGAGACGCCGCTGTCGGCCGCCCAGTCTCTCCACGACATGCTCTGCCAGAGCTGGGGCGGGATCGTCCGCGTCTTCCCGGCCGTGCCCGCCTCGTGGGCGGACGTCGCGATCCACGACTTCCGGACGCAGGGCGCGTTCCTGGTCTCGGCCGTGCGCAAGGGCGGCCGCACCTCGTTCATCCGCGTCAGGAGCGTGGCGGGGGCGCCGCTCAGGCTCAGGCACGGGCTCGACGGGCCGGTCACCGCCGTGCTGTCCGACGGCCGTCCCGCTCGGGTGAAGGACCTGGGGGAGGGCGTCGTGGAGATCGCCCTGGGCAAGGGGAGCGAGGTGCTCGTCCACACGGGCGCGCGGCCCGACCCGGTCATCGGACCTGTGCCGGTCAGCAAGCCGGGGGACGCCTGGGGGCTGCCGCCGATCCCGCCTCCCGGGCCCACCACGCCGGTGGACCTGTCGGCGTACTTCGGCAACGACGGCGTCTCCACGCATGAGGCGATGACGGACGGCGACTTCGACGGGTCCGGCTACACCTATCCGGCCGAGGAGCTGCCGCCCGCCGGGCCGCTCGTCCACGAGGGCCTGAGCTTCGTCTTCCCCGCGTACGGGGACGGGGCCGGGAACAACGTCGCCGGCCAGGGACAGACGATCGCCGTGCCGTCCGGGAGGTACGCCAAGGTCCGGCTGCTGGGCGCGGCCAGCTCCGGGGCCGTCACCTCCACGCTGACCGCCGCGTACGCCGACGGGACCACCGCCCAGGTGCCGTTCGTCCTGCCCGACTGGGGCGGCCAGCCCGGGGCGGGGGCCTCCGAGGTGCTCCGCTGCACCCACCGTCACGGCCGCACGGGCGCCAACTCGCTGCGGGTCGGGTTGTTCGAGGTGCAGGCGGCGCTCGACCCGGCCAGAGAGCTGCGCTCGCTGACCCTGCCCGCGCTCACCCGGCCCCAGCTCCACCTGTTCGCGCTCTCCGTGGAAGCGCCCCGATGAAACGAGCGATCAACCGCTCGTCGCACGTAACAGACCTTTCACCGCAAGCCATCTCCAACTAATCGCCGGACCCCAGCGACTCGTCGAACAACGTCACCAGGGGCCTCCACGACGGGTAGGTTGCGCTCTTACGTTGGGCGTGATCCGCATCACAGTGGAGGTCTCGTGACTACTAAAGAACATGACGCATCGGTCTACGAGGAAGTTCAGGAGAGCAGTGAGTTCCAGGACCTGAAACGGCGATTCCGCGCCTGGACGTTCCCGATGACCGTGGCGTTCCTCGCGTGGTACCTGCTCTACGTGGTGCTGTCCGGATGGGCGCGCGGCTTCATGGGGATCAAGCTGCTCGGTGAGATCAACGTCGGCCTCGTCTTCGGTTTGCTCCAGTTCGTCTCCACGTTCCTCATCGCGTGGGCGTACGCCAGGCACGCCGAGAAGAAGCTCGACCCGATCGCTGACAAGCTCCGCCACGAGGTTGAGGAGAAGACCAAGTGAGCTCCCACACCCTGGGGATGATCCTCTTCCTCACCTTCGTCGCCGCCACGCTGGGGATCACGTTCTGGGCGAGCCGGCAGACCAAGACGGCCGCCGACTACTACGCCGGCGGGCGGTCGTTCACCGGCGTGCAGAACGGGCTGGCCATCGGCGGCGACTACATGTCCGCCGCCTCCTTCCTCGGCATCGCCGGCATCATCGCGCTGTCGGGCTACGACGGGTTCCTGTACTCGATCGGGTTCCTGGTGGCGTGGCTGGTCGCGCTGCTGCTGGTCGCCGAGCTGATGCGGAACTCGGGCAAGTTCACCATGGCCGACGTGCTGGCCTTCCGGATGAGCCCGCGTCCCGTGCGCACGGCGGCGGGCGTGTCCACCATCGTGGTCAGCATCTTCTACCTGCTGGCCCAGATGGTCGGCGCGGGCGCGCTGGTCGGCCTGCTGCTCGGCATCACCTCCCCGGCGGGCAAGGCGTGGACCATCGTCGGCGTGGGCGCGCTGATGATCGTCTACGTGGTCTTCGGCGGCATGAAGGGCACCACCTGGGTGCAGATCGTCAAGGCCGTGCTGCTGATGAGCGGCGCGGCGCTGGTGACGGTGCTGGTGCTGGGCAAGTTCGGCTTCAACCTGTCGGCCCTGCTCGGCCAGGCCGCCACCACCAGCGGCCCCAAGGCGAACCCGGGCAACTTCCTGATCCCCGGGCTGAAGTACGGCACCGAGGCCCAGGGGCTGGCCGGCAAGATCGACCTCATCAGCCTGGGCCTGGCGCTGGTGCTCGGCACCGCGGGCCTGCCGCACATCCTCATCCGCTTCTACACCGTCCCCACCGCCAAGGACGCCCGCAAGTCGGTCCTGTGGGGCATCGGCATCATCGGCGTGTTCTACCTGCTGACCCTCGTCCTCGGCTTCGGCGCCGCGGCCCTGGTCGGCAAGACCGCGATCGTCGCCGGTGACGCGGCGGGCAACACGGCCGCGCCGATGCTGGCCGAACGCATCGGCCAGGAGATCTTCGGCTCGGTCGGCGGCACGATCCTGCTGGCGCTCATCGGCGCCGTCGCCTTCGCCACGATCCTCGCCGTCGTCGCGGGCCTCACGCTGGCCTCCTCCTCCAGCTTCTCGCACGACCTGTACGCGCACGTCTTCAAGCGCGGCCAGGCCAGCGAGCGCCAGGAGGTCGTGGTGGCGCGCATCTCCGCCCTGGTCATCGGCGCCATCGCGATCGGCCTGGGCATCCTGGCCCAGGGCCAGAACGTGGCCTTCCTGGTCGCCCTGGCCTTCGCGGTCGCGGCCTCGGCCAACCTGCCCGCGATCCTCTACAGCCTGTTCTGGAAGCGGTTCAACACGACGGGCGCGGTCTCGGCCATCTACGGCGGCCTGATCTCGGCCCTGATCCTGGTCATCTTCTCGCCGGTGGTCTCCGCGCCGGCGCCCCCGGCCGGCGTCAAGCCGACCGCGCTGATCGTCGGCGTGGACTTCCACTGGTTCCCGCTGAGCAACCCCGGCATCCTGTCGATCCCGATCGGCTTCCTGTGCGGGTGGCTCGGCACGATCCTCAGCAAGGAGTACAACGCGGCGAAGTACGCCGAGATGGAGGTCCGCTCCCTCACCGGCGTCGGCGCGGAGAAGGCGACCCAGCACTGACGTTCCCCCCGAAGGCGCCTCACCCCTCCCCTCCGAAGGCGCCTGCACCCGAGGGCCCGGCCTCCCAGGAGGCCGGGCCCTTCGCCGTGCCGCCTCAGGCGGGCACCCGGCGCCCGACCAGGTACAGCAGGGCGCCCACCAGCAGCGACGCCAGCGCGATCCCGCCGACCAGCCAGAACCACATCCCGTACGCGATCTCGGCGCCGAACAGCGTGACCTTGCCCGCGTCGTTGGAGATCAGCGGCGTCCACGACCCGGAGAGCGTGGCCACCACGCCCACGAGCGAGGCCAGCGCCCCCACGACGGAGGCCACCCAGAACACCGCGGGGGAGGCCAGCCGCCGCGCCTCGAACTGCTCGCGGTAGCGCCGCAGGATGATCAGCACGTCCACGAACAGCACCACGATCGACAGGCACCAGATCACGGTGACCGCGGCCTGCAGGACGTTGTAGACCTCGGTCTGCGCGTCGGCGGGTCTGGCCGAGGCGAAGGGCACCACCACGAACGCCGCCACCGTGAAGACCCCGGCCAGCACGGTCTGGATCCAGACCGCCACGTCCGGCACCTTCTGCGCGTTGACGTGGCTGACCGCCTTCGGCAGCCGCCGGTCCAGCCCGGACACGAAGATCAGCCGGGCGAAGGAGTAGTTGTAGACGACGGTGATGATGAAGAACATGGCCGCCAGCACGAGCGCGACCAGCTTGCCCGCCCAGTCGCCCAGCCCGATCCCCACGGCCTCGGCCACGGCGGTGATGTTCGCCGCCTCCCCGGCGGGCACCGACACCATCACGCCCCAGGTGGCGACCAGATAGGCGACCATGACGGCCAGCGACCCCCACAGCAGGTACCGGGTCACGGCCCGCTCCTGCCTGATCTCCACCCCCATGTTCAGCGGCACCTCGACGCCCAGCAGCGCCAGCACGGCCAGGCCGAAGAAGCTCCAGCTCGCGAAGTTGAGTCCGTGCTCGGCCGACGGGCTCCAGGCCGCGAAGTCCCACGGGTTCGTGGCCGCCGGGTGCCCCTGGGCCAGGTGCGCGATCCCGGCCGCGAACATCAGCAGGATCGCCAGCCCGTACGCCAGGAAGACGACGTTCACCACGTTCTGCGTCAGCCGGAAGCGCAGGACCGCCAGCACGGCCGCGAGCAGCAGGATCACCACGATCAGCCCGCCCTGGGCCGCCACGGACAGCTCCCCGAGCGCGGGGAAGACGTAGCCGAGGAACGAGATCGTCAGCGTCCCGGTCGCCACCATCACCAGCACGCCCGGCCACCAGGCGCAGAACCCGGCGAAAAACCCCCAGAACGGCCCGAACGCCTTGGTCGTCCAGAGGTAGATGGAGCCTTCGCCGGGGAACATGGCGCCGAGCTGGCCCGTGACGATCGCGCACGGGACGAGGAACAGCGCGAACGCGATGATCCACCACCCGAACGCGGCCGGGCCCGCGGACTGGATGACGGCGGCGTTCGTGATGAACAGGACGATCGATACGAAGATCGCCACCATGTCGAAGGTGGTCAGCACCCGCGGCAGGATCCCGCCGGCCACCCGCTCGGACAGCAGCTCGTTCTCGGACATGGGCGACCTCCTACCTGCAAAGATCCGCCGGGCCACGGCCGTCGTCAAGCACGTGCGCCTGATGGGTGGTTACATCGCGAATATCTTTACATCAATTGTAACTTTACTCGAAGTGGTGTTATCTGGAGGTCGTGACAACGACTCACCAGATGCCCTTACTCGCTCGCGTGGCGCCCGCGATCGGGCTGTTCTTCCTGGCGCCGCTGACCGCCGAGTTCCTGATGGGGAACATGGCGATCACCAATGTCGGGGTGGTGGTCGGCACCGTTCCCCTCTACGGGACCGGCGCCCTGCTCATCCGCGAGGCGGTCCGGCGGACCGGGCGCGGCTGGCCGGCCATGCTGGCGTTCGGGCTGGCGTACGGGATGTTCGAGGAGGCGTTCTTCACCCAGACGCTGTGGAACCAGAACTGGTACGGCGTGCGCATCCTCGACTACGGCTACGTTCCCGCGCTGGGGACCGGGGTCCCCTGGCTGCTGTTCATGGTCGGCGTGCACACGATCTGGAGCATCAGCGTCCCGATCGCGGTCATGGAGACGCTGGCCGGTCCGCGCCGCACCGAGCCATGGCTGAAGAAGCGCGGCTTCTGGGCCGTGGCCGTGTTCTTCGCGATCTACTTCGGCCTCGGAGCCTTCGCCACGGGCGCGCTCGGCGGCTGGTTCGCCACCCCGATCCAGTACGCCGGCGCCGGGGTGCTGGTCGTCGCGCCCATCGTGCTCGGCCTGCGCCTGCGCCGCACCGCCCCCTCCGTCGCGGGGCGGGCGCCGAGCCCGTGGGTGGTGTTCGCGTTCGCCCTGGCGGCCGGCGCGTTCTTCGTGCTCCTGTACGCGTGCGACCCCACCGGCCTGTCGCCCTGGCTGGCCGGGCTGCCGGTCCCGGCGTGGCTGAGCGTGCTGCTCTATCTGGCGTTGTTCGCCGGGGTCGGCGTCCTGGTGAGACGCTGGTCGCACGGGTCCGGCTGGTCGGACGCGCACCGGCTGGCGCTCGCGGCGGGGGCCATGCTCACGTACGCGTGGCACTCGTTCCCGTGGAAGGTGATCGTGCCCGCGAGCCCGGCGGCCGACCTGACCAGCAACGCGATCATGACGGTCGCCGCGGTCGTCCTGCTGGTGTTCGCGGCCCGGCGGGTCGCCGCCTGAGCAGCCGGAGCGCCAGCAGGGTCAGCCAGGCCCAGCCGATGGTGACCGCCACGCGCTGGAAGAGCCCGCCGTGGGCGACCAGCGCCGGGTTCTGGCTGAAGGCGATCGTGGCCAGCGCCATCGCCACCGTGAACCCGGCCCCGCTGGCGGCCGAGTACGCCGCCCACCCGAGCTTCCGGTCCCGCGCGAACCCGACCGCGAAGACCAGGCAGGCCGCGATCAGCGCTGCGAATCCCGCCAGCGAGAAGTAGTCGTGCAGCGCCGCGTGCGTGCTGCCGTGCTCGGGCAGCAGGTCGGGAGTGCCCTGCGGGTAGCCGCTCACCGGGTCGGTGGTGAACACCCCGGCGCCGATCAGGCCGGCGCCCCAGACCCCCACCAGGGCCGGGCCCCAGACCTTGTGGAGCGCCCGCCGCAGCCCGGCGGCGAAGGCCAGCGTCAGGAGGCCGGCCACGACGAAGTTGACCGCCTGCACCCAGCCGCCCGGCCCGAGCGCGAGCGAGCTGACCGGGTGGCGCAGCGGGTCGTAGTGGGCGCGGAGGGCGCCCTCGACGAGGAACGCGACGACGAACAGCGGCCCGGCGACCACCCCGCACAGCAGCAGCCGCCTGGGCGTCGGGTCGCCGGGCCCCGCGATGGGGGCGGGGCCCGCAGGTGTGAGAGTTCGCATGCTTGTCAAGCTAGACTGACAGGCGGGTCGCTGTCAATCCAGCCTGACAAGGAGAACTCATGCGAAGAAACCGACCACGCGGCTGATGCGGTCGCCCGCGAACTCCACGACGTCGTAGCCGGTCGCCACCGGCGTCTCCGAGCCCGGCGCGCCGAGCCGCCAGGTGAACAGCGCCGTGTCGTGATGGGCGCCGACCAGCGTGCCGAGGGTGAACACCAGGTCGCCGAATTTCTCCTGGGCCCGGCCGATCGCCTCGGACAGCTCCGCGTGCCCGCGCAGCCCGGCGTAGTCGGGGTCGGAGTAGACGGAGTCGTCGGTGAGCACGGTCTTGATCAGGAGGTCCCGGGCGGCGGCGTCGCGCTCGTTCCAGACGTCCAGGTACCTGCCGATGAGGTCGTCGATCATGACGTGATTCCTTCCGTGGTTCGGTTCGGTTCGAGTGCCAGGGCGGCGAGGCCGCCCAGGGCGGTGGCGGCCGCGGCGGCCCAACCGGCCGCGTGCAGCCCGCCCAGCAGGTCGGAGGAGGAGGCGGTGGCGACGGCGACGAAGACGGCCAGCCCCATCGCGCCGCCGACCTCCTTGGCCGTGCTGGCCAGGCCCGACGCGACGCCCTGCGCCTCCGGTGCCACCCCGGCGCCGGCCGCCGCGAACAGGGCGACGAAGGCCACGCCGCCGAAGAATCCCCAGACGAGGCTGCCCGGCATCAGCGTCCAGAAGCCGCCGCCCGCGGGCATGCCCGCGGTCAGCAGGGCGATCCCGGCTGCGGCGCCGAGCATCCCGGCGCTGAGCGTCGTACGGATCCCCCACCTGCCGAGCATCACCGGGGCGGCCTTCAGCGCGGCGGCCATGCAGACGAGGGTGAGCGGCAGGAACGTCAGCCCCGCCTCCAGGGCGCTGTAGCCGAGGACCGGCTGCAGGTACGTGGTGAGCACGTAGTAGGCGCCGCCCAGCGTGCCCTGGAACACCGCGATCACCACCATCGTGGTGGCCGGGCCGCGCCGCCGGACCAGCCGCAGCGGGATCAGCGGATCCCGGCCACGCGCCTCGACCAGGACCAGCAGCCCCAGCAGCGCCAGGCCCGCGACCAGCGACCCGGCGCCGCGCAGCGACCCCCATCCGGCCTCCGGCCCGCTCGCCAGGCCGAACACCACCAGCGTCGACCCCGCCGTCGCCAGCAGCGCGCCCGGCACGTCGAACCCGCGCAGTCCGGACGCGGGACGGCCGTCGGAGGGGAGCAGCCGGGGCGCGGCGAGGACGGCGCCGACGGCCAGGGGGACGTTCACGAAGAACACCCACTCCCAGCCCAGGGCGCTGGTGAGCACGCCGCCCAGCAGCGACCCGGCGGCCAGCCCGGCGCTGCCGGCCATGCCCCAGGCGCCCAGCGCCCGGTTGCGCGCGGGCCCCTCCGCGAACCCCCGGTAGATCAGCGCGAGCGTGGCCGGGGTGAGCAGCGCCCCGCCGACGCCCTGGACGGCGCGGGCGGCGATCAGCACGCCGGAGCCGGGGGCCAGCCCGCCGGCCAGGGAGGCCACGCCGTACAGCGCCAGTCCGAGCATGAACGTGCGCCGGGCGCCGAGCCTGTCCACGGCCCGGCCGCCGAGCAGCAGCAGCCCGCCGAGCCCGATGGCGTACGCGCTCACCACCCACTGCACGGATCGCGCGCTGAAGCCCAGCGCCGTCCCGATGTCGGGCAGCGCCACGTAAACGATGTTGTAGTCGAGAGCCACGATGAGCTGGGTGAACGCCAGCAGCGCCAGCCTGGGCCCGGAACGGCCCACGTCGGTCGGCGCACGAGAGGTGGCAAGCGTCACTCGGGAATCTCCTCTCTTTACACGGCGCGAACTTTCTACACGCCGTTCAATTCGTACACGGGGAACAGTAGCCCAACGCTGTAGACTGTCAAGCGTGGGTGATCAGACGACGATGACCAGGCGCGAGCGGCTGCGCGCGGAGACCACGGCGGAGATCAAGGAGATCGCGCTCAAGCTCATGGCGGCCGGCGGCCCCGACGCCATCTCGCTGCGCGCCATCGCCCGCGACATGGGCATGACGGCCGGTGCGATCTACAGCTACTTCGCCACTCGCGACGACCTGGTCACCACGCTCATCGCCGACCTCTACACGGCCCTGGTGGACGAGGCGGAGTCCGCCCGCGACGCCGTTCCCGCCGCCGACCCGGGCGGCCGCGTCCTGGCCTGGGCGCAGACCGTACGCGAATGGGCCCTGGCCAACCCGCAGGGCTTCCGCCTCATCTACGGCGACCCGGTCCCCGGCTATCAGCCCCCGGAGGACGGCCCGGCGAACGAGGCCGAGCACCGGGCGTGCCGGGGGCTCACGGGCCTGGTCGCGGCGGCCTGGACCGGGCCGGGCCCGGGCTCCTACACCTGGTCCGACTTCGACCCCGGCCTGGCGGCCGACATCCGGGCCACGTTCCCGGACCTGCCGCCGGACGCGGTGGCGCTCACGCTACGGGTGTGGGGCCGCATGCACGGCCTGGTCGCGCTGGAGATCTACGGCCACCTGCGCACGCTCACGCGCGATCCGGCCGCGATCTACCGCGACGAGATGATCGCCCTGATCACGTCCCTCGGCCTGACCCCACCCGCCACTCCCCACCAGCGCGGGTGAACGCAAGGTAACCATCACGTCACTGATCACCGGCCACTGTTGTCTCTTGATCACCACGCATATTTGATGGGGGCGCTGGTCACTTACCGACTTCAAGGGCGGCAAATGACAACGAACCTCCCCTCGTTCCCCGCCGTGGACGAGAACCCGCTCGACACCTGCATCCGGTTCCGGGAGATCGCTCCCGTGGTCGAGGTGGAGTTCCCAGGGGGTGTGCCCGCCTACCTGGCCCTGACCCACAAGGCCGTACGGGAGATCCTCGCCGGCGACAACAGGACCTTCCTCAGAGACCCCCGGCACTGGCCCGCCCTGCACGACGGATCGATCCCCGAGGACTGGCCGCTGCGCGCCATCGTCCAGGGCGGTCACCTGTCCACCATGGACGGCGACGACCACAGGCGCCTGCGCGGTCTGATCAGCAGCGCGTTCACACCGTCCCGGGTGCAGGCCCTGGAGCCGCGGATCCAGCAGATCATCGACGAGCTGCTCGACGAGGTGGTGGCCGCCGGCGACGGCGTCGACCTGGTGCCCGCCTTCACCGAGGCGCTGCCGATGTGGGTGATCTGCGAGTTGTTCGGCATCCCCGCCGAGGACCGGCTCCGCCTGCGGAACTGGACCTCCACGCTGCTCGCCCACACCACCCCGCCGGAGGTGGCGTTCGCGACGCAGAACGACCTCCAGGCCTTCCTGCACGAACTGGTGGAGCGCAAGCAGCGCGAGCCGGGCGACGACCTCACCTCCGGCCTGGTCCAGGCGCGCGACGAGGGCGCCAAGCTCACCACCGACGAACTGGTCGGCGTCCTGTGGATCATGCTCGTCGCCGGCCACGAGACCACCGTCCACCTGCTCGGGTACGCCATCGTGGCGCTGGCCCGGAATCCCGATCAGCTCGCGCTGGCCAAGGCGGGGGAGCGGTGGGCCGACGTGGTCGAGGAGACCGTGCGCTACCGCCACTCGGTGATGATGACCGGCTTCCGTTTCACGGCGGAGGACGTGACCGTCGCCGGGGTGCACATCCCCAAGGGCCAGGCCGTGGGCGTGGTCTACCAGGCGAGCGGCGTCGATCCGGTGGAGTACGGGGAGAGCGCGAACGCGTTCGACATCACCCGCGAGCAGACCGGGAACCTCGGCTTCGGCCACGGCCCGCGCTACTGCATCGGGGCGCCGCTGGCCCGGCTGGAGAGCCGGCTGGCGCTCGCCACGCTGTACCGGCGGCTGCCGGGGCTCAGCCTCGCGGTCGACCCCGACGACATCCCGTACTCCCCGTCGTTCTTCACGATCGGCCCGCTGTCGCTGCCGGTCAACCTCGGTGTCGCTCAGCCCTGACGTGCCGCCGGGCTGGGAGCATGGACTTCGCCTCCCTGGTCCGGCGAAAGGGATCATGTATGGTGAGCCCGGCATATCCCCCCAACGGCCTGGAGCTCGCCGTGCCGCACATGTCCCGCCGCCAGGTTCTCTCCCTGCTCCCCGCCGCCGGTCTGCTCGCCGCGGCCGGCCCCGTACGCGCCGCCGCGGGGATCGACCACGCGCGGCTGCTCGCCAACACCGTGGCGATCTTCGCCGGCACCCCGGAGGTCAACGCCCGGCCCGAGGTCGCCGGCAAGCTCGCGTCGATCACCGCGACCGCCCGGCAGCGGCTGGCCGCCATGGACCAGGCGGGCACCGGGGAGCTGTTCTCCGGGCTGAGGCTCGGCACCGACGACGCCAACCTGCGGCTGGCGTACCAGTACCTGTTCGAGATCGCGCTCGCGACCCGCACGCCGGCCGGGCAGCTCGACGGTGACACCGCCGTCCAGCGGCGGGTCCTCGACGGCCTGCAGTGGTTGCACGAGCGCTACTACGGCGACCAGCCGGCGGGCTACTACGGCAACTGGCACAACTGGGAGATCGGCATCTCCACGCACGTGAGCAGGACCCTGGCCCTGCTGGCCAACCGCGTACGGGAGGACCGGCCCGACCTGACGGCGACGTACATCGCCTCGATGGACGCCTACCTGCGCAACGGCAAGAACGGCGACGTCGACCTCGACTCGCGCTTCCACACCGGGGCGAACCTGGCCGACATCACCGCCAACCGGATCGTGCAGGGCGCGCTCACCGGCGACGACGCCCGCGTCGGCAAGGCCATCTCCGACCAGGCCACCGTCTTCGCCACGATCGACCCCTACAACCTCCAGCACGGCAACACCGACGGCTACTACCGCGACGGCTCCTTCATCCAGCACCATTCGGTCGCCTACACCGGCTCCTACGGGAAAGCCCTGCTCACCCGCGTCGTCCAGACCCTCAAGACACTGGAGGGCGCCACGAGCGGCGGCACCTCCGAGGACCTGGCCGGCGTGGTGTACCGCTGGGTCGCCGACGGCTTCGCCCCGCTGATCTTCGAGGGCTGGATGATGGAGATCGTCAAGGGGCGGGCGGCCTCGCGCACCACCACCGGCTACGCCGACGTCGGGGTGGTCGTGGAGGCCGTCGCCGACCTGGCCGACCACGTCGAGGGCGCCGAGGCCCTCGCGCTGAAGAAGTACGTCAGGTTCCTGCCGGCCGCCGACACGGCCGCCTTCGTCTCCCCGGTCAGCGTCGCCCGGTACGCGGCCATCCGCGCCGACTCCGCCATCCCGGCCGCCGACCTCAATCCGTCCGCGCGCTGCGTGGCGTTCAACTCCATGGACAGGACCGTCCACCGGCGGCCCGGCTACGCCTTCGCCTTGGCGCGCAGCTCCGAGCGGATCAGCAAATACGAGTACATGAGCGGCGAGAACCTCATGCCCTGGTTCCAGGGTGACGGCGCGTACTACCTCTACCTCGCGGGGGAGGACCAGCGCGAGGTGTTCGGCGTCGACTACTACACGGCGGTCTCGCCGTACCGGCTGGCCGGGATCACCGCGCCGGTCGAGGAGCGGCGCACGGTGCCCGAGCTGTACGGCCGGCTCTGGTACGAGAACCCGGGCCACCCGCTGAACTTCACCTCCTCCTCGGAGTCCCAGAACACCTACGTGTACTTCCCCAAGGCCGGGAACGTCTTCTCCGGCGGCGCGACGCTCGGCGCGTACGGCGCGGCGGGGATGGTCCAGTCCGACGACGCCGCCTACACCGCCAAACAGGCGGGCATCCTGCCCGACGACTTCGTCGCCTACCGCAACGCCCGCGCGACCAAGTCCTGGTTCATGCTGGACGACGAGATCGTGGTGCTGGCCGCGGGCGTCTCCGGTGAGGGCGGCCGGGCCGCGGTGACCACCGTGGACAGCCGCATCGCCGCCCCGGGCGACGCGGTCGCGCTCACCGGCGAGAGCTGGGGCGGCCGGGCCTGGCAGCCGGGCGACACCACGCCGCCGCGCTGGCTGCGCTACGCCAACGGCACCCGCGCCACCGCGATCGGGTACGCCTTCCTCACCCGGCAGACCGTCGCGGCCGGGCTGGAGACGGTGACCCGCAGCCGCAGAGTCGTGCGCACGTCCAACCCCGACACCGGCGTGACCAAGAACGTCTTCACCGCCTCGATCGCCCACCCCGCCACCGGCGACGCCCCCGCCCTCGCCTACGCCCTGGTCCCGAACGCGACCGAGGCCCGCCTGCGCCGCTACGCGGACGGCCCGCTCACCGTCCTGGCCAACGACCGGCACGTGCAGGCCGTCCGGCACAAGACGCTCGGGATCGTCGCCGCCAACGTCTTCTCCGACGGCCCCCGCCACGCCGGGCACCTGATCGTCGACGGCCCCGCCTCGGTCATCGTCAAGTCCGGCGAGCGCACGGTCGTCGCCCTGTCGGACCCCACGATGAAACGCGACCGCGTCACCGTCGTCCTGACCGGCGCGCCCCTCAGGCTGGAGGCGGCCGACGAGGGGGTGACGGTACGGCGCGTGCCGGGCGGCACCCTCGTCCAGGCGACGACCCGCCACACCCACGGCCGCACCCTCACCGCCACCCTGCGCTGACGCGCCGAGCCCGCTCCTGCATCGCGCGGATCGGACGTCGTCAGGGGCTGCCCACCGGCCCCTTATGGTGATCACGGCGGCCGAAGGAGCGCCGGTAGGCGGCGGGCGTGGTGCTCGAAACGGGCCGCGCTTTCCCTCTCGCCCGTCGAGGGGGATGATGCCTTCGTGGCTGGTCGCGACGCGTTGACGGCCGCGGTGATCGCGGCCGGACGCGACGCCGCCGGTGAGGGGTGGGACGGGGCGCACCGCATGTACGCCCTGACCGATCGCGACACCTACCTCGGGGTCGCCTACCCCCTGGACCCGCTGGCGGAGGTGCCGCCGGACGCTCTCCTGGCCATCCCCCTCACCCCGCTCGGCCCGGGCGATCTCGGGACGGAGCTGGCCAAGGTGACCTGGCCGCACGATGTGCACGGATGCGTGCTGGTGACCGAGGTGACCGTCGTGACCCGCCTCGGCAGACGGCGGCGCGGCAAGAGCTTCGGCGTACGCCGGGCGCAGCTCGCGGTCGGCGTGTTACGCGACGGCTACCACCGGTCCCTGCTCAGGTTGCGGGACGAGGACGAGTGGCGCCTCTGTCCCGATTCGCTGTCGACCGACGGCCTGGTGACGGCCTTGGCCGGGACGTTCTGACCGGCCCTGAGGATCACGCGCCATCCGGAACGGCCGGGGGAGTGGACCTCGTCGATCCGGACGTTGTCCGAGCCGATCATGACGCCGCGGCCGTCCGGTACGCGCTCGGTCCGGCCGCCGTGGCCCTGGACGAGGTCGGCCGCCGGCCTCTTCGCCGTGACGAGCCGCGTCAACATCGCGCCCAGGTCCCGGTCGGTCATCCGGCCCGCGGGGTCCCGGTACATCTGGCCGATCGCCCGCATGGCGCCCTCGTTCTCGGCCAGGGCCCGTGCGAGCAGCGCGTCGGGCCGTTCGAGGCGGTAGTGGAAGTGGTTGTTCTGGACGTTGCCCCGGCCGACCACGACGCCCGCGGAGCCGCGTACCACGATCTCGCCGCCGGGACCGAGCACGCCCGACAGGCGGACGCGCTTCGGCACCGACCTCGCGGTGACGGCGTCGTCGCGGGCCATGACCCTGGCCGCCTCCTTGCCGAGGAGGGAGCGCATGGCGCGGTTGGCGCGGGCGCTGGCGGGGTTCTCGACGAGGTTGGCCAGGGCGCGTTCGTGGGCGGGCGTCGCGGTGAGCACCTCCGCCAGGGAGACCGGGCGGTCGGCGAGCTGGTAGTGGAAGTGGTTGTGCTGCCGGTTGCCCGAACCGACCACCACGCCGCAGGAGCCGCTGATGTCCACCTTGCGGGTCCGCTCGCCCAGCAGGGTCTCCTTGACGGTGACGCCGTCCGCGGACTGCCGCCCGACGGTCAGCACGGTCTCCGCCGCAGCCGGTGACTTGGCGCGCCTCGGTAGCTCGGTCTCCGCCGAGGCCGGCGACGTGGCGCCCTTCGGTAGCTCGGTGGTCTTGCCTCGTACCGGCTGCCGCTCACGCTCCGGCCGCGAGCCCGGCACCTGGGCGATGACCGTCTCCACCCGTCTTCTCAGGCGCGACGCCTTCGCCGAAGGCGTGTCCTCCTGCAGGAGGACGGCCGCCAACGGGTGCCGCGCGGGCTGCCGCCGCAGCTCCGCCTCCAGGCCCTTGATCTCGGTCAGGAGCTTCCGCGCCCGAGCGGCCCGGCTCGGCGACGGCGCGCGCTCCTCCAGCCCGCGCACGGCCGCCGTGAGCCGGTCGAGCTCCGCGGCGATCTGCTTGCGCCGCTCCTCGAGGCGTCGTGCCGCCTGCTCGTGCGCCGACGCGCCGAGCGGCGCCGGGTCCGGCCGGAGCGACCGAGCCGCCGGTTGGGCCCGCTCCTCCGAGCGTGCCGCCGGCCTCCTGAAATATCCCCTGTACGCGCCCACGCCGACTCGCCCCCCTGGCCTTCTCCACATTTCTCTCGCGCGCCGCCCGCCGTCAAGGCGATAACCGTGGCCGCCACGTATCGGAAAGGTCTTAACAACCAGCCCCGTATAGGCATCGATCATGGTCCGGGCGAATGATGCGAGATATGAAGTGGCGGGTGCTGATGTGGACCGCCGTGGCGGCCGGGGCGGTCGTCGCGGCGGGGCTGGGCGCGTACGTCGCGGTGGCCGGGATGGACAAGGCGGCGGGACCGGCCGGGGTGATCGCCGCGTTCTGCGAGCTGGCCGCCCTCACGCTCGCCGTCACCGGCTGCATCCGGCAGCGGCAGGCACCCGGGTACGGTGAGCGCGAGGCGCGGACGCCGCCCGGCTCCGGGGCCGTGGTGCACATCCAGGAGGGGAAGGGCGTGCAGATCGGCGACCACAACGAACAGACCAACAACTTCGGATGATCCCGCAGGGGCTCAAGGAGCGGATCGACGGCGACTTCCAGATGTCCGGCTCCGCGACGACCGTGCGGTGGCTGCCGGCCGACGGGCTGCTCGACGAGCTCAACCTGCTCGTCCACCCGATCGCCGTCGGCCATGGGCAGCGGCTGTTCGAGGACGGCCCGACCCACGCGCTGAAGCTGGTCAAGTCCGAGACGTTCGAGACCGGCGTGCTCAACCTGCGCTACGAAGCGCCTTGAGGACGGTCACGGCGCCGTCCCCAAGCCCGGCGGGCGTTACCTTGGCGCCTATGTATTCTCCGATCGAAGCGTACGACCAGGGCATGCTCGACGTGGGCGACCGCAACCAGGTCTACTGGGAGGTGAGCGGAAACCCGGCGGGCAAGCCGGCGTTGATCGTGCACGGCGGTCCCGGGGGCGAGTTCTCGGCCAACTGGCGGCGCTTCCACGACCCCGAGGTGTACCGGATCGTCCTGTTCCACCAGCGGGGGTGCGGGCGCAGCACGCCGAACGCCGGGCTGCCGGAGACCGACCTGTCGGTCAACACCACGCAGCACCTCATCGCCGACATGGAGCTCCTGCGGGCGCACCTGGGCATCGAGAAGTGGCAGCTGGTCGGGGCCTCGTGGGGCTCGACCCTGAGCCTGGCCTACGCGCAGCGGTTCCCGGAACGGGTGAGCGAGGTGATCCTGATGGCGGTCACCGCGAGCCGCCGCAAGGAGATCGAGTGGATCACCCGGGACGTGGGACGGGTCTTCCCCCAGGAGTGGGAGCGCTTCCGCGACGCAGTGCCGGAACAGGACCGTGACGGGAACCTGGCCGCGGCCTACGCCAGGCTCCTGGCCGACCCGAGCACCTGCGAGAAGGCCGCCCGCGACTGGTGCGACTGGGAGGACACGCACGTGAGCCTCGACCCGCAGTACCAGCCGAACCCGCGCTTCCAGGATCCCGCCTTCCGCATGACGTTCGCGCGGCTGGTGACCCACTACTGGGGCAATGACTGCTTCCTGCCGGAGAAGGGCGACCTGGTGGAACGGGCCCACCTGCTGAAGGGGATCCCGGGGGTGCTGGTCCACGGCAGGCTCGACGTGAGCGGGCCGCTCGAGACCGCTTGGGAGCTCCACAAGAGCTGGCCGGGCAGCGAGCTCGTGGTCTGCGGCGAGAGACACGGCGGGAGGGACATGGTGGCGGAGGTGGTCGCCGCGACGGACCGTTTCCGCTGAGAAACCCTCGGGGAGGCGCCCCTGATGAACGGGCGCCTCCCGGGGGGTCAGCTGCCGACCGGTTCGGCGCGGAGCCGGGCCGAGTGTTTGACCAGGGCGATCAGGACCTCGCGGCTCGAGTCCTTCTTGCGGGCGTCGCACATGATGATGGGGACGGAGGGGCTGAGCTGGAGCGCCAGCCGTACCTCGTCCAGCTCGAACGACGGCGATCCCTCGAAGCAGTTGACGGCCACCACGAACGGCGTCCCGCGCCGCTCGAAGTAGTCGACCGACGGGAAGCAGTCGGCCAGGCGCCGCGTGTCCGCCAGGATGACGGCCCCCAGCGACCCCTCCGCCAGCTCGTCCCACACGAACCAGAAACGCTCCTGGCCGGGTGTGCCGAACAGGTACAGGACGTAGTCGTTGCCCAGCGTGATCCGGCCGAAGTCCATCGCCACGGTGGTCGTGCGCTTGGCCTCCACCGAGGAGATGTCGTCCACGCCTATGCCGCGGTCGGTCAGGACCTCCTCGGTGCGCAGCGGCCGGGTCTCGGAGACAGCGCCCACCATCGTCGTCTTGCCCGCGCCGAAGCCGCCCGCGATCAGGATCTTGATCGCCGTCGGCAGGCGCGGACGCTCAGAGCGAGCGAAGACCATCGAGCACCGCCCTGTACATCTTCATGTCGTGCATGTCCACCTCGGATTGTGGTTCCTGGGCAGAGACGAGTTCGCGGTCGAACAGGTCGCCGAGCAGCACCCGGATCGTGCCGGCCGGCAGGTCGAGGTATGCCGCGATCTCGGCGACCGACTTCGGTTCGCGGCAGAGCTGGATGATGCGCAGGTGCTCCGGGTCGAGCCCGGCGTCGGGGCCCGGCGGCGGGCCCACCGCGAGGGCCATGGAGATCAGGTCGAACCGGCCGTGCACGGGCTGCGTACGGCCACGGGTGACCACGTAGGGCCGGATGATCTCCGGATCCACCCAGTGCTCATCCGTCGGTTCGTCCGCGCCTCTCACCGGTCGCTCCTGGCGACGGCCTCGGCGTTGCGGGCGCCCGAGGTGAGGTACTGGCCGACGCGGGCCACCATCATCGCCATCTCGTACGCGACCAGCCCGATGTCGGCGTTCTGCGCGCACAGGACGGCCAGGCAGGCGCGCTCGCCCGCCATGGTCACGATGAGGAACTGGTTCTTCCACTCCACGACCGTCTGCCGCACGGAGCCGCCGGAAATGTGGTCCGAGACGCCTTTCGCCAGGCTCTGCAGCCCGGAGGCGACGGCGGACAGGTGCTCGCCGTCGGTCCGCTGCAACGCGGCGGAGGAGGCCATCAGCAAGCCGTCGGACGACAGCACGATGGCGTGCTCGACCTCCTTGATACGGCCGACGAGGTCATCGAGCAGCCAGTTCAGGTCGGTGCCGGAGGTAGGGGTCATGCCTCATCTCCAGACTGCTCATCCAGCATCTTGGCGGCTTCGGTGCGGCCAAGACGGGTGCCTGACTGCAGAGATCCCATCATCGCGCGGATCTCCTCCGGCGAGCGCTCGTCATCGTCCTCCTCGAAGTCGGGCTGCGTGGGCGTGTCGTCCCGCAGCGCTGGCGCCAGGTTGGCCTGGGGCACCCGGAGGGGCAGCCCGTTCGACGTGAACTCGGTCACAGGGTTCTGCTCCGGTTCGGCTGGCGTTTCGGGTTGTGTCTCCACAGCGGTGATCGGGCGGGCAGGCTGGGGGACCGGCGTCGGCGCCGGGACCGGCATCGGGCGTGCGGGCTTGAGCGTCCGCACGTTCTCCCCGGTGACCGGCCGCGACGCGGTGGCCGCCCCGGTGGCAGCCGCGGCCACCGCCGTCGTCCGGCGCGGCAGCCGCTCCCGCCGCCCGCCGTCCTGCGGTTCGGGCGTGGGGTCGAGCTGTACGAGCTCCTGCGGCAGCAGGACCACGACCGTCGTCCCGCCGTACGGCGAGGCCTTGAGCACCACCTGGATCTCGTGGCGCCTGGCCAGCTGGCTGACCACGTACAGGCCCAGCCGGGCGGTGCCGGTGATGCGGAACTCGGGCGGGTCCGCGATGCGCTCGTTCGCGGAGTCCAGGTCCTCGGGCTTCATGCCCAGGCCCCGGTCCTCGATCTCGATCACGTACCCGTTGGCCACGAGCTGGCCGCTGACCTGCACGTTCGTGTAAGGGGGCGAGAACGACACGGCGTTCTCGATCAGCTCGGCGAGCAGGTGGATGACGTCACCGACGGCGCGGCCGACGAGCACGACGTCGCCCATGGGCATGAGCGTGACGCGGGTGTAGTCCTCGACCTCGGCCAGCGCGCCGCGGACGACGTCCACCATCGGGACCGAGCGGCGCCACGTACGTGCGGGGGCCGAGCCGGACAGGACGATCAGGTTCTCCGCGTTGCGGCGCATGCGGATGGCCAGGTGGTCGAGCCGGAAGAGCTCCTTCAGCTCCTCGGGGTCGGTCTCGCGGCGCTCCATGACGTCGAGCACGGTGAGCTGCCGGTGGACCAGGCCCTGCGTCCTGCGGGCCAGGCTCAGCAGGATGTCGCGGATGCTGCGGCGCAGCTCGGCCTGCTCGGCGGCGACGCTGACGGCGGTGTGCTGCACGGTGTTGAACGCCTGGCCCACCTGGCCGATCTCGTCGTCGCCGAAGTCCAGCGCGGGCACCTCCTTGGCCAGGTCGACGTCCTCGCCGCGGCCGATGCGCTCGACGACGCCGGGCAGCCGGTCGTCGGACAGCTCGTGCGCGGCGTCGCGCAGCTTCTGCAGCTGGGCGAGCAGGTCGCGGGCCGTGGTGATGGACAGGATGATCGAGGCGATGACGGCGATGAGCCCGAGACCACCGGCCAGGACCAGCCGGACGATCACGTTGACGGCGACGGGCACGATCCGGTCCACCATGCGGTCGCCCGCGCCGAGCACCATGCCGTTGAAGTCGGTCAGGAAGCGTTCGGTCGCCGACTTCCACTCGTCACCGGTGAACGGCAGGTTCAGAGCGGCCGGGTCATGCTCCATGACCTGCGTTTCCATGGTCTGGAGCTGGACGAACGGCCGACTCTTGGTCAGCCTGTCGTAGGCGGCCCTTTCGGAGTCGGGCAGTTCGGATGCGGCCTGTCCGGCGACGATCCGCCAGGCGCCCACGGCCTGGCTGAACTGTGCCTGGTCGGCGGGAGTCAGCCGCCCCTCGGCGAGCGCGCCGGCGAGCAGCGCGTCCTCCCGGGTGAGGAGCTCGCTGGCGCGGCTCAGAGTGATGAGGGTACGGACGTCCTTGGCGACCTCCTTGTCGTCGAGCGTCGCCATCGACCCGTAGAGACGGTCGATGGGGTCGATGACGTCGTTGTACTCGGTCATCACCTGTACGCGGCTGAGCTTGCCCGCGTCGATGGCCTTGCGTATCTCCTTGACCGATTCGAGCTGCTTGAGCAGGTCGGCGAGCCGCTTCTGGCCCTGATCGTCCAACGCCCAGCTGACCAGCCCGGCGCTGACCGACTCCTGGAAAGCGGCGATGACGCGGTCGTTCTGCTTACGCTGTGTTTCGAGCTCTTTGCGGTTTTGGGGGGTCTTCTCGCTCAGCCTCACGACCGAAAGCCGGCGCTCTTTTTGCAGGCCGAAGAGCACCGGATCGCTGGGGGTCGCAATAGCGGAGTCGAGTTGGGAGACCCACAGGAGGTTGACTCCCTCACGGAGGGTGACCCACGCAGCGAAGACCCACAAGGCCGCCAGGGAGAGCAGCAGAGCCGTGATCTTGGTCCGCAGCCCCGTCTTGCGGAAGCGCATTATCATACCCACCCTGTGCAAGTCATATCTGGTCTGCCGGACACCTTACGTGCGGCGAGGTTACATACAGTATCGATCAAGGAACTCTAGCGCACTCGCAAACCGCCTCTCAAGAAACATTAATCACAGATGTCAGGTTCTGACAGCCTATTAGTCAATTTTTCACCCAAAGATGTCTAGTGTCGGTATGCACCGCAAGTGACCAGCTCTGCCTCCAGTCATTTCGGCATTCGTAACAACCTCGCAGACCGCCTTCTTGAACAATCGCACCAGCTGACGGGCGTGCCACAGCAGGACCGCGGCGACGTCCTGGGGGGGGGTCGCACTCGACTCCGTCCCCGACGCGTCACGGCTTCTGCGCTCCTGCGCCTCCGCGGCGAGGGCAGGACCGATGCCCGCGACGCCGCCGTCATCGTCGACCGAGCCCGGATGCGCCGTGCGTCCGCAAGGGCGCCACCACCCTGGCCGCACGAGCCGTCGAGACCTGGACCACCACGCTGCCCGGCGAGCTCGGCCCCTGCTCGCCGGATCGGAGTGTGCCGTGGGCGCCGTCCGCGTTGTGTCATCTCAGTCGCGGTGTGATCATTAACCGATTCCGAACAATGCACAGTTTCCAACCCTGGTATCCCTTTTGGCTGGGAGTACCTGACAGGAGCCGTCATGAGCCCCTCGCCGTCCCTCCCCGACGAGCTTTCGTCCGATGCGCTGTCCGCCCGCGCGGCGGAATGCGCCCGTGACCTTCGCAGCACCGCCGCGTCCTACCCCGAGCTCTTCGACACCGGTGAGTTCGCCGACACCCCTGGCCAGATCGCGAACATGATGGTCTATGGCACCCCGCGCCATGCTCCGGGCGTGTTGCGGAGCCCCTCCCGGCTGGCGTTCTGGATTTTCCCGCTCGACGCGGCCATCGACCGTGATGCGACACAGCGATCCCAGGTGCAGGCCATCGTCGAGGAATGCAAGGACGTCATCGCCGGCGACGACCCGCGCACGCCCCTGGCCCGGCCGCTCGCTCACATCCGCGACGACCTGGCTCACGCGCCCGCGTTCGGTCATCTGGGACCGGTATGGCGCACCGAGGTGGCCGCGATGCTCGATGCGATGGCGCGGGAATGGGATTGGAAGACCGCGGCCCGGCAGACCGGCGCGGCACCCACCGTGCAGGAGTATCTGGGTAATGCGGCGAACTTCGGCTCCACCTGTGTCGGGGTCTCCCGTCTGATCAGCACCGACGAACCGGAAGCCACTCGCGAGCACCTGCCGGCGATCATCGACGCCGCCAACGCGACTCAACGGGTCATGCGCCTGGTCAACGACCTGCGCACCGTCAACCGCGACCGCCAATGGGCGGACCTGAACGCACAGATGCTCGGGCTCGACGAGCAGGCTCTGCGGGAACTGATCGCCGAAGAACGCAAGGCATGTGACCCGGCGCTGGACCGGCTCGCGCAGTCCTGTCCGGGCGTGGCGGAAGATCTTCGCCGCCAGATGATGATCACCTGGGGCTTTTACTTCGACGGCGGTGATTTTTGGACCGTCTGAGCCGGAGCTCATCGGAGCTAGACCGCCTGCGCCCGGGCCTGCCGGCTGAGGTGCGACGACGCGATCACCGCGGCGCGGGTCACGGCGCGGGGGACGTACAGGTCCTTGTCGTGCCAGAGCGGGGGGTGGTCGCCGCCGGTCGAGCGTGACAGGTATTGGTGACCCCGATCCGCCGCACGAACATGCCGCGGATCCGTACGTCCTCGGGTCAGCAGCAGGATCTGCATCGCGTACGCGGTCTCCTCCGCCGTGCCCTCCCAGCGGCCCCAGGAGCCGTCCGGCCGCTGAGTCTCCAGCGTCCACTCGGCGGCCGCGCGCACCGCCTCCCGCGAGACCTCTCCGCTGAAGGCGTCGAGCGCCAGCGCGCAGCTGACGGTGGCGTAGTACGGCGACGCGTGCCACCGGTCCGTCCAGTTCCCGTCCGGACCCTGGCAATCCCGGATCCAGGCGGCCAGCTCGGCGATGGTCTCGTCGTAGCGCGGTGCGGCGGCGGGCCTGCGGCGGACGTACTCGCCGAAGGCGTCCAGCACGTGCGCGTTGACGCTGACCGATACGCCCTGCTCGCCGGGCCAGGTGGAGAAGTGGGTGCCGGAGCGGAACCCCCACAGGCTGTCCGGTTCGTGCGGCGCGCCGAGCAGCGCCAGCGCGTACAGCGCCACGGACGTCGTGTCGGCGTCGGCGGGCAGCCCGGATCCCGCGGGCGTGCCGGCCGGACCTATGGCCGCTCTGATGTCGGCCACCATCTCCGGCGGCACCTCGACGGGCACGCCCGCCCGGAGCAGCCAGCTCAGTACCCAGCCTCGCTCGAACACGGTGATGGGCAGCCCGACGGGCACCGGGCCGCCGTACAACCGGACCACCGCCTCCAGGTGTCCGCGGGCCGGCTCGTGCGCGTCGGGTCCCCCGCCCTCGCCCAGCCAGGCGGCGGTCGCCGCGGGCGAGGCGCCGACACTGCCGATGGGCGTGGGCCGGATGCCGGGCGCTCCGGCGGCCTCGTCGGCCGCGATCTCCAGGGCGTGGAGCAGCTTCTGCGGCACCTCCATGCCGGACTTGACCCAGGATCTGACGGCGTGGAGCGTGTCGTAGCTCATGGCCTCGGGCAACGGAATCGGCGCCCGGCCCGGTAAGCCCTCGACGTGCTGGTTGATGCGGTCGACGAGGGAGGGGACGATGTGCTCGATCGCCGGCATGTCGGGCAGCTCGAGCGGGCCGCTCAGCCAGGCGGCGAGCACCAGCAGGCCACGGTCCGCCGCACCCGCCAGGCGCTCGCGGTCCGTGTCCGGGTCTCCGCGCGTCAAAGCGGAGAGGATCCCCTCGGTGGCGCTCAAGGTCGGCACCACGCCGTACCCGTCGGGTGCGCCCCAGGCGCCGTTCTGCCGCTGGGTGTCGATCAGGTACTCGATGCGTTCCAGGTGGCCGGTCAGCCAGGGGGCGAGCGAGACCAGCCGGCCGGTTTCGTAGACCGAGGGCGAAACCTGCCCCCACGGCCTGAGCATGAGGCTCTGGACGAGTTCTTCCGCTGCCGCGGTGCTGTCCGCCATTTCGCCGATGCTCACGCCGCACGATTCCGTTCGGTCGGGTGCAGCTGGAGGAAGAGCTTCTCCTTGGGCCGCAAGGTGGCTCCCCCCACCAGGGGCGTCAGCTTCTGCGGGTAGGGCAGCGCCGGCCGGTACCTGGTGAACAGGTTGGCGATCAACAGAGACGCCTCGATATAGAACAGGTGCTGGCCGAGGCAGACGTGCGGGCCCGCGCCGAAGGGGATGAACGAGTAGCGGTGCCGGCTTCCGGCCTTCTCGCCGGCCCAGCGCTCGGGGTCGAACTCCGTCGGCCGGGGCCAGAACTCCTCCAGCCGGTGGGTGGCGTAGGGGCTGACCAGCACCTGCGAGCCGGCCTTGATCCGGACGCCGCCGATCTCCGTGTCCGCCACGGTCTGGCGTGGGACGACCCAGGCGCTCGGGTAGACCCGCACGAGCTCCTGCAGGACCATGCGGAGATACGGCATCTCGGCGACGTGCGACGGCCGCACCGGGCCGCCGCCTATCACCCGGTCGATCTCCTCCTGCAGCCGGGCGTTCACGTCCGGGTGATCGTCCAGCACGGCCCACAGCCACATCAGCGACATCGCCGTGTTCTCCGAAGCGGCGCCGTAGACGTTCACCAGGTCGTCGCGGATCTGCCGCAGGTCGGCCTTGCCCTCCTTCTCGAGCCTGGCCGCGAGCAGCGCCGAGACGACCTCCTTGCTCTCCTTGCCCTCGGTGTCCTCGCGCTGCGCCCGTTCGATGAGGGGGTTGATGATCTCGTGGATCTTCCTCGTGGATCGCAGGAAGGCGCGGTCGCCCGGGACCCTGATCGAGTACGGCGCGGAGGGGAAGAGCATGCGGAAGCCGATCGAGCTGGCGCACGTGGCGAACTCGGGCGCCAGCCGTTCGGCGGTGTCACGGGTGATCCGGCCGCCGAACAGCAGGTTGATGACCGCCTGGTTGACGATCGAGGTCATCTGGTGCTCGACGTCGATCGGGCGGCCCGTCAGCGCGTAGTCGTCGAGCTCGACGATGCGCTCGGCGATGATGTCGGCCATGTCCTCGGCCAGTGCGGCCGTGTAGCGCGCGGTGAAGAGCGGCTGGAGGATCTTCCGGGCGGACGCCCAGGCCTCGCCCTCGCCCATGATGCTCTGACCGATCAGGCGCTGGAGCGGCTGCCAGAACATGCCCGCGCGCACGAAGTTGGTCCAGTCCGTCTTGAACACCTGCTGGACGTGGTCCGGATGCGAAATCAGGTAAGGGCGGAAGGGGCCGAGGTCGAGCCGGACGACCCGCCCGGCGGCGTCGGTGCCCATCCGGGCCAGTTCGATGGCGGGGTTCCTCACCAGCCGGGGGATGGCCCGGTAAAAGGGAACGACTTCGGGCTTGGTCACGGACGTTCCTTGGCGTGCGGCATGGCTGCGCTCCCGGATCTAGGATGCGATCTCTGCAAGACGGACATTTATCGCGAAAAAAGTGATTTATAATAAATTGTCCGATTTGGCGTTATTTGGGAGGGGGTGGCGGTCTGCCTGTCGCGCGGGGCGGCCTCCATCGCCACGAGTGCTTCCTCCATCGCGTACCGTGTCCGTCTCACGCCGTGGACATTTCCTGACAAATGTCAATCGATGGGTGGAGTATCACATGCTTGTGCATGTAGATTCAAGATCGTACCGGGGTAGGAGCACCGTTTGAATCTCAGCCATCCCTTGGGCGGCGGCGCTGTGGCCCGC
This sequence comes from Nonomuraea sp. NPDC052116, assembly GCF_040680035.1. Taxonomy (NCBI): domain Bacteria; kingdom Bacillati; phylum Actinomycetota; class Actinomycetes; order Streptosporangiales; family Streptosporangiaceae; genus Nonomuraea; species Nonomuraea sp. NPDC052116. The sequence goes on along the minus strand of NZ_JBFAWA010000001.1, from coordinate 118,303 downwards.
TGCCGGGGTCTGCTCGAACCGGCTCTCCGCGAGGCTGTCTCGGTCCTGCACCCGGAGGGCGCCCGGATGGCCGCGTTCGCGCTGGGCTGGTCGGATGCCGACGGGAGGCCGCACCAAGGCGACGGTGGCAAGGGCGTGCGGCCCGCCATCGCGATGCTCAGCGCCGAGGCCGTGGGCGGCACCGCCGAGTCGGCCCTCCCGGCGGCGGTGGCGGTGGAGCTGGTGCACGCCTTCTCGCTGGCGCACGACGACATCATCGACCACGACGAGCGGCGGCGGCACCGGGAGGCGCTCTGGAAGGCGTACGGGGTCGGGCCGGCGCTCCTGACCGGCGACGCCTTCCTGGCCCTGGCCGTCGGCCAGCTCGCCGGACGGCCCGAGGCGATGACGTACCTGTCGACGGCGCTGATCGAGCTCGTCAACGGGCAGACCGCGGACATGGCCTTCGAGAACCGGCCGTGGCGCGGGCCCAAGGCGGTCACGATCGCCGAATACACGGAGATGGTCGCGGGCAAGACGGGCAGCCTGCTGGCCGCCGCCGCGGCGGCGGGGGTGGCCCTGGGCGGCGCCCCCGAGCTGGGCGACCTCATGTGGCAGACCGGGCGGGATCTGGGGGTGGCGTTCCAGATCGTCGACGACATGCTGGGCATCTGGGGCGAACCGCGCGTCACCGGCAAGCCCGTCTACTCCGACCTGCGGCGCGACAAGAAGACGTTCCCCGTCCTCGCGGCCCTCGCCGCCGACCACCCCGCCGCCGGCGAGCTCTCCGACCTGCTCGCGGAGGGGGTCTCGGACGAGGACTCCGTGCACCACGCCGCCCGCCTCGTCGAGGAGACCGGCGGCCGGGCCGCCGCGCAGGCCCAGGCGGAGCGGTACGTCGCCTCGGCGGTGGCGGTGATGGACGAGCACCTGCCGGACGCCGCCGACCTGCGCGCCCTGTGCGTCTCCCTGGCGGACCGCGCCCGCTGACCGCAGGCACGGCCCGTCGGATGCGTCAGGCTCGGGAGGCCTCGTTCAGGAGGGCGAGCTCCTCCTCCGTCAGGGTCAGCTCGGCGGCCGCCAGCAGCGGCTGGAGCTGCGTCACGTCCCGGGCGCTGGCGATCGGGGCCGTGATCGTCGGCTGGGCGGCGAGCCAGGCCAGCGCCACCGTGGCCGGGGCCACCTCCTGCTCGGCCGCCACCTTGAGCAGCGCCTCCAGCGCCCGGCGCCCGTGCTCCTTCTGCAGGTACTCGGCCGCCATCCCGGCCCGCGGGCTGTCGATGGTCACCCCGGGCGCGTACTTGCCGGTCAGGAAGCCGCGCGCCAGCCCGAAGTACGGCGTGCTGGACAGCCCCTCCCGGGCCACCACGTCCCGCAGCTCGCTCTCGTAGCCGCGCTCGACCAGGTTGTACTGCTGCTGCAGCGCCACATACCGGGTCAGCCCCTCGTCGCTGGAGGTCTTGAGGGCCTCGGCCAGCCGGTCCGCGCCGTAGTTGGACGCGCCGACGTACCGGATCTTGCCCTCGTGGACCAGCGCGTCGAACGTCGCCAGCGACTCCACCAGCGGCGTGTCGTGGTCGTCCACATGTGCCCAGTAGAGGTCGATGTAGTCGGTACGCAGCCGGCGCAACGAGTCCTCGACCGCCGTCCGGATCGTCGCGGGGGACAGCCCGGTCAGGCCCTCCAGCATGCCGACCTTGGTGGCGAGCACGAGCGAGTCGCGGTTGCGGCGCACGTGCATCCACTCGCCGATGATCATTTCTGACGTGGACTCGCCGGTCACCCAGTACGGGTAGACGTCGGCGGTGTCGATGAAGTTGCCGCCGCCCTCGACGTACGCGTCCAGGACGGCGAAAGAGGACTCCTTGTCGGCGGTCCAGCCGAAGACATTCGTACCGAGCGATATCGGGAAAACGGACAGCTCCGTGGTGCCTATCGATCTCATTCCGCCATTATCCGCACCCCCCTTGAACAGGCCCGATGGCACCCCCTCGATCGGCGCCGGGTGGACACGGGTGTCTCGCTTCCGCGGGATGGCGGGGCGGTCGCGGGTGACGCTATGGTGCGAGCTGTGGTGATCGGTGACGCGCGCACGCGCATCCTGGACGCGGCCGAGGAGCTGTTCGCGGGCGGTGGCTATGAGGCCACTCCGACCGCGGTCATCGCACGGCTCGCGAAGGTGCCCAAAGGGCTGATCTTCCACTACTTCCCGCGCAAGATCGACGTCCTGGTGGCCCTGGTCGACGAGCGCACGCTGGTCGAGGAGGGGCGAGAGGTCGACGCCGTGCCGGGCGATCCGGCGCGGACCCTGTCCAAGCTCGCCCGCGGCCTGCCGCTGCGGGCCTCGCCGGCGATGCGGCGCATCCTGTTCAGGGAGGCCGACACGCACGGCTCGGTCAAGGAACGGCTCGGGCGGCTGAACGGCGAGCTGATCAGGCGCTCCAGGTTCGCGCTGGAGCTGGCGCTGCCCGGGGCGCGCGGGGACCTGGCCCGGCTGGAGGTGGCGGCGGCCACGTTCGCCGCCGTCCTGCTCTACCAGGAGAATCTCTGCCAGCTAACGGGCCACCAGATCGATCCCGACGCCGTCGCGGAACTCATCGCCCACTCGCTCGTCTAGCAACTCCTCCAGCGCCGTGCGCAGGTGGCCGAGCAGGCCCCACACGTCGTCCATCCGCTCGGGGCAGGCCACGATGCCGAAGTCGAGCATGCCGTCGTACGAGAAACAGGTGATGTTGAGGCCGCCGCTCACGTCGGTCAGCACGGACAGCGGGTAGTACGACAGCACCCGCCCGCCGCACAGATACAGCGGGAACTGCGGGCCCGGCACGTTGCTGATGATGAGGTTGATGGGCGGGAACGCCATGCCCGCCAGCCGGAAGATCGCCGGGGTGGCCAGGCTGGTGAGCGGGGCGGGCAGCACCGAGCACAGCTCGCTCAGCCAGGTCGCCGGGGCCAGCGCGAAACGCCGCTTGGCCCGGCCCATGACGGAGCCGACGGCCTGCAGCCGCTCCTTGGGGTCGGGGACGTTCGTGGGCATGGGGGCGACCATGGCGGAGATCTGGTTGCCGACCAGGTCCTTGGCCCCGGCCGTACGGATCGCCACGGGGACGGCGACGATCAGCGGCGCCTCCGGCAGCGCGTCGCGCTCGCGCAGCCATGACCGCAGGGCCGAGGTGCACAGGCTCATGACGACGTCGTTGACGCTCATGCCGTGGGCCTTGGCGACGTTCTTGACGTCCTTGAGCGACAGCGAGCCGAACGAGAGGTGCCGGCGGGCGCTGATCGGGCCGTTGAACGGGGTGCGGGGGACGGCGAGGCTGGGCAGCTCGGGGCGGTCGTGCCGGTCGCCGGCGACCAGCCGCGCGGCCTTGGCGATCAGCTTCGCGCCCGGGATGCCCGCCGCCAGCGGGATGGCGTCGAGATCCTCGGCCGCCCTGACGACCGACTGGACGGCCCGCACGGGGTGGGTCGCCGTCCGCATGGCCGCCCCGGCCAGCATCGCGGCCAACCCTGGGACGCCCTCCGGGGCGCGGGAGTCGTTCGCGACCTGGACGGGGACGGGGACGGGGACGGGTGTCGGACGGGGGGCGGGGCGGCGGAGGCGGTCGGCGCTCGCGGTCGGGATGTCGCGCCTCTTGAGGTGGCCGTCCGGGGTGAGATCGAGCAGGGTGGCGAGCGTCTCCGCGCCCGAGACGCCGTCGATGGCGGCGTGGTGGACCTTGGTGTAGACGGCCACCCGGCCGTCCACCAGCCCGTTGATCAGGTGCATCTCCCAGAGCGGGTGCGCCCGGTCCAGCCGTCGCGCGTGGATCTCCGCCACCGCGTCCGCGAGTTGCCAGTCGTCCCCCGGAGCGGGCAGCGTCAGCTCGAACAGGTGGTTGCCGAGGTCGAACGCGGGGTCCTCCGCCCAGTACGGATGGTCCAGCCCGAGCGGCACCGCGGCGAGCCGGAGGCTGAGGGCGGGCGACAGGTGCAGGCGTTCGAGGAGGAGCTCGGCCAGCGCGGCCCTGTTGACCGCGCCGTCGGCCGGGTCGAGGATCGCCAGCCCGGCCACGTGAGCGGCGGTGGTCGCGGTCTCGACATTGAGGAACTGGGCGTCGAGTGCAGTCAGCTGGCGCATCTGCTCTCCTTTTTCCCGTGATCTGTGCAGCGTCGCACGATGGGATTTCTGGAAGGTTTCCGCGCGAGTCTTTCAGATGAATTCGGGTGCGCCGTACCAGCTTTTAGCGAATGTCCAGCTCAGCCTCGGTCAGTGACAATTACCTATCCATTGACCACGTCGACGGGGTGCCGTACGACCGCGTCGAAGTGGTACCCGAACGGATGACGCGGCGTGACCAGGGGTTGGGTGGCCCCGGTCTCGTCGGTGGCGCGCGCCATGAGCACGTGCGCCCCCGTGCGCCGGGGGGCCCATGAAATGTGCCATGGCAGCCAGGCGCTGACCAGGTGCTGTCCGTGGTGGTCGGCCGGCCGCCAGCTCAGCCCGGCGTCGAAGCTGACCTCCACCCGGACGATCCTGCCCTGCCCCGACCATGACCGTCCGCGCACGATGTGCGGGCCGGAGCGGGGCAGGCGCGCATTCCAGGCGAGTTCGAACGCGCTCTTCACCGGCTGCGTCGTGACGTCCGGGTAAAAGACCGTGTTCCATGGCGTGAAGAGCTCTTTCGTTGAAACTTCTATTTCACCCAGCCATTTGATCGACGCTATTCCCACCCATCCCGGCACCACCAGCCGCACCGGAAATCCGTGGTCGGGCGGCAGGCGCTCGCCGTTCATTTCATAGGCGACGAGGACGTCGTCCATGGCCTTGTCGATCGGCAGCGGCCGGCGTACGTGCCCGTACCCCTCGAACGGCGCGTCCAGTCCCGTGGGCAGCACGTCGACGGCGCTCGGCAGCACCCCGGCCTGCTTGAGCAGGTACTTCAGCGGCACCCCGCGCCACCGCGCGACGCCGATCGCCCCGAGCCCCCACTGCGTGCCGGGCGCGGCCTCGTGCTGCTGCGTGCCGTAGAAGCGCCGCCCGTTCCCGGCGCACTCGATCGCCACGTCGAGCGTGCGGGACGGCATGGCCCGCAGCTCGTCGTAGCCGAACTCGCGCGGACATCGAACGCCCGCCCCGTGCACCAGGAGGCACCAGGTGGTGACGTCGATGATCGGTGTGGCGGTGTGGTTGCGCACGAAGAAGCGGTCGTTCGGAGTGTGGTAGCCCTGCCCCGACATGGCCTCCCACCGCATCTCCGCGCTCGCGCCGTGCACCCTGAACAGGTGGTCGGGCAGCGGCTTCACGATCGTCGCCAGTGCTTGCTTCATGGACACCGCCTCCGTAAGAGCTATTTCCTACCTGTAAACCATTTAATCCCTTCCGGCTGTCCTGTGGCGCCCCTCGTTGCCGAATTCTGTCCGACCGGTACGGGAACGTTCCACACCTCCACCCCGCCCCTTACCCTCACCCACTCCTCCCACAACGAGCCCCGACACCCGCTCCCACCAGCCCACACACCCGCCCGTTCGCGCTCGTCCGCTCGCACGCGCCCGCTCGGATCCGGCCGCTCCACATCCGCCCGGCTCCCGTCCGGCCGCCCCGCTGGGCCGGAGGTGGCGACGTGCGAGAGGCGGGGCGGCTGGCGGGTGTCGCAGGGGTGCGGGCCGGCTGCGCTCTTCGGCCGGAGAGTCGCACCTGCTCGTCGGCTGGATCGGGCTTCGGTGGATCGGGCTCGGCTGGATTGGGCTCGGTATCGCCTGGGACGGCCCAGTGCCGACGGGCCTTGGCTTTCGCGGGGGCGCCTGGGCGGCAGGCAGGCGGTTCGTTCTACTTGCCGGGGCAGAGGACGGCCTTCGCCGTCTGGTTGATGGCTCGGCCGATGGCGGCCGGGTCCTGGGTGTTCGTCGTGGTGGAGGTCGCGAACTGGATGCGGCCGTCAGGGGAGCTGAAGGTGACGGAGGTGAAGCTGGCGGTGCCGCCCGCGACGACCCGCAGCTGCGGCTCGCCTCCGCACAGGGGCGGCTGGGAAGGGGCGTTCTCCGGCGGGTCGGTGAGCAGCTTCTGTAGCGCCGGCGGGAGGAGTTTGCCCTGGCCGAAGGCGCGGTAGAAGGCGCTGATGTCGCGCGAGGTGGAGATCACGCCTCCGGCGCCGTTCCCGTAGCTGGCGTTGAGCCGGTCCATGTCGTGCACCTGGCCTTGGTCGTCGGTGCTGTAGCCGTGCCCGTGCGGGCCCTCGATGCCCTGCGGCGGTTTGACCGCCAGGTACGTACGGCTCATCCCGAGCGGGACGAAGAGCCGGCGGGTGAGTTCGGAGGCCAGCGAGTGGCCGGTCACCTTCTCGATGATCAGGCCGAGCAGCGTGTAGTTGGTGTTGGAGTAGGAGAACTTCTCGCCCGGTTCCCCGGTACGCGGCTGGTTTCGTGACTTCTTCACCAGGTCGATCGGCGGGTAATAGGTGGTGAAGTCGTATATGTCGACCAGATCGGGAGCGAACCAGTTCGGGATGCCGGACGTGTGCCGGATGAGCTGCCGTATCGTGATCTCGTCGGCCCGCTCCACGATGTCCTGGCTCGCCACCTCCGGCAGGAGATCGCTCAGCTTGTCCTCCAGCCCCAGCCTGCCCTCCTTGACCAGTTGGAGCGCCACCGTCCCCGTCAGCAGCTTGGTCTGCGACCCGATCCGGTAGCGGGAGCCGGCGGGGATGCGCCCGCCCTTGCCGTTGAGCAGCCGCGAACCCGCCGAGCCCTGGCCGACGCGCTTCCCGTCCACGTACACCTCCCCGATCGTCCCCACCACCCCGCTGGTCCGGGCGAGTGCGTCCAGGGCCTGCTGCACATTGGCCACCTCGGGGGTGGCGGCGGTCGCGGGCGTGGCGGCGACGGCCAGCGTCAGCATCGCGCAGGCGAGACCGGCGAGGCGTGCCGTAATGGCGTGACTCATGGTGATGATCCCTTCGTGATGTGCGGGATCCTTTGTAGGGCGGCGGGTGTTTCCTGACGGTTTCCGCCGGGGGTGAGGGGCAACAGGGTGGTGGGTCGTGGGCCGGCGCTGCCGCCTACCTGGCCTTCCCGTTCGACCTCGGGGTTGAGGAACCCACGGACAGCCGTTGGCGCCGGAGTCGCTACGCCGCCGGGGAACACGGAACATCACCATGCCGTAGCCGGCCTCGCCTCGCCTGACGAGCGGCCCCTCGAGGTCGCGGCCCAGCTCCATGTCGGACATCCCGCCTGCCACGGCCGCTAACGGGTGATCACGGCGAAGGCGGCGACGCACAGCGCGTAGCACAGCACGATCACGAGCGCTCCGGCGGCGCCGGCGAGGAACGAGCGGGGCACGCCGGGGCGCAACCATGCCGCGAAGGCCCTGTTGACGAGCGGCATCAGGACCCAGGTGAGGATGGCTACGCTCAGCACGTTGCCGATGAACAGGACGAGGTAGGAGGGCAGGCGCGCGCCGGTCAGCACCCGGCTCACCGTCAGGTTCAGCGCCATCACGGTCGGATAGAGGGCCAGCAGCACGCACATGGCCTGCTTCCAGTTGGGTGGAACGCCCTCCCCGGCAGCTCCGCCGCCGAACCGGAACCAGCCGCCGAACGCCGACTTGACGGTGCGCACGTCGAAGTCGATGACGCAGTCGCGACCTTCGTCCAGGAGCTTTCTGCGGGTGTCGGACGCGAGCCAGCTCTCAAGGTGTTCGCGGGTGTCGAACCGGGTCATGACCACCCAGTGCGGCTGTACGCCTGGCACGGGTGCGAACGCCTCGAATCCGAGGAAGCCGGGAAACCTCTCCTCTGCCTTGTGGACCCTGTCCTGCCAGCGCGTGTAGTCGCCCTCGCGGCCCGGCCGCACGTCGTGGGAGATCACCGCCGTGACCGCTTCGCTTTCGGGCGTCCTTCCCGCGAGGACCTCCATCGCCGGCGGCTCCTCCAGCAGTGGCCGGACCTCGTCGAGCAGAGCCCTGCGCGACTCCGAATTCAGCCACCCGGTCAGCCGGGCGATATCCGAGAAACGAAAAACAGACACCCAGGATGGCTGCTCGCCGGGAATCGGCGGATAAGCCTCCGCCCCCTCGAAACCGGCAAATGAGCGCATGCTCTCATTTGTTTTCTGCTGCCAGCGGCGATAATCATCCTCGCGGCCTTCGCGAACCTTTGACGAAATGACCACGGTCACGCCGCGATCCGAGGCCCCACGGTTCGAACCAGGCTTCACCTGGGCAAGTATAGTCCACGGCCGCCCGGATAAGCATGGCGGCAATGACTCCTGCACGGCAGTCGATCATGACGAGATTTCAGCCGTAATTTACCTGCCGGAGGTTATGAGATGGGACCGAAGGAATTCATGGCCGAAGCCGTGCGACTCGCCACGGAGTCCGTTGTGAACGGCTGGGGCGGCCCGTTCGGCGCGGTCATCACCAAGGGCGGGGAGATTCTCGCCCGCGGGCAGAACCGCGTCCTGCTCACCGGCGACCCGACCGCGCACGGCGAGATCGAGGCCATCCGCAAGGCCATCCAGATCCTGAACCCGGAGGCACCCTCCCTTGCGGAGGACCGCCTGAACGCCTCGACGCTCGAACTCGTGCCGCGCCCGGAAGGATCCCCCGACCTCCTGCCCGAGCGGGCCCGGATGCTCATGGGATACTCCCTCTACTCGAGCGGGGCTCCGTGCCCGATGTGCATGAGCGCCATCTACTGGTCCCGGATCGACGCGGTTCACTTCAGCTCCGACCTCGAGGCGACGAGGAAGATCGGCTTCGACGACGCCTTCCAGTACGAGGACTTCCAGCGGCCCCTCGACCAGCGCAAGATCCGGATCGAGCAGATCTATCCCGAGCTCGGCGCCCAGGCCTACGCCGCCTGGGCGAACAAGCCGAACCACCACCCGTACTGATCCGCCGGACGCCCAGGCGGGCTCGTCCAGATGTGCGAGCGCGGCGGTGGCGCGCTCGCGGAACTCGGCGACGAGGACATCGCGGACCAGGTTACGGGCCGTCGCGCAGGGCTTGGGTGCGTGGCCCCATGGAACCGGGGGACTGGCCCTCCTCGCCGACGTCAACCACCTGAATCAGGAGACCCTGCCGGGCGGCAAGACTTGGGGTCGCCTGTCATGCCACGGTTTGCCGGACCCTAGGATCCGAGGCGTGGCCAGATACTTCGATCTTCATCCGGACAATCCCCAGCCTCGCCTGATCAGTCAGATCGTCGAGATCCTGCGGGCGGACGGGCTCATCGCCTACCCCACCGACTCGTGCTATGCCCTCGGATGCCGACCGGGCAACAAGGAGGGCCTCGACCGGATCAGGGAGATCCGCGGCCTTGGCAGCGACCACCACTTCACCCTGATATGCCGTGACTTCGCCCAATTCGGCCAGTTCGTTCACCTGAGCAATGCGCTGTTCCGTCAGGTCAAGGCGGCGACTCCCGGCGGTTACACGTTCATCCTGCCCGCGACCAAGGAGGTGCCGCGGCGGCTGCTGCATCCCCGGAAGAAGACGGTCGGCGTCCGCATCCCTGATCACGTCGTCACCCAGGCGCTGCTGGCCGAGCTCGGCGAGCCGCTGGTGTCCAGCACCCTGCTGCTGCCCGACGAGACCGAACCTTCGACACAGGGCTGGGAGATCAAGGAGCGGCTCGACCACGTGGTGGACGCGGTCATCGACTCCGGCGAATGCGGCGCCACTCCGACGACCGTCATCGACTTCTCCCAGGAGGAACCCGAGATTCTCCGCCGGGGCACGGGAGACACGTCGCTGTTCGAATAGGCGACGACCGCGATCTCCAGGCCGGGTTCGATGCCTGAAGGGCCGGCTCCCAGGGCGCCCTGGGAGTGTCGCCTCGACAGGCGATTCGACATTCACTAGAAAAGGATCAGATCCGGCACCTGTGGGAATGGCGTGCAAGGACCACCAGAGGACGTCATACGGTCTTCCCCCACAGGTCGATCGGCTGCGGGATCGGGGCGCGGATGAACCCACTCTCCACGAGGTTGCCCCGGTACGTCTCCTTCATACCGGCCGCCATGATCGTCATCGGCGCCGTCTTCAACCTGCTGTCCCCGCGCTACTACTGGGGCGACTACCTGCTGGGCGCCGCGGTCGTGGTGGCAGGGGCGCTGCTGTCGCGACGGCACACGATCGCGGTCGCGGCGGCCGTTGTTCTGGTCCAGCTGGTGTTGTTGATCAAGGATGGCTACTTCGGTCATGCCATCGGCACACTCTCCTTGATCAGCGCGGTGTTCACCGCGCTCGTGGGCCTCGGGGTGAACCGCGTGGTCGCCGGCCACAGCCGCCGGCTGCAGGTGGTGCGTTCCGTCGCCGAGGCCGTCCAGCGCGCCGTGCTGCCCGCACCACCGGCACGGGTGGGTCCGCTGGCCATCGCCGCGGTCTACAAGGCCGCGCAGATCGAGGCCTTGATCGGCGGAGACGCCTACGCCGTCCAGGACACGCCGTACGGCACCAGATTCCTGATCGCGGATGTGCGAGGCAAGGGCCTGGGCGCGGTCGGCACGGTGGCCGTCCTGCTGGGCACATTCCGAGAGGCGGCAGACCAGGAAGCCGACCTCGTGATGCTGGCCGAGCGCATGGAGCGCGCACTGATCAAAGAAGCCTCCTCCCGCGAGGAAAACGTCCAGATGGAGGGGTTCGTCACCGCGGTGCTCGGCGAGATCACCTCGGACGCGGACCGGATGCGGCTGCTGAACTGCGGCCACCCCTCGCCGTTCCTCCTCCAGGGCGACACGGTGTCCTGCCTGGATCCCGCGGAGCCGAGTCTTCCCCTGGGCATGAGCCGCCTGGGCATACCGCGGGCACGACCCGACCACTGGCCCTTCCCCACCGGGAGCACGCTCCTGCTCGTCACCGATGGGGTGACGGAGGCCCGAGGTCGTTCCGGGACGTTCTACGACCCGGTGAGCCGACTCGCCGGCCGGGGCCCGTTCCGGCAGCCGGAGGAGGTGGTCGAGGTGCTGGTACGAGATGTCGAGCGCTGGATCGGCGGTCCGCGCGATGACGACATGGCGATTCTGGCGATCACCCGGCGTGCTGGTGAACCGGCCCCGTGAATCCGCTCACCTCGCAACGACAAGGCGCGGCATCAGTACGGTACGAGCTGGAGAAGTCAGCTCAGCGCGGCCGCCTTGCGCAGCAGCACGGAGCGTTCGCGCTGGTTGGCGCACAGCCGGGCCGCCAGCTCCAGCTCGGCGCGCGCTTCCGGTCGCCGTCCGAGCCGGGCCAGCAGCTCACCGCGTACGGTCGGGACCAGATGCGAACCGGGGAGCCGGTCCGAGGCGATCAGCTCGTCCACGATGGCCAGGGCCTGCGCCGGGCCCGAGGCCATGGCGACGGCGACGGCCCGGTTGAGCTCGACCACCGGCGAGGGTGCGACCCGGCCGAGCGCCTCGTAGAGCACCACGATCCGGTCCCAGTCGGTCGCCTCGACCGAGGGCGCCGACGCGTGGGTGGCGGCGATCGCGGCCTGCAGGCCGTAGGGGCCGAGGCCGCGAGTCGAGGCCCTGGCCAGCGCGGCCAGCCCACGGCGGATCGCCGAGAAGTCCCACAGCCGCCGGTCCTGCTCGTCGAGCAGGACCGGCGAACCGTCCGGGGCGGTCCGGGCCGGGAAACGCGCGGCCGTCAGCTCGCACAACGCCAGCAGGCCGTGCACCTCCGGCTCGTCCGGCTGCAGCGCGGCCAGCGTGCGGGCCAGCCGGATCGCCTCGTACGCGACGTCGGGGCGCAGCAGCCGGTCGCCCGACGTGGCCGTCGACCCCTCGGTGAAGATCACGTAGAGGACGCTGAGCACGCCGCCCAGCCGCTCCCGGCGCTCGGCGGCCGGCGGCAGCTCGAACGGCACCCCGGCCGCCGCGATCGTCTTCTTGCCCCGGGTGATGCGGGCCTGCACGGTCGGCACGGGTACGAGGAACGCGCGGGCGATCTCCTCGCTGGACAGGCCGCCGACCACGCGCAGGGTCAGCGCCACCCGGGCCTCGGGGGAGAGCACCGGGTGGCAGCTGACGAACATCAACGCCAGCACGTCGTCATCGATCTTGTCGGGATCGATTTCTCCGTCAACCGCCGAGCCGATCGCCAAGTCGACCGCCAAGTCGGCCGCCAGCAGGGCGTATCGGTCCTGGAGGGCCGTCCGGCGGCGGATCGCGTCGATCGCCCGCCGCCGGGCCGTGGCCATCAGCCAGCCGGCCGGATTCGCCGGAGAGTCGAGCGGCCACGACACCAGCGCCTCGGCCACCGCCTCCTGGGCCGCGTCCTCGGCCAGCCCGAAATCGCCGGTGAACCGGGTCAGCGCGGCGACGATCCGCGCCGACTCGATCCGCCAGACGGCCTCGACATCGGCCGTACCCATCAGATCTGCCCGTCGCTCTCGCGTCCGGCCCATTCCTTGATGATCACTCGCCGACCTGCGGGACCTCGTCGCTCCCGGGCACCCGCCGGACCTCGATCTTGGACCCGGGGGCCGCCGGGACCCGCTTGGCCCACTCGACCGCCTCCTGTTTCGAGGCGACGTCGACCAGGAAGAAGCCCCCGAACAGCTCCTTGGTCTCGCCGTACGGCCCGTCCGTGACCACCGGGGTCTCGCCGCTGAAGTCGACCACGACGCCCTGGCCCGGATCGTCCAGCCCTTCCGCCGCGAGGAGAACGCCGGCCTTGACCATCTCCTCGATGAACTGGCGGGTCGTGGCCATCATCTCGTCGATGTTCGCCATCATGGCCGCGTTCGACTCGTCGGTGCCCCGCATGATCAGCAGGTACTTCGGCATCGCGTTCTCCTCGTCCGGCGGAGCCGCCTCTCGGCCCTCGCACCCACAGGTCGAACGAGCGGCCCGCGGATCGACACGGCCCCGGAAAAATCTCTCGCAGCGACGCGGCCGATCCCTCCGACCCGCGTTTCGCCCGTCAGAGCGGCCCTGAGCGATGGCTGACCAGAAAGTTCATCGTCGCATCTTTCGAAGGCGGCGATGCTCACACAGATCACTTCTTTCCGCTACCGGGCTGAAGACCGCGTTCGGCGCGCCAGCCGTCCGAGTCCGCAGCCGACGGCGGTACCTCGACGACGAAGAACAGGAAGCTGGTCGTGGTCGAGAGGTCATGGAAACCGTCGGGGAACAGCTCACGGGCGGCCGGGTCGGGCTGCGGCTCGCTGATGACGGCAAGACGGAAGCCGGCGGTGGTGAAGGCGTCGGTCATCGCGTGCAACGGCCTGCGCCAGAGCCTCATCGGGAAGGACCGCCCGTTGAGCGTCCAGTCGAAGGCATAGCTGGTGGTCGCGACGCGACCACGTCGTCGAACGCGCCGTCGTCGAACGGCAGGGGGTCGCTCAGGTCGGCCACGTGCAGGGCCATGTCATCACCGAGCCGCCGCCGGGCCAACGGCAGCATCCCGGCGCTGGAGTCGATGCCGGTGACGACGGCACCGCGGTCGCGTAGCGCGGCGGACAGGGGGCCTGAGCCGCAGCCGGCGTCCAGGATCCGGCGACCGGCCACGTCTCCGGCGAGGGCCAACATCGCGGGCCGCGCGTGCCTCCACCGCCCGCGCCGCGACGCCGCCCCCGCTCGGCCGAGGGCGGGGGCGGGGGCGGTGGCGGTCAGCGGCCGAGGAATGTCAGGAGCCGGTCCAGGGGCCAGGTGTTGATGACGTCGTCCGTGGTCAGCCAGGCCCGCTGCGCGAGCCCCACCCCGAACCGCTGGTTGGCCAGGTGCGGGATCGCGTGCGAGTCGCTGTCGATCGAGAACTTCACCCCGTGGTGCTTGGCCAGCCGCACCAGGTCCGACGGCAGGTCGGACCGGTCGGGGAAGGAGTCGATCTCCATGGCGGTCCCGGTGCGGGCGGCCACCCGGAAGATCGCGTCCCAGTCGGCGTCGACGGGCGGACGCTTGCCGATCTTGCGGGTCGTCGGGTGCCCGATGATGTCCACGTACGGGTTTTCGCAGGCGGCGATGAAACGCCGGGTCATCTCGTCGCGCGACATCCCGAAATGCGAGTGCACCGACGCCACGCACACGTCGAACCCGGCCAGCACCTCCCCGGGCCAGTCGACCGACCCGTCGGGAGCGATGTTGAGCTCCGTGCCGTGCAGGATCCGCATGTCGGGATATTTCCGTTGGAGCTCGGCCACCTGCCCCCGCTGCTCCAGCGCCTTGTCCAGCGTCATCCGCTGCATCGCCAGGTCGGGGGCGTGGTCGGTGACCGCGTAGTAGGCGTAGCCGCGGGCGTGCCCGGCCGCCACCATGTCCTCCAGCGAGGCGATGCCGTCGGTCAGGTTGGTGTGGGTGTGCAGGTCGCCCTTCAGGTCGCCCAGCTCCACCAGCTCCGGCAGCTCGCCGCGCAGGGCCGCCTTGACCTCGCCGCCGTCCTCGCGCATGGGCGGCGGCACGTACTGCATGCCGAGCGCGGCGTAGATGTCCTCCTCCGAGGCGGCGGCGATCACCCGCTCGCCCTCGAACAGCCCGTACTCCGACAGCTTCCAGCCCTTCTTCACCGCCATCTCCCGGATGGCGACGTTGTGCTCCTTGGAGCCCGTGAAGTACTGCATCGCCGCGCCCCACGACCCGGCGGGCACCACCCGCAGGTCGACCTGGATGCCGGACGTCGTGCGGATCGAGGTCTTCTTGTCGCCCGCCGCGATGATCTCGGCGACGTAGGGCTGGGCGCGGAAGGCGGTCATGATGGACTCGGGCGCGACCGCCAGGATGTCGATGTCGCCGATGGTGTCCTTCATCCGCCGCAGCGAGCCCGCGTACGCGATGCGCTCGGCCTCCAGCGAGGCCATCACCTGCTCGGCCAGCGACATGGCGACCCCGACGTGGACGCGGCGGCCGGACTGCTCGAGCTGCTCGATGCCCTTGAGCAGGTTTGCCAGCGTCTTGGGGCCGAGGCCCTTGACGCCGTCGAGGCGGCCGGAGGTGATCGCCTCGCGCAGGGCCACCGTGGAGTCGATGCCGTAGTCCTCGAACAGCATGATCGCCGTCTTGGGCCCCAGCGTCGGCACCCGCGTCAGCGCGCGCACGCCGTCGGGCACCCGGCCGCGCAGGTCGTCGAGCTGCCGGAAGCTCCCGCGCTGCAGGAACTCCTCCATCTTCTTGGCGATCGCCTCGCCCACCCCGGGGACGCTGCGCACGTCGACCACCGAGATGTCCTCGGGGAACCCCGCGATGGCCTTGGCCGCCTTCTGGTAGCTCCGCACCCGGAAGGCGTCGCCGCCGCAGAGCGCGAACAGCTCCGCGTACTCCTGCAGCGCCGACGCCGCCTCCTCATTTGCCCGCATGGCACAACCCTAAAGGTCGGCCCCGACAATCCAGGACCGTCAGAAGCGCACCTCACGGGGGCGGTACGGCTCGCCGAGGTGGGCCAGCTCCGCCTCCGAGAGCGACACCGACGCGGCCGCCACCGCGTCGTCCACGTGCCGGTCCTTCGTGGCCCCCACGATGGGCGCGGTCACGGCCGGCTGGTGGAGCAGCCAGGCCAGCGCCACCTGGGCGGCGGGAAGGCCGCGCTCACCGGCCACGTGCGCCACCCGGTCGAGGATCGTCTTGTCGTTCTCCGGGTCGTACAGGAAGTCGATGCGCTCGTCCGACCCGGTCCGCGCGGTCGTCGCGGACGAGCCGGCCCTGGCCAGCACGCCGCGCGCCAGCGGGCTCCACGGGATCACGCCCACGCCCTGGTCGGCGCAGAGCGGCAGCATCTCCCGCTCCTCCTCCCGGTAGAGGAGGTTGTAGTGGTTCTGCATCGAGACGAACTTCGTCCAGCCGTTCTGCTCCGCCACGTGCTGCGCCTTGGAGAACTGCCAGGCCCACATGCTCGACGCGCCGATGTAGCGGGCCTTGCCCGCCCTGACCACGTCGTGCAGCGCCTCCATGGTCTCCTCGATGGGCGTCTCGTCGTCCCACCGGTGGATCTGGTACAGGTCCACGTAGTCGGTGCCGAGCCGATCGAGCGAGGCGTCAATGGCCGCGTGGATGTGCTTGCGCGACAGGCCCCGGTCGTTGGCGCCCCTGCCCATGGGGAAGTAGACCTTGGTGGCCAGCACGTAGTCCTCGCGACGGCGGAAGATCGCGCGCAGCGCCTCGCCCGTCACGGTCTCGCTCGCACCCTGGCTGTAGACGTCCGCCGTGTCGAAGAAAGTCACGCCCGCGTCGGCTGCCCTGCGGATGATCGGCTCGGCCTCGTCGCGCGCCAGAGCCCACTCCTGCCTGGCGGGGTCGCCGTAGCTCATCATGCCCAGGCAGATCTTCGAGACCTTCAAACCAGTGATGCCAAGTCGGGTGTATTCCATGTGCTCACCATAGGGTGGGCTTTGCGGTGGTTCGCCTCTCCCCCCAGGAGGGAACGGATCGGTCTGGTTAACGGGCGGCCCGACGGGAAGTCATGGGTGTCCAAAAGCGGCGATGACCTTTACAGGGGCGAGCCGGATCGGGTCGATTAGGGAGAAGCGAGACAACGGCGGGCGGGCTCTCGCGACACGGCCGGATCCGGCGATCCAACCGCATACCGGGGGTGAGGTGGAAGGCACACACCGTGCACTCCTGTCGTGGGCACGTTCCAAACTGAAGAACCCCGGCTGGCTGGGCGGCCTCGGGCTGGCGGCGGGGATGGTCGGCGTGACGGTGCCGATCCAGCTCGGGCTGGTGCGGTCGGGGATGGGGATCGCGGGCGGGGTGACGCTGTTCGTCCTGCTGACACTGCACGTCAGGTTCATCATGGAGACCCCGGTACGGCGGGTGGGCTCGTGGTGGATCGTGGCCGTGCAGGCGTGGGTGACGTACCTGCCGCTGACGGTGTTCGGCGCGGCGTGGACCCCGGTGTGCGCCCTGCTGTCGGGCGCGCTGCTGGTGATGGCGGCCCGGATCCGCTCGATCGTGCTGGTGGCGCTGGCCCTGGCCTGCGGCCCGGTGATGCTGGCCGCGCCGGAGCGGGCGATGATCGATCCCGCCTGGGCGCTCGCCGGCCCGGTGCTCGGCCTGGTCGAGTACGCGCTGGTGACGCTGGGCAGGCGGGTCACGCGGCTGACGAAGGCGCGTACCGAGGTCATGCGCAAGGCCGTCGCCCTGGAGCGCCGCCGCTTCACCCGTGACCTGCACGACCTGGTCGGCCACCGGCTCACCGTCCTGGTGCTGAAGGCGCAGCTCCTGGAGCGGCTCGTGGCCGAGGGCGACCGGCGGGCGCGGGAGGAGTCGTCCGAGACGCTGGAGCTGCTGCGCAGCCTGTCCGCCGACGTCCGGGCCGTCGCCCACGGCCTGCGCAGCTCCTCCCTGGCGGCGGAGCTCGGCTCGGCGCGCTCGCTCCTGGAGTCGGTACGGGTCCGCTGCCAGATCAAGATGTCCTGCCCCGACCTCCCGGGCGATGTGGAGGAGGCGCTCACACACGCCCTGCGTGAAGGTGTCACGAACGTCCTCAGACACGCCGAGGCCCGGCAGTGCTCGATCCAGCTCCTCGAACGCGACCAGCTCGTCCGCCTGACGATCAGGAACGACGGCGTGCGCCCGCCGCGCCGCCCCGGAGACGCGGGACAGGGCCTGCTCAACCTGGCCGAACGCGTCTCCGGCCTCGGCGGCTGGCTCGAGGCCACCTCCTCCCGGACCGGCCAGTTCACCTTCAGCGCGTACGTTCCACGAAAGAAATAGCCAATTGTGAAAAACACACAAATGCAATTTCAATAACCATATTTCGGTGTTGTTACGTGTAACTAGACCGAATCGCCTCCCCGGCGGCAATCTCTAAGGGACAACGCCTTGGAGGTCGGCGCCAGATGGACAAGTACGAGCTGTACTGCCTGGTGGATCCGCGTTTCTACGACTCGCTCGAACACGGCACGGCCGAAGACGCCGACTTTCCCATCCTGCGTGAACCCCTGCCCGACGGTTGGTCCACCGCCCTGACCGACACGTGGTGCTATTACGCCCCCGACAACGAGCCGCCCCTGCCCGCCCAAGGCTGGAAGATCCACGTCTCCGCCCGCGTGGAGGACGCCGAGCAGGCCATCGCCGCCGTGTGGGACTACTGCCTGCAGCGCCGGATCGCGTTCAAGTTCCTGCGCGGCACCCCCGTCCTCGTGATGGTCAACTCCAAGGCCGCCTCCCGGGCGTCCAGCGGCAAGCTGATCACCGTCTACCCGAGGGACGAGGGCCAGCTGGAGCTCGTCCTGAAGGAGCTCGACGAGCTGCTGCGCGGCGTCGAAGGCCCGTACATCCTCAGCGACCTGCGCTACGGCGCCGGCCCCCTGTTCGTCAGGTACGGCGGGTTCGCCGAGCGGCACTGCCTGTCCGGCTCCGGCGAGCGCGTGCTGGCCGTCGAGGACGGCGACGGGCGGCTGGTGCCCGACGTGCGCGGAGCGACGTTCTCGGTGCCGCCGTGGACGACGCTGCCCGGGTTCCTGGAGCCGCATCTGGCCGCGCGCAACGCCGTGACGACGACCGGGCTGCCGTACCGGGTCGAGAGCGTGCTGCACTTCTCCAACGGCGGCGGCGTCTACCTCGCGCGGGACACGCGTACGGAGGAGCGGGTCGTCCTCAAGGAGGCCAGGCCGCACGCCGGGCTCGACGCGGCCGGACGCGACGCCCTCAGCCGGCTCCGCCACGAACGCGACATCCTCCGGCGCCTGGACGGCCTGCCCGCCGTGCCCGCGCTGCTCGGCTACTTCGCCCTGGGCGAGCACGAGTTCCTCGTGCAGGAGTTCGTGGACGGGACGCCGCTGCAGCGGCGGCTCGTGCAGCGCTACCCGCTGACCCGCGCCGACCGCACCGAGCCGGACCTGGCCGACTACACGGCGTGGGCGGTCGAGACGCTGGAGAGCGTGGAGCGGGCCGTCGAGTCGCTGCACGAGCGCGGGGTCGTCTTCGGCGACCTGCACCCGGACAACATCCTGCTGACCGCCGAGGGCCGGGTGGCGCTGATCGACTACGAGGTCGCCACCCTCGTCGCGGACGGGGCCCGCGCCGCGCTGGCCCATCCCGCCTTCATCGCGCCCCCCGACCGCCAGGGCGTGGACGTGGACCGCTACGCGCTGGCCTGCCTGCGACTCGGCCTGTTCGCGCCGCAGTGCACGATCATGCTGCCGCTGCACCGGGCGAAGGCGGCCCAGCTGGGGGAGATCGTCAAGGAGACGTTCCCCGTGCCGGAGGCGACGGTGGACGCCGCCGTCGCGGCCATCGGTGGAGACGGCGACCCCGTGATCATGCCGGACACCTGGCCCGAGCTGCGGGACGCGATGTGCCGGGCCATCGTGGCCGGCGCCACGCCCGCGCGCGACGACCGGCTCTTCCCCGGCGACGTGGCCCAGTTCCGGCCGGGCGGCGGGCTCAACCTGGCCTACGGCGCGGCCGGCGTGCTCTTCGCGCTCCACCGGGCCGGCCTCGGGCCGTTCCCCGAGTACGAGCGCTGGTTACGCGACCGGGCGCTGCGCCCCGTCCAGGGCTCCGGGCTCGGCCTGTACGACGGGCTGCACGGCATCGCGTACGTCCTGGGCCTGCTCGGACACCACGAGCACGCGCACGAGCTGGTCGACGTCTGCCTGCGCGAGAAATGGGAGCGGATGGAGTCGGCGCTGTTCTCCGGCCTGTCCGGCATCGGGCTGAACCTCCTCGACTTCGGCCGCGCCGACCTCGCCCTGCGCGCGGTGGACATCTGCGCCGAGCGGCTCGCCGAACCCGTCCCCGAGCTCAGCGGCGGCCCCCACCCGAGGGCCGGGCTCATGTACGGCTCGTCGGGGCCCGCGCTGCTGTTCCTGCACGCGTACGAGCACACCGGCGACCGGGCCCTGCTCGACCTGGCGGCGACCGCGCTCCGGCAGGACCTGCGGCGCTGCCGGCACGCCGCGGACGGCTCGCTCCAGGTGAACCAGGGCTGGCGGGTGCTGCCGTACCTGGACGAAGGGTCGGCCGGCATCGCCCTCGTGCTGGAGCGCTACCTCGCGCACCACCACGACGAGGAGCTCGCGACGGCGCTGGCCGAGCTGCGGCTGGCCGGGCACGCCGGCTTCTTCGTCCAGTCGGGGCTGTTCACCGGCCGGGCGGGCATGCTCGCGGCCCGCGCGGGCGACCCGCGGGAGCACATCAAGGGCTTGAGATGGCACGCGCTGCCGTACGGCGGGGGACTGGCGTTCCCCGGCGACCAGCTGCTGCGCCTCTCCATGGATTTCGCGACCGGAACGGCGGGCGTGCTCTTCGCCCTCGGCACGGCCCTGGGCGACCAGCCTGGCCACCTGCCGTTCCTGGCGGCCGCTCCCGGGCGGTCCGCCCCCTACGAGTCACGGAAGGAGGTGTAACGGATGGTACTTCTCGACCTGCAGGGTCTCGAGGCGCCCGCGGCCAGCGATGTCGCCAGTGGTGGCAGCACGCTGACGGTTCTCTCGTGTCACTCGGGCAAGCCCAGCAACCTCAGCGTTGCGGTTTGCCACTGATCGCTATATCAGTCCCCGCGCCGTGTCACACGGCGCGGGGACGCCGACTTCAAGGAGGCATCGGGTGCTAGCGGGTGACCGGCTGGTGATCGGGACCCTACGGCGCAGCGGCCCCTGGCCCGCCGTCCTGGCCGTCACGGCGCTCGTGGGCGCGGCCGGTGAGCTGGCGGTCCCGTACCTCGTCGGGCGCACCGTGGACGCCTTCGTCCTGCGCCGGCCGGACGGCTCGTCCTGGCTGGCGCTCTCTGCTTACGCCGTCGCCGCCGTCGTGCTCTGCGAGAGCCTCGGCGTCTGGGCCCGCGGCTCCTGCGGCGCGTTCGCCGCGGCCAGGCTGCGGCTGGGCGTCCTGCGCCACGTGCTCGGCGCCGGGCCGGCGGCCACCCGGCGTTTCCCGGAAGGCGAGCTGGTCACCCGGGCCGGACTGAACGCGGAGGAGGCGGGCCGGGCCCCGGAGACGGTGACCGGCGCGCTCGCGCTGCTCGTGCCCACGGCCGGCGCGCTCGTCGCGCTCACGCTCATCGCGCCCGTCCTGACGCTGACGCTCGGGGTGGGCATCGTCGCCATCCTGTTCGTGCTGCGCGCCTTCCTCCGCGCGACGACGGTGATCTCGGGCGGGTACCAGGAGGTGCAGGGGGAGATCGCCGCCCGGCTCGTGGACGCCATGGAGGGGGCGCGCACGATCGCCGCGGCGGGGACCGCCGCCCAGGAGGCGCGGCGCGTCCTGGAGCCGCTGCCCCGGCTGCGGGCCCACGGCATGTCGCTGTGGCGGGCCAACGCCGGGGCCGCGGTCCAGTCAGGGCTCGTGGTGCCGCTGCTGGAGGTGGCGGTGCTGATCGTCGGGGGGTTCATGCTCGCCTCCGGCCGGCTCACGGTCGGAGAGCTGTACGCCGCCGCCCGCTACGCCGTGCTCGGGGCGTCCCTGAGCACCTCCCTGGGCTACGTCGGCGGGCTGGCCCGAGCACGGGCCGCCGCCGGACGGGTGGCCGAGATCTTCGAACTCACTCCCGTCGCGCACGGCACGCGGACGCTCCCGCCCGGTCCGGGCACGGTCGAGTTCCGCGACGTGGCGGTGGACGGCCTGACCGTCGGCGACCTCACGCTGCCCGGGGGCTCGGTGACCGCCGTCGTCGGACGGTCCGGCGCGGGCAAGTCCCTGCTGGCCGCCCTGGCGGGCCGCCTGACCGATCCGGAGCGCGGCACGGTCCTGCTCGACGGGGTCCCGCTGCGAGAACTGTCGCGGGAGGAGCTGCGCAGGGCCATCGGGTACGCCTTCGAACGCCCGGTCCTGGTGGGCGAGACCGTGGCGGAGGCCATCACAACGGCCGCCGGGCCCGCTGCCGTCGAGGCGGCGAAGGCGGCGTGCGCGGACGCGTTCGTCCGGCGGCTGCCGCTCGGCTACGGCACACCCCTGCGCGAGGCCCCGATGTCCGGCGGCGAGCGGCAGCGGATCGGCCTGGCCAGGGCGTTCGCGCAGGGGGAGCGGTTGCTGGTGCTCGACGACGCCACCTCCAGCCTCGACACCGTGACGGAGCGCGAGGTCGGCCGGGCGCTCACCACCGATCGGCGGGGCCGTACCCGGCTGATCGCGGCCCATCGGCTCGCCACGGCCGCCCGCGCCGACCAGGTCGTCTGGCTGGAGGGCGGGAGGGTGCGCGCCCGGGGGCCGCACGACGTGCTGTGGCGGGACCCGGCCTACCGGGCCGTCTTCCAGGGAACGACACCATGAAGGCGCTCGTCCGACGGCGGCAGGCGGCGCGGGGTGTGTTCTGGCGGGCCTTGGGGCGGGAGCCGCGGCGGCTGGCCGCGATCGGGTTCTGGTCCGTGCTGGAGGCGGCGCCCGCGTTCCTCATCGGGCACGCCGTCGCCCGGGCCATCGAGGACGGGTTCGCCAGGGCCGAGCCCGCGACCGGACTGGCGTGGCTGGCCGCGCTCGGCGTCGCGTGGCTGGTCGGGGCGGTGGCCGCGCGGCAGGTCGTGCTGGGGGTCGCGGCGGTGGCGGAGCCGTTCAGGGACGACCTCCTGACGCACGTCGTCGAGGGAACCCTGAACCGGGGTGGCGCGGGCCGCGACAGCGCCGCGGTGGCCAGGGCGACCCTCCAGGTCGAGCTGGCCAGGGACGCCTTCGCGGCCGTCGTCACGACCGTCAGGGGGTTCGTGTTCACGGTGGCCGGCGTGGTGCTGGGGCTGGCGACGCTGGCCCCGCAGGCGCTCGCTCTCGTGCTGCCGCCGTTCGCCGCCGGGCTCGGGCTGTTCCTGGCCTCGTTGCCCGCCCTCGCACGCGGGCAGCGGGCATTCCTGCTGGCCGACGAACGGCTGGCCGACGAGATGACGGCCACGGCGGGCGGCCTGCGCGACATCGAGGCGTGCGGCCTGCGCGAACCCGTGGCCGCGCGGCTGGACCGCCAGGTCCGCGCGCAGGCCGCCGCCGCCCGCGCGCTCGCCCGGGTGACCGCCGCCCGCACCGCGGCCCTCGCCGTGGGCGGCTGGCTTCCGGTCGTCCTCGTGCTGGCCGGCACCCCACGGCTGCTGGACGCCGGCCTCGGCCCCGGCGTGATCGCCGGCACGCTCGCGTACGTCACGCAGTCCCTGGCCCCCGCGCTCGGCGGCCTCGTGCAGGGCCTCGGCGTCAGCGGCATCCGGCTGGCCGCCACGCTCGGCCGCATCGTCGCGTCCGCCCCGCCCATCGGGCCGCCCCGGCCCAGGATCCGCCCCAGCACCTGCGACGTGCGGCTCTCCGCCGTCACCTTCGCGTACGGCCCGCACTCGGCCCCCGTCGTCGACCGCCTGGACCTCGCCATCCCCGAGGGCGACCACCTCGCGGTCGTGGGGCCCAGCGGCGCCGGCAAGTCCACGCTCGCGGCCCTGGTCAGCGGCATGCTCCGGCCGGATACGGGCGAGGCGCTGGTCGGCGGCGTCCCCGCCGACCGGCTCGACCCTGCCGCCCGCGTGCTGATCCCCCAGGAGGCGTACGTCTTCCGCGGCACCCTCATGGAGAACCTCATCGCCCTCGGCACGCCGGACGCCCCCGATCTCGCAGGGAAGCTGGACGAGGCCGTCGCGGCCGTCGGCGCCCGCGAGCTGGTGGACGAGCTGGGCGGCTACGAGGCCCGCCTCGACCCGGCGGCGCTGTCGGCCGGGCAGCGCCAGCTCATCGCGCTCGTCCGCGCCTACCTCACCCCCGCCCCCCTGGTCATCCTCGACGAGGCCACCTGCCACCTCGACCCCGCCGCCGAGGCCCGTGCGGAGACCGCGTTCGCGCGGCGCGGCGGCACGCTCGTCGTCGTCGCGCACCGCCTCACCTCCGCGCTGCGCGCCCGCCGCATCCTCCTCATGGACGGAACCCGGGTGACCATCGGCACCCACGACGAACTGATCAGGACCTCTCCGCTCTACGCCGACCTGGCCGGCCACTGGCATCCGGAGCCCGTGTCATGAAATTTCTGGACAAGTATCCGCGCGCCGAGCGCCTCCCCGGCGGCTCGACGCCAGGGGAGATCGACGACCCGTACCGCGGGCTCGAAGACCCCGACGACCCCGCCACCAAGACCTGGCTGGCCGAGCAGGACCGGCTGTGGCACGACAGCGCCGCCCGGCTGCCCCAGCGCGAGCGCTTCCTCGCCCGGCTCACCGAGCTCAGGGAGACAGGCCTGGTCACCCCGCCGGTCTGGCGCGGCGGGCGGAGCTTCCACCTGCGCCAGACCACCTCCCAGGAACACCCGGTCCTCCACTGCGGCGACCGCGTCGTCCTCGACCCCATGGACCTCGACCCCACGGGGCTCACGACGCTGGACGACTGGCAGCCGGACCTGGAAGGGCGCCTGCTGGCGTACCAGATCTCGCGCCGGGGCGACGAGAAGGCGGACCTGTACGTCAGGGACGTCGACACCGGGGCCGTCGTGGACGGGCCCATCGGCGGCTGCCGCTACTCCGCGGTCGCCTGGCTGCCGGGCGGCGCGGCCTTCTACTACGTGCGCTTCCACGACGGCGTCTACCTGCACACGATCGGCGACGCGGCGGACGTCCCCGTCTTCACGCGAGGGCCGGTCCGGTACGGCGTGCAGATCAGCGCCGACGGCCGCTGGCTGACGATCTCGGCGGGCGGTTCGCTCTGGCTCGCCGAGCCGGCCGGCCGGGGTGAGCCCCGCCCCGTACCGGACGCCCTGGCCGCCGCGGTGGCCTGCGACGGCCGCCTCTACCTGGTCACCGACCGGGACGCGCCGCGGCGCAGGCTCTGCGTGGCCGATCCGGCCGAGCCCGGCGCGTGGCGGGAGCTGGTCCCGGAGGACCCGGAGGCGGTGCTGGGCGCGTTCACCGTGCTCGACGGCGACCGGCTGCTCGTCGCCCGGACCCGCCACGCCGTGGGGGAGATCGCCGTCCACCACGCCCGCACGGGGGAGCGGCTGGGCTCCGTGCCGCTGCCCGGCAGCGGCACGATCGCCTCGCTGACCTCGCGCCCCGGCGGCGGCTCCGAGGCGTGGTTCGCCTACACCGACGCCGTCACACCCCCCGAGGTCTGGCGCCACGACGTCCGCACCGGCGAGACCACCCTCTGGTCGGCCCCGCCGGGCCGCGTGAGCCGGCCCGCCGTGCGCAGCCACCACATCGAGTACGCCTCGGCCGACGGCACCCGCGTCCGCATGGTCGTGGTGGCGGGCCCGTCGGCGGGCGGCCCCCGCCCCACGATCCTCACCGGGTACGGCGGCTTCGGCATCCCCCTGCGGCCCGGGTACGCCGCCGACTCCCTGGCCTGGGTCGAGGCGGGCGGCGTGCTGGCCGTCGCCAATCTCAGAGGCGGCGGCGAGGAGGGCGAGGAGTGGCACCGGGACGGCATGCTGGAGCGCAAGCAGAACGTCTTCGACGACTTCGCGGCCGCCGCCGGCAAGCTCATCGCCGACGGCTGGACGACCCCCGGGCAGCTCGGCATCTGGGGCGAGTCGAACGGCGGCCTCCTCGTCGGCGCGGCCCTCACCCAGCGGCCCGGCCTGTTCGCGGCGGCGGTGTGCTCGGCGGGCCTGCTCGACATGGCCCGCTACCACCTCGGCGGCCTCGGCCCCTCCTGGACCGGCGAGTACGGCGACCCCGACGACCCCGAACAGCTCGGCTGGCTGCTCGCCTACTCGCCCTACCACCACGTCAGAAAGGGGACGGACTACCCGGCGACGCTGTTCACGGTCTCGGCGGGAGACACGCGGGTCGATCCGATGCACGCGCGCAAGATGTGCGCCGCCCTGCAGTGGGCGGCCGGCGGGGACCGGCCGATCCTGCTCCGGCACGAGCCGGACGTGGGCCACGGCGCGCGGGCGGCCAGCAGGTCGGTCGCGCTGGCGGCGGACGCCCTCGCCTTCCTGGCCGCGCACACGGGCCTGGAGGTGATCGGCCTAGATCCAGCCTGACTCCCTGGCGATGCGGATGGCGTCGATCCTGCTGCGGGCGCCCAGCTTGGCCGTCGTCTTGGACAGGTAGTTGCGTACCGTGCCCTCCGACAGGAACAGCGACGCCGCGATCTCCCCGATCGACGCCCCGTCCGCCGCGGCCCCGATCACGTCCAGCTCGCGCGGCGTCAGCGGCGCCTCGGGCGGCCGCATGGCCGCGATGGCCAGCTCCGAGTCGATGACCCGCTCGCCCTCGGCCACCCGGCGGATCCCGTCCGCCAGCCGGTCGGGCGGGGCGTCCTTGGCCATGAAGCCCCGAACGTGCACATCGAGCGCCTGCTTGAGCAGGCCCGGCGTGCCCACGCCGGTCAGGATGAGCACCCCGCACTCGGGCAGCTTCGCGTGCAGCTCGCCGGCGGCGGTGAGCCCGTCCTTGCCGGGTAACGCGATGTCGATCACGGCGACGTCGGGCCGGGTGGCCCTGGCCGCGGCCAGGATGCGGTCTCCCCTGGAGACCTCGGCCACGACCTCGATGTCTTCCTCATAAGCCAGCAGCGCCACGATCGCCCCGCGTACCAGGTTCATGTCCTCAGCGAGCAACGTTCGAATCACCATGCGTCCTTGCGGTCGGCCGGCTTGCAACGTCTGCGGGCTTCCTAATCCTGACTTATTGACCCGGATGTGAAAAGTCCTGCCAAATAACCGTCAGGCCAAACATGCGCTTTTGTGGAATGGTCATGGACATGGAACCACGCGTACGCCCCCTCCCGCCCGAAGAATGGGACGATTTCACGAAGGCGAACCCGCAGAACGTGTTCACCACGCTGGCCCGCCACCCGGCGCTCTACAAGGAGTGGCTGGGTTTCGGCGGCGCGCTGCTCGACGGCACGCTGCCCGCCCGCGACCGCGAGCTGGCCATCCTGCGCACCGCCTACCACACCGGCAGCGCCTACGTGTGGGCCCACCACGCGCGCCTGGGCAGCGCGGCCGGGCTCACCGACCTGGAGATCGCCTCGGTGAGCCACCCGGACGCCCTCTGGCCGGTCGAGGACCAGCTCATCCTCCAGGTCGCCGACGACCTCCACTCCATCGGTGACCTGACCGACGCCACCTGGACGGCGCTCTGCGACCGCTACGACGAGCCGGGCCGGATCGAGCTGGTCGTGCTGGTGGCCCACTACACCATGCTGGCGCTCGTGCTCAGGACGCTCAGAGTGGAACTCGAGGAGTGATCATCGTGACGCCCGGCACCGAGCCGATCGAGGCCAGCGCCTTGCCGGCGTCGGCCAGCCCGATCGTGCGGGTGACGAGCTGGTCGGGATGGAGGATCCCGGCCCTGATCATCTCCAGCATCGGCGGGTACGCGTGCGCGGCCATGCCGTGGCTGCCCAGCAGCCGCAGCTCATGGCCGATCACGCGGCCCATCGGCACCGGCGTCGGCCCTCCCGGCAGCAGCCCCACCTGAACGTGGCGGCCCTTGCGGCGCAGGCTCTCGATGGAGGCGGCGCAGGTCTGCGGGCTGCCCAGCGCGTCGATCGACACGTGGGCGCCGCCCCTGGTCAGCTCCCTGACCTGGGCCGCCACGTCCCCGGCCGAACCGTTGACGAAGTGCGTGGCGCCCGCCCGCTCCGCCAGGTGCAGGGCGTCGGTGCTGATGTCCACGGCCACCACGCGGGCCCCGGCCGCCGTCGCGATCATCACGGCCGACAGGCCCACGCCGCCGCACCCGTGCACCGCCACCCACTCGCCCGGCCGCACCTCGCCGACCTGCGCCACGGCGCGGAAGGCGGTGGCGAAGCGGCAGCCGAGCCCGGCCGCCGTGGCGTAGTCCATGTCCTCGGGGATCGCGATCAGGTTGACGTCCGCGTGGTCGATGGCCACGTACTCGGCGAACGAGCCCCAGTGGGTGAAGCCGGGCTGCGTCTGCCGCTCGCACACCTGCTGCTCGCCGGTGGCGCAGGACGGGCACGAGCCGCAGGCGCAGATGAACGGGACCGTCACCCGCGCCCCCGGCAGCCAGCCGCGCACGTCGGAGCCGACCGCCTCGACGACGCCCGCCAGCTCGTGGCCCGGCACGTGGGGCAGGACCTTGATGTCGGGGTCGTGCCCCTGCCAGCCGTGCCAGTCGGACCGGCACAGCCCCGTCGCCTCGACCCTGATCACCGCTCCGTGCGGGGCGGGGGACGGGTCGGGCAGCTCGCGCACGTCGAGCTCGCCACCGAAGATGTCAAATGCAACCGCTCGCATCTCATGAGCTTAGGGTCAGTTGCCGCAGGTCGCGCAAGGCCTGGTGGGAGGGCGAACCGGGTTCGGTGGTGTAGAGGACGAGGCGGAGGTCGTCGCGGTCGGGCACGGGCATGACCTGGCAGATCGCGTCGATGGTGCCGACCAGCGGATGCGTGACCTGTTTGCGCTGCTCCCTGCGGATCTCGACCTCGTACCTGGCCCACAGCTCGGCGAAGTGCGGGCTGAGCGCGAGCATCTCGGCGACCAGCGCCTGGATCTTGCGGTCGTCGGGGTAGCGGCCCGCGGCGGCGCGCAGGTCGGCGACGGAGGAGCGGGCGAAGCGGCCCTTCTCCTCATCGCTGAGGTACTCGGCGATGTCGGGGGACATGAAGACCCAGCGGATGACGTTGCGGTCGTCCGGGCTCACGGTGTCGAGGCCGCCCATGAGCACGTTGGCCAGGGGGTTCCAGGCGCGGATGTCGTACCTGGCGTCCAGCACGTACGCGGGGACCTCCTCCATGAACCCGATCAGGTGCAGCAGGCTCTCGGGCAGGTCCTCCCTGATCCGGGGTGTCTCCACCGCGTGCCCGGCCAGGTGGAGCAGGTGGGCGCGCTCGTCCCGGCCCAGCATGAGCGCCCGGGCCAGCGCGTTGAGCACCTGCCTGGACGGGTGCGGGCCCCGGCCCTGCTCCAGCCGGATGTAGTAGTCGATCGACATGCCGGCGAGCTGCGCGACCTCCTGCCTGCGCAGGCCCGGCGTGCGGCGCCGCTCGCCGGGCGGCAGGCCGACCTCGGCGGGGGTGACACGGGCGCGCCTGACGCGCAGGAAGTCGGCGAGTTCGTCGCGGTTCATGCCTCCATCCTCAGTGATGTCCGGCCGCGCTTGGGTGGTACCGGTGATACCAGCCTCTCCAGACCTCTCCCGGACCCGCTGTGACCTGGGTGAACGTGGACGCATGACGAAGATTGCCCTCATCACGGGCGCCAACAAGGGAATCGGCTACGAGATCGCGCGACTGCTGGCCGAGCAGGGTGTCACCACGATCGTGGGGGCGCGCGACGAGGAGCGCGGGCGGGCCGCCGCGGAGCGGCTGGGGCAGCCGTACGTGCGGCTCGACGTGACCGACGAGGCGAGCGTGGCCGCGGCCGCTAAGTGGGTCGAGCAGGAGTACGGCCGGCTGGACATCCTGGTGAACAACGCCGGGATCACCGGCGGCTTCATGGACCCGCGCCCCAGCGCCACCCCCGCCGGGGTGCTCAGGGAGGTCTACGAGACGAACGTGTTCGGCGTCGTGACGGTCACCAACGCGATGCTGCCGCTGCTGCGGGAGTCGGAGGCCGGCCGGATCGTGAACATGACGTCCGAGCTGGGCTCGCTGACCATGGCGATGGACCGGGAGAGCCCTTTCTGGGACATCAACATCATGCCCTACAACTCCTCCAAGACCGCGCTCAACATGGTCACCGTCAGCTACGCCAAGGAGCTGATCGACACCCCGATCAAGGTGAACGCGGCCAACCCCGGCTACTGCGCCACCGACCTCAACGGGCACAGCGGGTTCCAGACCGCCGAGCAGGGGGCGGCCATCGCCGTGCGGCTCGCGACCCTCGACGCCGATGGCCCCACCGGGGCGTTCCTGGAGGACAGGGGATCTATCCATTGGTGAGGTGTCAAGCCAGGTGAATAGGACAGAGAGGGGTGATGGGACGAGATCTAGATAAGGAGCGCTTCTCCGAGGCGGAGTACGCCGCCTTCGGGGAGCGGATCCGGGAGCAGCTCGGCGTCCTGCGCGAGCTGCTCGACACCCCCGGCTTCGGCCAGGGCCCGGCGACGGTCGGGGCCGAGCTGGAGCTGTTCCTGATCGACGAGCGGGGCCGGCCGCTGCCCCGCAACAGCCAGGTGCTCGAAGCCCTCGGCGACCCCCGCGTGGTGCTGGAGCTGGGCCGCTTCAACGTCGAGGTGAACCTGACCCCGACGCCGCTGGCCGGCCGGCCCTTCGAGCGGCTGAGCGGCGAGGTGCAGGAGACGATCGTCAAGGTGGACGGGGCGGTGGAGGGCGGGGGCGCGCTGCCCATCGGCATCCTGCCCACGCTTGACGCCGAGGACTTCACGGTCGGCGCGATGAGTGACCAGAACCGTTACCGGGCCATGAGCAGGGGCATCAGGCGGCTGCGGCTGGAGCCGTTCCTGGTCAAGATCGACGACCTGGAGCTGTCGGTGGAGGACGTGATCCTCGAGAGCGCCAACACCTCCTGGCAGGTGCACATCCGCACGCCGCCCGACCGCTTCGCGCGGCTGTTCAACGCCGCCCAGCTGGCCATCGGCCCGGTGCTGGCCGCCTGCGGGAACTCGCCGTTCTTCCTCGGCAGGCGGCTGTGGGAGGAGACGCGCATCGCGCTGATGGAGGAGGCCGCCGACGACCGGGACGTGCAGCGGCGCGAGCGCAGGGACGGGCGGGTCACGTTCGGCTCCGACTGGGTGCGCGAGGGTGCGTATGAGCTGTTCGAGCGGTACGTGCGGGACTACGACCCCGTGGTGCCGGATCTGCGGGACGACGCGGAGCCGTACGAGGTGCCGGAGTTGCGGCTGCACCAGGGCACGATCTGGCAGTGGAACCGGCCCGTCTACGACCCGGCCGACGGCGGTCACCTGCGGATCGAGATGCGGGCGCTGCCGGCGGGCCCGTCGTGCGCGGACATGGCGGCCAACACCGCGTTCCTGCTCGGGCTCACGCTGTCGCAGGCGGAGCGTGACCTGACCGGCTTCCGATTCGGGGAGGCGTACCAGAACTTCTACCGCGCCGCCATGCACGGGCTGGACGCCAAGCTCTCCTGGCCCGGCTCCGACGTCGACTTCGAGGCCGCCGACCTGGTGCTCCGCCTGCTGCCCGAGGCGCGGGAGGGGCTGCTCGCGGCGGGGGTGACGCCGTCGGACGCCGACGGCGCGCTGGGCGTGATCGCGCAGCGCACCCGGCTGCGCCGCACGGGCGCGGCCTGGCAGCGGGAGGCTCTGGAACGTTTCCAGGGCGACCGGGAACGACTCGTACAGCGTTACCGTGAGCTGTCACTGTCGGGGCTTCCGGTGCATTTGTGGCCCTGAAGGCAAACTTCTATCGCACTCCGTCCGTCAAACTAGGTCAAGGGACGGCAAAGCGAGGAAGTTATGGCGGCAACGGGGATGGTACCCACGAACAAGGCACCTTTCGCCTTGCGCAGGGAAACGGGCGACCTGGCCGAAGGGGCGGCGAAGCTGGCGGGGGAGATCGGCGGCGCCGGTGTCGAGGCGGTGCTGGCGCAGGCGAACAGGATGGCGACCCGCAAGGGGGCATCGGGCGCGCTCGGGGCGATGAGCCCGAAACCGTCCGAGTGGTACGCGTTCGACGTCAAGGACCAGGACACGGTCGACTGGTACCCGCAGGGGCTGACCTGCTCGGACGAGTCGGGCTCGATCGGGGTGCCGGCGTTCCTGGCGTCCTGGTACTTCAAGCCGGAGGTGGGTGAGCGGGGCATCAGGGTGTCCTTTCTCAGCCCCAAGACCCTGAAATATCAGCATGCGCTGCTGGTCGAGGCGAAGCCGGATGGCTCGTACGGACCCATCAACATCCACGCGGGCGGCATCGCGTGCGACGGCGACCTGGTCTACATCGCCGACACCAAGCGAGGGCTGCGCGTCTTCGACCTGAAGCACGTGCTCGACCTGCGCACCGCCCAGAACGACCTGGGCGACCCCACGCGGGTCGGGCGGCAGGGCGGCAAGTTCCACGCCTTCGGCTACCGGTACGTGATGCCGCAGACGGACTTCTGGAAGGTCGCGAAGCCGGGGCCGCTCTTCTCGTTCGTCTCGATCGACCGCAGCGGCGGCACGCCGCGGCTGGTCACCGGCGAGTACCGCGAGAACGACCCGGGCGGCTGGGTGGGCCGCTGGCCCCTGGGCCTGGCCGGCGGCGAGCCCGAGGACGCCTTCGTGATGGGACAGCCCAAGATCCAGGGGGCCGTCTCGTGGGGCGGCAAGTGGTACCTGAGCCAGGCGGCCGGCGCGAACGCCAACGGCAAGCTGCTCGTCCAGACCGACGGCAAGCTGGAGACGCGGGGGTTCCCCATCGGGCCGGAGGACCTGACGGTGCAGGGCGGCAAGCTGTGGAGCGTCACCGAGTTCAGGAACCGCCGGATCATCTTCGGCGTGCCCCTCTAGGGGTTTTCAGTCCTTGAGGTGCTCGTACAGCACCTCGCGGTAGTGGCGGTCGAAGTCGTCGTAGCGGGCGCGCAGCTCCGCGCCCGGCCAGCCGGCCGGCAGCAGCTCCTCCGGGAGCAGCGGGTCGGCCAGGAGGTGGCGCAGCACGGCGGCCGAGACCAGGAAGCCCTCGGCCAGGCCGCCGGCCCGGTCAAAGGCCCGGTCGAGGGCCTGCTCCAGCTTGCGGGCCTCGGCCGCCCAGCCGTCCAGGTCCCACAGCAGGGGAGTGGGGTCGTCGTGCGGGCGGCCGTCGATCAGCGTGCACTGCGCCGTGACGGCCTTCGGCCACGCGCGCACCAGGTTGGCGGGCCGCATCCAGGTGCCCTCGCGCAGCTCGGCCAGGCGCAGCGCGGTCATCGTGGCCCGGAACGCGGCCCGGTCGGCGGGCGCGCGCCGCTCCGCCGTGACCACGGCGACCTCCCACGTCCCGTCCCACGGCCTGGTGTGCGGGTCGCGGCTCTCGTCCTGCCTGGCCTGCCGCTCGGTGAGCCGCTCCGACAGCGCGTAGAAGCGGCCGTCCTGGAGGAGATCGCCGGCCGCGACCATGCGCGACAGCGCCACCCGTACGGTGCCCTCGGCGATGCCGAACAGCGCGCCGATGCGCACCAGCTGCCGGACCGGCAGCCGCGGCGGGTGGCTGCCCAGCAGCGCGCTCAGCACGGCCGATCTGGCACTCAGAGTGTTACGCTCTTCCATCGCGTGTCGAGTATATGTAACACTCGCGAGTATGGGGCGCTATCTCATCGAACCTTTCGACCGCAGCGACCGTTACGCCACCGAGCGCTACCAGGGCGCCGCCGGGCGCAACTGGTGGACCTGCGATCCCACGCTGCGCCTGCTCATGCGGCGCCACCTGGGCGAGGGCTTCGCCTGGGCGGAGCCGCGCCTGGACCGGCTGGGCGCGCTGATGGGCGGGCTCGTGGCCGAGTGCGCCGAGGAGACCGACCGCAACCCGCCGCGGCTGGAGAAGTACGACAAGTGGGGCAGGGACGTCAGCGAGGTCGTCATGCCGCCGTCGTTCCACGCGGCCCGGCGGGCGCTCATGGAGGACAACTTCACCTCGCCGTCCTTCGCCGCCGAGGCCCGGGCACACGGGGCGAATCCAGCCGCGCTCGCCGCCGCCTGGACGTACCTGCTCGATCAGGCCGACATCGGGATGGGCTGCGCGCTCGGCACCGGAGGGGACATGGTGGTCTCCCTCGCCGAGAAGTACGCGCCCGAGGACGTACGCGATCGGGTGCGGGAGATCTTCGCCAACGGCTACTACTCCGGCGAGGCCGCTCAGATGTTCACCGAGCGGACGGGTGGCTCGGATCTGGCCGCGCTGGAGGCCACGGCGGAGCCCGCGGGGGACGCGTGGCTGCTGACGGGCTTCAAGTGGTTCGCCTCCAACGCCAACGGATCCGCGTTCGTGGTGCTGGCCAGGCGCCCTGACGGGAACGTGTCGCCGTTCCTCGTGCTGTGGGACCGGCGGGACGGAAGCCGCAACGGCCTGCGGATCCGGCGGCTCAAGGACAAGCTCGGCACCCGTTCGGTCGCCTCGGCGGAGGTCGAGTTCAGCGACGCGGAGGCCTTTCCGCTCTCGGGAGAGGGCTCCGGCTCCGGGCTCGGGACCATGATGAAGCTCACCAACGCCTCCAGGCTCGGCGTGGCCATGATGGGCGTCGGCGTGGCCAGGCGCGCGCTCGTGGAGTCGATCTGCTACGCCCGGTCCCGCGAGGCGTTCGGACGGCCGCTCATCGACCAGCCGCTCATGCGCCGCAAGCTGAGCGAGCTGATCGTCGAGGTCGAGGCCGCCCAGGCGCTCGCCTTCGACGGCCTCGCCGGCCCCCGCCTGCGCATCACGCCCGCCCTGATCAAGCTGCGCGCCGCCCGCCTCGGCGTGACGGCGGCGAGCGACGCGATCGAGGTGCACGGGGGCAACGGCTACATCGAGCAGTGGCCGGTGGCCCGCCTCCTGCGCGACGCCCAGGTCAACCCGATCTGGGAGGGCGGCGACAACATCCTCTGCCTCGACGTCCGGCGGGCCATGGTGAAGGAGCAGGCCCACCTGCCCTTCCTCGACCGCCTGCGCGACCTGGCCACCTCCGACCTGGTGCACGCCCGCATCGACGACCTCGCCAAGGCCGTCACGGCGTGGGCCGCGCTGGAGCCCTCGGTGGCGGAGGAGCGGCTGTATCCGCTGGCGCAGTTCATGGCCGACGTGTACGCCGCCGCCCTCCTGGAGGACCAGGCCGCCTGGGGGCTCGACGACGGCCGCAAGGCGCTGGTGGCCCGGCTCTACGCCGAAGCCCACCTCGTGGATCACGGCCCGCTGCGCGGCATCGACGCCCCCGCCGCCGACCACTTCGAGGATCTCCTGACGGGAGCGGTCACCCTCTGACGAACGTGGGGTGAGCGGGTCTTCGATCCGCCTCATCCCGGCGCTTTCAGCCGGCGATCACCACCAATTGGTGCAGCGAATGGAAGGTGGGTCGTGGCGACCCCACCTCAAGAAGGCTCGGAACTGCCAGTTGGCGTCGGAGCTGGTCCGCTGTGCCGCGCTGGTCTTCGTCTGCCCGCCGGAGGTCACCTCGAACGGACCGCACTGGAGCCAGGTCTTGCCGCCGTCCCTGGTCCAGTCCATCCATACGCTGTCACCCCCCTCCCAGGGGAGCCCAACCGCGGGTGACACCACCGACCTGGCCCTAGTAGAGGGCGGTGGTCCGTCCGAAGATGCCGACCGGTGCCACCGGCGCCGCGTGCCCCGCAAGGTGTCGGAAATGTCGCGGAAGCCGTTGGCGCCCCCTCACAGTCCTGGGGCGACGCGGCGGCGGGAGACGCCCCGGCGGCCACCGGAGACTCGGGCGCCCGTCACACGCGCAGAACGGGGATCTGGCGGCCGGAGGGCGTGGTCGCCTGCTCGAAAGCGCCTCGTTCCTTCCAGGGTGGGGCTTGTGGGCGCCGGTCGAAGACCACCAGCACGCCGGTGTCGAGGCTGAGCTGGTCCAGATACCGGTCGAGCTGTGCGAGGCCGTCGGGCAACGGGTCGTCGGCGCCCGCCCGCCAGACCTTGAGCTCCATCGCCTCCCGCTGCATCAGCCGTTCGCCTTCCGGGCCGGTGTAGGGCCAGCGGACCAGCACGTCCAGGCGCTTGGTGCCAGCGGCGTACTCCCGGTCGAGCTGGCCTCCGCCGTTGACCAGCCGGTGCAGGAAGGCCATGAGGATGATCTGGCAGGCGGCCTCGTGGTAGCCCTCCTGCTGGATGAGCACCTCGCCGTGCTCGCGCCAGAATACGACGAACTCTTCCAGCAGCAGCGGCAGGTCGAATCGGCCGTTCGGCAGCACGAAGCTGCGCGGATCGGCCATCACGTAATGTTCCGATAGGCCTCCCAGCACCCGCAGGATGACGTCCCGATAGATCGGGTTCGCCACCTCAAGCGGTGGTCTCTGCTTAATCAGGCCCAGATCGCGGACGTAGGAGACGTCATTGTTAAAAGCAGCGTCCGTGCCCGGCGACGTGCCCGCCACGATCGGTTCGATCACCCGTTCCACGCGTGGTTCGTGCAGCCGGGCCACGAGGGCGTCGAGATGGGTGGGGCGCGCCTGGATCAACCGCTCCTTGGCCTCTTCCACGTGCCTAGTGGTGATGGCGCCGGTCGCCCTCATCTGGAAGGTGATCTCATAGGCGAGGGCGTTGACCAGCCACGGTTGTCCCTGCGTCAGCTCGAAGACCCAGTCCACGGCGTCCTTGGTGAACTCCTGGCCGGTCGCCTCCGTGTGCTGGTCGTACAACTCGGCGATCTGGTCGGCGGTGAAGTCGCCCAGGCGCAGCGACTCGGTGATGATGTTGAAGGAGCTGGCTGGGTTCGATCGGTCGGGATCGCCGCCCGAGGCGACCTTGTGGTCACGTACGTTGCGCAACCCGCACAGCGCCACGGACGCGGGGAACGGATGGCCCTCATGCCGCGCGTTGTGACCGCCGCGGAGTTGGCTGAGAATGCTGACCATGCTGTTGCCCCGCAGGGCGTCGATCTCGTCGAAGAACAGAACCACCCGGCGCGGGCAGCGGCGGCACCACTCCCTCAGCGCCGCGCTCAACCGGGCACCCGGCGGCGCCTGCGGCCACGGATCCGGCGGTAGCAGTTCGTCAGGCCATCCCGGCCGCGCAGCGGCCTCACGAATGGAGTGAAGCAGAATGGACTCCGCGGCGGCGATGTCGTCACCGGCCACCACGGCGCACTCGCACGAGAACATCAGAGCGGCGGCGTCGCCCTTGGCGGTGAGCTCGGACGCCAGGGTGTGCAGCGCGGTCGTCTTCCCGGTCTGCCAGGGCGCGTGCAGCATAAAGTAACGATTTGTGTCGATGAGCGCCCGAGCCTGCGGGATCCGCGGCGTAGGCGGAAGCATGTAGTGGCGCTGCGGGTCACACGGTCCGGTGGTGTTGAAGTACTTCGCTCGGGGTTGCCACATGGTCACATTCTGTCATCGACCGCTGCGTCGATTGTGAGAATCCGCGATCGTCGCGTCGATCGCCGAGGTGGCCGTGCAGACCTACTCCCTTGAGCAGCTTCGCGGCCATTTTTGCTGCGCTCTCAGTTACCGGCTCGACCTTGACGTGGGTGAGCGCCCGCTGCAGTCGAGGCATGTTCACCCGTGTGCGGCTGACTTCCACGATGGTGTGGGCGCCGATGACGAAATTTGGCGCCCATGCTGTGGAACACCTGGAACATCGCGAGAACCTTGCGACCCTGTGCAGATCCAGGCGGAGACCCCTGGGGAGCCCAGGGCGACGGTTTCGACATGCTCGATCAAGCCGCCCGCTCATCCGCCGAGTTCCGCCGCCTTGAAGATCCTGGAGCGGGCCTGAGCCGGCTCCTCCTCGGTGAACTCTCCGTGCTCCTCCTGGTGGCGCAGCAGCTCAGCGCCGAGGAACTGGCGCCGAGGCTGGCGTGCCACCGCCTCGGCGACATGGCCGGAGACGTTGTCGGTAGGCTTCCTGAGCTCGGCGACCTGGTCGCTCGGCAGCGTCACCGTGATGCGTGTCGTATCCGCCATGAACCAAGCATGCTGCGGTATGCACGGCGGCGCCGCTTCGCTCGTGACGGACCGCTGACCCTCAATTAGCGGC
The DNA here is from genome assembly GCF_040680035.1 of Nonomuraea sp. NPDC052116. Classification (NCBI taxonomy): domain Bacteria; kingdom Bacillati; phylum Actinomycetota; class Actinomycetes; order Streptosporangiales; family Streptosporangiaceae; genus Nonomuraea; species Nonomuraea sp. NPDC052116. The sequence continues at coordinate 81,001 of NZ_JBFAWA010000001.1, read as the reverse complement.
TTGGAAGATCGGCGCGACCTCAATCTCGATCGACACTCCCCAAAGCAAGTCGTCAACCCCGTCTGTGGCCAGCCATTCATGAATATCAGCGGCAAGCTCCTCCGCTTCGGCTTGGTCTCGAACTCCAAGCCGTACGGCAACCACTTTCAGATTCTGGCCGAAATACCGGATGATCAGCGAACGGTCATCCCACCTGGTTACCTCGGTTTTCAGCCCGGGGCAACCGTGTACTCGCAGAGTGCCGCCCAAACCGAAGACGAATCGCCGCTCGTCAAGCAGCTCCACCATGACATCGGCATCCTTCCCATGGCCAAAAAGGACGATCTCCGAGAGGCGTTCGCCCGCAAGTGGCAGTTCCGTCCAGGTTGGGGACGGTTGCTTGGGCATGTACTCGCGAATGGTTCGGACGTAGCCGCTCATGAGCTGATCGTAGCCACACCATTGCTCTCGGTGGCAGGGCGGCTGGCAGGCTTGCGCCGATCTGCGCGCGGCCCGCGCTTTCAGCTCGGCGACCACTTCCGCATCGAGCCGTAGGTGGCCCGGGGAGAGGCCGCCTCGATTAGGTGGGAAGTGCAACCTCGCCTGAATCTCACCGACCATCCTCCTGTGAGGGCGAGACGAAGGAGCCCAGACCCCGAACGGCGTAGATGACGCCTTCCTCCTGAAGTCGCTGCAGAACCTTGCGGGCCGTGCCGCGAGCGATGCCGAACTCTTGCACGATTTGGTGCTCGCTGGGCACTGGCGTATCTACCTGGTAGTCGCCCGAGGCGATCCTCTCCTTGATGATGTTCGCTACCTGGACCCACTTGGGCTGGTTGAGACGCCACTCGATCACGACGGCACGATAGATCGCCATGCAGAACCGAAGATACCCCTGGAGACCCATACTTCACTATGGTGAACCATGTGGATGAGCGCTACGATGGCGGTGTCAAGAACGAGCTGTCGAGTCTGCTTCCCCAGCAGAAGGGAAGATCACGCGCACGCGAGCCACCGATGTTGTGTGCGTGATCTATGAAGCTGCGGTGGGGCTCCAACGGTGTGCCCGACAAGGCAGCGTATTGATGCTGAGCAAGCCTCTGACATGCCCACGGAGGAACCGATGCCCGAGACCACTGCGGCCGCCACTGTGTTCGTCCCCAAGCAACGCGAGCCGGGAGCGGTCCAGCGCGCGCTCGTCGACGCGATGATCGACCTGACCCCGGGAGGTCTGACCTGGCGACGCACATTTCTCGGCACTCCCGACCACATCCCTCACGCTCGACACTTCACCCGGTATCTCCTGACGGATTCCTCCTGCCAGGACGACGCCGAACAGGTCGTCGCCGAACTCGCCGCCAACGCCATCCAGCACGCCGCGAGTGGTCTCCCTCATGGAACCTTGATCGTCGAGATTGCCCGCTCGACCGATGTGATCACCATTGCGGTATATGACTGCGGTTGGGGTGGCGTCCCTCGCCTCGGTCCACTGTGCCGGACCTACGCGGAGTGCGGCCGGGGATTGGCCCTCGTCGCCGCGATCGCAGACGAAGTCGGCTATGAAGGCAACGACGAGGTGGGCCACAAGGTATGGGCGAAGATTCACATGCATGCCGGCTCATAAGAGGTCCTCAGCCGAAGGCGCCACCATGGGCGATCTCGTCCCGGTCCGGCAATCTTTGGACCGGGACGCCCATGGCCAGGCCCTTCAGCTGACTTGGACTGATCTCCTGATCTTGAAAGCGGCCGTGATGTAGGTGGGTGAGCCCTGAAAATCGGAACCACCCACCAGAACCTTTGGAAATGCGTAACGTTGCGGCCTTGAAGGAGCCCAATCGGCGGGCCGCCCTGTGCACCCATCGAGTCGGTGAGAGAAGATGACAGCGAGCCAAAGGGGAGGTGTGCGGCATGGACGACATCAGGACTCGGAACGGCCTGCTCAACCAGAGCGACGCCGCCCGCTTCCTGAGCATCCCTCAGCAGACGTTCAATCACTGGGCGCGCGGCTACGAAAGCGGCCACCCGCTGCTGCACGTTCTTCCGCAGCCGGCCGAGCATCGCATGGCCACCGTCCCGTTCGTGGCCATGGCGGAGGCATACGTGCTGGATGCGCTGCGGGCCGCAGGAGTGAAGCCGCGCAAGATCCGTCCCGCGCTGGAGCGGCTCCAGCGGGAGTTCGGGCAGTATGTTCTCGTCGCCCCGGAACTGGCCACGGACGGCATCGACGTTCTCTGGGACTTCTCCAAGACCTCTCCGGAAGGGGAAGGGCTGATCGAGGGCAGCACCGGGCAGCAGGTGATCCGCGAGATCGTGACCGACTACCTGCAGTACGTTGTGCGGGCGGAAGACGGCTACCCCGCGATGCTTCGCCTGCGGCACTGGTCGCCTTCGAACATCATCGTCGATCCGCTGAGAGCCTTCGGGCAACCCTTCTTCGAGGAGTCTCGCACCCGCGTGGCGGATGTCGCCGCCATGGTGAGGGCCGGAGAGGACTTCGAGGTGATCGCCGATGAGCTCGGAGTCACCATCGAAGACGTCCGAACCGCCGCCCGCATCCTCGTGGGCCACGCCGCCTGAGTTCTACCTCGACGAGAACAGCGTCTGCCGGACTATCCGCAGACTGCTCACCGGACTTGGATATCGCGTCCACAGTCCTGCCGAGTTGTATGGGTCAAGGGATCAGGCGCTGGGGGCCGATGATGACGACTGGTTGCCGAAGGTAGGCCGGCAAGGATGGGTCGTGCTCGCCACAGATTTTCGGATCTTCGAACGCCCGCATGAGTACGAGGCGTACCTCAAAGCGGGTGTGCCGGTCTTCCTGATGCCTGCAGAGTCGAAGATCGAGGAACGCGTCGAGCTGATAAAAGCTTGCCTGCCATCGATGTGCAGCGCAGCCAGTCAGAGAGAGGCCGGCGTGTGGCGACTCACCGTACATGGCGCGGAGACGTACACGGCGCCCGCAGCTCGAAAGAAGCGACTCGGGACCCGCGATACGTGAGGCATGGTCCTGCTTTGTCTTTTCGCTCGTCATCCATCCGTACGAAGCTGCCCGACTCCGAGCCCTGGCGGGCCTGCTCCAATTTCACCTTCACCGCCCGGGCGGGGCACGTCCGCGAGGTCGACCTGCTGGTCGTCACCCCCCGGTGGCGTTCACCTGATCGAGCCGAAGGACTGGCACGGCAGCGTCACCACCGAGAACGGCACCTGGGTGCAGACCACACCCAACGGCCGCCGGGTGCCGCACGGCAACCCGCACCACCTGGCAGACAAGAAGGCCAAGGAGCTCGCGTCTCCCGGCCAGGTATGGCAAACGCGTCTGGGTCGGCGGGGCCAAATTCGCGACTGTGCTCCCCGAACGGCTGGCGGTAGCGACCGTCGCCATCCGCCTGGCGGACTTCGAGAGAGCCAGGGCCACTTTGACGGAGCCTGTCCGCCTGCAGCATCTCGGCAGCCACTGACTGTTCGCCTGCACTCCAGCCGATGCGCCGAGCAGGGCCCGCCGCGTGGCAATGACATGCCTGTGAGCGACTACCTCGGCGCGCTGCTGGCAGGGGCCGTCGCATAAGCGTACGCTCGGCAGGTCCCCGAGGAATATCCGCACGTTTCCCCGAGGAGGGCCGCATGACCGTACGCGTGGAGCGCGAGGGACCGGTCACCACCGTGGTGATCAGCAGGCCGGAGGCGCGTAACGCGGTCGATCGCAAGACGGCCGACGCGCTGGCGACCGCGTTCCGTGACTTCGAGGGCTCCGACGCCGCCGTGGCGGTGCTGTGGGGAGAGGGCGGCACGTTCTGCGCCGGCGCCGACCTCAAGGCGCTCGACAACCACGTCGGCGAGGACGGCGACGGGCCGATGGGCCCGACCAGGATGCGCCTGTCCAAGCCGGTCATCGCCGCCGTGGCCGGGCACGCCGTCGCGGGCGGGCTGGAGCTGGCCCTCTGGTGCGACCTGCGGGTGGCCGAGGAGGGGGCGGTCTTCGGGGTGTTCTGCCGCAGGTGGGGGGTGCCGCTCATCGACGGCGGCACGGTACGGCTGCCCCGGCTCATCGGCGCCTCCCGGGCGATGGACATGATCCTCACCGGCCGGCCCGTCGAGGGACGGGAGGCGTACGAGTGGGGGCTGGCCAACCGGCTCGTGCCCACTGGCACCGCCCGGCGGCAGGCCGAGGAGCTGGCCCGCGAGATCGCCCGCTTCCCGCAGACCTGCCTGCGCGGCGACCGGCTGTCGGCGCTGGAGCAGGAAGGGCTGAGCGAGCAGGAGGCGATGCTGAACGAGCTGCGTCACGGGCTCGTCTCGCTGCCCGACGCCGTGGGCGGCGCCGCCCGCTTCGCCGCGGGCGCGGGCCGCCACGGCGACTTCGGCGACCTCTGAGACGTCCGGGTTCGCGCCCACATCTCGAAGATCATCAGAGCCCACCGTCGCTGACGTTTTGTCGCCCTGCGTTGCTATAGATGGCGTCATCATCTGACATTTCGAGAAACAGGGCGTTCGATGGCATCAGTAACGTTTCGCGATGAGACTGCGACAGGCAGGGAGCTGGAGACGCGCACCGCTCGCAGGTTGGACCGGGAGAAGCAGGCCGAGGTCGCGTTCGCCCCCAACGGATTCCTGCTGCTGGTGGGCGACCGGCAGATCGAGGACCTGGACGCCGAGATCGATCTGACCGTCGATCCGGTGGTGTCCTTCGTCAAGCTCGTCCCGCTGGTCGGGGGCTGACGTGAACTGGGACATTCTTAAGGACTCTCCACTCAACAACCAGTACGGCTTCGTCGATCTGGCCAACGACCACAAAGAGGTGTTCGAGCGGTTCGACTCCGCCTTCGTTGCTCATCAGGCCTTGAAGGTCAAGGACTGCGACGAGAGCGAGTTACGTCTCTTCGCCGTGTGGGCGCAGATGCGGCTCAACCTCGGTTGGGACGGCGGCCACGACCACGACGAACGTCGGCTCGACGTCATCCGCGAGGTGATCGACCAGCTGCCGGAGCTTCCCAAGGCGGAGGTCGCCCAGCTTTGGCACGCGGCCAACGGCCTGATGACCTGGCGGCACACCAACTACGCCGAGCTCTACCGGCTGCCCCTGGCCGCCACCGCCCGGCTCTCCTATCACGAGCGGCGTCAGGTGCTGAACTCCATGCCCCGGTGGTTCGCCCAGCACTGGAAGCCCGCCTGGGAGGTCCTGCGCGAGCCGATGGAGGCGCTGCTCACCGAACCGGAGACCGGCGATCCCGGCGCCACGGTCCGCAACATCATGTGGGAGGACGACACGTTCGCCACCCGGATGATCGCCGATCACGCGACCCGCCTCACCACTCCCGAGGTCCTGCCGCTGCTGCGGCACTGGACCACCGCCACCGCCTCCAAACCCAGCGTCAGGTGGACCCGGCGGGCTACCGAGCTGCTGACCCCGCAGGCCGCAGAACTGATCAAAGACATCCTCGGCCAGGTCATCGCCCACCGTGAGGTCACGCTCCGGCATCCCACCCGCAGCGGCGAGTGGACCGAGACGGTCTTCCTGCGCGAGCGCACCGCCGTACCGCTGCGCGGCATGGTGTGGACCTGCGAGCTGATCGACGAGCCGTGGGTGACCGCGCTGCTGGGCGACGTCGCCGTGGCGACCGGCACCGGGATCGGCGGCTCCGGTGCCAACGCGCGCAGCGAGATGCTGGCCAACGCCGCGATAGGGGTGCTGGCCCGGCGCGGCGGGCTGGAGGTGGTCGCCCAGCTGGCCCGGGTGCAGGCCAAGGTGCGCAAGAAGACCATCCTGGCGGGCGTGGCCAAGACCTTGGACGCGGTCGCCGGGCAGAGCGGGCTGTCGCCCGAGCAACTGCTGGAGCGCACGGTCCCGGCCTTCGGGCTGGGCACCGACGGCACCCGTACCGAACACGGCCTGCGGCTGACCCTCGATGGCGTCGTGAGCTTCGTCGACCCCTCCGGCAAGATCCGCAAGACGATCCCCAAGGCCGTCCGCGAGGAGCACAAGGAGCTGCTGGCCGAGCTCAAGGCCACCGCCAAGGAGATCAAGAAGGTCTTGCCGGCCGAGCGCTTCCGGATCGAGCGCGCACTGGCCACCGAACGCATCTGGCGCTGGAGCGAGGTGTGCGAGTACTACCTCGACCACCCGGTCACCGGTTCCATGGGCAGGACCTTGATCTGGGAGATCCTCCAGGGACCGGCCGGGCGCCCGGTGCTCGTGGACGGCACCTGGGAGCTGACCGACCCGGCAGGGCGCCGCATCCAGCCCGACCCTGACACCCCGGTGCTCCTCTGGCACCCCATCTCCCACAGCATGGAAGAAGTGCGCGCCTGGCGCGACCACCTCATGGAGTACGGCCTGCGCCAGCCGTTCAAGCAGGCGTTCCGCGAGGTCTACCTGCTCACCCCCGCCGAGGAGGAGACTCTCGACCACTCGCGCCGCTTCACCGGTCATCTGCTGCGTTACGGTCAGGCGAAGGCGTTGCTGACCGGACGCGGCTGGACCGGGATGTCACTGGGCCACTGGGGCTGGGAGTACGGCTCCGACCAGGCCGAAGCCGCCAAGGAGCTCCCCGGCGGCCTGGTCGCCCACTGGGGCTTTCATCTGGATGAGGGCTCGTTCGAGCGAGATGACCTGGGCACGGTGTCCATCTGCGTCAGCGGCGATCTCCACTTCACCGACGCCGGCGGGCGCCGAGTCCCGCTGGCCGAGGTGGCCCCGTTGACGTTGTCGGAGGCGCTGCGTGACGCTGACCTGGCTGTCGGCGTCACCTCCACCGGCCTGGACCCCGAGGGGGACGGCGAGTACTGGCAGTCCTACGGCTTCGGCGACCTGACCGAGACCGCCCGCATCCGCCGTGACGCGCTGGCCCGGCTGTTGCCGCGCCTGGCCATCGCCGACCGCTGCACCATCGCCGACCGGTTCCTGCGCGTCCGCGGTGACCTGCGCACCTACAGGATCCACCTCGGCTCGGGCAACATCCTCATGGAACCCAACGACGCCTACCTGTGCATCGTCCCCCGCCGCGGTTCCGGCGACCCGGTCTTCCTGCCCTTCGAGGAGGACGGCGGCATGTTGTCGATCGTCCTGTCGAAGGCGTTCCTCCTGGCCGCCGACACCGCGATCACCGACCCGTCCATCACGCACCAGATCCGGCCCTGAGCGGCGCCGCCCGGCTCTACCTCAGCACGGGGAAGTTGGCTCGGATGACGCCGTGCGGGTCGCGGGAGCGCTTGAGGTCGCGGAGCCGGGCCAGCGACTCGCTCGGGAACGCCGCCGCGGCCTGCTCGCCGCCGTGCAGCATCGTGTACGGCCTGCGCCCGCTGCTGAACGGCACCAGCGCCTTCCCAAGCCGCTCCAGGCGCTCGGCCGTGGCCTCGGTGGGCGCGCCGATCGCGTAGATGAGGTACGGCTCGTCCAGGTGCCCCGCGGCGCCGCCCCCGTCGGCGGGCCTGGACAGCGCGCCGCCCAGGTGCCGGATCTGCACGCTGATCAACGGGTCGATCGGCTCGCCCAGCAGCACGCCGGCCACCTGGTCGTCGAGCCCGGTCAGCAGCTCGCACCGGCTGGTGCCGGGCTGGGGAGCGGTGGGTTCGTCGCAGATGGAGCCCAGCTCGGCCACCGGCAGCAGCCGCCGGTTGTCACTGAGTGCGCCGCCGATCAGCTCGAAGGGCCGCAGCAGCGTGCCCGGGTCCCGGCCCAGGTACGTGCTGTCGATCATGACGAACCCCGGCCCGCCGGGGATCTGCAGCAGGTCGAACCAGACCGTCAGCTCGTCCGGCGCGCTCGCGGTGACCTCGCGGAAGGCGGCCAGCACCTCGGGCGCCCGCTCGATCGGCCACGTGATCCGCCCGCCGTACAGGAAGGGGGCGGGCCGCAGGCCGAACTCCATCGCCGTCACCACCGCGAAGTCACCGCCGCCGCCCCGCAGCGCCCAGAACAGCTCCGGGTCCCGCTCGGCCGTCACCCGGATCCGCCGGCCCTCGGCGTCCACCGCGTCGAAGGCCCGCACGCTGTCGGCGGCGAAGCCGTACTTCCTGCTGAACCAGCTCAGCCCGCCACCCAGCGTGTACCCGGTCACGCTGACCACGGGGGAGCTGCCCGCGAGGCCGGTCAGCCCGAGCGGGCTCGCCGCCGCCAGCACCTCGCCCCACTTCACACCCGCGCCGACGCGCGCCACCCCGTTGTCGATCTCCACACCGCCCAGGCCGCCGGTCCGCAGCAGGATCGTGCCCTCGGTGTCGCCGGAGGCGCCATGGCCGCTCGGCTGCGCGGTCACCGCCAGCCCGTGCAGGCGGGCGTAGCCGACCGCGGCCGCCACGTCGTCGGCGTCGGCCGCTTCGACGACCGCGCGCACCCGCTGGTCGACGGCCAGGTTCCACGGCCTGCGCGCCTCGTCGAAACCCTCGTCGCCGGGGAGGAGCACGCGGCCGGTCGTCAGACTCTTCAGCTCGTTCATGGATCAAGCATGCGTTTCGGCACTTGAGGGGGAATTGAGGTTGACTTGGGGTTCGTGGAGTTCAGACTGTTCGGTCCGCTTGAGGTGGACGACGGCGACGGCAACCGGCTCGACCTCGGCACCCGCAAGCAGCGGGCGGTCCTGGCCAGGCTGGCGCTCGAGCCAGGCCGCGTCGTGCCGCTCGACCGGCTGATCGAGGAGCTGTGGGCGGGGGAGGCGCCGGCCAAGGCCACGGCGACGCTGCAGGCGTACGTCTCGCATCTGCGGCGGGTGCTGGAGCCGGACCGCAAGCCGCGCACGCCGCCCCGGGTGCTGCTCACCCGCGAGCCCGGCTACGTGCTGGACGTCACGCCCGGCCAGACGGACGTGGGCCGCTTCGCCGCGTGGGCCGCCGACGGGGCGCGCCTGGTCAGGCAGGGGCGGCACGCGGAGGGCGCGCGGACGCTCGACCGGGCGCTCGCGCTGTGGCGGGGGGAGCCGCTGGCCGAGTTCCCCGATCTGGCGCCGGCGGCGTCCGCGCGGCTGGACGAGCTGCGGCTCGTGGCCGAGGAGGACCGGCTGGAGGCCCGGCTGGCGCTCGGCGAGGCCAGCGTGCCCGACCTGGAGGCGCTGACGGAGGCGCACCCGTACCGGGAGCGGGCGTGGGGGCTGCTGGTGCTCGGGCTGTACCGGGCGGGCCGCCAGGCCGACGCGCTCGCGGCGCTGCGCAGGGTACGCGCCCTGCTCGCCGACGAGCTGGGCATCGAGCCGGGGCCCGAGCTGAGGCGGCTGGAGCAGGCGGTGTTCGAGCAGGCGCCCGAGCTCGACCCGGGTGGCGCGCGCGTCCCCGACCCCGCTCCCGCACCCGTCCCCGCAGGGCCGGGGTCCGACAGGCTCGTGGCCAGGGAAGGCGAGCTGCGGGTCCTGGAGGAGCTGCTGGCGCAGGCCCGGCACGGCAGAGGTGGGCTGGCGCTGGTCACCGGCGAGGCGGGCATCGGGAAGACGAGCCTGGCCAGGGCCGTCGCCGACCTGGCCACGGCCAGGGGCTTCCGGGTGGAGTGGGGCCGCTGCCTCGACGGCGGCACGGCCCCCGCGTTCTGGCCGTGGACCCGCGCGGGCCTGATCCCGCCGTCCCCGCAGGCCGAGCTGTTCGACCTGTACGACGCCGTGCTGGCGGAGCTGCGGACCGGCCCCCTGCTCGTGGTGCTGGAGGACCTGCACTGGGCCGACGCCTCCTCGCTGAAGCTGCTCGGCCACGTCGCCGGCGAGCTGGCCAGGACCTCCGCGCTCGTCGTGGCCACGCTCAGGCCCGAGCCGGGCGACCACCCCGAGCAGCTGCGCGAGACCCTGGGCGCGCTGGCCAGGGAGGGCCGCCGGCTGCCGCTGGCGCCGTTCGACGCCTCGGGCGTGCGCGACTACCTGCGCCTGCGCGACGTGGCGGCCGACCCTCAGGAGCTGCTCGACCGCTCGGGAGGCAACCCGTTCTACCTGACCGAGCTGCTCCGCCTGCCCGAACGCGAGCGCCACCTCGTCCCGCCCGGCGCCCGCGACGTCATCGAACGCCGCCTGGCCCGCCTCCCCGAGCCCACCCGGGACCTGCTCAAGGCCGCCGCGGTCGCGGGCCGGGAGGTGGAGCTGGACCTGCTGACCGCCCTCGTGGACCGTCCCGTCGAGGAGGTCATGTCGGAGCTGGAGCCCGCGCTGGCCGCCGGGCTGCTGGCCCAGCCGCCGGCCGGGGCCGCCGACTACCGCTTCTCCCACGCCCTCGTACGGCAGGCGCTCGACCAGGGCCTCACCCGGCTCGACCGCGCCCGCCTGCATCTGCGGGCCGCCGGGCACCTGGAGACCCTGCCCGGCGCCGACCCGGCGATCCTGGCCGGCCACTTCGCCGCCGCGGCCCGGCTGGGCGGCGCGCCCAAGGCCGTCACGTACGCCACCCGGGCCGCCGCGCAGGCCGCGGAACGCCACGGCTACCAGGAAGCCGTGCAGCTGTGGGAGCTGGCGCTCGACCACCTGCCGCCCGGCGACTCGCCCGAGCGCTGCCACGTGCTCACCGAGCTGGGCCAGGCCCGGCGCACCACGGGCGACGCCGAAGGCACCTACCGCGACCTGACCGAGGCCGTCGCCCAGGCCCAGCGGCTCGGCGACCGGGACGCGCTGGTGGCGGCGGTCTCGGTCTTCGGCGGCCTGTCGGTGTGGAACTGGCGCCCGTACGGGGTCGTGGACGAGGACATGGTCGCGATCCTGGAGGACCTCCTGGCGGGCGACCTCGACGACCGGTCCAGGGCCGCGCTCCTGGGCACGCTCGGCATCGAGCTGCACTACGGCCCCCGGCGCGCCGAGGGCGAGCGGCTGGCGCTCGACGCGGTCGGCCTGGCCCGCCGCGCCGGCGACCCCATGCTGCTGGCCAGGGCGCTCAACAACTACGTGATCGCGAGCTTCGTACCCGGCCGCAACCCCGAGCGGCTGGCGGCGGCCGAGGAGATGCTGGCCATCCCCGGCCTGCCCAGGGAGGCCAGGCTGGTGGCGCGGGTGCTGCGCATGGCGTGCCTGCTGCGCGCGGGCGAGCTGGCCGAGTGGAGCAGGGACCTGGCCCGCTGCGAGCAGCTGCTGCACGAGGTCGCCCGGCCCGAGCTGGAGGCCATGGTCCGCGTCGCGCAGACCGCCGACCACGCCCTGCACGGCCGGTGGGCGGAGGCCGAGGCGCTGGCCGAGCACTTCCCCAAGATCTCCTTCGGGGCGAGCCTGTGGGGTCAGGAGGCCCGCCGCCTCGGCGTCCTCTACACCTGCCGGCGCGGCCAGGGCAGGGTGGCGGAGCTCTTGGACGAGCTGGTGGCCGCGGGCGATCAGCCGCTCATGAGCATGGTGCGCCCGCTCGCCATCCTGGCCTCCCTGGACGTCGGCCGCACCGAACAGGCGCGGCAGCTCCTCGGGCGGTGGGGCGTGGACCTGCGGGAGGACTGGTCGGCCGACTTCTTCTTCCCGGTCTGGGGTCTGGTGGCCGCCCAGCTCGGCACCCCCGACCCCGGGGAGATGTACGAGCGGCTGCTGCCGATCGCCGACCAGCCCATCGTCCTGGGCACGGGCAGCGCGGCCCTGGGCTGCGTGCAGGACGTGCTGGCCGAGCTGGCGCTCCGGCTCGGGCGTACGGAGCAGGCGCTCGAGCACAACCGGGCGGCCATCGCCAGGCACCGGCGGCTCGGCCTGGCCTACCTGGAGTCGCGCAGCCGCGCCCGCCGCGCCGAGCTGGCGCCCTGAGCCTTCGCGCCCGCCGCGCCGGCGCTCCGAGCCTTGTCGGTGGCCCCGCGTATCGTGACCGTATGCCTGACATCGAGGTCGCGGGTCACGAGGTCCGCGTCACCAGCCCCGACAAGGTGGTCTTCCCGCAGTCCGGCCACACCAAGCTCGACCTGATCCGCTTCTACCAGGCCGTGGGGGAGGCGGCGCTGCGGGGCGTCCACGGGCGGCCGATGGTGCTCAAGCGGTTCGTGCACGGCATCGAGCAGGAGGCGTTCTTCCAGAAGCGCGCCCCGGCCAAGCGGCCCGACTGGATCGAGGTGGCCGAGCTGAAATACCGCTCCGGGCTGAGCGCGGAGGAGGTCGTCTGCACCGACCTGGCCCAGCTGCTGTGGGTGGTCAACCTCGGGTGCGTCGACCTCAACCCCCATCCGGTGCGCGCCGACGACCTGTCCAGGCCCGACGAGCTGCGCATCGACCTCGACCCGGTGCCGGGCGTCGAGTGGGCCGACGTGCTGGCCACCGCGCAGGTGGCGCGCGAGGTCCTGGCCGACCACGGGCTGGTCGCCTGGCCCAAGACGTCCGGTTCGCGAGGGTTCCACGTCTACGCCCGCATCGAGCGGCGCTGGCCGTTCGCCAAGGTGCGCAAGGCGGCCGAGACGGTGGCCCGCGAGGTCGAGCGGCGCGCGCCCGAGCTGGCCACCAGCCGGTGGTGGAAGGAGGAGCGGCACGGCGTGTTCGTCGACTTCAACCAGAACGCCTACGACCGCACCGTGGCCTCCGCCTACTCCGTGCGGGCCGTGCCCGACGCCCGGGTCTCGACGCCGCTGACCTGGGACGAGGTGCCCGGCTGCCGCCCCGAGACGTTCACGATCGACACCGTGGCCAAGCGGCTGGCCGAGGCCGGCGACCCGTGGGAGGACATGGACCTGCACCCGGGCTCGCTCGACGGGCTCTTGGCGCTGGCCGAGGAGCTTGGGCCCGCGCCCAAGCCACCCAAGGGCACGGGGGGCAGGCAGCAGACCATGCCCGTCATCGAGATCGCGCGGGCGGAGCACAAGGAGGAGGCGCTGGCCGGGTTCGAGCGGTGGAAGGCCCGCCACCCGGCGGTCGCCGCCCAGCTGGAGCCCGCCGACGTGCTGGTCGACGGCATGCGGGGGCGCAGCAGCGTGTGGTATCGCATCCGGGTCAACCTCCAGCACGTGCCGGAGGCCGAGCGGCCGCCGCAGGAGCCGCTGGAGGTCGACTACGACCCCTGGCGCGGCGCCGGGCCCGCAGAACGCTGAGCGCGCGCCGGGCACCAGGAGCGCTGAGCGCGCGCCGGGTCCCCGGAGCGTTGAGCGCGCTCCGGGGGAGACGCGTCAGCGGCCGGAGATCAGGTTCGCCAGCCGCGCGAACGGCGACGTCGTGGTGCCGTGGTCGTTCTCCTGCCGGTCGGCGGCGCGGAAGAGCGCGTAGATGAGCTGCACCCCCGTCCACCGCAGCGGCTCGGGCTCCCACTGGCGCACCTGGCGGCCCACCCAGGGCAGGGCCGTCAGCTCGGTGTCCTGGCGCAGCACCAGGTCGCGCAGGGTGCGGCCGGCCAGGTTCGTGGTGGTGACGCCGCTGCCGACGTAGCCGCCCGCCCAGCCGAGGCCGGTCGCGTGGTCCAGGTGCACGGTCGAGCACCAGTCGCGCGGCACGCCCAGCACGCCGCACCAGGAGTGCTGGATCCGCGCGTCCGCCGCCGCGGGGAAGAGCTTGACCAGCATCCGCCACAGCAGCGCGACCGTCTGCGGCTGCGTGGCGCCCCGCACGTCGGTACGCGAGCCGTACCGGTAGGGCACCCCCCGGCCGCCGATCGCGATGCGGTCGTCGGCGGTGCGCTGCGCGTAGATGTAGGCGTGCGCCTCGTCCCCGATCAGCTCGTTGCCCTGCCAGCCGATGTGCCGCCACACCTCGGGCGGCAGCGGCTCGGTGACGATCATGGAGCTGTTCATCGGCAGCCACTGCCGGTGCTGCCCGGCCAGCGAGGCGGTGAAGCCCTCCGTGGCGCGGATGACGTAGTCCGCCGTGACCGCCCCGCGCGTGGTGACCGCCGCCGCCTGGCTGCCGTCCCGCCGCGGGATGATCTTCGTGACCGTGGTGTCCTCGAAGATGTCCACCCCGAGCCGGGCGACCGCCTCGGCCAGGCCGACGGCCAGCTTGGCGGGCTGGATGCGGGCGCAGTGCGGCGAGTAGGTGGCCTCCAGGGTGCCCGCCACCTGCACGCGCTCGCGCTGCTCGTCGCGGTCCATCAGCCGCAGGTCGCCCTCTCCGTACCCCCAGGTACGCAGGTCATCGAGCTCAGCGCGCAGCCGGCGCCGCTGGGCCGGGTTCGTCGCGACGTGGATGAGGCCGCCCTTGTGGATGTCGGCGTCGATGGCCTCCTCGCGGGTCACCTCGATGACCTCGTCCACGGCGTCGAACATCGCGTGCTGCAGGTCGATCATCGCCTGCCGGCCGCGGGCCTTGGCGTGCCGCTTGCGCGACCCGGCGAACTCCGCCGACAGCCACCCGCCGTTGCGCCCCGACGCGCCGAACCCGGCGAACTCCTTCTCCAGGATCGCGATCCGCAGCCCCGGCTCGGCCTTCTTCAGGTAGTACGCGGTCCACAGGCCGGTGTAGCCGCCGCCGACGATGGCCACGTCGTACGAGCGCGGCCCCGGCAGCGGGGGACGCCGGTCCGGCAGGCCGATCTGCCGGTACCAGAACGAGACGCCGCCGTTGGCGAAGTCCTTGGTGAGCGGGATGCCTTTCACGTGAGCACAGCCTCCACATCGGGCGAGTCGGGCAGCAGGACGGAGTCGGCGACGCGCCACGTGAGGGTGACCTCGTCGCCGCCACGGGCGTCGCTGAGGCTGCCGGCCTGCTCGCGCACCAGCGCGGACGAGCCGTCGGGCAGCCTCAGCTCCAGCTTCCTGCTGGAGCCCAGGTAAATCTCGCCGGTGACGGTGGCCGGCAGGGCGTTCCATTCCGAATCGGGGGAGAAACCCGCCTCCCGCACGGCCAGCCGCTCCGGGCGTACGACGAGCGCGCCCGCCTTCTCGGACAGCTCACCGGGCGCCCGCAGCAGCCGCGCGCACACGCCGATGCCGTCGGGCGTGACGTCGCCGCGCAGGATCGTCGACTCGCCGAGGAAGCGGGCCACGAACAGCGTGGCGGGCCGCTCGTACAGCTCCTCGGCGGGCCCGACCTGCTCGATGCGGCCGCGGTTGAAGACCGCGATCCGGTCCGACAGCACCAGCGCCTCGTCCTGGTCGTGCGTGACGTACACGAACGTGGTGCCGAGCTCGCCGTGGATGCGCTTGATCTCGAGCTGGAGCCAGTCGCGCAGCTTCTTGTCCAGCGCGCCCAGGGGCTCGTCCATCAGCAGCACGCGCGGGCTGTAGACGATGGCGCGGGCCACGGCCACGCGCTGCTGCTGGCCGCCGGACAGCTCGCGCGGGTAGCGGTGGCCGTACTCGCCGAGGTGGACGGTGGCCAGCGCGGCCGCGACCAGCTCGGCGCGGCGGGCCTTGGGCACCTTGCGCTGTTTGAGCGGGTACGCGATGTTCTCGGCGACCGTCATGTGCGGGAACAGGGCGTAGTGCTGGAAGACCATGCCCATGTCCCGTTTGTGGGCGGGCGTCGCGGCGATGGCGGTCCCGTCCACGGTCAGCTCGCCGCTGGTGGGGTGGTCGAAGCCGGCGATGATGTTCAGCGTGGTCGTCTTGCCCGAGCCGCTCGGCCCGAGCAGCGTGATGAACTCGCCCGGCTTGACCGACAGCGAGACGTCGTCCACGGCGACGAAGTCGCCGTAGCGCTTGGTCAGTCCGGTCAGCTCGATGCCGGCGCCGCGGGCGGCGAGATCGTTACTGGTGGGCACGTGACCTCCTGGCGACGAAGAAGGTGGCGATCAGGACGAGGCTCGTGGTCAGCACGATGATCATCGTGGCCGCCGCGGCGATGGTCGGGTCGGTCTCGCGGGTGACGCTCGCGTACATCTTCACCGGCAGGGTCTGCAGGTAGGGGCTCTGGATGAACAGCGAGACGACCACCTCGTCGAAGCTCGTGACGAACGCGAACAGCGCGCCCGCGGCCACACCGGGGGCCACCAGCGGCAGCGTCACGGTGCGGAAGGTGGTCCAGCGGCCCGCGCCCAGGCTGGCCGCCGCGCTCTCCAGCCGCCGGTCGAACCCGCTCAGCGACGCGGTCACCGGGATCATCACGAACGGCAGCGCCAGCACGGTGTGCGCCATGACGAAGCCCATGAGCGTCCCGACGAGCTGCAGCTTCAGGAACACGGCGTAGACGCCGATGGCCAGCACGACCCCGGGCACGATCATCGGGGCCAGCATCGACCCCTGGACCAGCGCGAGCCCGCGCATCTTGGCCCGGGTCAGGCCGAGCGCCGCCGCCGTGCCGAGCGTGGTGGCGACGACGGTGACCAGCAGGCCCACCTCGAGCGAGGTCCACAGGGCCGACATCCAGGCCGGGTCGCTGAAGAAGTGCTCGTACCAGCGGGTGGACCAGCCGTCCGGCGGGAACTTGAGCGACGCCTTCGAGGTGAAGCTGAGCGGCACCACGATCAGCGCGGGGGCCACCAGCCAGACGCCGACCAGCGCGCAGAACGCCCACAGCGCCCCGCGTCCCACCCGGGCGCTCATCCGGTCACCTTCTTCCCTGCGCGGCGCAGCGTGACCGCCAGCAGCGCGATCATGGCCAGCGTGAGCCCGAGCAGGACCACGCCCATGGCGCCGCCGCGCCCCCATTTCAGCAGGCCGTTGACCTGCGTGAAGATCTGCTGGGAGAGCAGCGCGTCGGTGGGGGAGCCGAGCAGCGCGGGCGTGACGTAGAACCCGAGCGCGCTGATGAACACGGTCAGGCACCCCGCCGACACCCCGGGCAGCGACAGCGGCACGTAGACGTCGATGAACGCCTTGACGGGCCGCGCTCCCATGCTGCCCGCCGCGGTGAGCAGCCGCCGGTCGATCCCGCTCATCACCGCGTAGAGCGGCAGCACCATGAACGGCATCAGCAGCTGCACCATCCCGATCACGACGCCCGTCTGGGTGCGGATCAGGCTGAACGGACCCAGCCCGATGGTCCCGAGCAGGTCGTTCACCACGCCGGTGTCCTGCAGCAGGATCACCCACGCGAAGGTCCGCACCATCAGGCTGGTCCAGAACGGCACCAGCACCAGCAGCGTCAGCACGGCCCTGGCCCGCGTGCCGGCGATCGTCATGGCGTACGCGTACGGGTACGACAGGATCAGCGCGACCACCGTCACCCACAGGGCGGTGGTGAACGTGCGCCCGAGCACCCGCAGGTTCTGGGACTCGCTGAAGAACCAGGTGAAGTTCCCGAGACCCGGCACCGGGTCGGTGAACGCGCTGATCACCATCGAGATCAGCGGAAACAGGAAGAAGACGGCGAGCGCCACCAGCGCCGGCAGGACCAGGAGCGCCGGGCGGCGCTCAGGGTCCGCCGGCTGCCTGGCGGCGGCGGGCGGGGCGACCGCCTGCAGGGTGGAGGCCATCCGCGATCAGCCGCCGAGCCAGGCCGACCACTTCTCGATCATCTCCGGCTGGTGTTCGGCCCACCACTTGGAGTCGATCTTGAGTGCCTTCTCCGGGACGCCCGGAGCGGTGGTCAGGAACGCCTGGCCGGTCTGGTCGAGGCTCGGCTTGGCGTCGGTGTTGATCGGCGAGTACGAGGTCAGCTCCGTCAGCTTCGCCTGCTGCTGAGCGCCCAGGTAGTAGTTGATCAGCGCCATCGACGCCTTCGGGTTCTTGGCGTTCTTCGGCACGGCCAGCGAGTCCATGATCGGCATCCACTGGTCCCAGGCGATCTGGAACGGCGCGCCGTTCTTGACGGCGGCGTAGGCCCGGCCGCTCCAGACCATCCCCATGTCCACCTCGCCGGACTCCAGCAGCTGCTGGGCCTCCGCGCCGGTCTTCCAGAAGACCAGGTTGGAGCGGACCGACTGCAGCTTCTTGGTCGCCCGGTCGACGTCCAGCGGGTAGAGCTGGTCGGGCGCCACGCCGTCGGCGATCAGCGCGCCCTCGAACGGGCCGGGCGCCGAGTCGCCGGGGTTGCCGGAGATGGCGCGCTTGCCGGGGAACTTCGTCGTGTCGAAGAAGTCCTTCCAGCCCTTGGGCGGGTTGGCGCCGAACTTGTCCTTGTTGTAGACGAGCACCATGCCGTACTGCATCGCGGGGACGGTGCACTGGCCGGACAGGCCCTCGGGGACCTTGGACTTGTCGATGATCGCGTAGTCCAGCGGCTGGAGCAGCTTGCCGCACTGGGCCTCGGCCCAGATGGAGTCGGAGTCGATCACGTCCCAGGTGACGTTGGAGGAGTCGACCTGGGCCTTGATCTTGGCGTAGTCGGTCGGGCCGTCCTGGAGGATCTTGGCGCCCGACTCCTGGGCGAACGGGTCCACCGCCGCCTTCTGCTGGCCCTCCTGGTAGACGCCTCCGTAGGAGACGAAGGTCATGTTGAGGCCGCTCAGGGCGTCCTTCTTGATCGTGCCCGACTTGGCGGGCCCCGACCCGAGATCGATCGAGGCGGGCGCCGCCGAGCCGGCTCCGCAGGCGGTCGCGAGCAGGAGCGAAGCCGCGACGCCGGCCATGGCGGCCAGTCGCGCTGGGTGCTTCGGCATGGGTTACCCCCTTGTTGCAGGTATAGCTGGGGTTCAGGAGGATGTAGTAGGTGGAGCGACCACCCAGAGGACCTCGGCGGTCTCGTCACTCTCGTTGACGATCCGGTGGGGGACCGACGTGCGGTACTCCACGCTGTCCCCGGGCTCCAGCACGTGTGCGGCGGCAGAGCCGTTGGGTCCGAGCCAGAGAGTGATCCGCCCCCGGATGACCAGGAAGATCTCCTGGGAGTCGCCGTGGGTGTACGGTTCGTCCCCGGTGGACGAGCCCGGATCGAATTCCCCGGCGTACACCTCCACGTTCTGGAGCGGGCGCTGGGAGATCAGGAACTTGCGCGTGCCGGGAGCCGTGTGCAGCTCCGGACGCGCGTCGCGGCGCACCACCCGGTGGCCGACCTCGTCCTCCTCGTTGAACAGATCCGCGACCGTGAGCCCGAGAGCCGAGGCGATTCGCCTGAGCATCCCGATGCTGGAGCTGGTCTGCCCGCGCTCCAGCTGGCTGATGAAGCTCGCGCTCGCCCTGGCCTCCGCCGCGAGTGCGCGCACGGTCATGCGGCGCATGTTGCGGTAGGCGCGGATTCGCGCACCCAAGCGGGCGTTCTCCGACTCCGTCATCGAACCTCTCGATTGGCTGCACTGAACAAGTTGTTAAGTGGCAATGAAAGGACCGTACATAGGTAGCCGAATGCCCATCAAGGGGGCGTTACGTAACGACTACGTAAAGGAGTCAGCCGCGCGTGGGGCGCTCGTAGCCCTCGTCGCCTCCGTAGACGTGCAGGTCGGGGTCCTGCTCCGGCTGGGTGGCGGGGCTGGTGGGCGAGGCGGTGTGCTCCGAGGCGAAGTCGTCGGAAACCTCGGCCTGCGGCGGGAAGAGGTGGTCGTGCCAGGTGATCCGGCCCTTGGGCTCGGCGTCGGTCAGCAGCTCGCCGGCGCGCTGGGCCGCGTACAGGCTGCCGGGGAAGCGCACGGGCAGGCAGGGGCGGTGCAGGCCCTTGGCCTCCAGCCAGGTTCTGACCAGTTCGTCCGTGTTGATCACCTGGGGGCCGCCGTACTCGATCTCGTCCATCGCGGGGCCCGCGGCGATCAGCTCGTTGAGGCGGGCCGCGACCTCGCCCGTGTGGACCGGCTGCCAGGGCATCGAGCGGTCCACGGCGAGCACGGGGAGCGACTCGAAGTCGCTCAGCCGCCGGTCGAGCGTCTGCTGGAAGTGGGTGGAACGGAGGATCGTCCAGCCCAGCTCGCTCTCCGAGACCAGCCGTTCGGCCTCCAGCTTGTGCCGGAGGTGGCCGCTGGCCACGCTGCCGGCCCCGACGCACGAGGCGTACAGCAGGTGCGGGTACCCCGCCTGGCGGGCGGCGGCGACCAGCTTGCGCGTCCCGGTCACGTCCACGGCGCCGCGGCCCTTGCGGCCGCCGGTGGCCAGGTGCGCGATGACGTCCACGTCGCGTACGGCCTCCGCGAGGCCGTTGCCGGAGACGAGGTCGCCCCACATCCACTCGACGTTCCCGCGGGTCTCGCGCTTGGTGCGGCTCAGCGCCCGCACCCGGTGGCCCGACCTGAGCAGCGCGGGCACCAGGGCGCCGCCCAGCGTGCCCGTTGCTCCCGTGACCAGAATGCGCATGACGCCCCTCTACCCGCGAATGCCTAGAAATGACAAGGAATCGGGTAAAGGCGTCTGCGACCCGCGGAGCGGGGTAGTGCGGCTCCCATGGCTCGAATCGCAGCGGAATCCCTGGTAGAGCGGCTCGCCGAGTGGGGTGTCGACACCGTTTTCGGCATGCCGGGCGACGGCATCAACGGCATCATGGAAGGGCTGCGGCGCCACCGTGACCGGGTGCGCTTCGTCCTCGTCCATCACGAGGAGGCGGCCGCCTTCATGGCCACCGGCTACGCCAAGGCCACCGGCCGGATCGGCGTGTGCCTGGCCACCTCGGGGCCCGGCGGCATCCACCTGCTCAACGGCCTCTACGACGCCAAGCTGGACCACGTGCCCGTGCTGGCGATCACGGGCATGCAGGAGACGTCCGTGCTGGGGACCGGCTACCAGCAGGAGGTGCACCTCGACCGGTTGTACGAGGACGTGGCCGAGTACAACATGATGATCACCAACCCGGCGCAGCTGCCCTCGCTGGTGGACCTGGCGATCAGGACCGCCTATGCGCGGCGCGGGGTCGCCCATCTCACCCTGCCCAACGACCTGCAGGTGGCCGAGGCGGGGATGGCCCCGTACCGGGCCGTGACCCCGGCGCGGCTGCCGGAGACCGCGGCCCTCTACCTGCGCCCGTCCGGCCTTCCGCGCCAGGAGGACATCGAGTGGGCGGCCGAGGTGCTCAACAACGCCCGGCGCCCCGCCATGCTCGTCGGGCAGGGGGCGCTGCACGCCCGGCAGGAGGTGCTGGCCGTGGCCGAGGCGCTCGGCGCGCCCGTGGCCAAGACGCTGCCCGGCAAGGCGGTCATCCCGGACGACTCGCCGTACACGACGGGCGGGATCGGGCTGCTCGGCACCCGGCCGAGCGAGGAGCTGATGGACGAGGCCGACGTGCTCTTCATGGTCGGCACGAACTTCCCCTACTCCAAGTTCCTGCCGGAGCGGGCGCGGGTGGTGCAGTTCGAGGCGGACCCGACCAGGGCGGGGGCGCGGATCGCGACCGACGTGCCCGTGGTGTGCGACGCGAAGGAGGGGCTGCGGGCGCTGCTGCCGCTGCTCACCGCCCGGGACCGCACCGCCCACCTGCGGAAATATCAGGAAATGATGGTCAAGTGGCGGGCCGACATGGACGCTCTGGAGAACCCGGACCGGGCTCCCATCGCGCCCCAGTACGTCGTGTCCATCGTGGACGAGCTCGCCACCGACGACGCCATCATGACCTGCGACAGCGGCACCATCGCCACCTGGGCCGCCCGGCACTGGACGATCCGCGGCGAGCGCCAGTTCTACCTGTCCGGGACGCTGGCGACGATGGCGCCGGGGCTCCCGTACGCCATCGCCATGCAGCACGCCTACCCGGGACGGCAGGTCATCGCGTACGTCGGCGACGGCGGGTTCACGATGCTGATGGGCGAGTTCCTGACGGCGGTCCAGCAGCGGCTGCCGGTCAAGGTGATCATCAACAACAACAACTCGCTCGGGCAGATCCTGTGGGAGCAGATGGTGCTCGGCTACCCGGAGCACGGGGTGCGCTTCCCCGAGCCGGAGGCCGACTTCTCGGCCTGGGCGAGGTCGTGCGGCGGGTTCGGGGCCAAGGTCACCAAGTCGGAGGACGTCGCCATGGCGATCGGCCAGGCGCTCGCGCACGACGGCCCGGCGCTGGTGGACGTGGACGTGAACCCGAACGAGCCGCCCATGCCGGCCAAGGTCACCTACGAGCAGGCGAAGAGCTTCGCGCAGGCGTTCCTCAAGGGGCAGCCGCACAAGGCGGCCATCGCCACGACCCTGTTCAAGGACCGGATCCAGCGGCTGGGGGAATAGCCGCCGCGATCGCCGCCGCGGTGCTCAGCAGGGGGTCGATCAGCCGGGGCAGCTCGCGGGCGCGCCGCGAGGACAGCACGATGCCCAGGGCCGCCACGGGCCGCCCGTCCACCAGGATCGGCGCCGCCGCCGAGCAGGTGCCCAGGGTCATCTCCTCGTACGTCAGCGCGTACCCCTGGGCCCGCACGACGGCCAGCTCCCTGGCCAGCCGGCCCGGCTCGGTGATCGTGTGCGGGGTGGGCCGTTCGAGCTTGCGCGCGAGATAGGACTTCACGAACCAGTCCGGCTCGTACGCCAGCAGCGCCTTGCCCACGCCCGTCGGGTGCATCGGCAGCCGGCCGCCCGTCCGCGACACGATCGGCACCGCCCGCCGGCCGTACACCTTGTCCACGTACAGCACCTCGAGCCCGTCGCGCACGGCCAGGTGCACGTTCTCGCGCGTGGTCGCGAACAGCTCCTGCAGCCACGGATGGGCCAGGTCGTGGAGCCGGCCGGGCGCGAGCTGGCCCAGCTCCCACAGCCGCAGCCCGACCCGCAGCCGCCCGTCGGGCGCGCGGCTCAGCGCCTGCCACTCCTCCAGCTCGGCGACCAGCCGGTGCGTCGTGCTCAGCGGCAGCCCGCTGCGCCGGGCCACGTCGGTCAGCGTGAGCTGCGGATGGGCGGAGTCGAACGCGCCCAGGATGGCCAGCACCTTGGACGTCACCGAGCGCCCGCCCTCCCGGGCCCCGCCTGCCATGCGCCCAATCCTGCACGGTTCTTCCACTGAGCGGAAGGGACATCTCGGCTGAACAGGGGTCGAGGCAGGATGCTTCCCTCATGCGAACTCAGGTCGGGATCATCGGGGCGGGCCCCGCCGGGCTGCTCCTTTCCCACTTGCTCCACCTGCGCGGCATCTCCTCCGTGGTGCTGGAGAAGCGCAGCCGCGACTACGTCGAGCGGCGGGTGCGGGCCGGGGTGCTGGAGCAGGGCACGGTGGACACGCTGGTCGAGGCGGGCGTCGGCGAGCGCCTGCTGCGCGAGGGGCTGCCGCACCACGGCATCGAGCTCAGGTACGGCGGCGCGGGCCACCGCATCGCGTTCGAGAAGCTCGTGCCGGGCAGGTCCATCACCGTGTACGGGCAGCAGGAGGTGGTCAAGGACCTGATCGCGGCCAGGCTGGCGGCGGGCGGCGACATCAGGTTCGAGGTCACGGACGTGGAGGCGCACTCGCTGGAGTCCGATCCCTACCTGACTTTCGGCGGCGAGCGGCTCGACTGCGACGTGATCGCCGGGTGCGACGGCTTCCACGGCGTGTCCAGGCCGGCCATCCCCGAGGGCGTTCTGAGCGTTTACGAGCGGGACTATCCCTTCGCCTGGCTGGGCATCCTGGCCAGGGTGGCGCCCTCGTCGGAAGAGCTGATCTACACCAGGACCGAGCGCGGCTTCGCCCTGCACAGCATGCGCTCGCCCACCGTCAGCCGCTTCTACCTGCAGGTCCCGGCGGACGCGCGGGTCGAGGACTGGCCGGACGAGCGGATCTGGGACGAGCTGAAGGCCCGGCTGGAGAGCGTGCCCGGCTTCACGCTGACGACCGGCGAGATCATGGAGAAGGGCGTCACGCCGATGCGGGCGTTCGTGGCCGAGCCCATGCAGTACGGGCGGCTCTACCTCGCCGGCGACGCCGCCCACATCGTGCCGCCGACCGGTGCCAAGGGGCTCAACCTGGCCGTGGCCGACGTCCGCGTGCTGACCGAGGCGCTGGCCGCGTACTTCGCCGACGGCTCGACCGGGCTGCTCGACGGCTACTCCGACGCGTGCCTGAAGCGGGTGTGGCGGGCGCAGCACTTCTCGTGGTGGATGACGACGCTGCTGCACACGTTCGAGGACGAGGACCCGTACGCGCGGCGGCTGCAGCTGTCGTACCTGGACTACGTGACCTCGTCGGAGGCGGCGGCGACCACCCTGGCCGAGAACTACGTGGGCCTGCCGTGAATGATGGCCTGACTGAGGAGGTGGACCGCGTGGGTTCTGACGGCGGCTTGCTCGCCCCGGTCTGGGCGGGGACGCGGGCGGAGGCGATCACCTCGGACGCGGCCTGGCTGCGGGCCATGCTGGAGGCCGAGGGGGCGCTCGCCCGCGCCCAGGCACGGCTGGAGCTCATCCCTTCGGAGGCGGCCGCGGCCATCGACAGGACGGCCGCCACGCTGGTGCTCGACCCGGCCGACCTGGCCCGGCGGGCCCGCCAGTCGGCCAACCCGGTCGTGCCCCTGGTGGCCGACCTGCGGCGGGCCGTGCCGGGCGCGGCGTCGTCCGTGCACCGGGGGGCGACCAGCCAGGACATCCTGGACAGCGCCGCCATGCTGGTGGCCACGCGGGCGATCCGCGGCATCGTGGGCGATCTGAGCGCGATCATGCGGGATCTCGGCGAGCTGGCCGAGCGGCACCGGGACACGGTGATGGCCGCGCGGACGCTGGGGCAGCAGGCGGTGCCGACCACGTTCGGGCTGAAGGCGGCGGGGTGGCTGGCCGGTCTCATGCGCGCCCGCGCCCGCCTCCGGGAGCTGCGGCTGCCGGCCCAGCTGGGCGGCGCGGCCGGCACCCTGGCCGCGTTCGCCGAGCACGCGGGCGCGCGGGGTGCCGATGCGGGCACGGCGCTGCTGCTGGCCGAGGTGTTCGCCGAGGAGATCGGGCTGGCGGCGCCCCCGATGCCGTGGCACGCGGAGCGCTCTCCCGTCACCGAGCTCGGCGCGGCGCTCACCGCCACGGCCCGCGCGCTCGGCAAACCGGCCACCGACATCGTCCTCATGGCCCAGACCGAGGTGGGGGAGGTGGCCGAGTCGTCGGCCGGCTCCTCGTCGGCCATGCCGCAGAAACGCAATCCCGCCCTGTCCGTCCTGGTCCGGTCGGCCGCGTTCCAGGTGCCCGCGTACGCGCAGATCCTCGGGCAGATCGGCGAGCACGAGCGGGCCGCGGGTGCCTGGCAGGCGGAGTGGCTGCCCCTGCGCGAGGCGCTGCGCCTGACGGGCGGCGCGGCCGAGACCGCCGCCGAGCTGGTGGCCGGGCTGCGGGTCTTCCCCGACCGGATGCGGGCCAACGCCGAGCTGACCGGCGGCCGGCTGCTCGCCGAGCGCCTGGCCGCCCACCTCGACCGCAAGGCGCTCGACGAGGCGCTGTCCGCCGAGGGTCCGCTGGAGGACCACGCCGAACTGCTCGATCCTGCGGCTTACCTGGGGGCGGCCCCCGAGCTCGTTGATCGCATCCTCGCCACCTACCGGGAGCAACCGTGAAACTCCACCACCGCATCGACGGCCCGGCCGGCGCGCCGCTGCTGGTGCTCGGGCCCTCGCTCGGCACCACGATGGAGATCTGGCAGCCCCAGCTCCCCGCGCTCACCGAGTCCTGGCGGGTCCTCAGGTACGACCTGCCGGGCCACGGCGGCTCGGCCCCGGCCGCGGCCGGGTTCACCGTCGACGACCTGGCGCGGGCCGTGCTGGAGCTCGTCGGGGACGAGCGGTTCGCGGTCGGCGGCGTCTCGCTCGGCGGCGCGATCGCCACCACCGTCGCCGTCAAAGCGGGCAACCGGGTGCGCAGCCTGGTGCTGTGCTGCACGTCGGCCAGGTTCGGCGAGCCGGGGCCGTGGCTGGAGCGGGCGGCGCTGGTGCGCGGCGAGGGCCTCGCGGCGCTCGTGCCGACGCTGAAGGCCCGCTGGTTCACCCCCGGCTTCGACGGCCAGGGGGTGTTCGACCGGTTCGTGGAGGTGGACGCCGAGTCGTACGCGGCCTGCTGCGAGGCCATCGCCGCCTTCGACCTGACCGGCCGCCTGGGGGAGATCGCCGCGCCCACGCTGGTGATCGCCGGCTCCGAGGATCCGGCCACGCCGCTCGACCACGCGCTCACGCTGGCCGGCGACATCCCGGGCGCGTCCCTGACGGTGGTGCCCAGGGCCTCGCACCTGGCCAACGTGGAGCGCCCCGACGCGGTGACCGCCGCCGTCCTGGGCCACCTGCGCAGCGACGAGTCCGCCGAGGACGCCTTCGCGGCGGGCATGCGGACCAGGCGGGAGGTGCTCGGGGACGCGCACGTCGATCGGGCGGTCGCCGCCACCACCGACTTCACCCGCGATTTCCAGGAGCTGATCACCCGCTACGCCTGGAACGACATCTGGAACCGGCCCGGCCTGGACCGGCGCGCCCGCAGCTGCGTCACGCTCACCGCGCTCGTGGCCAGGGGGCAGATGGAGGAGCTCGCCATGCACGTCCGCGCGGCTTTGCGAAACGGGCTCACGCGCGAGGAGATCAAGGAGGTGCTGCTCCAGACGGCCGTCTACTGCGGGGTTCCGGCCGCCAACGCCGCCTTCGCGGTGGCCCGCCGCACGCTCGCCGACATCGACGCGGAGGCCCGCTGACCTTGGGAGATGCTTTAAGGTTGTTTGGTGGTCTTTGAGGAGGGTTGGGCGGTTTCGCCCCTGCGCTGGCTGATGAACACGCTGGGCGACGCCCAGCTCGCCCGGATGGACGGCGACCCCGGCCTGGTCGCCGCGGTCGACCAGCATGCGGCGGTGCTGCGCGACGCCATCCCGCTGGACCGGGAGACCCTGGGCGACTACCTGCTGGGCTTCCTCGACGAGCTGCGGGAGCGCGCCTGGGTCTTCACCGGCGAGCCGGATGCGGCGGCGCTCCGGCTGACGGCGGTCTGCTGGCTGGCCCGCGAAGCGGGTTTCCTGGAAGACGGCCTCCCCGCCTGACCGCCCGGCCCGGGTCAGGCGGGCGGACGGCTCAGTCCGGAGGCATCTCGGAGCGCGGCGGGGTGCTCGGCGGAGTGGTCGGAGCACCCGGAGCTCCCGGGGTCGCCGGGGTGGTGCTTACAGGCTCCCCTGTCATCGTGCGGGCGTCCTCACGCCCTCGCTGGTACGCCTCCGCGTGCGCCCTGGCCTGCGGGGCCTCCCGCTCGATCCGGCTCAGCCAGCGCTCCCAGCGCTGCTGCATCGGGCGGACGAGCCCGCCGCCGATGCCGATCGCCACGATCGCGCCGACGGTGGCGAGGACCGTGACCAGCACCGGAGTCGTGACCGTGGTGGCCACCCCGATCTGGTTGAGCGCGGCGATGATGCCCAGCGCCCAGATGAAGACCGCCGCGGCGGTCGCCACCCAGCGACCGTAGGTGAGCCCGCCGAGCGCGCCGGCGATGATGTCCCTGACTCCCATGGCGATCGCGCCCGCCACCACGATGATCACGATGGCGACCAGGGCCGAGGGCAGCCAGCCCACCACGCTGTTCAGCATCGACGAGATCGGGTTCGGCCCGAACACGCTGAAGGCCAGCTGAAGGGTGACCAGCAGGATCGCATAGTAGACGATCTTGGCGAGCAGGCTCCGGGCGGTGTACTTGCTCTGTTCCAGCCAGCGCCGCACGCCGCTGCGCTCCACCGCCCGGTCGAAGCCGACGCGCTCGAGCACCTTGTCGACGATCTTCTGCAGCGCCTTGGCCACGATCCATCCGATGATGAGGATGACCAGGAACGCGACAAGCTTCGGAACGAACGTCGCTATCTGCCGCCAGGCATCCGTGATGCCCTGGCCTATGTTGATGTCCACGGTTTCCTCCTGTGAGGAGCCACTGCAACGGCGCTACCCGTACAAAAACTGTGTATGCACACAGAGCAGTCGAAACTTCGCATAAGGCGACATTTCGGACATATTCTCCCAGGCTAAGATGATCGACATGCATCGCAGCCGGGTCTATGCCCTTCTGATCGACACCCCCGCCTCCGAGGCCGAGCAGGCGTCGGCGTTCTGGGCTGCGGCGCTGGGGGTCAGCGCGCGCCCGCTTCCCGGGTACGAGCAGTTCACCTCGTTGCACGGTGCCGTTCCCGGCCTCGACGTGGCGGTCCAGGCGGTGGACGACGCGCCGAGATTCCATCTCGACATCGAGACCGACGACGTCGAGGCCGAGACCCGGCGGCTGCTGGCGCTCGGCGCGACGGAGGTGTCGCGGTGGCAGGAGTGCCGCATCCTGCGGGCCCCCGGCGGGCACCTGCTCTGCGTGCTGCCCGCGGAGAGCGACCGGTTCGAGGCGGAGGCGAGGACCTGGCCCTGACCCCCGGTCAGGGTAGGTGCGGCGGGCCCCCTGATTGCCCGACAGGAAGCCGGAATTTCTCGGCGAGGCGAGGCGATGCGATGCGATGCGAGGCCGGCTGGGATCGGCGAAGCGGTCACGCTGGCGCCCGTGGCGGGAGCCTCGGTTGGGATCGTCTCTGGTCTCTTTGCGAAGGTGTGGCTCAAGGACACGCCTGGACGTGCCCATCTCGGTCTCCGAGGAGAAACTCCATCCGGCGCTCATCCCGTCCGAAAGGAGATCATTTTTGGTGCCCGGTTCGGCCTTCCGGTCGGGTCCGTAAGCAAGGCCCGGCCGAATATGGTTCGTCCCGGCCGTTGGGCGACAGATAGGGTTTCTGCCGTGCAGGACGAGGTCTACCACTACAACGAGGACCGCTGGGAAGCCCTTGTGGAGGCGGACGCGTTGTTCACCCGTCCCATGCTCGACCTGGACGCGGAGAAGGCCCAGGCCTATCTGGGTCTGGAGAGGCTGGGTGTCGACGGCGACCTGGCGGGCCGGAAGGTGCTCTGCCTGGCGGGAGGAGGCGGGCAGCAGTCGGCGGCCTTCGCTCTGCTCGGAGCCGACGTGACGGTTCTCGACATCTCGTCCGGGCAGTTGGAGCGGGACCGCTTGGCCGCCGAGCACTACGGCGTCGGCATCCGCACGATCCAAGGGGACATGCGGGACCTGTCGGCCCTCGACGACTCCTCGTTCGATCTGGTCTGGCATCCGTACTCGCTGACCTTCGTCCCGGACTCCCGGATCGTCTTCCGCGAGGTCGCGAGAGTCGTCGACGAAGGCGGCTTTTACTACCTGATGTGTGCCAACCCGTTCTTCTCCGGGCTCACGCACCACTCGTGGAACGGGGAGGGCTACACGCTGAAGCACTCCTACACGGACGAGGCCGCGACCAGCTATCCCGACCAGGCCTGGGTCTACGACCGCGAGCAGGCCAGCCGTCGAATCCACGAACCCAGGGAGTACAGGCAGACGCTGAGCCGGATAGTCAACAGCCTGATCCGGGAAGGCTTCACGCTGACGTTCCTTTCTGAGGTCAGCGGTGACTACCCCGGTGCCGAACAGGGCAGTTGGGCGCACTTCACAGGGGTGGCCCCGCCGTGGCTGGAATTCGTCTGGCAGTACTGCGCGGCGTCCTCGTAGGTGACGACGTCCGGGGGCACGGGTGACCGCGGCCGACCCGCCTGCGACTGCGAGCACATCGCGCCGACCGTGCCCGAGGCCCGCCGCCCGCTCGCGCTGCTCATCCTCCCGGCGCCCTCCAACCGAAGAGGTCCTGCGCCGGTCCCAGAGAGGGGCCGTGAACTGGGTCAGCGGGTGAGGCGGTTGCCTCAGCTGCCAGGTGGCGGCGGTCCCACGGTCAGGTCCCAGATTTTGCGCGCGTCACGGACGAACCGGCCTGCGTACCCAGCTTGTCGGCCCACACCACCCCACTGACCGAGCGCGCGGGCGGCCCTCGCATCGTCCCATCGACGAAGGCTCGTCAGTGGTGGTGGCCCTGCCGGCCGAGGGTCTGCACGGGGGTCGCGCCGGGTCGGGTCCACTGCGGCACGGGGCGGCTGGTCGGGCCCCAGACGGCGTTCCCGTCCGCGTCCGAGCGCCAGCTCCAGGACGGGCTGCGCCCCTCGGGGCGGCCCTCGGGGTTGTCCTCCCACGCCTCGCCGCGGCCGTAGGGCGTCATGTCGAGCAGGCCCAAGGACCCACTGACCCGCTCGTTGCCACGGCCCGTCGTGGAGTAGGTGAGGAACGCGCGGTCGCCGTCGCGCAGGAAGCAGGTGAGGTAACCCATGCTGCCGCCGACCGGCTCCTCCACGCCGCGCACCGAGTACCAGGGCTGGGTGTAGCCCATGAACTCGACGTATGAGGCCACCTCGTCCCACCGGCCCGTGGTCAGGATGGCGAACGAGACGCCGCGGGCGTTGAGGTAGACGGCGTCCTTCAGGTGCCAGGCCGTGGTGGTGCAGCCCTCGCACTGCCCCTGGTGCGGCGCGCCGTCGTACCACATGTGCTTGTAGACCACGAGCTCGTCGCGGCCCTGGAACAGGTCCAGGAACGGGATCGGGCCGTCAGGTCCGACGACCTCGACCGTCCCGTCGAGCTCCACCATCGGCAGCCGGCGGCGGGCCGCGGCGATGGCGTCGCCCTCGCGGGTGTGGGCCTTCTCGCGGACCAGAAGCTCGTCACGGGCGGCCTGCCAGGTGGCCAGGTCGACGATGGGCGGGCGGCCGGGCAGCGCGGTGGTCGGGTCACTCGGCGTGGTCGTCATGGGGTTCTCCGTGGTATCTCGTGCCGGGCGCGTCGTAAGACGCCCTACGACGGTCACCAGAACAGACCCGCGACCAGGCCGGAACTCATCGCGGCAGGGGCGTCCGGGGCCGAATCCGGCTCACAGAATCGAACACTCACTCAGAAGTCAGCGCGCACCCATGCTCACCGGAACAGTAAGAAACCCCGGATGCTGGTCGCACCCGGGGCCTTCTTATGGTGGTGGACGATACTGGGATTGAACCAGTGACCTCTTCCGTGTCAGGGAAGCGCTCTCCCGCTGAGCTAATCGTCCATATTGAGTTAGAGAAACTCAGAGCGGAAGACGGGATTCGAACCCGCGACCCTCACCTTGGCAAGGTGATGCTCTACCACTGAGCCACTTCCGCGTGGCGCTGCCTTTACTTTAGCGGATCCCGAGGGGTCCGCCGGTCGCCGAGGTGGAGACGGGATTTGAACCCGTGTAGACGGCTTTGCAGGCCGCTGCCTCGCCTCTCGGCCACTCCACCCTGGAGTCTTGCTCCGAGCGGAAGACGGGATTCGAACCCGCGACCCTCACCTTGGCAAGGTGATGCTCTACCACTGAGCCACTTCCGCGTTAACCCCGGGCGACGTGCGCCGGGGTACGGGAAAACCATATCGTCTTCCTGGAGTGCCCGTGCGCACTGAGTAGCCTGCGGGGCGAAATTCAGCGGATCAGGCGCACGTCCTTGGCCATGACGAACATCATCCGGTGACCGAGCTGGATCTGGTAGTAGCGGGTTTGTCCGGTTGTGGTGACGTGTTTGGCCGGGCTGAAGGCGCCCGCGGAGTAGTAGGAGCCGGTGATCGTGTCACCCACCGTGTACGTCTGGTCTGGGCCGATCTTGTACTGGAGCGGGGCCAGCGGCTGGTACGACGCCAGCTTGTAGGCGGACTGCTCGGGGAACGCGCGGCCGTACACCCTGGTCCTCGGCCTGAGAGGAGTCACCAGCGGGCCCCTGGCGGGGACGGCGGTGGGGTCGGAGGGCGGGTTGTGGAACCAGGCCTTCTGGCCGAGGTACCAGATGGCCGTCCAGTCGTCCTGCCGGTCCGCCACCGCGAAGCGCTGGCCGGTGGAGGCGCGGGCGCTGTGGTCGTACACGCTGTACGTGCTGGGCTTGCCCGGATGTTTGCCCTGGTCGTTGACCAGAGGGGACGACTCGCGCGGCTCCTGGTGCAGCCAGACCGTGGCGGCGCCGTGCGCCGGGCACGCCTTGTCCGGCTTGACGGCGACGCAGCCGGTGAAGCGGGGCCGGTTGGTGTCGTACGAGGGGCGGATCATGATGGAGTTACCGCTCTGCACCCCCTTGAGCGGCTTGCCCAGCAGGTCGAAGTAGTGGGACCAGTCCCAGTACGGTCCGGGGTCCTCGTGCATGCCCGCGACCATCTTCGGGGTGGTGCCGGGGACGTTGTCGTGGCCGAGGATGTGCGCCCGGTTGAGCGGGATGCGGTATTTGCCGGCCAGGTACCTGACCAGCTTGGCCGACGAACGGTACATCGCCTCCGTGTACCAGGTGCCCTTGGCCAGGTAGCCCTCGTGCTCGATCCCGATCGAACGGGTGTTGACGTCCCAGTTGCCCGCGTGCCAGGCGATGTCGTTGGTCGCCACGTGCTGGGCGACATGTCCGTCTCGGGAGCGGATCGTGTAGTGCCAGCTCACGTACCTCGGGTTGCGGATCAAGGACGGGATGCCCTGGTAGGAGCCCTCCGTGTCGTGAATGACGATGTAGTCGACGGAACGGGACCGGCTCAGGCGGTCGTGGTTGCCGTAGTCCCGGTTCTTCTTCCTGCCGAAGCGCTCGTGGGCGGCGGGGATCCATTCGCAGGAGAGCGAACTGGGGCACTCCACCTGCCCGCCGTTTCCGGTCTTCTCCACGTTGCCGGGCTCTGTCCAGTTCTCGTCAGAGTCGGTCTGATCGTCCGTCCCGGTCTCCTCCCCGAAGAAGGTGTCGTACTGGTCGTCGTACGGGGGCGGTGGGTCGTTGTCGGTCTGCTCGTTGACCACGGGCGGCGCGGCGGCGGAGTCCTTGGCGGTTGCGGGGTCCTTGGCGGTTGCGGGGTCCTTGGCGGTGGCGGCGACGGGGTGGGGGAGGTTGGGCACGGGTACGAGGCGTACCAGGTGGCCGTCGTCGGTACGCCGCCGCGCGCCCTCCCGCATCACCGAGAACACCTCGTCGGCGAACTCACGTGCCGCGGCCGCGTCCTCCGCGCCCGAGTAGCGGGCGACGGCCGCGTACCAGTCGGCCGGGTTGCCGCTCGGGCGGTCCTGGTACGAGGCAAGGAGGGCGGCGCCGCCCCTGATGTTGGCGGCCGGGTCGGTGCGCAGCCGGGCGGGGTCCGCGCCGATGAGGCGCCCGGCCTCGGGCAGCGTGGTGGGCGGCGGCGCCGCGCTCAGCGCCGACGCGGGAGGGGCTTCGGCGAACGTACGGGCCAGCGGGCGGGCGTCGTCCCCCCTGGCGTCGCCGAGCGCGTCACCGATCGGCCACGCGTGCCCGCCCCCGGTCGAGAAGGCATGCGTGTCCTGGGCGGCGGCGCTCAAGGGGCTGAGCGTGTCGGCGGGGAACGCGTCCACCAGGTGCATCGGCCCGTAGCCGCCCGCCGTGCTCGGCGACCCGCCGTTCGCGTCCCAGCGGGACTCCAGGTACGAGACGCCGAGCAGCACGCTCTCCGGCACCCCGAACTCCCGGGCGGCCGCGGCGAACTCGGCCTGCCGCCCGGAAGGGTTCGCGGGTCCGGGCACACCCCAAGGGAAGAGGCCGGGTGGGCCCGTGAGGGCAGGAGCGGTCCGGTGGCCGGAGCTCGCGAGGGCGAGGCCGGGCGGTCGCGCTGGGGCAGAGCCGGATGCGGGCATGTCCGCGGGCGCGGTGAACGTGCCGGCGGTCAGGGCGGCGGCGAGCCAGAGGCGCATGACATCTCCCCCAGGAAGGTCACGATACGACTACTCACCGTAACCTTTCCCAGAAAGGGATGGGTCAGACGGGTCGGATGATACGCATGAGATCCGCCAGATCGGCTGCGAACTCGGCATCCCAGTCATCGGGCGTCAGATGCCCGGCCAAACGGCGGTGGGCGGGCGCGTCGGCGCCGCGGCTGAGCCTGATGTCCCGGGAGGCGTCGGAGAAGCGTCCACTCACCTCGGAGAGCGCGAACCCCATCACGAACGTGCTCACCAGCCGCTCGATCCGGGGGACGTCGGTCTCCGGCACGCCCGCGTCGAGCAGCGCCTGGTAGAGCTGGTCGACCACCTGGACCCCGTCGGGCGTCGCCGAGGTGCGCAGCAGCAGGAGCGGGAAGACCGACGGGTGCTCGCGGGCCAGCCGCCGGGTGGCCCAGGCGATCGCACCCAGGCGCTCCTGCCAGGTCTGGCCGGGATCGCCGGGCGCGAGCCGGTCGAGCAGGCGGCCGACGAGGCCGTCGAGCAGCTCATCCTTGTTCCGGAAATATCCGTACAGGGCCATGGGTGTTACTCCGACCCGCTCGGCGACGGCCCGCATGGACAGGGCTTCGAGGCCGCGCTCGTCGGCGATGGCGAGGGCCGCGTCGAGGATTTCCGGCTGCCGGGAGGTCTTGAGCTTCCGCACCGCGTCAGTCTACAGTGTAGAGCAGTCTACATCGTAGACTGGGAAGGGGCATGGGCTGATGGCGCGCACGAGCGGGCTGGTGGAGGCGGCCGGGCTGGTCAAGCGGTACGGCGACGTCGCCGCGCTGGACGGCTTCGACCTGCGGGTGGAGCCGGGCGAGATCGTCGGGCTGGTCGGCCACAACGGCGCGGGCAAGACGACGTTCTTCGAGATCGCCGCGGGATTGGCACGCCCGGACGCCGGGCGTGTCGCGGTGCGGGGCGAGGTGGGGATGGCGCCCCAGCAGCTCGCCCTCTACCCCAGCGTCACCGTACGGGAGACGTTGCGGCTGTTCGGCGGGCTGGCCGGGCTGCGGCGGCGCGCGCTGGCCGGGGCCGTCGAAGCCGTGGCGGAGGAACTGGCGCTGACCGGGGTGCTCGACCGGCGGGTGAGCGTGCTCTCCGGCGGCCAGCAGCGCCGCGCGCAGGCGGCCACCGCCCTCCTGCCCGACCCGGACGTGCTCCTGCTCGACGAGCCCACGGCGGGCGCCGACCCCGAGACCCGCACCGCCCTCCTGGCGGCGGTGCGCCGCAGGGCGGACGGCGGCGCGGCGGTCGTCTACTGCACGCACTACCTCCCCGAGCTCACCGAGCTGAAGGCCACGATCGCCGTCGCGCGGAGCGGGCGGGTGATCGCCAGGGGCACGGGCGCCGAGCTGCTCAAGGGGCTGCCTGGCGAGGTCCGCGTCACCCTGGACGACGACGAGATCACGGTCGCGACCACCGACCCCACCGCCACCCTGGCCGCCCTGCTGCGCGACCTCGACCGCCCGGTGCGCGGCATCGACATCCGCCAGCCGTCGCTCGACGACCTCTACGAAGATCTCCGAAAGGAGCCCGCGGATGCCGCGTGAGACGATGCACCGCATCGCCGTGCTGGCCGCGCACAACGTGCTCCTGCGCCGGCGCGACCCGGCCCACCTGGTCAGCTACCTGGTCATGCCCATGGTCCTCATGCTCGTCTTCAAGTCGATGCTGCGCGAGCCCGCCCAGGTCGTGACGGGCCTGCTGGTCATGTTCTCGGTGCTGTCGATGGCCGATGTGGCCACGGCCGGCCTCGCCGAACGCACCTGGCACACCTGGGACCGCCTCAGGACCACCAGGGCCCGCGTCCCGGAGATCATGATCGGCAAGGCCCTGCCGGTGTTCGCCGTGCTGGTCCTCCAGCAGGTCGTGCTGCTCGCGTACGGGATGATCGTGGTGGGGCTGCGGCCGGTCGGGACGGCGTGGCCGCCGGCCCTGGCCCTGGCCGTGGCGGCGTGGTGCTTCGCGCTGCTCGGCGTCGGCACGGCCCTGGCCGGGGTGGTGCGCAGCCAGGGGGAGCTGAGCACGCTCTGCAACATCGCGGCGCTGTCGGTCAGCGCGCTGGGCGGCGCGCTGGTGCCGTACGCGATGATGCCCGCCTGGGCGCAGGCGATCGCGCCGATCTCGCCCGGATACTGGGCGACCACCATGCTCCAGGCCGCCGTCAGGGGCGACGTCGCGGGCACGGCCCGCCCCGCGACCGTCCTCGTCGGCCTCGGTCTCGCCGCCGGAGCCTTCGCCTGGTGGCGCTTCGGCAGGGGCTGGGGCCGCGGCAGCCTGCTCTAGACAGGCGTTCGAGTTAATTCCTGCCCGATTTCGGGCAGGAAGTTGAAGTGTCTCGTTCCAGATGCGTAATGTCCTCGTCTGTGTCCCCGGCACGACATCCCTACGAAGACCTCATCGTCCACCTCACCGAGACGAGCCCGCTGGGCCCGGGTGAGGCGGCGAAGGTGATCGCCGACGTGCTGTCGTACTTCTCCGAGTCCGTCGAGGAGTACGTCCGCCGCCGGCACGCCGAGCTGAAAACGGTCGGCCACACCAACGACGAGATCTTCCCCAGGATCGCCGCCGAATTACGCGGTCGGCGGGTCGCGGCACCGGAGCTGTCCCTGCGGCAGCTGCGCAGGATCGTCTACGGATGAAGAGGAGACCTCGATGTGCGGAATCGTGGCCTATGTCGGCCCACGGGACGCGGCGCCCATCCTGCTGGAGGGCCTGCAGCGTCTGGAGTACCGGGGGTACGACTCGGCCGGGGTCGTGGTGTCCAACCGGGGGCTCAAGCTACGCAAGGTCAAGGGCCGCGTGGCGGACCTGGCCAAGGTCGTGCCGGCCAGGTTCAAGGGCACCCTGGGCATCGGGCACACCCGCTGGGCCACGCACGGCGTGCCGAGTGACGAGAACGCCCATCCCCACCTGTCCTCCGACGAGCGCATCGCGGTCGTGCACAACGGCATCATCGAGAACGCCGGCGAGCTGCGCGCGAAGCTGGAGGCCGACGGCGTGGTGTTCGCCTCCGAGACGGACACCGAGGTGCTCGCGCACCTGATCGCGCGCGCCGCCGACGAGAACGACTCCCTGGAGGAGGCGGTCAGGAAGACGCTCAAGAGCATCGTCGGCACGTACGGCATCGCGGTCATCGACCGCGAACGCCCCGGCGAGGTGGTCGTGGCGCGCAACGGCAGCCCGATCGTGCTGGGCATCGGCGAGAAGGAGATGTTCGCCGCCTCCGACGTGGCCGCGCTCGTCCGCTACACGCGCCAGGTCGTGCACCTGGAGGACGGCGAGCTGGCCGTGCTCAAGGCCGACGGCTTCCACACCTTCGCCAGCGACGCCCGCGAGACCGCCAAGGAGCCGCTGACCGTCGACTGGGACGCCGGCCACTACGACACCGGCGGCTACGAGCACTACCTGCTCAAGGAGATCTCCGAGCAGCCCGAGACGATCACCCGTACGATGAGCGGCCGGCTCGACGAGCGCTTCCACGTGGCCCACCTGGGCGGGCTCAACATGGACGCCCGCGAGACGCGGGGCTTCCGCCGGGTGAAGATCATCGGCTGCGGGTCCGCGTACTACTCGGGACAGATCGGGGCACAGCTCATCGAGGAGCTGGCCCGCATCCCGTCCGACGCCGAGCCCGCCAGCGAGTTCCGCTACCGCAATCCGGTCGTCGACCCCGACACGCTCTACGTCGCCATCAGCCAGTCGGGCGAGACGTACGACACGCTCGCCGCCGTGCAAGAGCTCAAGCGCAAGGGCGGCCGCGTCATCGGCATCGTCAACGCGGTCGGCAGCGCCATCGCCCGCGAGGTGGACGGCGGCATCTACCTGCACGCGGGTCCCGAGGTCTCGGTGGCCTCGACCAAGGCGTTCACCTCGACGTCGCTGGCGTTCGCGCTGCTCGCGCTGCACCTGGGCCGGGTGCGCGACCTGTCGCCCGCCGACGGGCGGCGCATCGTCGACGGCCTGCGCAGGCTGCCGGGGCAGATCGAGGAGATCCTCACCCAGAGCGACAAGATCGCCGAGCTGGCGCAGAAGTACGCCAAGCACCCGAGCATGATGTTCGTGGGCCGCGTGCGCGGCTACCCGGTGGCCAGGGAGGGCGCGCAGAAGCTCAAGGAGATCTCGTACGTGCACGCCGAGGCGTACCCGGCCAGCGAGCTCAAGCACGGGCCGCTCGCGCTGATCGGCCCCGACATGCCGACGGTCGCCATCGTCCCCGACGATGAGCTGCTCGACAAGAACCTCACCACGCTGGGCGAGATCCGCGCCCGCGGCGGGCAGGTGCTCATGGTCGGTCACCGCGAGCCCGACGTCAAGCTGGCCGACGACGTGATCGTGATCCCCAAGAACGAGATCGAGCTGGACCCGATCCTGCTCACGATCCCGCTTCAGCTGCTCGCGTACTATGCCGCGGTGGCGCTCGGCCGGGATGTGGACAAGCCTCGCAATCTCGCCAAGAGCGTCACGGTTGAATAAACAGGCTAATTTGGCCTCAAACCTCGTTATCTTGCTGCGGACGACATAAATTCGATACGTGCGGCAGTTCGACGCTGAGAGGCCCAATCTCGCACGCATGTACGATTACATGCTCGGCGGGAAGGACAACTTCGCGGTCGACCGCCAGGCCATCGAGCAGCTCGCCGAGCTGATCCCGGAGGCGGTCCCGCTGGCCCGCGCAAACCGGGCCTTCCTCCAGCGTGCCGTGCGCTACGTGGCCGCCGCCGGGGTACGGCAGTTCCTCGACCTCGGCAGCGGGCTGCCGACCCAGGGCAGCGCGCACGAGGTGGCGCCCGAGGCCCGGGTCGTCTACGTCGATCGCGATCCGGTCGTCGCCGCACACGCCACGGCCCTGCTCGGACACTCGGGCAGGGCCGCGCTCGTGGAGGCGGACCTCCTGGATCCCGACGCGGTGCTGGCGGGGGCGGGCGGGTTCCTGGACCTGCGCCGGCCGGTCGGGGTGCTGCTCGTGTCGATCCTGCACTTCCTGCCGGATTCGGCGCGGCCGCGGCAGGCTCTGGCGACCCTGCGCGAGCGGCTGGCGCCGGGCAGCTACCTGGTGATCACCCACGCCACCTCGATGGGCCGCCTGGAGGACGGGCGGCGCTACCGGGGCGCCTCCTCGGACGATCCGAGCGGCGGCACCGACCGCACGCCCGCCGAGATCCGCGCCTTCTTCGGCGACTTCCCGCTGGAGCCGCCGGGCCTGGTGCAGGCCGTCGACTGGCGTCCCGACCGGCCCAAGCTGGTGGGGGACTGGTCGCTGCCGTCGTCCCTGATGGCCGGGGTCGGCAAAAAGCCACTATAAGAGATATGTGTATCTCTGCGTATTGTGTCGATAACTTAGAGTGAGCGATGACTCGCGATGCTCGGGGGAGAGGCACATGCGCCGTCGGCGGTTCTTCGCATGGGGGCTGGGCCTGGCCGCGTGCGCGGCCGGCTGCGGGACGGAGCGCTTCGCCGGGAGCGCGGCCGGCCTGCGCGCCCGATACTCGATCAGCCCTCAGGGGCGCCGCTGGGAGCGCGTCGGGCAGGCGTTCGCCGATGCGGCCCGGGCGGCCGGATACGAGAGCGGCGCGGGCGTGAGGATCATGGTGAGCGGGCTGCCCGCGCTGGCCGCCGCCGAGCTGAACAACGCCCAGACCCTCCTGGACACCGCGACCCCCCTGTCCAGGCTCGCCGGCGAGGTCGAGGTCGTGGTCGTGCCCGTCCACTCGCCGTTCGGGGACTTCGAGGCGTTCGGCGCCCACCTGCTCGCCAGTCCGGGCCAGACGCAGCTGGCGGGCGGGCCCCAGGGCGAGCCCGACCACCTGCTGTTCGGCCTGATCGCCAGGGGGCTCGGCGCCGACACCCGCCAGCTCGACTACACCGGCTATCCCAGCAGCCAGGAGGCCGTCACCGCGCTGCTGTCCGGCAAGGCCGCGGCGGCCGCGGGCCCGCTGGCCGACTGGCGCGCGAGCATCAAGGCCGGCCAGGTCAAGGCGCTCGCGGTGTCCTCGGCCAGGCAGGTGCCCGGCCTCGACGCGCCGACGCTGCTGGAGTCCGGCGTACGGGTCGACTTCACGGATTGGGCGGCGGCCTTCGGGCCCGAGCGCATGCCGGACGAGAGCCGCGAATCGGCCATCCGCATGTGCGAGGACGTGACCGGGTCGGCCGACTGGGAGGCGGCCTGCCGGTCCGCGGGCTGGATCTCGATCCCGCTCAGCGGCGCCGACTTCAAGCAGTGGCTGGGCTCCGAGGTCGAGCGCACCCGCGCCGTCCTGCGGGATCTCGGTCTGCTCGGTGCCACCAAAGCCACAACATGCTGGGGTAGTTGCGGGAACGGCCACTAGATGTAGGATCCTGCTCGTCGCTGGTTCGCCTCTCCGGAGGCGGAGCAAAAGGGAACCCGGTGTGATTCCGGGGCTGCCCCGCAGCGGTGAGCGGGAACGACCGCCGTCAGGTGCACTGGAGCGATCTGGGAAGCGACGGCCAGTAGGAGCGATGCGCGCGCCCGCGAGCCCGAAGACCTGCCAGCGGTGTGCCCGGGCCGCCCGCCCGGCACGAAGTGACCATGGCCTCGCGGGAGGGCCGGGGAGCGAAACGGCCGGGGGATGATCCGCGCCGCCGTGCTCTCGCGCGCCCTCACGGGGGACGAGCTCGCGAGGAGAGAGCACGTGACGCAGATCATCGAGGTCGATCGCCGTCTGGCCATCGAGGAGGCCGCCGCCCGGGTCATCACCGACCCGGCCAACTCCCGGGTCGCCGCCCGGCTCCTGGCCGAGGAGATCGCCGACGAGGCCGCCGCGCACGGGGTGCGGACGTTCTCCGAGTCCATCGCCGCCACCCACGCGGCCGGGCTGATCCAGGACGGGCTGGCGGAGTTCGTCGCCGCGCACGCCGCCGAGCTGGACGCGCTGGTCTCCGTGGAGGCGGACGACCGGTTCGAGTATTTCGGGTTGCGCACCGTCTACGACCGCTACCTGCTGCGCCACCCCGAGACGCGGGCGGTGCTGGAGCGCCCGCAGCACTTCTTCCTCCGCGTGGCCTGCGGGCTGTCGGAGTCGGTGGCGGAGGCCGCCGAGCTCTACGCGCTCATGTCCACGCTGTCGTACCTGCCCAGCTCGCCCACCCTGTTCAACTCGGGCGCGCGCCGCCCGCAGCTGTCGTCGTGTTTCCTGCTCGACTCGCCGCGCGACGAGCTGGAGGCGATCTACGACCGGTACGGGCAGGTGGCGCGGCTGTCGAAGTACGCCGGAGGCATCGGCATCGCCTGGACGCGGGTGCGCTCGCGCGGCT
Organism: Nonomuraea sp. NPDC052116; assembly: GCF_040680035.1. Classification (NCBI taxonomy): domain Bacteria; kingdom Bacillati; phylum Actinomycetota; class Actinomycetes; order Streptosporangiales; family Streptosporangiaceae; genus Nonomuraea; species Nonomuraea sp. NPDC052116. Next base: position 40,667 of record NZ_JBFAWA010000001.1, on the reverse strand, counting down.
CCCTGATCCGGGGCACCAACGGCCACTCCAACGGCATCGTCCCGTGGCTGCGCACGCTCGACTCGTCCGTCGCGGCCGTCAACCAGGGCGGGCGGCGCAAGGGTGCGGCCTGCGTCTACCTGGAGACCTGGCACGCCGACATCGAGGAGTTCCTGGAGCTGCGCGACAACACCGGCGAGGACGCCCGCCGCACCCACAACCTGAACCTGGCGAACTGGGTGCCCGACGAGTTCATGCGCCGGGTGGAGGCGGACGAGGTCTGGTCGCTGTTCGACCCGAAGGAGGTGCCCGACCTCACCGACCTGTACGGTGACGCGTTCACGCGGGCGTACCGCGCGTACGAGGCCGCCGGGCGACATGTCCGGCAGATCCCGGCCAGGACCCTGTACGGCCGGATGATGCGCACGCTCGCCCAGACCGGGAACGGCTGGATGACCTTCAAGGACGCCGCCAACCGCACCTCCAACCAGACCGGCCGCCCCGGGAACGTCATCCACCTGTCGAACCTGTGCACCGAGATCCTGGAGGTCACCAGCGACGCCGAGACCGCGGTCTGCAACCTCGGCTCGATCAACCTGGCCGCCTGCCTGCTCGACGGCGACCTGGACTGGGACCGGCTGCGCGGCACCGTGCGCACGGCCGTGCGCTTCCTGGACCGGACCATCGACCTGGGCTTCTACCCGACGCCCGAGGCCGAGGCGGCGAACAGGCGCTGGCGGCCCATCGGGCTCGGCGTCATGGGCCTGGCCGACGTGTTCTTCACGCTGCGGCTGCCGTTCGACTCGCCCGAGGCGCTGGAGCTGTCCACCAGGATCGCCGAGGAGATCGCGCTGGCCGCGTACGACACCTCGGCCGACCTGGCGGCCGAGCGCGGCCGGCACCCGTCGTACGCGGAGACGCGGGCGGCCGGGGGAGTGCTGCACCCGGACCACTACGTCACGAGCACGCCGCGCTGGGACGCCGTGCGGGAGAAGGTCGCCCGCACCGGCCTGCGCAACTCGCTCATGATCGCCATCGCGCCCACCGCCACGATCGCCTCCATCGCCGGCTGCTACGAGTGCATCGAGCCGCAGGTGTCCAACGTGTTCAAGCGCGAGACGCTGTCGGGCGAGTTCTTGCAGGTCAACCGGTATCTGGTGGCCGATCTGCAGGCGCGCGGGCTGTGGACGCAGCAGCTGCGGGACGACATCAAGCGGGCCGACGGCTCGGTCCAGACGGTCCCCGGCATCCCCGACGACCTCAAGGTGCTCTACCGCACCGCCTGGGAGCTGCCGCAGAAGGCGCTGATCGACCTGGCCGCCGCGCGCCAGCCGTACATCGACCAGTCCCAGTCCCTGAACCTCTTCATGGCCAGCCCGACCATCGGCAAGCTCTCGTCGATGTACGCCTACGCCTGGAAGCGGGGCCTGAAGACCACGTACTACCTGCGCTCCCGGCCCGCCACCCGCATCGCCCAGACCACCGTCCAGGCGGCCCCCGCAGAGGCCGCCGCGGAGGCGATCGCCTGCTCCCTGGAGAACCCCGAGACCTGCGAAGCCTGCCAGTAAGGAGACTGTTGTGCTGCTCGACCCAGGCATGGACCTCACGCTGCGGCCCATGCGCTACCCGGACTTCTACGAACGCTACCGTGCGGCCATCCGCAACACGTGGACCGTCGAGGAGGTGGATCTCCACACCGACCTCGCCGACCTGGCCAGGATGACGCCGCAGGAGCGGCACCTGATCAACCGGCTGGTCGCGTTCTTCGCCACCGGCGACTCCATCGTGGCCAACAACCTCGTGCTCAATCTCTACCAGCACGTCAACGCCCCTGAAGCGCGCCTCTATCTCAGCAGGCAGCTGTTCGAGGAGGCCGTGCACGTCCAGTTCTATCTGACGCTGCTGGACACGTACCTGCCGGATCCCGCCGAAAGGGTGAAGGCCTTCGCCGCGATCGACCACATCCCCTCGATCCGCGACAAGGCGGAATTCTGCTTCAAGTGGATCGACTCGATCAACGAGCTGCAGCGCCTGGAGACGCGGGACGACCGCCGGCGTTTCCTGCTCAACCTCATCTGCTTCGCCGCCTGCATCGAGGGCCTGTTCTTCTACGGGGCCTTCGCGTACGTCTACTGGTTCCGCTCCCGGGGCCTGCTCGGCGGCCTGGCCACCGGGACGAACTGGGTCTTCCGCGACGAGTCCATGCACATGGAGTTCGCCTTCAGCGTGGTGGAGACCGTGCGGGCCGAGGAACCCGACCTTTTCGACGACGACCTGGGGAAACAGGTTACCCTCATGGTGGAGGAGGCCGTGGCCGCCGAGCTGGCCTTCGCCGAGGACCTCTGCGGGGACGGCATGCCCGGCATGGGGGTCGCACAGATGCGCCAATACCTGGAATATGTCGCCGACCAGCGGCTGGCCAGGCTGGGCCTGCCCACGAGGTACGGCTCGGCCAACCCCTTCGCGTTCATGGAGCTGCAGGACGTGCAGGAGCTGGCCAACTTCTTCGAACGGCGTGTCTCTGCGTATCAAGTGGCAGTTGAGGGCAATGTGACCTTTGACGAGTCTTTCTAGACATTGGGGGCATAGGCGTGCAGTCTCCAGCAGGCTGGCCGATTCTCGTAATCTCGGTGATCGGCTCGATCCTCCTGGTTGAGCTGGTTCGGAGGGTGCTGAACAGGGCCGGACGCAAATGGGCGTTCCCCCGGCACCTGGTGGAGCACTGCACGTGGTCCGCCTTCACCGTGGCGGTTGTGGCGGCCTTCAACCTGGCGTTCGCGCCGGGGATGTTCGGCGCGAGCGCGGACGCGAAGGCCGTCGCGGCGACCGTCAACCGGGTGCTCGGCCTGGCCACCATCGCCGCCGTCACCTGGCTGATCGTGCAGGCCACGTACGCGCTGACGGACGTCGTACTCGACCGGCTGGTACTGGTCGAAGGGGAGCGCAACCGCCGGGCTCGGCGGATCATGACGCAGATCGGGCTGGTCCGCCGCATCGCCGCCGCGGTCATCATCGTGATCGCGATCGGCGCGATGCTCTTCTCGTTCCCGCAGGTCCGCGCGCTCGGCGCGGGCATCCTGGCCTCGGCGGGCATCGCCGGCGCCATCGTCGGCATCGCCGCCCAGCCCACCATCGGCAACGCCCTCGCCGGCCTCCAGCTGGCCTTCAGCGACGCGCTCCGGCTCGACGACGTGGTCGTCGTGGAGAAGGAATGGGGCCGGATCGAGGAGCTGACGCTCACCTACGTCGTCGTGCGCCTGTGGGACGAGCGCCGCCTGGTCCTGCCGGTGTCGTACTTCACCCAGAACCCGTTCGAGAACTGGACCCGGCACGGCAGCCGCGTCCTGGCCGTCGTGTTCCTGCGCGTGGACTGGTCGGTGCCGGTGCCCAAACTCCGGGAGGCGCTGTACGAGTTCCTGCAGGGCAACCCGCTGTGGGACCAGAAGGACTGGACGCTCCAGGTCACCGACGTGCTGCCGAACGGCCTGGTGGAACTGCGCGCCCTGATGAGCGCCGCGGACTCGCCGTCCTCGTGGGACCTCAAGTGCGACGTACGCGAGTTCCTGGTCAACCATGTCAGGGACAACTACCCCGAGTCCCTGCCCCACTTCCGCGTGGAGACCCCGGAATCGCGCGCGCAGAAATAAATGTGTGGCACCGCCGCCGATCATTCCTTTACCGTGGACATTGTCCAGCCGCACGAAAGAAAGGCAGCGAAGTGAGCTACCCCCGACTGTGGCGAGGGCTTTCCGGATAACCAAGCCGATTATCGGAAAGCCGTCTCGGAGTGCACCGGGGCGGCTTATTTGTTGACGACCGAGTGTGGGGCAGTTTGGTCAGCCCGCCTGCCTTGGGAGCAGGAGCACCGCAGGTTCGAATCCTGCCACTCGGACAGCGGCCCTGAAAGAAGAGGGCCGCGGGCCACGGCCTGACCGGCGGGATTGGCGCCCCCCGGCCGGACCCGGCCCCCGCCCCGGGCCGGCCCACGCCAGCCAAGCCCGGGGCCCAGCCGCTCTGGCCCAACTGGCAGAGGCGCCGTCTTCAGGAGGCGGAGGTTCAGGGTTCGAATCCCTGGAGCGGCACAGGTGATCTTTCGTGTCGTCTGCCGAGGGGCGCTGGAACGTGATTCCGTCAGCGCCCACGGTTGCGTCGAAGGCGCCGAACCATGGCGTGCCAGGACTCGGTGGCGCACGTCGCGCTGATCGTCCGGCGCGGGGCCACCGTTGTGCGCCTGCTCTGGCAGGGTCCGGCGGGAGCCGACCTGGCCGGTGCCCTGCGCGAGGGCCGCACCGCCCTCATCCGCACACTCGACGGCCTGCACCCGACCCTCCAGGCGAGCCCGAGACAGGAGTCCCCCGACCGCTCCCCATGATCACGTTCGCCGTTCCGGTGACTGCCCGGCCCGCCTCGCGCAGCCCCGCCAGGTACGCGGACGCCTCGACAAACAGCCCACTGTTCCAAGGAAATCTACGTTGTAAAGGAAGCCGGGCCGGCCAGCCGCACTTTCTGCGTGTAAGCGGTGGTGGCGCGCTTCAGGCGCCGCGCGCCACCACCGTTCCCCTGCGCAGATGACTCTTAGGAAAACAAATTCTCTCCGCCGGCCCAAGGCTGCGTTCCCGCAGGACGGTCGATGATCAATCGACCGAACTGATCACCGAGATGCGCGCGGCGGCGGAGGATCGGCTATTTGATCCACACCTGGTAGTCGCGAGCCGAGTCGAAGCGCAGCGTCGGAGTGAACGTTGACTTGCCGCCGACCTTGCCGTAGTGCACGCCGTAGGCGGTGCCGCCATAGAACCACGGGCCTCCGGAGTCGCCTGGCTCGCTGACGTTCCGGTCCATCTGCACCATTCCCTCTATGTCGCCGACGTTGACGACGCTGTTGGCGACGCTGGCGCAGCTCCCGCCGCTCGTCTTTCCGAAGTGACAGATCCGTGTGCCCCGTCGTGGACGGCCACCTCGTTCGGTTGCATACCGGGTCTTGTTCCAGTTGTGGTAGAACGTGCGCGTCGGGGTCTTGCTACCGGTCGTGTAGTAGGCCAGGTCTCCGTATCGGCCTTCGTGTTTCCAAACTCGTTTGATGGTGGTGCTGCCACCTGCCTGGCTGTGATTGCTGTACGCCTGGGTCGCGCCACCGCTCCCGCGTGCGCAGTGGCCGGCGGTTCCTTGGCGCTTGGTGTTACTGGATTTGTACTTCAGGTTGAAACCGGCGGTGCACCCCGAATACAACCCGCCACCGCGAATGTATTTGTCCTCAGCGGCGGCCACCTCATCCACGAGCGATACCGCCAGGCCGACACCCGGGATCTGTGGCTGCGGAGGCGTGACCTGCTCGATGGCGGAAGCGTCTCTCGCGATCGAGGGCTGCAGCTGCACCCCGACGCCGATGGTCGCGGTTTCGATGTCGTACCAGGTGGCCACGCCGGCGACCTCGGGCTTGGCCGCCACCTGATCGCGCGCCGTCAGGCTCGCCTGTTCCAGGTCGGCCTCCGTGAATCCGCGTCCGCCCTGCAGTTTCACTTCCACCGGCAGTTTTCTGGCCAGCGCGACGGCCCCCTCGGGGACATCGCCTTTGAACGCGAACCATGCGCTCTTGCCATCCTGGCTGCGGGCCGCACCGGAGAACTCGGTCCCGTAGCTCGCCTCGATCTCGTCCGCGACGTCGTTGAACGCGCCCTGCCAGCCGTGTGCCGCGACGGCCTCCTCGAAGCTGATCCCGTCCTGCGTGGCGATGAGCCGCAGGTCTTCCAGCTCACCGGCCGTCAGGTCGTCGACATTCACCTCCGGGGTATCCGCGGGCCCGTCGGGTTCCAGTTCACTGGTAAGGCTCATGCGGGCACTGGAGAGATATGCGTCTAAGGCAGCCTCCAGGGGCACACCGCGCTGCGTCGCGTCGGCCTTGATCGCGTCCAGCGTGGGACGCGCGATCTGCGTCTGCCGATCGGCGGCGAGGACGATCACATCGGACTCGGGCTCGGGCTGCGCCGCCGCAGGAGCAGCGACCAGCAATCCCCCTATCAGGGCAGTAGGTGCCACGAAGATCAGGCCGCGGCGCCGGAGAGCATGAAACATTCGGGACGTCCGACTCGCGCGAGACGCCCCTTCTGGAGGGGGATTCATGAGAGAACGATCATGGATGTTTGAGGGATAAGTCAATAGATGTGATATCTGATGCAACGCCTAATACATCTCGTATCTGTTCGAGCACCTACTGTGCGTCGAAGGGCGCTGCCGCACAGTTTCTGGTGAACCTCGCTCGCGAATCCAAATGGCGTGCACGCGAGCAACCATGCCTTCCGTGATGGGGCGCGAGTTTCCCGGCGGCTCGAACATGTACGAGCAGCCATCGGCCGGCGAATTCCGGTACCCGCGCGATCCTGCCGTCATGAAGATCGCTCAACGGCACCACCGATTACAGGACGGAGCCGCTCACCAGGGCCGGGCGGTCCTGATGGGCTCACAAGCCCGCGCCTTCGCCCAAGTGATCGGAAACAACGTCCTGATGGCGACGGGCAGCCGGTCGTACGGCGAGGTCAGCGCCGAGCCGCACGCCGTGAGCACCACGCGCACCCTCGCCACGTGACTGACGTTCACGGCGCGGGATCTGCTGGAGGCGGACCGGAGCCCGGTGACCAGGTGGCCGCTCGACGCGATCTGCCCGCCCCTTGGGGAGTCGCCCGGCGCATTCACGGTGAGCAGGCAGCTCAGGCGGATTCGCGGATGACCAGTTCGGTGGGGAGGATGAGCGGGGTGGGCTCCTCGCCGCGGATCAGGGCGAGCAGCATGCGGGTCATCTCGCGGCCGAGGGCCTTGATGGGCTGGCGCACCGTCGTCAGGGCGGGATGGGTGTGCCGGGCGGTCACCACGTCGTCGAACCCCACGACCGCGATCTCATCGGGCACGGCCCGGCCGTGCTCCTTCAGCACGCCGAGCGCGCCCGCGGCCATCTCGTCGGAGGCGATCAGCACGGCGTCGAGGTCCGGATGCTCTGTCAGGAGCTGAGCCATCGCGGCGGCTCCGCTCGCCTCGGTGAAGTCGCCGTGCGCGACCCGCTCGTCTCCGAGTCCGGCCAGCGCCAGCGCGTCGCGGAAGCCCAGGTAGCGGGAGACGCCGACGTGCATGTCGAGCGACCCGGTGATGGTCGCGATCCGGGTGCGGCCGGTGGAGATCAGGTATTCGGCCGCCTGGCGAGCGCCGTCGCGGTTGTCGGCGTCCACGTACCAGTCGTTGGACCCGCCGAGGGAGCGTCCGCCGTAGACCACGGGGACGCCGCCCTCGGCGGCCACCTTCGCCAGGGGGTCGTTCTCCCGCAGGGCCAGCAGCATGACGCCGTCGGCCCTGCGTGACTGCAGGACACGGGCCAGCCGGTTGCGGCCGCGCTCGGAGGCGGCCAGGATCAGCAGCAGCTCAAGGTCGGTTTCCTCCATGACGGCGTTCACCCCGACGATGACCTCGGCGAAGAAGGGGTTGGTGAACAGGGCCTGGTCGTCGCTGGAGACCGCCAGCACGACCGCGCCGCTGCGCTGGGTGGCCAGCGAGCGGGCGGCGACGTTGGGCACGTAGCCCAGATCCTTGATGGCTCGTTCCACGGCCTGCCGAGCGGCCCGGCTGACATGCGGGGCGTTGTTGATCACCCGGGACACCGTGCCCCTGGACACTCCCGCCCGCCTGGCCACCTCGTCCAGCGTCGGCTGCCGATCCGTCATTTTTAGGAGCGCTCCCAAGTGTGTACCTGCTGGTCATGCGGAGCGTACCAGGCTTCCAGTCTGTGAGCGCTCCCAATTTCGATCAGGGCCTGGTGAGCGGGCTGAACGGCCCGTCGGCCACCCGTTCCACCACGTTGTCCAGGATCTGGTCGATCGTATCGAGCACATCGTCCGCGAGGGGCACCCCGGATGCCGCCGCGCTGTCGCGCACCTGCTCGGGCCGTGAGCCGCCGACGATCGCGGCCGAGACCCCGGGGCCGCGCAGCACCCAGGCGATCGCCAGTTGCGCCATGGTCAGCCCGAGGTCCGCCGCGATCGGGCGGAGCCGCTCCACCCGCGTCAGGACGTCGTCGGTGAGCAGGCGGCCCACGAACTCCCTGCGCGCCTCGGCGGGCGGCGCCTGGCCGGGGGAGTAGCGCCCGGCCAGCACACCCTGGGCCATCGGCTGGTAGACGAGCTGGCCGACACCCTCCTTGGCGCACAGCGGGAGGATCTCCGGTTCGATGACCCTGCGGAGCAGGTTGTACTGCGGCTGGTTGGACACGATCCGGTCCAGGCCCAGGTCGTCGGCGATCCGCAGCGCGTCGGCGATCTGCTCCGCCGTCCAGTCGGAGACGCCGACGTACAGGACCTTGCCGCTTCGCACCAGGTCGTCGAAGGCCCGCAGGGTCTCCTCCAGAGGGGTGGCGTAGTCGTAGCGGTGCGCCTGGTAGAGATCCACGTAGTCGGTGCCGAGGCGGCGCAGGGAGCCGTCGATCGAGCGCATGATGTGCTTGCGGGACAGTCCGCGGTCGTTGGGGCCGGCGCCGGTGGGCCAGTAGATCTTGGTGAGGATCTCCACCGAATCACGGCGGACGCCCCGCAGCGCCTGGCCGAGCGCCTCCTCGGCGCGGGTCTCGGCATAGGCGTCGGCGGTGTCGAACGTGGTGATCCCGGCGTCGAGGGCGGCGTGCACGCAGGGTTCGACGGTGTCCTCGGTCAGCCAGTTGCCGAAGGCGATCTCGCTGACCATGAGTCCGCTGCGCCCCAGATGGCGAAATTTCATGAAGTCTCCCTTATCGCGAGGTGTGGGGTGAGGACGAGGACGGATCGGCTCGGCATCCCGCCGTCGATCAGCATGAGCAGCAGGCGGACCATCTCCCGCCCCATGTCCTCGACCGGCTGATGGACCGAGGTCAGCCCGGCCTGCTCGGCGAACGGCGAGTCGTCGAAGCCCACGACGGCCACATCGGCGCGGCCTGCCTCGCGCAGCACCCGCAGCGAGCCCAGGGCCATCAGGTCGGAGGCGGCGAACACCGCGTCGAGGTCGGGCCTGCGGGCCAGCAGCTCCCGCGTGGCCTCGGCGCCGCTCTGCTCGCTGAAGTCCCCGCCCGCCACGAGATCCGAACTCTCCTCGAGCCCGGAGGCGATCAGGCCGTCGCGGTAGCCGCCCAGCCGGTGGACGCTGACGAGCATGTCCATGGGCCCCGTGATGGTCGCGATCCGGTGCCGGCCCCGCTCGATCAGGTGCCGTACCGCCAGGTACGCTCCGGCCTGGTTGTCCACGTCCACGACATGGGCGGCGAGAGCGGGATCGAGCGGCCTGCCGCCCACCACCGCCGGGACGCCGAGCTCCCCCAGGCGGGCCGGGAGCGGATCCTCGTGATGCAGCGAGAGCAGCAGGACCCCGTCCACGTGGCCGCCCCCGAGATAGGCCTCCAAGGCCGGCCGCTCGCTGCCCGACCGGGCCATGGTGATCAGCAACTGCTTGCCGGAGGCCGTGAGCTGCGCCGCGATGCCGCGTACCGCTCCCGCGAAGAACGGGTCGCTGAACACCCGCTCGGGAGACTCGGAGATGACCAGCGCGACCGTGTCGGTGCGCCGGGTGACCAGCGAACGCGCGGCCCGGTTGGGGGTGTAGCGCAACTCCTCGATGGCTTTCTGCACGGCGAGCCTGGTCTTCGGGCCCACCTTGGAGGAGCCGTTGACCACGCGGGAGACCGTGCTCCGGCCGACCCCCGCGTGGGCGGCCACCTGCTCGATCGTGGGTCTCACAGCCCACCGCGCCTGATCACCTCGGCGTACCAGCGCGCGCTGTCCTTGGGGGTACGGCGCTGCGTGGCGAAGTCGACGTGGACCAGGCCGAAGCGCTGGCAGTACCCGTGTGCCCACTCGAAGTTGTCCAGCAGGGACCAGGCGAAATAGCCGCGCAACGGCACTCCCTGCGCAATGGCGTGATGGCAGGCGCGCAGGTGGCCGTCGAGGTAGGCGATCCGGTCGGCGTCGTGCGCCTCCTCGTCGTAGGCCGCCCCGTTCTCGGTGACGTAGAGGGCGGTCACGGGGTAGTCGCGGGCGAGCCGCAGGAGCAGGTCGGACAGCCCGCTCTCGTCGATCTCCCATCCCATGGCGGTCCGCGGCCGCTCGCCGTCCACGAACCGCACCGTCTCCGATCCGACGTACGGGGTCGGCCTGCCCGGCGGGTCGGCGGGACCGTCGCCGGAGACGATGGCGGGGGTGTAGTAGTTGACGCCGAGGAAGTCCAGCGGCGCGGCGATCGTCTTGAGGTCGCCGTCATGGACGTGCTCGAAGCCGGTCACGGCGGCGAGGTCGGCGATGACGTCCGCCGGGTACGCGGCCCGGTACAGCGGGTCCAGGAAGATCCGGTTGGCCACGCCGTCGATGCGGCGCGCGGCCTCCAGGTCTTCGGCCGAACCGGTCGCGGGGCCGGCGTGGGTGGGGTTCAGCGTGATGCCGACCTGCGAACCGCTCATGGCGCTCGCGGCCAGGCCGTGACCGAGCAGCAGGTGGTGCGCGGCACGGATGGCGGCGGCAGGCTCGCGCCGGCCGGGCGCGTGCTCTCCGGTGGCGTACCCGAGGAAGGCCGAGCACCAGGGCTCGTTGAGCGTGGTCCAGTGCGTCACCCTGTCGGCCAGCGCGTCGTGTACGGCGGCGGCGTAGTCGGCGAAGCGCAGGGCCGTGTCCCGCGCGGGCCAGCCACCGGCGTCCTCCAGCGGCTGGGGCAGGTCCCAGTGGTACAGCGTCGGCCACGGCTCGATCCCGCGGCTCAGCAACTCGTCCACGAGGCGCCGGTAGAAGTCCAGCCCGCGCTGGTCGACGGCCCCCGATCCGCGCGGCTGCACCCGTGGCCAGGCCACGGAGAAGCGGTAGGCGCGCAGGCCGAGCTCGGCCATGAGGGCGACGTCGTCGGCGTAGCGGTGGTAGTGGTCGCAGGCGATGTCGCCGGTGTGGCCTTCGCGCACGTTGCCGGGCTGCGCGGAGAAGACATCCCAGATCGAGGGCTCGCGTCCGTCCTCGGCGACCGCCCCCTCGATCTGGTAGCTCGAGGTGGCGGCCCCCCAGAGAAAGCCAGGATCGAACGTGTTCACGCCTTGACGGCTCCTTCCATGATGCCGCCGATGATCTGGCGGCCGAATACGATGAACACGGCCAGCAGCGGCAGCGTGGCGATCAGCGTTCCGGAGAACATGAGGGTGTAGTCCGTGTAATAAGTGCTGGACAGCTGGCTGAGCGAGAACTGTACGGTCGGGTTGTCGGCCTCCAGGACGGCCAGCGGCCACAGGAAGTCGTTCCAGGTGCCCATGAAGGTGAACAACCCCAGCACGGAGGCGCCCGGCCGCAGGGCCGGCAGCACGACCTTCCAGAAGATGCCGAAGGTCGAGCAGCCGTCCACCCGCGCCGCCTCGACCAGCTCGTCGGGGACGGCCCGCTCGGCGTACTGACGCATCAGGAAGACCCCGAACGCCGAGACCAGGAACGGCACGGTGACCGCCTGCAGCCGGTTCTGCCAGCCGAGCTCCACCATGATCATGTAGAGCGGGATGATGCCCATCTGGACCGGGATCATCATCGTGGCCAGGATGACGAGCAGCAGCGCGTTCCTGCCGCGGAAGCGCAGCTTGGCGAACGCGAAGCCGGCCAGCGAGCAGAAGAACACCACCGACACGGTCACGGTGCAGGAGGCGATCGCGGAGTTGACCATCCCCAGCAGGAAGTTGGCGTCCTCGGCCGCGAAGAGCCGCGTGATGTTCTCGCCCAGGTTGCCGCCCGGGGTGAGCGGCGGCGGCCAGTCGCCGACGACGTCGTTGGCTCTGGTGGCCACGACGAACAGCCAGTAGAGCGGGAAGACCGACAGCGCGATCGCCGCCAGCAGGGTCAGGTAGACCAGGGGTCCGGAGTTTCGCACGGCTATCTCGCTCTCCGCGTGACCAGGAAGTTGACCAGAGCGAAGACCACGATGAGCAGGAAGATCATCCAGGCGACCGCCGAGCCGTAGCCGTAGTCGAAGTCCTTGAAGGCCTTCTCGAACATGTACATGGCCACGGTCTGGAACTGCCGCAGGCTGCCCCCGGAGATGGCGTAGCCGCCCTGGCCGAAGATGAGCGGCTCGGTGAACAGCTGCATGCCGCCGATCGTGGAGATGATCACAGTGAAGAGGATCGCCGGCCGGATCAGCGGCACCGTGATGCCCCAGAACTGCCTGATCTTGGAGGCGCCGTCGATGGCCGCCGCCTCGTACACGTCGCGCGGCACCGACTGCATCGCGGCCAGGAAGATCAGCGCGTTGTAGCCGGTCCATCGCCAGTCGACCATGACCGAGATCGCCAGCCAGGACGACCACTTGTCCGCCCGCCAGTCCACCGGGTCCACGCCCAGCATGGCGAGCAGGCCGTTGGCCATGCCGGCGTCGCGGTCGAAGATCTGGCTGAAGACGATGCCCACCGCCGCCACCGAGGTGACGATCGGCGCGAGCACCCCCATCCGGAAGAACGTCAGCGCGCGCAGCCGCTGGTTGAGCAGGCTCGCCACGACCAGTGCCAGGAGCAGCTGCGGGACCGTGGCCAGCACGAACATGCCGAGGGTGTTGACGACCGCGTTCCAGAAGTCGGGGTCGGCGAACAGATCCGCGTAGTTCGCCAGCCCGACGAACCCCGCGTTCCCCGCCAGGTCCCAGTCGTGCAGCGAGACCCACGCGGTGTACAGCAGCGGGAAGAGCCCGAAGACCCCGAAGATCACGAAGAACGGCGCCACGAAGAGGTAGGGAGAGCCCACCAGGTCGAGGCGGGACAGCAGCCCCGCCCGCGACCTCGCGTGCGCGGCGGATGGCACCTTGCTACTTCGCAGCACGCTTGGCGTCCTCGACGGCCTTGGTCCACGCCTCGTCCGGCTGCAGCTTGCCCTGCTCGATGGCCATCAGCGCGTTGCCGACGCGGTCACCGACCGGGTTGTTGTTCGGCCCCAGGTAGACCGGCTTGAGCGCCTTCGCGCTCGCTCCGAAGATCTTCCCGACGGGGGCGTTGTTGAAGTAGTCGTTGACGAAGCCCTGCACCGCCGGGTCGTCGATGGCCTGCGGTGACGAGGGGAAATTGCTCTTGGCCTTGAACGCCGCGATCTGGCCCTTCGGGCTGGTGAGGAATTTCACCAGCTCGGCAGCTTCCTTCTGGTGCTTGCTCTGCGTCGGCACCGCCAGGAACGAGCCGCCGCGAACGGCTCCGTCGCCGGGCACGCGCGCCACGTCCCACTTGCCGGTGTTCTCCGGCCCGGCCTGCTCCTTGATGACGCCGAGCATCCAGGACGGGCACGGGATGGTGGCGAAGGTGCCCTTCTTGAACCCGCCGTTCCACTGCGGGCTCCACTGCGCGAGATTCGCCGACAGCCCGCCCTGGATCATCTTGACCGTCTGGTCCCAGGCCGCCTTCACCCCGGGATTGGTGTCGATCACCAGGTTGTTGGAGGTGTCGTAGTAGGTGTGGTCGCCCTGCTGCATCAGGATGTTCTGATAGATGCCGCCGGCCGAGTCGAAGAAGTGCGCGCCCGTCTTGGCCTGAGCGAATTTCTGACCGGTGGCCAGGTAGGCGTCCCAGGTCGGCCAGAGCTCGCCGACCTTCTCGCGGTCGGTGGGCAGCCCGGCCTTGGCGAACAGGTCCGTCCGGTAGCACATCCCCTGCGCGCCGACGTCGGTGCCGAGCCCGACGAGTTTGGAGCCGTCGTTCGTGAGCGCCTGCTTCCACTTCCATTCCAGGAAGTCGGCCTTCAGCGACCCGGCTCCGTGGTCGAGAAGGTTCACGAACTGCTCGGGCTTGGCCATGAACTGGATGAGAATGCCCTCCTCCAGCGCGACCACGTCTCCGGCTCCGCTGCCCGAGGCCATCCACTGCTGCAGCTTGGGCAGGTAGTCGCCCAGCTGGGCGATGTTCTCCTGCTTGATCGTTATTCCGGGATGAGCGGCCTCGTACTGCTTGTAGAGCTCCTCGTAGCCGAACTCGCTGAAGGTCTTGACCACCAGGGTGATCTTTCCCGGGGTCGCGGTGTCCGGCGTCTGTGCGCCGGTGCCGCACGCCGCGAGCAGGCCGGTGAGGGTGGCGGCGAGCAGCGGCCGCGCCAGCCTTGTCGTCATGTCATATCTCCCTGCTTCCGGGAGCGGTTCCAGTGGGGACTGATCCGCTTGATACACTCGACTACCTGCGTTGACGCCGCGGATTGTGCCGGTGTTCCTGTGCGAAATCCGTGCATTATTGGGAGCGCTCCCAGCCGATGTTAGGGGATTGTCGCACGGCTGAGAAGAGGGCGGAGAGAACAAGGATCAATCTCCGCGAAACGGTTGACAGCTTGTGACGCCGTGGCGGAAGATCCGGCACTGACGCCGCGGTGTGCCGGGGACGATCTGTCCAGCGACCTGAAAGGTCCCGGTATGTCCGCCATACTCAGGCTGTCCGCAGCCTGTGTCCTCCTCCTCGCCGGCCTCGCGACCCCCGCGCACGCCGACTCCTACGAACGGTTACTCAACGGCGGCTTCGACGCCGGCAAAGACCCTTGGTGGAGCGGCCAGAACACCCCGTCACGCATCGAGTCGGGCCGGCTGTGCGCCGACGTCCCCGCCGGCACGACGAACCCGTGGGACTCCATGATCGGCCAGAACGACGTCCCGTTGGAGGACGGCCAGCCGTACACGCTCCGCTTCACCGCCTCCGCCAGCCGGGACGTCACCATCCGCACCACCGTCCAGCTCGCCGGCCCGCCGTACACCACGCCTCTGGACCGGCGGCCCGAGCTGACGGCCACGCCGCGGACGTTCGAGTACACCGCGACGTCGAACGTCTCGGACGCGCACGGACAGGTGACCTTCCAGATGGGCGGCGCGACGGAGCCGTACACGCTCTGCCTGGACGAGATCTCCCTGGTCGGCGGGGTGCTCCCACCCGGCGGCGTCCGCGACCTGGGCTCGCCGGTGCGGGTCAACCAGCACGGCTACGCGATCTCGGGCCCCAAGCGCGCCACGATCGTCAACCCCGGGACGGAGCCGCTGGACTGGCGCCTGCTCGACCCGAGCGGCGCCGCCGTGGCCCGGGGCCGCACCCGGGTGCACGGCGCCGACGCGATGTCCGGCGACCAGGTGCACGTGGCCGACTTCTCGTCGGTCCGCAAGGCGGGCACCGGCTACACGCTCGCGGTCGGCGACCAGGTCAGCCTGCCGTTCGAGATCGGCGACGACGTGTACGACGGGCTGCGCAGGGACGCGCTGGCGTACTTCTACCACAACCGCAGCGGCATCCCGATCGAGGCCGCATACGTCGGCGACGCCTACGCCAGGCCCGCCGGGCACCTCGGCGTCGCACCGAACCAGGGGGACATCCGCGTCCCGTGCCTGCCCGGCGCCTGCGACCACACGCTGGACGTGCGCGGAGGCTGGTACGACGCGGGCGACCACGGCAAATACGTCGTGAACGGCGCTCTGGCCGCCTGGCAGCTCATGGATCTCTACGAGCGCTCGCGCGGGCAGGGCGACCGGGAGGGGATGCGCGACGGCCTGCTGCGCATCCCCGAGGCCGGCAACGGCGTCCCGGACGTGCTCGACGAGGCCCGCTGGGAGATGGAGTTCCTGCTCCGCATGCAGGTGCCCGGCAGCGGCCTGGTCCACCACAAGGTGCACGACGCCGCGTGGACCGGGCACCCGACGATCCCGCATCTGGACGCACAGCCGCGCTACCTCTATCCGCCCTCCACCGCCGCGACGCTCAACCTCGCCGCCGCCGGCGCCCAGTGCGCCCGGATCTGGAAGGCATGGGACCGCGCGTTCGCCCGGCGTTGCCTTGAGGCCGCCGAGACCGCCTGGCGTGCGGCCCGCGCGCATCCCGACCTCTTCGCGCCACCGGGAGGCGAGGGCGGGGGCGCCTACGACGACACCGACGTCTCCGACGAGTTCTCCTGGGCCGCCGCCGAGCTGTACGCGACCACCGGCAAGCGCTCCTACCTGCCCTTCGTCACCACGAAACTGACCGCGGACGGGTTCTCCTGGCAGTCGACCGGCGCGCTGGCCGACCTGACCGTCACCCGGCTGCCCGGCCGCTTCCCCTCCGCCACGTTCGCCGCCGCGCGCAAGCGGGTGCTGTCCGTGGCCGACGGCTACGTGCGCGACATGAACGCCCAGGGGTACGCCAACCCCTATCTTCCGGCCGACGATAAGTACGTCTGGGGCTCGACCAGCGCCACGACCAACAGCGCAGTGATCATGGCGACGGCCTACGACCTCACCCACGACCGCCGCTACCGCCAAGCGGTCCTGGAGTCGATGGACTACCTGCTCGGGCGCAACGCGCTCAACCAGTCCTACGTCACCGGGTACGGCGAGCGGGCCAGCCACAACCAGCACCACCGATTCTGGGCCCACCAGATCGACCCGAGCCTGCCCAACCCCGCCCCCGGCTCCCTGGCCGGAGGCCCCAATTCCGGTCTCCAGGACCCGGTCGCCCAGCGCAACCTCGCCGGCTGCGCACCGGCCAAGTGCTACATCGACGACATCGGCTCCTGGTCCACCAACGAGGTGGCGATCAACTGGAACTCATCCCTCGCCTGGATCGCCGCCTTCGCCGACTCCCTGTGACAGGGGATCCCAGAAAGGAAAGCAGTACATGCGAGTATCAACCCGGTTGGCGGCCATCACGGCCGCAACGGTGACCGCCCTGTCGGTGGCCGTCGCGACGCCCGCCACAGCCGCGACCGAGCTGGTGGTCAACGGCACCTTCAGCTCCGGCACCACGCCGTGGTGGAACTCCGCCAACACCTCCATGGCGGTGGACACGGGGCGGCTGCGCGTCAACGTGACCGGTGGCACGGCCAACCCGTGGGACGCCATGGTGGCCCAGAACAACATCGCCCTGACCAGCGGCAAGACCTACACGCTGTCCTTCGACGCCACCGCCTCCGCCTCGGTCGGCGCGGTCACCACCGTGCAACTGGCCGACAGCCCGTACACCAACACCCTGACGCAGCCGATCGCGCTCACCACGACGAGCAAGCGCTTCAGCTTCCCCTTCACCTCCAGCCTGAGCACCGCGGCCGGACAGGTGTCGTTCCAGCTCGGCAAGAACGCCGCCCACACCGTCTACCTCGACAACGTCTCCCTCACCGAGACGGCGTCGGGGTCCGGTCCGATCAGCATGACGAGCGGCTTCTACGTCGACCCCAACTCCAACCCCGCGGTCTGGGTGAGGAACAACTCCGGCGATTCCCGGGCAGCCCGGATCCAGTCCTCGATCGGCTCGAAGCCGATGGCGCGGTGGTTCGGCAACTGGAGCGGTGACATCGCCGCCGCCGTCTCCGGCTTCGTGGGCGCGGCCGACAGCGCCGACAAACTGCCGGTCCTGGTCGCGTACAACATCCCCGGCCGCGACGCGTGCGGCGGCCACTCCGGCGGCGGCGCCGGCACCGAAGCCGCGTACAAGACGTGGATCTCCGCGTTCGCCTCCGGCATCGGCAGCCGCCCCGCGGTCGTCGTCATCGAGCCCGACTCGCTGGGCGACTTCGACTGCATGAGCGAGACGGCCCGGCAGGAACGCATCCGCATGCTGACCTACGCCACCGAGCAGTTCCGCGACAAGGCCGCCAACACCTGGGCCTACCTCGACGCCGGCAACGCCGGCTGGACGGCACCGGCGACCATGGCCTCCCGGCTGCAGAGCGTGGGCGTCGCCAACGTCCGCGGCTTCTCGGTCAACGTCTCCAACTACTACACCACCAGCCAGTCGACCACCTACGCCAACGCGATCAACTCCGCGCTCGGCGGCACCGCCAAATTCGTGATCGACACCAGCCGCAACGGCAACGGCTCCAACGGCGAATGGTGCAACCCGTCGGGCCGCAAACTCGGCACCACCGCACAGGTCGGCGGCGGCGCCGAGATGCTGCTCTGGGTCAAGGTCCCCGGCGACTCGGACGGCAACTGCGGCATCGCGCCGAACGTGCCCGCCGGAACATTCAGCCCGGACATCGCCATCCGGCTGATCGACGGAATCTGACCAATCCGCCATTCCCATCGGGGGTGGGCCGGGGTTTCCCGGCCCACCCGCCGACGGGTCGTGCGGGAGCGCCGAGTTTCCTGCGCAAACCACGCTTATTCATCCACCCGCTCTTCGCGTAAAACTCCGCTGGAGAGGAATCACCTAGGTGGACATGACGATCAAGGTTCTGGGGCCGGTACAGGTGTGCGGGGCCGACGGGCGGCCGGTCCATCTCAACGGCAAGCAGCGGGCGGTGCTTGCCGCTCTGGTCATCAACGCCAACACCCGGGTGTCCAAGGAACGGCTGGTGAAGGCGTTGTGGGACACCCCTCCCGCCTCGGCCGTCCATAACTTGCATACCTACATCGCCCAGTTACGAAGAGTGGCGCCATTCGGCTCGAGACTGCTCACCAAGGAGCATGGATACCTTCTCGAGGCGGACGTCGCGGAAGTGGATTTCCTGCAGTTCGAGGAGGCGATAGGTGCGGCCCGCAGCCATGCCGCGCAGGAAGAGTTGCACGCCGCGGACCGGCAGTTTCACAGAGCTCTCGCATTGTGGCGCGGGCGGGCCGCGGAAGATACCTGGCTCGCCGGTTTCCTGGCCGCTCAGATCACCGGATTGGAGGAGCGACTTGCCATCGCGAGACTCGACTGGGCCGAGACGAAACTCGCCCTCGGCCGCCCCAAAGAAGTGATCGAGGACCTGCGTCCATTTGTCGCCGAGCAGCCGATGAACGAGCACGCCTGGTGGCTGCTCATGCTGGGGTACGCACGAGCGGGGCAACGCGACAAAGCCCTTGAATCCTTTCGGCGCGCCCGATCGGTGCTCGTCGACGAGCTCGGTGTGGAGCCGGGTGAAGACCTCCAGCAGCTCCACGTCGCGGTCCTGGCAGGCACCGAACCTACGGCCAGGCGCGCATCGCCGATGGGCCGAGCTCCCTCGGAGCTCAACTCTTCGGGCGACGCCGAAGGAGCCGGTCCGCTCACGATCGACCAGGAAGCGCGGCTCGCCCGGTTCGCGGCCGAGAAGGGCGGGCCGGAGTCCGCCGCGCCCTTGGAGGGGGCGCCGGGCCGCGGCACACAGGACCGGCTCGACCGCGCCGAGACGAAGCTTGGTCCCGGCCACGCCCGAGAGGTCATCGGCGACCAGTTGTGGGAGGAGCGGGCCGGGGACCTGCTGATGCTCGCCTTGGCGCAGGAAGAGCAGCGGGCGCGGGGCGTGCCGGCGGAGGAGCCGGGCCGGGATCCGCGGCGGCCGCGGGTCGCGGTCGTGGGCGGCGAGCCTGACCGCGCGCCGCTCGAAGGAGGTGTCTGCCAATTGCCGGCGGACATCGCCGATTTCGTCGGCCGGCAGGACGAACTGGCGGCGGCGGTCGAGGCACTGTGCCCCGGCGGCGATCAAACGCCCCTGCCGCTGTGCGTGGTTTCGGGTCAGGGCGGCATCGGCAAGTCCACCCTCGCCGTGCATGCCGCGCATCAGGTCCGCCCGGAGTTCCCCGACGGGCAGCTCTACGTCAACCTGCGTGGCGGCGACGCCCGTCCCGTCGATCCGGAGGAGGCGCTGGGCCGGTTCCTGCGCGCGCTCGGAGTGGACGGCACCGCCGTCCCCGCGGGCCTGGACCAGCGGGCCGAGCTGTACCGCAGCATCCTCGCCAAAGGCCGCTACCTGGTCGTGCTCGACGACGCCGCCGAAGAGAGCCAGATCCAGCCGCTGCTGCCGGGCACGCCCGAATGCGCGGTGCTGGTCACCGCCCGGCGCCGGCTGACCGCCCTGCCCGCGGCACGGCTGATCGACCTGCCGGTGATGCCGCCCGGCGACTCGCTCGAACTGCTGCGCGGCCTGATCGGCGCCGAGCGCGCTGCCGGGGCGCCCGCGGACGCCGACCTGCTCGTCCAATGGTGTGGCGGGCTTCCCCTGGCGGTGCGCATCGCCGGCATCCGGCTCGCCGCCCGCCCGCACTGGGCCCTGGCCCAGCTCGTCACGCGGCTGAGCGACAGCCGCGACCGGCTGAGCCAGCTCTCGCACGGCTCCCAGACGGTACGCGCCAGCCTGGCGGTCGGCTATCACAGGCTGACCGCCCCGGCGCGGCGGCTGTTCCGCCTGCTCGGCACGCTGGAGGCGCCGGACTTCGCGGCCTGGGTGGCCGCCGCCCTGCTCGACCTGCCCGACGCCGAGGCCGAGGACCTCCTCGAGGAGCTCGTGGACGTACGCCTGCTCGACGCCCGGCGCGACCCCTCCGGCCGGACCCGGTTCCGCTTCCACGACCTGACTCGCGTCTACGCCCGCGAGTGCGCCGAAGCCGACGAGCGCGAACACGAGCGCGACGCCGCCCTGCGCCGCGCGCTGAGCGCCTGGCTCGCCCTGACCCGGCAAGCGCACATCCGGCTGTGCGGCGGCGACCACCGCCTGCCGCACGGCCGTGGCCCGCTCGGGCCACCGGAGGCGAAGGCCGCCGACCGCCATGTCCGCCGCGACCCGCTCGACTGGGTGGACGCCGAGCGCGCCGGCATCGTCGCCGCCGTACGACAGAGCGCCGCCCTGGGCGTCGGCCCGCTGTGCTGGGAGTTGGCCTCCACCGCCATGCACCTGTTCGAGGCCTGCGGCCTCTACGACGAATGGCACACCACGCACGAGATCGCGTTACGCTGCGCGCGGGTGACGGGCGACGTCCGCGGACAGGCGGCCGAGGGCCTGTCGCGGGCCGGCGACCCGGGCACCGAGATCACCGTCTTGCGCTGGGGCCGGCCGGATCCACTTCTCGGAGGGCCGCTTGGGGACTCTGGGGGTTCCCTTTGACGAACGGCCGCCAGCCCTGGGCGTGGTCGCTGCTCAAGGGGGACGCCCCTCCGGTGTCGTCCTGGGCCTTCGGTGGCCTGAGGTTGACGCTCACCGGGTGACGTCGGTGAGCGGGACACCGTTCGCCCCGGTGAGGCGGGCGAGCAACGCGTCGTTGCTGGTGGCCTTCGCCTCGGCGAGTTCCTCTCGGGTGACGCCCACGGCGGTGATGAACGCGACCTGGCCGTCAGGGGCATCGATCACGCTCAGGTGCGGGTCGGTGACGAAGACCAGCGCGTTGAGTCTGCTGGTCTCGGGGCCGAGCTGCCCGCCGACACCCATCCGGTGCCCATCGGCGAACGGGTAGCCCTCGCCGAACACGTACGTGCCGAGATTCTGCAGCGTCGCCAGTGCCCAGCCGGGCGGCAGTTCGTCGCCTTCGTCGCGCGGGACGCGCATCGTCAGCTCGAAACCGAGGCCGCTGGCACCTGGTTCGGGGTCGACGTCGAGCAGACCGTCCAGGTCGCTGAAACCCCACGTGACAAGCAGCCAGTAGCCGTCCGCGCGGTGCGCGCTCAGCTCTTGGACACCCTCACCCACCGGGATATTGGTCGCCCAGCGCAGCGGCTCGTCATCGGGGAGGTGCGCCTCCAGCGCGGTGACGATCGCCTCTCGGCTGCCCTTGCGCCACCGGGGGACGCCGCCGTGAAGGTAGGCGTCCAGCAGCCCGCCCCAGAACGTGTCCGGCGCGAGAGCGCGCTCGTCATATGTCCTCAGGTCGGCGATGAGCTTCTCGAGGTACGGGCGCGACTCTTCGAGGTCCGCCCCGCCCATTTCCCGCGCGCACAGCTCGATCCGGTACAGGAACTCCACGAACGCGCCGAGCGAGGTGTTGATGGTCTCGGGCTCGGGGGTGGGCACGCCGTCCTCCAGCGCGAGCAGGTAGACGTTGCTGCTCTCCAGCTCCACGGCGTAGCGGATCCGGTCGTCGGTACGGCCCTTACCGAGGATCATGAAACGTGCGGGTCGGTTCGGCGTCTCGGCATCGAAGACCGTGAAGGCATCGAACGGACCGTTCACGTGCATCGTGAAGAGAATGTCGGCGGTGACCGGCAGGCCGACCTCGCACAGCAGCTCGACGTCCTCCGGCCGGAAGCCGCGCTCCTCGACCTGGTCGCGGTCGAGCGTGACGATGCCGTCCGTGCCGAAGACCCGGACGAGTTCGGAGTGCGTGACCACTGGTGGCCTCTTTCACAGGGGGTGGGAGACCATCAAGATCGTAGTGCTGCGGTGTCCCACTCGCCTTGAATCCCTGGAACACGACGGCAGTCCTCCTGTCGTTCGCCGCGAGATCGGGCGGGTCAGCAGTGGCCCGGCAAGGGCGAAGCTCCCGTCCTTCTCATGTGTCTACGATGTAGACAGGAGCTACAGTGTAGACGCGTGCTTGACGTCATCAGGAAGGAGAGCCATGACGAGCGACACGGTTGGGGTGCCCGGGGCTCGGCTACACGTCGAACTTGCCGGTGACGGGCCCCCGCTGCTGCTGATCTCCGGCGGCGGAGGCGATGCCGGGATGTATGCGGACGTGGTCCCGCTGCTGGCGCGGACGTACACCGTGATCACCTACGATCGGCGCGGCAATTCACGCAGCCCGTTCACCCACCCCGACGCCTCGATCACGCCTGCCACGCAGGCGGACGACGCGGTCGCCGTCCTCGACCACTACGGCCTCGAACGCGCCTACGTCTTCGGCAACAGCGGGGGCGCGATCATCGCCCTGGAGACGGTGATCAGGCATCCCGGCCGCCTGCTGGGCTCCGTCGTGCACGAGGCGCCGCTGGTCCAGCTCCTGCCGGCCGACTCCGCCGAACGGCGGGAAATCGACCACATCGGCCGCCTCGGCCAGGACGGGCACCTGATGCGGGCCTTCGCGGCCTTCGGCGCGATGACGCTGCCCGACCCCCCGCGCATCTTCCTGTCGCCCACCGGCCAGACCGTCATCGCCGCCGGCACCCAGCTCATGCTCACCGCCGGCGACCTGGCGCGGAGGCTCACCCGGCGCGAACCGGATGCGATGACCCGCCAACTCCACAACGCGGAGCTCATGCTGCGCCGCGAGCTACCCGCCTTCTGCTTCGACTACCAGCCCGACCTGTCCGCGCTGGCCGCCACCACGGCGCCGTGGTGCCTGGCCACCGGGCGCGACAGCGTCGGCAAGCCCTACTACACTCCCGCGCACGTGCTGTCCGAGCGCCTTGGCATACCCTGCCAGGAGTTCCCCGGCGGCCACGTCCCGTACATGCAGCACCCGGAGGAATTCACCAAGACACTCACCACGATCCTGGAGGGCTTCGCAGCATGACGGCCGACCCCAGATCGCCGGGCACGCTGCCGGAGCCGCCCACCCGGCCCACTCTCACCCGCGAATACCTCGCCGTCGCCGCACTCGCCCTCATCGACGCCCACGGCCTGCGCAAGTTCTCCATGCGCAAGCTCGGCACCGCGGTCGGTTTCGACCCGATGGCCGTCTATCGCTACTACGACGACCAGGAGGCGCTCTTCGACGGCGTCGCCGAGGCGCTGTTCACCGAGATCGATGTCGACACCCTGCCCTGGGACGGCCCCTGGCAGGACCTGGCGCGCGAATACTGCCTGCGACTGCGCGACACCCTCCTGCGCCACCCCCACGCCGTGCAGGTGTTCGCGACCCGGCCGGTGCGCTCGCCCGTCTCCATCGACACCGGCGTCAAGATGCTCACCAAACTCCATGCCGACGGCATCGCCCCGGCGCAGGCCCTGCGCATAGCCCGCTGCCTGCGCGAGTTCACCATCGGCCACGCCCTGGCCATCGCCGTGACCCGGCTCGGCGCGGAGCGGCGCAGCCGCAAACCGCGGCCCGGCAGTCCCGACTACAACGTGCTCGCCGAAGCCGCCGACGCCACCACCCTCGACGACCACTTCGAGATGGGGGTCACCGCGATACTGCGCGGCTTCCAGCACTCCGCCGACTGACCAGGAAACCAGCAAGATCACCGGTGGGGCCGCTCGGCAGCGCGCGTGCTGACCGTGGTCACCGAGCCGGGTCCTTGTAAGGCACCACCGATGCCGACCCAGGTCGGTCAGAGGACGTGGGTCATGGCGCACGGGGACCATCGCCGGCGGAGTCGTCACCACCGTCGAGGGCAACATCCCCGACCGGATCGGCCTGCGGGAGAACTCGCGGCTCATGGGCTACGTGTCGCCTGTCATCCCCGACGACAAGACCAGGATCCCGGACGTGAGCGGCGACGGCTTCGCCGACATTCTCGCGATCAAATCAGACGGGACCGCTATTACGGCAACAACTTCAAAGCCTCCCCCACCGCCCCTTACGGCAACGGCTACCAAATCGGCAGTGGCTGGAGCCCATGCGTCGGAGCCAGGGGCGGACGTCATGGTCGACACGGTCCGCTCCGCGCAGGCAGGCCGAGACTCGGATCCCGGGCGCTGCGCGCGGCCGGAACGGGCAGGTGGCCACCGCCCGTCCAGGACGCCCGCCCGAGGGCGGGCTCAGCTTCCGAGGCGTGACCAGGCGGGCTCCCCGGCACCGCCGGTTACCGGGCTACTTGTGCGGCCCGCTGGGATCCCTGCGTCGTGGGAGCGGGATGGCTGCCCGTCCCCGGCCACTCACAACGGGCCGCACGATGGAGCACTGACTAGCCGCCGAACCTGCCCGCGTTGCTCCGGCTGTACCCCTTGCCCCCGCCGATTCCGCTGCTCGGACCGAGCCCGCTGCTGCCGCCGAGCCCGCCCCTGTCCGAGGCCGCGGACGTGGCCTGAGCCGTCGGGCCGATCAGCAGCGCGACACCCACGGCGGCGGCGACAATTCCGGTGACGATTCGCATTTTTATCCCCCTGTCTGTAGCGGATCTGGATTGCCGCCCAGAGTCGTCGGGAGGCGTCATAGCCGCGTCATAGCCGCAGGGTTATGACGCCGATATGACAGCGGCGGGCGATGCTGCCGCTCGGAGCGCATCGGCGTTTGGGGGCAGGCGAACATGGGACAGCGTCCGCCGGGTTTTCGTGAAGTGTTCGCGGTGCGGGAGTTCCGCGCGCTGCTGGCGGCCCAGAGCCTCTCGACCGCGGGCGATCAGGTCGCGCGGCTGGCTCTCGCCATCCTCGTCTACGCCGACACCGGCTCGCCGGTGTTCACCGCGATCAGCGTCGCGCTCACGTACGTGCCCGAGTTGCTCGGCGGCCCGCTGCTGAGCGGGCTCGCGGACCGGTACCCGCGACGGGAGGTGATGGTGGCGTGCGACCTCGTCCGGGCCGCGCTCATCGCCGCCGCCGCGATCCCCGGTGTGCCGTTGCCCGTGCTGTGGCTGCTCGTGTTCCTGGTGCAGGCGGCGAACGCGCCGGCGCGCGCCGCGCGGTCGGCGAACATGTCGGTCATGCTCACCGGCGATCGCTACACGATGGGGCTCGCGGTGATGTCCACGGCCGCGCAGATCTCCTACTTCGGCGGATTCGCCCTCGGCGGTGTGCTGGTGAGCGCGGCTGGGCCGCACATGGCGCTGCTGGTGGACGCGGGTACGTTCGCCGTCTCCGCGCTGCTGTTCCGATTCGGCCTCCGGCCGCGCCCCGCGAGCAGGCGGGACGCGACGATGCTGGGCTCGGCCCGGGCAGGGATGCGGCTCGTCCGGCGCGACCGCAAGCTACGCGCGCTGGTGTCGCTGGCCTGGACCTACGGCTTCTACGTCGCGCCGCTCGGCCTCGCGGTCCCGTACGCGGGTCAGATCGGCGCGGGAACGGTGGCCGCCGGCCTGTTCCTGGCCGCCGAGTCGGTCGGCTCGGCAGCAGGCGGCCTGCTGCTCACCCGCCTGGTCCCGGCCGAGCTCCGGTCCCGGTTGCTGGGCCCGTTGACGGTGCTCACCGGTGTGCCTCTGCTGGCGATGGTGTTCGCGCCGCCGGTCTGGCTGTCGCTGGTGCTGCTCGTGCTGTCCGGGGTCTTCGCCGCCTACCAGGTGGTCGCCAACGCGACGTTCGTCCTGGCGGTCGCGGTCGAGTACCGCGGTCAAGCGGTCGGAATCGCGGCGTCGGGGCTGTTCGCCGCGCAAGGCCTCGGGATCCTGGGCTCCGGCCTGCTCGCCGAGGCGGTTGGACCTGCGGCGAGCATCGCGACGTTC
This sequence comes from Nonomuraea sp. NPDC052116, assembly GCF_040680035.1. Lineage (NCBI taxonomy): Bacteria > Bacillati > Actinomycetota > Actinomycetes > Streptosporangiales > Streptosporangiaceae > Nonomuraea > Nonomuraea sp. NPDC052116. Next base: position 14,767 of record NZ_JBFAWA010000001.1, on the reverse strand, counting down.
GCGGCGATCGGAGTGCTGGCCGCCGTTCCTGCCGGCGTCGCCTGGCGGCGGGCGACCCGGTACACCTACGAGTACGCAGGAAAGGAGGAGTGATCATGGAGTTCAGACCCGCAACGGACTGGCACGCGCCGGTCGAGGGGTAGTGAGTCCGCTCAGTCCGCCCGGCGGGTCCGATGGACCCGCCGGGCGGGGACCCCCGCTTCGATGTCGGGGGCGACGCCCCCGACGGCGGCGATGAGATCGCGTAGCCGGGAACGGGCCGCGGCGGCCGACGGCTCACAGCCACGCTCGTCGTGCACCTCGGCCACCTGGTGCAGGGCGCGGGCCTGCCAGATCGGCGAGTCGATGGCCCGTGCGAGCCGCTCGGCCTGGCCGAACCTGTGCAGCGCCCCTTCGTGGTCACGGCGCAACCTGCTCGCCGCGCCGAGCGCCAGCCACGCCTTGGCCTCCGCCAAAGGCTCGTCGACGGCACCGGCCAGCTCGATCGCCTGATGGAGGTATTCCTCACCAGCGGCGAGACGATCCCGCTCGATGTGCAGACAGCCCAGGCCGTAGCGGGCGAAAGCCTCGCCCCGCTGGTCGCCGAGGCCGATGACGGTGGCGAGCAGGTCGGTGAACGCCTGCTCCGCCTCCTCCAGCCGTCCTGAGGCGAGGAGCAGCTCGCCGATCCGGTAGGCGACTTCTGGATGGATGTGCGGGTCGACGGCCCGGCTCGCGGCAAGGGCCTTGTCCAGGTACGGGCGGGCGGAGTCGAGGTGGCCGACGTCCAGCAGGAGCTGGCCCAGCAGGCGCAGCACGAGGATCTCCGCCCCGGCGTCGCCGACCTGGCGTACCGCGTGGAGGGCGCGCTCGCACTGCTCGACGGCCTCGGCGTACAGGCCTCGCATGCCTGCGGTGAACGCGGCCACCCCGTTCGCCAGGCCCCAGCCATGCCGGTCGCCGCAGCTTTCGAAGAGCTCCAGGGCCTCCTCGACGGCGGCGGCGGCCGATCCGTAGCGGTGCCGGTACGCCTCCAGCAGGCCGATCCCGGTGAGCAGGGCGGCGGAGCCGCGGGTGTTGGCGGCCGCGCGGGTGGCGGCGAGCGCGACGCGGTGTGTTTCCTCCCATTCGTCGTAGTGTCCGCGGGTCTGGAACAGCGACGCCGCGCTGACCGCCAGGTCCCAGCACAGTTCGTCGTGCCCGAGTGCGGCGGCTTGGCGGACGGCGGCGACGATGTTCGGGCGTTCGGTTTCGTACCAGGCCAGGGGTTCGGTGTCCACGATGTCCTGGCCCGGTGGTTGCCATCGGGCGGCGGTGCCGTGCAGGACCGCGTAGTCGCCGCCGTAGACCGCGCGATGTGCCCGTTCGACCAGCGCCAGCCAGCCGGCGAGCACGCGGGGGACGGCCTCGGGCTCGCCGAGCTCACGGGCGTACAGGCGGACCAGGTCGTGGAAGCGGTACCGCATGGGCCCGGCGACCTGCAGGAGCTGGGCGTCGACCAGGCTGTCGACCAGGCTGTCGACGAGGTCGGGCGACCCGTTCGCGGCGAGCGCGGTCCAGCCGGGCAGGTCCGGGGTGTCGGTCAGCGCGAGTCCCGAGAGTAGTCGGAGCGCGGCCGGGTCGAGCCCTTCAGCCGACAGCGCGATGCTGCTGCGCACCTCCAGGTCGCCGTGCGCGAGTTCGTCGAGCCGCCGCCGCTCGTCGCTGAGCCGCTCCACCATGTGACCGATCCGCCAGTGCGGCCGGCCGGCGAGCCGGGCACCGGCGATCCTGAGCGCCAGGGGCAGGTTCCCGCACAGCCGCACGAGTTCGTCCGTGGCCTGCGGTTCGGTCCGCAGACGGTGAGCGCCCGTGACCTTGGCGAGGAACCGTACGGACTGGGCGGCTTCGAGCTCTCCGAGCTCCACGCGGCCGGTGCTGGGCAGGGCGCACAGCCTCGATCTGCTGGTCACCAGCACGGCGCAGCCCGCGCCGCCCGGGAGCAGGAGCCGCACCTGCGCCTCGTCGACGGCGTCGTCCAGCACGACCAGGACGCGCCGCTCCGACAGGAGTTCCCTGAACCTGGCCGCACGCTCGTGCACGTCGGCGGGAAGGTCCTGCACCGGCTCACCCAGCGCGCGCAGGAACTGCGCGAGAACCTCCCCGGGCACCACCCGCCGATCCTGTACGGCACGCAGCCGGGCGAACAGCTGGCCGTCCGGAAACCGCGCCCGCACGCGGTGCGCGATGTGCAAGGCCAGTGTGGTCTTGCCCACCCCGGCCTTGCCCGTGACGATCAGGACGGCCACCGCGGGCCCGGCCTCCGGCCGCAGCGCCGCCTCCAACTCGGCCGCAGCCCGATCCCGCCCGGTGAAGTCCGGTACGTCGGGCGGCAACTGACCAGGGCGGGGGCGATCGGGCTCCCGGTCGAGGTCGAGCGAGGGATCACCGGTGAGAATGGCCTGCTCCAACCGCGCCAGGCGTGGCTCGGGCTCGAGTCCGAGCTCCTCCACGAAGGTTCGGCGGGCGGCCTGGTAGAGCGCCAGCGCGTCGGCCTTGGCGCCGCACCGGTAGAGGGCCAGCATGCGCAGCTCCCACATCCGCTCGCGCATGGGGTGCTCGCCGGTCAGCGTGGCCAGCTCAGACAGCAGCTCGCGGTGCCGGCCGAGGCGCAACTCCAGCTCCAGGCACTCCTCCAGAACGGCCAGGCGGGCCTCCTCCATGCCGGTCTTCTCCGCCTCCAGGACGGTGGCGTCGATGCCGGAAAGGAGGGGACCCCGCCACAGCGCCAGCCCCGCCCGCAGGGACGTGACAGCCTGCGCATGCCGGCCCTCGGCGGCGGCGCGGCGGCCCGCCTCGACGTGGCCGGCGTATTCGAGCAGGTCAAGGGTTTCCGGTCCGGTCTCGAGCAGATAGCCGCCCGGCCTGGTCCTGATCACGCTGGGGCAGCCGGCCGCGGCCAAGGTCCTGCGCAGCCGTCCCACGGTGTTCCGGACCTGCCGCCAGGCCGACTCGGGCACCGGATCGGCGAAGGACACCTCGACCAGCTGGTCCACGGTGACCGTGCGGTTGGCACGAAGCAGCAGCAGCGCGAGCGAATCGCGCTGGCGTAAGCCCAGATCCACCACGTCCCCGTGCACGGTCACCTCGATCTGCCCGAGAACATGGAACCGCACGGTCATGGATGGCCCTTTACGATTTTCACCCCGTTTGTCAATAATCATGTTCGTGGGTGTGACACGTGTCCACGCTCTGCAGTCATGACTGAAAAGCCCTGCGTGAACAGCGAAGTCGAATGTTGCGGATCCATTTCACGAGTGAGGACCTTGCGCGGACGCGGATCGCCACGACGGCGGATCCCCTGTGGGAGATCGCGCTGAGCATGTACCGCCTGATGGGGCGCAGGGGCGGAAGCGCGTTCGCCGTCTGGCGGAGCCGTACCCGGCACGATCTGGCCAGGACGGGCGGCACGGCCGCGGTGCGACGGGTCCTCGCGCCGCTCTTCCCCAGCACCTCCTCCTACTTCCCCGACTTCCTCACCCCGCCTGACGGCGTTCTCGGGCTGGACGCGGGAGTGGACGCCGTACTGAGCACACCACGGCGACTGCTCCGCCGGGAGCTGGACAAGCTGGCGGGCAGGACGGGTACGCCGTCATGGGCCTGGGGACTGGCCGACGGCCGTCGGGATGCCTTCCACGACCTGCGGCACGGACTGCACACCTACTTCGACACGGCCATCGCCCCGTACTGGCCCGACATCCACAGCATGGTGGATGCCGACCGGGCGGTACGCGGACGCGCGTTCCTGGACGGCGGGGCCGGCGGCATGCTGGCCGGTTTCCGGCCGATCATGCGCTGGGAGCCGCCCGTGCTGTCGATGGATCATCCGGTGGACCGGGACGTGCATCTCGGGGGACGAGGGGTGGTGCTGATCCCCTCGTACTTCTGCTGGGGGGCGCCCGTGCCGTTGGCGGATCCCGAACTGCCGCAGGTGCTGGTCTATCCGATCCAGCGGGTTCAGCCGTCGGCGGCGACGAAGGAGTTGCCGACGTCCGGTGCTCCTGTCGCCCGGCTGCTGGGTCCCACCCGCGCCGCCATCCTCCGTGCCACCGTCGACGGAGCGACGACCGGCGAGCTCGCTCGGCGCCAGCGGATCCACGCCTCCGGCGTGAGCCAGCACACCAAGGTGTTGCGTGAGGCGGGCCTGATCGTCAGCCGGAGGACGGGCGCCCAGGTCCTCCACACCATCACCCCCTTGGGCGCGGCCCTGCTGGCGGGCGCCACGGCCGGCAGGCCCGCGTGAGATCGGCTCCGGCGGCGGCATCGCCGCCGTACCACTGCGGACGTGATCGGCCAGTCCGGGTCAGCCATCTCCATGCGAACATCTCCACCGCGCCGTTCGCGTCCTTGTTGTCACATCGATTCGACGGATGTCTCTGATCGAGGTCCAGGGCTGTCGCGATGCCGGCGAGTGGGAAGCGCGAGGGCGGCGAGGACCGCGAGGACGAGCACGCCCGAGCAGATCCAGAAGCTGACGGTGAACCCGGCCTCGGTGGGGATGCCCTGGGAGGTGTTCGCGGAGAGGACCGCGGCGAGGACGGCGGTGCCGAGGCTGCCGCCGATGGTGCGGGCGAGGGTGTTGATGCTGGTGGCGACGCTGGTCTGGGACGGCGGGACGGTGGCGAGGATCGCGTTGGTCATGGCGGCGGACGCCAGACCGATACCGATGCCCATGAGGGTGACCGCGGTGAGAATGTGCCACGCCGCGTCGTGAGCGACGGCGAGCAGCGCGAACGAGGACGTCGCCATGAGGATGCCCGTCACCAGTGGGAGCTTGGCGCCGAAGCGGCGGTTCAGGGCACCGGACAGCGGCGCGAACACCACCATCGCCACGGTCGCGGGCAGGAGGAACAGGCCGGCTTCGCTGACGGACTTGCCGAGGCCGTAGCCGGTCGAGGTGGGCAGTTGGAGCAGCAGCGGCACGAGGAGGAACGAGCCGAACGTCACGACGCCGAAGGCGGTGCCCGCGAGGTTGGTCGTCCACACGCCCCGGCCGGCGAACATGCGCATGTCCACCAACGGGACGCGGACTCGCAGCTCGACCGCGACCCAGGCGGCCAGGGTCACGGCGGCCCCGCCGAACAGGCCCAGCGTCAGGCCGCTCGCCCAGCCCCAGCCGCCGCCCTTGCTGAGCGCCAGCAGCAGGCAGACCAGACCGGCGGACAGCAGCAGCACGCCCGGCACGTCGATGCGGCCCGGAGCGCGGACGGGGAATGCCGGGACACCGAACGCGACCCCCGCCATGGTGAGACCGATCAGCATCAGCGGCAACCAGAACAGCCAGTGCCAGTTCAGGGTGGCGACGATCGGTCCCGCCAGCACCGTGCCGAGGCCACCGCCCGTGCCGAGCAGCGCTGACAGCAGACCGACGGCGATGCCGACCCGTTTGGGCGGCAGCGTGTCCCGGACGATGCCGAACGCCAGCGGCAGGATCGCGCCCCCGGCCCCTTGCAGTACCCGGCCGGCCACCAGGACAGCGAGAGTCTCGGCCAGCGCGGCGACCAGAGTGCCGGCGGCGAGCACGCCGAGGACGATGAGCAGCACCCGGCGGCGGCCGAACATGTCGCCGAGCCGGCCCGCGACCGGGGTCGCGATCGCGGCGGCCAGGAGGTAGGCGGTCACGAGCCAGCTGATGTCCGCCGTTGACACGGACAACTCGCCCGCGATGACGGGCAGGGCCGGAGCGACGAGCGACTGCAGCATCGCGAACACCACTCCGGCCAGTGCCAGGAACGTGAGCACGAGCGTGGGTCTCGTGCGCCGGGGGAGCACGGGAGTCGGCTCCTCCCCAAGGGTTACGTCGGTACGCATCGCCTCACCAGGTGACGGGGAGTCCGTGGACGCCGTAGGCGGACATCTCGTGCCCGGCGACCAGCAGGATCATGCTGTCGCCGGTGAGCATGCGCCGCACCCTCGCGTGGTCGGGGCCGTCGGCGCGGGCGGAAGGTCAGGTGACGCGAACGCGCCGAGGATCGGAAGGGTGTCGCTACTCGGGCACGAGGCCCTGTTGGGTGACGACCCGTAGCAACTGCGCGATCTCCTCGCCGGGACCGGCCGGGACGGTGTAGCCGGTCTCGTCGCGGATCTCGGCGAGGTGGTCCCGGACGTCCTCGACGGACAGTTCCGGGTGGTGGTAGCCGGGCGTCCTGCCGATGAAGAAGCGAGCGACCTGCCCGGCGCCCGCGGTGTAGATCTCGCCGGTGACCGGGCAGTCCTCGTGCGCGAGGAACGCCACCACCGGCGCCACCAGCGCGGGATCGAGCCTGCCGAGGACGGCGTTGACCATGGCCATGTTCGCGGGGTCGAGCCGGGAGCCTTCGCCGAGATGATTGACGAGCATGCGGGTGGCGGCGATGGGGGCGATGGCGTTGACCTTGATGCCGTGCTCGGCGCCCTCGACGGCGAGGACGCGGGTGAAGCCGGCCACTCCCGCCTTGGCGGTGCCGTAGTTGCTCTTGTGCGGGCTGCCGAGCAGTCCGGCCGCCGAGGTGGTGTTGACGACCCGGCCGTAACCTTGCTCTCGCATGACCTTCCACGTCGGCCGGGTCACCTGGAACAGAGCCTTGACGTGCACGTCGAGGACCGGGTCCAGCACGTCGGGAGTCGTGTCCTCCAGCAGCGCGTCCCGCAGGATGCCCGCGTTGTTGACGAGGATGTCGACCCTGCCGTACGTGTCGAGCGCGGTGCGGACGAGTGCCGCGCCGCCGTCCGGCGTCGCCACGTCGCCGGTGTCCGCGATCGCGTCGCCGCCGCGGGCGCGGATCTCGGCGGCGACGGTCTCGGCCGGACCGACGTCGCGGCCGTCGCCGGTCACCGAGCCGCCGATGTCGTTGACCACGACTTTCGCGCCACGGGCGGCCAGCAGCAACGCGTACTCCCGGCCGAGCCCGCCGCCGGCACCGGTGACGACGGCGGTCCTGCCGTCGAAGGTGAGTTCGGTCATGTCGCGCCTCCTCCTCACCACTCGACGGGCAGCGCGTGGACGCCGTAGATGCTCATGTCGTTGCGGAAGCGGATCTCCTCGATCGGGACGGCGAGGCGAAGGCCGGGAAGCCGGCGCAGCAGGGTGGGCAGCGCGATCTGGAGTTCGGCGCGGGCAAGGGTCTGACCGATGCACTGGTGCACGCCGTAGCCGAAGGCGATGTGGCCACGTGCCGGGCGGTCGAGGTCGAGGATCTCCGGCCGGTCGGTGAACGCGGGATCCCAGTTGCCCGCCGGCAGGTTCATGATCAGTCCTTCGCCGGCCCGGACGAGCGTGCCACCGATCTCGACGTCCTCCTTGGCGATCCGGGCGATGAGGCTGTGCACGATCGTGAGGTAGCGCAACAGTTCCTCGACGGCGTTCGCGATCACGTTCTGGTCGTCTGTGTCGCGGAGCACGGCTGCCTTGTCCGGATTCTGCAGCAACGCGACCGTGCCCAGCGCGATCATGTTGGCGGTGGTCTCGTGGCCGGCGTTGAGCAGGATGACCCCGTTCATCGCCGCGGTCTCCCGGCGCAGCTCCCCGGTCTGTACGTGCTCGCGGATCACCCGGCTCATCAGGTCATCGCCCGGCTCGCGTTCCTTGCGGGCCACCAGCTCCATCATGTAGCCGAAGAACTCCCGGGAGGCCTTCAGCTTCTCCTCGGGCGGGGTGTTCATGTTCATCAGCTTGCCGGTGACGCCCTGGAAGAAGTCGTGGTCGGTGTACGGCACCCCGAGCAGCAGCGAGATCACCAGCGACGGGATGGGCAGCGCGTAGTCCTGGACGAGATCACCCGGCTGTCCTTTCTCCACCATCGCGTCGATGAACTCGTTCGCCATCGCCTCGATGTCCGGGCGCATCGCGTTGACCCGTTTGACCGTGAAGTCCTTGGTGAGCATGCGGCGCAGCCGCGCGTGCTCCGGGTCGTCCATTCTCGGGAAGGTCTCCGGCGCGTTGGGGCCCTCGTGCTTCCCGTGGCCCTGCAGCACACCGAGGACCTCCGCGCTGATCGCCGGGTGGGCCATGGCGGTTTTGATGTCCTCGTACCGGCTCACCGCCCATACGGTGTGACCGTTCCAGTTCACCCGGCGCAGGCCCTCCTCCTCGCGCCAGCGCGTGTACTCGGCGGGTGGGTTGAACGGGCAGCGGGCTTCGCGATCGCCAGGGAAGATCGGAAGGTCCGCGGCGTCGGTATCGGTCGCGGTGCTCATGGAAACCTCCTGTTGGGTCATGCGGCGGTCGGGCTGGTGAGAGCGGCGGTCCACGGGCCGCCGGCCGCGATGAGGGAGCGCCAGGCGCGCAGGATCTTGGGCGATTTGCCGACGGCGAGCACGCCGGCGACGCGCTCGCCTCTGCGATAGGCGACGAGGAACTGCCGCCGGGAGAGGTCACTGTCCATGACGAGTGCCTCGTCATGGTCGCGCAGGTGGCCGTAGGCCTGGATCTTGACGTCGTACTGGTCGGACCAGAAGTACGGGACGGGGGCGAACGGGCGGGGTTCGCCGAGGATGTTGCGGGCGACGGCCATACCCTGCTCGGCGGCGTTGGTGCGGTGCTCGATCCGCATCGCGGTGCCGAACAGCGGGTTGTGCCAGCGGGCCACGTCACCGGCTCCGTACACGTTCTCCGCGGCTGAGCAGAACTGGTCGCATGCCAGTCCGTCGTCGACGGTCAGGCCGCTGCCTGCCAGCCATTCGGTATTGGGCACCGAGCCGATGGCCACCAGCACGTCGTCGGCCGGCAGGACGGTCGCATCGGACAGACGCACGCCGGTCACCGTGCCCTCGGCGCTGAGGATCTCGGTGACCACGGCCTCTGTGTGCACGGCAACGCCGTGGTCGTGGTGCAGCCGGGTCAGGAACCGTCCGGCCTCCTCGCCGACGGCCTGGCCCAGCGGCACCGGCCCCGCTTCCAGCAACGTCACCCGGACCCCGAGAGCGCGGGCGGTGGCGGCCACCTCGGCGCCGACGAACCCGGCGCCGGCGATCACCAGGTGCCGTCCCGGCCGGAGTCTTTCCTTCAGCGCCAGCGCGTCCGGCAGGGTGCGCAGCGTGTGCACTCCGGCCAGACCGTCGGTGCCGGGGAGGCGGCGAGCACGGACGCCGGTCGCGATGATCACAGCGTCGTAAGGGACGCGGGTCTCGTCGGCCAGCGTCACCTGTTTCCGGCCCGGGTCCAGCCCGGTCGCCGGCAGGCCCAGCCGCAGCTCCAGCCCCAGCGCGTCGAGGTCGGCAGCCGGACGCAGCGCGAGCTTGGCCGGCGCCCACTGCCCGGTCAGCAGTTGCTTGGACAGCGGCGGCCGGTCGTAGGGCGGCCGGGGCTCGTCACCGACGAGCGTGATCACGCCCGCGAATCCCATCCGACGCAACGACTCCGCCGCCGCCAGCCCGCCGGCCGAGGCCCCGACGATCACCACCCGGTTCATGACTCCGCCAGGTGGATGGCCGCGGCGGGGCACACCATGGCCGACTCCCGGACCGCGTCGTGCGACTCCGGGCCGGGCGTCTCGTCCAGCAGCACGACGACGCCGTCCTCGTCCCGCTGGTCGAACACGTCCGGCGCGAGCAGCACGCACTGACCTGCGGCGACGCACTTGTCGGCGGCCACGTTCACCTTCATCGGACTCCTCCCCGAACAATTGGCAGTGTGATGCCAGTTCCCCTCGTGGGGCAGAAGCTAGCACAACTGGCAGCAACCTGCCAGTTGGTATGCTCTGCTGATGGCCACAGAGACTGAGCGGCACCTGCGGGCCGACGCCGCGCGCAACGTCGAACGCATCGTGCGGGCTGCTCACGCGGCCTTCGCCGACGACGGCCCTGAGGTGTCGCTCGAGGAGATCGCCCGCCGCGCCGGGGTGGGCATCCGGACGCTCTACCGCCACTTCCCGCGCCGGGGCGACCTGATCAAGGCCGTTCTCGATCAGCGGGTGGCCGAGGAACTCATGCCGGCGATCGAGCGAGCGCTCGACGACGAGGATCCACGGGACGGTCTGACCGCGTTGATCGAGGCCGCGCTCGCCATGGTGACCCGCGAGATGAGCACGCTCGCCGCCGCCAAGAGCGCCGACTCCCTCACGCCCGACCTTTCCACCGCGTTCTTCGAGGCCATGATCGTGCTCATGCGCCGGGCCCAGCAGGCCCGCCTGCTCCGGGCCGACCTCGTCCCGGAGGACCTGGGCCGGATCATGGCCATGCTCACCAGCGTGCTCTGGACGATGGACCCCGAGACCGAGGGCTGGCGCCGCTACCTGGGCTTCGTCCTCGACGGCCTCTCGCCTGCCACGGCGACCGTCCAGCCCCCGGCCGCGCCCGTGGTGAAGAAGCCACGCGCGGGCAGCCTGTTCGGCTGACTCTCCCTCTCTGTCGGTAGTCAATGTCGGGGTTGATATCAGGGTGAACCCTGATGTGCGCTTAAATAATTGTCAGCATGCTGCCAGTTGATTCCGGAGAGATCCATCTGAGAGGTGCCGGTCATGGCGTTCTTCAATGTGCTTGAGTGGTTGCAGTCGTTGCCCGAGCCCGCGATGCTGGCGGGAGCAGGAGCGATCGCGCTGGGAGAAGCCATCATCGGCGTCGGGTTCCTGCTTCCGGGGGAGGCGGCGCTGCTGATCGCGGCGGCCACCATCAACTCGGTGCCGGAGTTTCTGCTCATGTGGGCGGTGGTCACGGTCGGCGCCCTGGTCGGCAACGTGATCGGGTTCGAGCTCGGCCGCCGCGTCGGCCCTTCGTTGCGTAATACCAAGCTCATCCGCAGGTACGGCGGGGACGGCTGGGACAGAGCCTCGGCCCTGCTCCGAAGACACGGTCGCCAGGCCGTGTTCACCGGCCGGCTGATACCGCTCGTCCGCAGCTTCGTACCCGCCGTCGCCGGAGCGGCGCACATGCCCTACCGCACATTCCTGCCACCGGTGGCCGCAGGCGCCGCCTGCTCGACGGCCATGCCCTTGCTGGTCGGCATCGCGGTCGCCGCAGGCCTGAAGAACGCCGACAACCTGATGCTCATCATCCTGGGCGGAGTGCTCCTGGTGGTCGCCGTGGTCATCGTGATCCGCAAGCTCCGCAAGGACGCCCGCGCGAAGACGTCCGCGATGACCACGGCGTCCAGCGGCCCGGAGGACCCAGGGCCCGACCTTGAGGCGAGGCGCTGAAGGTCGCCGAATCCGCCCTCGCGCCTGCATATACGAGTGGGTGACCTGGCTCGTCGGCTATCCCCAGAACGCCTGGGCCTGCCTGCCGAGCGACTGCTGGCCTGCCGTGTTGGCGTGGCAGCCGTCGGCGACCTCATTGGTCTTGAGCCGGAACGTCCCGGAGTAGGTCACGTTCTGCGTCGGGTCGGCGGCCGCCTGCCTGGCGAGATCGTCCGTCAGCTGCGGACCGTTGGCGCCTGCCAGGAAACATGTCTGGCCGGGATCGTAGAGCGGCTGACCGGTGATGTAGATCTTGGCGCCGGAGGCGGCGTGCTGGCGCGCGTTGGCGATGAGCCGCTTCACCTCGTCATAGGTCGCGTTGGCGTTGAACACGCAGATCTGCACCCACACGGCCGTCGGCCTGCCGAACCTGCTCACCTGCTGGTCGAACTTCTGCCAGGCGCTGGAGTTGGGGTCGGTCCACGACTGCACGACCAGACCGCCCGTCCCGTACGGGCCCCACATGCGCTTGCCGCCGACCGCGACGTATCCCTGGGCGACGTTCTCCGCCATGGAGCAGCCGATGAAGCCCATCGAGTTGGCTTGCTGAGGGCCGGTCGGGGTGACCGTCGGCGTCGGTTCGCCCGTGCCGCCGGTGCAGGTCACGCCGTTGAGGGCGAAGACGGACGGTACGGGGTTGCTGCTGTTGTTCCACGAGCCGTTGAAACCGAAGCTCGCATTGCCGTCGGTGGCGAGGTTGCCGTTCCATCCGGCGTTGCGAGCGGTCACCTGCGCACCGCTCTGGGCGACCGTGGCGCTCCATGCCTGGGTCACCTGCTGGCCGGCGCCGAACGACCAGGTCAGCGTCCAGCCGGTGATGGGATCACCCAGGTTGGTCAGGCTCACGTTGGCGGTGAAACCTCCCGTCCACTGAGAGGCCACCGAGTAGGTGACGCGGCAACCGGTCGCGGCATGCGCGCTGGTCACAACCCCGCTGACAGCGGCGATCGCCGCGACCGAGACGATGACGGCGACGAAGAGACGTAACCGAGATAGGTGCATCGCTTCTCCCTCAACTGCGTACTTCCGTGGTGGGCTTGCGATCACAGGTGGGCGTCAACAATTACGGCGCGGGAGCGATCTGTCATCGGCGGACTCCGCACGCGCCACGGGTGGCTCGAGATCGGCGTGGCACCTGCGGCAGCGGCTAGCCTGCCCGCGATCGAAGTCATCCCTGCCTCCGTCGACGCCTGCCGTTCGCGGACGAACGTAAGACACTTACGCGACGGTGGTCAATGTCTCCGTCAAACATCCAGGGCAATTCGGCTGGTGGCGGCCTGGTCGCGAAGCTGTGGCGATGAAAGTTCCACGGTGGTGCCGGCGCGATCTTCAGGATGGTCCCCTACCAGGTGCGGCCAATCGATGATCGAGTGGCCGACCGCACTACAATCCGCCCATGCGCTCTGACGTCGCCCGCAGCCGCACGGCTGATCCACGGCACCGGCATGTCTGAGCCTCAGGACGAAACGACGCCGGCCGGCCCGTTCGAGGACGCCGCCGAGGAGAGGTTCGTCCTGTCCCGCCGGTACGCCGCAGGCACGGGCGGAGTGCGGGGACTGTTGATCACGGTTCTCGGCAATCATGTGAGGCCGACGGGGCTGCCGGCGCCCACTTCGGCGTTCGTCGATGCGCTGGGCCGCTTCGGCGTGAAGGAGGAAGCCTGCCGGCAGGCTCTCGCGCGTGCCTCCGCGGACGGCTGGCTCACGCCCGAACGTGAAGGGCGATACACGTGGTGGCACCTCAGCCCGGCGTTCACGCAGTTCCTCAACCTGGGCGCCGAGCGGATCTTCGGCTTCACCGCGACTCAGCCGGAGTGGGACGGCCGGTGGCTGGTGGTGTTGGCCCGAGCCGCGGAGACGAACCGGGCCGGACGCCACCTGCTGCGCACGCGACTGCGATGGGCGGGGTTCGGCAACCCGGCGCCGGGGGTGTGGGTCAGCACGCACACCGACCGGGTCGGCGAGGCCGAGTTCGTCCTTGACGAGGCGGGGGTTCGCGAGGAGGCGCAGGTCTTCCTGTCGGAGTACCTCGCCGGCGGTGAGGTGTCGACGCTTGTCCGCCAGGCGTGGGACCTTGACGAGGTCGCGCGGCAGTATGAGGCGTTCCTTGCTGAATTCACGCGGCCGCTGTCCAACGATCCGCTGGTCAGGCTGACACAACTGGTGCACGCCTGGCGCCGGCTTGCGCTGGTCGATCCCGCGCTGCCCGCCAAGCTGCTGCCTCCCCAGTGGAGCGGCGCTCGCGCCGCGAAGCTCTTCCGGCGGCAACACGGGAGGTGGGAGCCGGACGGGATGCGTGAGTGGGAACGCATCAGCGGACGGCCGGGATGAACCTCGTCCGGCGCCGCGGGTCAGTCGCGGCGCCGGAGGAGGCTGTCGGCGGACGCCACTACCAGGTGACCGGCAGGGCGGCCACGCCGTACATGGCGGCCCGAGGCCGTAGCGGCACCTCCTTCGCGGGTACGGCCAGTCGCAGCCCGGGGAAGCGCCGCAGCAGCGCCGGATAGGCCAGCCGCATCTCCAGCCGGGCCAGCTGCTGGCCCAGGCACTGGTGGATGCCGTGACTGAAGCCCAGTTGCTGGGTGGCCTGGCGGGTGACGTCGAAGCGGTCGGGGGCGGGGAAGCGGGTCACGAAAGGCCGCTGCCGGGTGCGGCCGTGTTCGGTGTGCTCGGTTGACCTGGCGAGTGTTCCGCTCAGTCGCGGGAACCGCGGCGGCGTACGATCGCGTCGCTGATCTGCCGTGCCGCTTCGAGCTCGGGCGCCACCCAGCGCAGGCCGGTGTCCTTCACGTCCGCCGGCTCGGCGATCGCCTGCGGCAACGGCCCTTCGTCCCGGCCTGACTGCCACGTCGCCGGGTCCGGCCGCTCCGGCAGGTGCCGGAACCGATTGTCATGTTCCTTGTCGCCCATGTTAGAGATGACGATTTTGACCCTCTCGAAGTTCCTCCGGCCTCGCCCTGAACGAACGCGAGAGGCCCGCCGGATGTCAGCGGCAGCGTCAGGACGGCGACAGCCCCGTATCAGAGCGGTCGGCGATCGTAGGGGCATCGAAAGAACACCGCACAAGGAGCACACGATGCAGAAGTTCGACACCCCCGCCCCGATCGCCGCCGTCCTGAACATCCCCGCGGGACGCGTCCAGTTCATCGCCGCCGACCAGGCCGACACCACGGTCGAGGTCCAGCCCACGAACCCCGCCAAGAGCCGCGATGTGAAGGCGGCCGAGGAGACCACGGTCGCCTACGCCGACGGTGTCCTGCGGATCGAGACCGCCGCGGTGAAGAACCAGTACCTCGGCCCGTCCGGATCCATCGACGTGACCGTCAAGCTGCCCGCCGGCTCCCACATCGAGGCGAAGACGTCCGCCGCCGAACTCCGGACCGTCGGCCGCCTCGGTGACGTCGCCTTCGACGGCGCGTACCGCCAGATCACGCTCGAGGAGACCGCGAGCCTGCGCCTGACCGCGACCGACGGCGACGTCGAGGTCGGCCGGCTGGGCGGTCCCGCGGAGATCAGCACCGCACGGGGTGACATCCGCATCGCCGAGGCCGGCGGCGGCAAGGTCGTGCTCCGCACCCAGTCCGGCGACATCGCGATCGC